>NZ_MRCA01000024.1:0-41052 GCF_001904645.1 Fischerella major NIES-592 | reverse complement strand
TATCTCAATGGTCAGCTTACTACCTGATATTTTTGCAAAGGTGAGATGCTCCCGATTCCTTCTGGCTAAAATCAACGCTTTCATAAATGTTAGCGATCGCCATTTCCAAACCAATAGAAACAAAATTTATGATAGCATCCTCTGTCTCATATTCTCGAAATAGCCATTCTCCCTTGCCGGTTTTGATATATTGTTCAATCTGAAATTCATACTGATTAATCAACACATATTCTCGGAACTCAGGAATTGAACGATCAAAGCGAAACTTATCTGTATAATCATATTTTTGCGTTGATTTGGACAAGACTTCAACAATTAACAGAGGATTTGTTATAGTATCTATCCTATTGTTATATAAAGCTGGATTTCCTTGAATTACTAATATATCTGGATATGTATATTGCCGATAGCGAGGAATCCACAGCCTTAAATCACTCAGAAAAGGTTCTTGGTTTTTGCCACGTAAATGAAATTTTAAGTAAGTATATACATTTCCAACAATACGGTTATGGTTGATTGAACCTCCTGCCATTGGTACTATTTCTCCATCCCAATATTCACTCTTAAATTCTGCTACTTCTTCTAATGCTAGATACTCTTCTGGGGTATAATAACGTTGCTGAATCTGCATTTGCTATGCCTCCCAAACATGAATTAATTTTTATCTTTTAAGATGAGATTAGAACTAAAATTTTGAAATCCTAACTCTTTCAAACACAGCACGATAAACAGGTTCTCCTTTTTTCTGGGTAGCTATTTCCCTTTCTGTAGAAACTGGGAGGGGATTTTCTGCTAACCATTCTCCCGAACCTTGTCTTTGAAAACTAGGATGAGCAGCAAAGCGATCGCACATTTCTATCGCGACAAATTCTACATCTGATTGCAAAAATACAATCCCCCCTGGAATTAGATACTCTGATAGTTCTGCAACTAGTTCTGGCTGTACAATTCGCCGTTTCGCATGACGATTTTTAAACCAAGGATCGGGAAATTGAATACTGACACGCTGTAATGTTCCTGGGGGGAAAGTTGATAAAAGCGATCGCAAGGAATTATTGACGTTACAAAATAAGTAGTGCAAATTTTGCAGTTCTAACTCATCGCGCAGTCTATTTGCTTCATCTACCAAGGGTTGGCGAATTTCTAAACCCAGAAAATTCCAATTTGCTTCTATCTGCGCCATTTGTAATAAAAACCGTCCTCTCGCACAACCAATATCTAAGTGTAATGGTTGCTTTGGCTTTGTATAAATTTTTTCCCAGTCTAGAGGATTAGCTGGTGTTTGATACTTTTGGGCTAGTGGGTTGACGTGCTGACGAACTCGAACGCGTACCAAAAAATGATTCTCCTTATTGGTTGGTGGTTGCTTGTTGGTGGTTGATAGTTATTAATAATTATAGTTTTTTCTTTTTTCGTAATTTTTATCAATCTTGTTTTATTTTAAGCATTATAAATTTTTATCTTGGCATAAACTCACTCTTTTGTATGATGCATGAACTTAAGATATTAATAATAATACAGTCTTTTATGATTTTTTTTGCTTTTTGATTTAATCCTCACTATCTTTTCTAAACAACAACCAACCATCAACTATCAACAACCAACAAGTTTTAAATGTATACAAATATTAAGCGGGATCCTTGCTACACATGTCTATAAATCAGAGGTTATACTTTTTTTAAAAGGATTTTTAGACGTTGTTTTTAAAATAGTCTTTACTTACTTCAATGATTCCCAATTTTCGCTTTGCCGTAGTCAGCGACTTACATATTGCCCTTCCCCATACGATCTGGAATCACCCCAGCCGTTTCCATTTGGTGGAAGTTAGCGTTTCAGCATTTGAAAGTGTATTAGAGCATTTAACACAACTAGATTTAGATTTTCTTTTACTACCTGGAGATTTAACTCAGCACGGAGAACCAGAAAACCATGCTTGGTTAGCACAACGTTTACCAAAGTTACCTTTTCCTACCTACGTCGTTCCTGGTAATCATGATGTTCCTGTATTAAGGGCTAATGAGCAATCAATTGCATTTGCAGATTTCCCTTATTACTATCGTAAATTCGGTTACAAAGATCCAGAAAAATCCTACTATACCTGTCAGATTTTACCAGGAGTCAGATTAATTGGTCTAAATTCTAACTTGTTTAACGACCAGGGAGAGCAAATAGGACGTTTGGATATTAAACAACTGCGATGGTTGGAGGAAGTGCTAGCCTCAACAGGTGATGAATTAGTGCTAGTGATGATACACCACAATGTTGTGGAACACTTGCCTAATCAATCACGCCACCCAATGGCCAACCGCTATATGTTAGAAAATGCTGGGGAATTATTACCCTTATTGCGTCGCTACGGAGTGAGGTTAGTATTCACCGGACATTTGCATGTTCAGGATGTAGCATACTCTCAGGGAATATACGATATTACTACTGGTTCTTTAGTTAGCTATCCCCATCCCTATAGGGTACTAGAGTTTCGTCACGATCATTACGGTAGGCAATGGTTACAGATGTTGTCCTATCGAGTAGAGTCAGTTCCCAATTTCCCCAATTTGCAACACAGTTCACGCAAATGGATGGGCGATCGCAGTTTTCCCTTTATAGTTAGATTTTTGACCCTGCCTCCTTTGAGCTTACCGTTAGAGCAGGCTCAAGAACTAGCCCCGACTCTGCGAGACTTTTGGGCTAACGTTGCCAATGGAGATGCATTATTTGACTGTTCCCATTTTCCACCAGAAGTAGGTCATTACTTTGAAAAATACGGCGCGATCGCCACTTGTGGTACACCCACGCTCATCGATAATCACAGTACGCTATTGATTAGTGGTTAGTGATCAATGGTCAATTGTCAATTGTCATTAGTCATTCTCTCCCCACACTCCCCACACTTCCCACACTCCTCATACTCTCTCTTATCCCCCTTGTCCCCCTTGTCCCCCCAATCCCCGATCCCTATTACCCTACCGCCCGACAAATCCCAAATACAGAAGTGTAACCATGCAAAAATGTACTACCACCAACAGGACCGATTTCGCCACCACAAAAAAAACCCCCCAACGGAATATTATTGAGATAGCGCTGAAATAGCTGGGAATCAAAATTTGGCTTGCCATATAGTCCCGCACCTCGCCCCAGACAAGCAAACATTAATGCACCAACAGCAGCTGGTTGGAATTGTTGTTCTTTTTGATATCGTTCCAGTAGAAATTCTAAGTCTTCCGCCGAGGCTTCAGCATCTCGTAGATGGAATTGCAGGCGTTGTCCGGGACGAACGTAATCACCAATCGCGATCGCTCCTCCGGCGGGGTCTACTCCCAAAATATCGCGAATTAAAAAATCTCCTTGTTGCAAACAAGACTTAAATTCATCCATAGCCAGACCGACAAATAGAGAATTTTGGGCTAATGTTCGGTCTTCTTCGCTCAGACTAGCTATTAAATCTCGTAGTACAAACAGTGGTGCTTGCTCGTCTAGTTCCAAAATGATATTGCGATCGCCTCTGGTAACTTGGTATGGCTGACCAATCGGTCGGCATCCTTGAGCTACTATTGCTTCTAAAACAATATTGCCACTTAAGGCCACCCCAACCGTTCCTTCTTCATACAAGCGACCATTACAAAAAAGCGCAATTCGACCACCCATTACACCACTACTTGCTTGACCGCCAACTTTGATAGAACCTGGATAAGCATAATCCAATCCCTGTAATAAATCATTAATACCAGACGAGAAGGAAGCAGACAGCAAAATGAAATGAGGTGTAGGTGAAGATGTTACACCAATCAAATCGATCCAAGCGCTTGGTGGCCCGTCCAAGTCAGGTAATTGTTCGGCAACAACATGAAAAGCTTTGACATCCACTCCTGGCAGATGAGCCAAACTCAAGCTTAAGGCAGGTTCTGCTTCCAATTCTTGAGTTTGTCCAGCCAAACTAGTGCCAATAACGCCGCCACCACTACAGCCGACCAGCACAGGTACTGCAAGTTGCTCCGCCAACAGAGGTAACACTCGAGAATACTCACTTGTAAAAGCAGACGAAATGAATACCAGCCCTAAATCCGCAGGTGCTGATAAGGAAGAAGTTGTGCGTTGTACCACATCTGCAACAGCTGCTTCTAAAGAGGGACGGGTTGACAGGGCATTTGCCCACTGCATTTGGTCTGCCATGAATTTTACGCTTTTCTATAATCCGGCTAGTAGTTTTTTATTTTTTATCTTGGAAAACATAAAATTGCATCCCAAAATTAGGTGAATTTAGCCCTTGATAAAATTCTAGAAACTTAGGCTTGCTATTACCATTACATCTATCTAAAGATCATTGTATAATCTTCAGACTGTATGCTTAGTAAAATCTTAAAAGAAAAAGCTTGTAACAGAATACATCCTGTTATTTGCTGTACTTTGTAATGAAGTAACAATCAAGAGTACTAAAGTGGCAGCTAAATGGCTAGAATAGTGTGGAATAGTGCAAAAAAAGCCCTTTCCGTACTTTTTCTATACTGGTATTAATAATACACAGCAACATTAGAACTATGACAGACATTCAAAACAGAATCCAACAAGAAGTTGAAGAAGCCCGCGCTGTCTGTGATACATCAGGTAGTAATTCTGCTGAATGTGCTGCTGCTTGGGATGCAGTAGAAGAGTTACAGGCAGAAGCTTCTCACCAAAAGCAAGCCAAGCAGAAAACTGCTTTTGAGCAATATTGTGATGATAACCCCGAAGCAGCTGAGTGTCGCGTTTATGACGACTAAAATTTAAGTTCGTGAGTTTTACTGAACATTGAACAACAAGTAACAAAGATCTATTAGCTAATATTTGCACTTTCACTTTTTTGCCTAGACAAGCTCAGCCTTCCTTGTGTCCTAGTTTCAAAAAAATACTTAAACACAAGGTGTAACTTCCATTTACTTCTACTTAAGAAGTAAATGCAAAATTACTAAAAGTTTATGCAAAAAAGTTTGCAAGTCTCAAACATTTATCCAAGTAGGGGCAGTTTCCAACTCTCCCTTGAAGGCATCGATGTTTGTCGCAATTATTTAGTTTTAGATCTTTTAGTTACTTGTTTCTTATGTTAATAGCAATATTTAAATCTAGTTATCAATATTTGATAATTGTTAACCATTTAGATCCAAAACAGGAAAATACGGAAACATAATGTAGTATTTTTCACCTTCAGATAATTAAGCATAGCATTGAAATTGGTGAACAGTGAATAGGCGTATAGGGGGTAAAATAATCACTACCAACGCTTTCGACCAATTGATAAGGAATTTAAACTCAATTTAAAGATACCCTCTTTACTGATAACTGGTAACTGATCACTGATAACTGTTATATCAGCTATCATTTATAAGATTCTGAGTTAATGATTACTTGTATATTCTCTGAGTAAAATTATTTGTCACTCGTGGAAATATTATGGAAAAAGAAGTTTGGTTTCGCCCTTTCGTCTGGATGGACTACAGATTAGCAGTACTATTTACAGTGGTTATTCCTCTGATTCTGCTGATTTGGGCATTTGTGCAAAAAGCTGAAGGGATGCAACGCTTGCTGGCTATTTACTGGCGAGTATCAAGTCTTCTAGCTATCACAATTTATTTAATGATTGCCCAATATCCAGTCAGTTTTATCTCAGGATTTATGGGTCGTATTCTAATACCGATTTCGCTGTGGTTTTGGGTGGATCTTAACGATGAAATTGAGTATCAATCGAGCGGCCCCTTAAAGTTGACTTTTACTTCTTGGCGCTGGGCAACAACTGTCTATTGTATTTTAGGTTCCCTTGCCTTTATACCTTTTTTGGGTTGTGCTTTTTCGGAAAATGTTAGCAACAATCCCAATTGTTATGTCTGGTTTGAAGCACCTTTAGGATTTAAAGAATGGTTTCATCCCAACACTAGCGCCGGCTTTCTTGGCGTTCTCGGCATTCTTGGTCTAGTAATTTATGTACTTTACCTAATTTATTTTGTCTTAATTAAGTTGGGTAAACAAGGACGTTCAGCTACGCAACAATAATTAGTTTTTGCGAAGCGATTGCTACAGCATTCCTTAATCATTCGATAACAACTAGATCACCGACTTTTATCCTATCCTTTGAGGAAACGGAAAGCCACCCTCCGCGTATCCACAAGAAGTCGGGGATCCGAGCAAAAAGCAGATGGCTGTTATACTGAAGGTAAAAATTTTTTATGCGTTCTGATGTAGGCAGTTGATGAAAGTCTACTTATTAACTTAGCAGTCTTCAAATTCTAAATGTATGGATGAGATTGCTTTATTAGGCAACTATTAAAGATATATTTTCAGAACTTATGTAAGATATGACATAAAACATTATTCTTGCTTAGCGGTAATTCATGAATTACCGCTACTCATCGTTATTCTTTGCCTAAGTTCTGATTTCTCTCTAATGGTAGATGTTTATTAAAGTTAAATCTAAAATTTATAGCTATAAAAATATTTTTACTGACAAATAACAAAGTTGATAAACTTGAATCATTTTTTTAGTCCCTTACTCTAACTACAGAATTATTTTTAGAAACAAAATCATGTTTTGGTTGCAACAAACTCCTCTATAAGAAAGAGGATTAGAGAGTTTTTAATTTGTAAATTAGACACAGAATCAAGGGTATTCACTCAACTCTATAGATTCTTTCAATCTACCTTTTTTGACAAAAATAAAACGAAAAGAAGAGGAGAATTATTATGTCAGATACAAGCAAACGTGGATTTGCTTCAATGGATGAAGATAAGCAGCGTGAAATTGCTAGTAAAGGTGGAAAAGCTGCTCACGAAAAAGGAAAAGCCCACGAATTTACGTCAGAAGAAGCTAGAAAAGCTGGTCGTAAAGGTGGAGAAACCACAAGTAAAGACCGAGAGTTTATGGCAGAGATTGGTCGACAAGGTGGTAAGCACTCCCACAGAAGCGATCGCAATGAGAACAATGATCAAGATGACAACGACGAAGAAGGAAAAGGTACTCAAGGTGGTAGCCGTGAGCAACATGCAAAAGCTGGACGGCAAAGCCACAAGAACAAATAAAGTTAAATTTTATAGACTTTTGAACTCACTTGAGTAGGTTTAAATCTATAGAGATGTGAAATTTCGCATCTCTATATTTATATTCTGTAATCTTAATTTAATTTGTTAAGTTCCTTCTCAAACAGGCGATCGCAACTTTTTACTGTCCCTGGAGATTATCGCTATGTAGAAAGGTATTTAGCAGCGATCGCTAAAGTAACACCACAAGAAATACAGGAGTTGCAAAAACTTACCTCAGTCCTAGTAAACAAACTATCGGCTTTTTTGAATCAACCAACCAGACGGTAAACCAGGTACTTCTTTAGTGCCAGCCGTAAGGCAGTAAGTATTAATGGTGATGGACTATCAAAAATATGCGGATGGCGAGACTCGAACTCGCAAGGCAAAGCCACACGCCCCTCAAACGTGCGCGTATACCAATTCCGCCACATCCGCAAGGTTGCACTAGTCATTAAATATAGCACAACAAAATCACTATAGTAGAGTGATAATTAAATTTTTCACAAATTCAAGAGTCTGTATGCACAGAATTTCGACCCTTGACGTATTAAACTGGCGGAACTACAGCCTCCGCAGGAAGGGCATAAACAAAGACCATAGCCAGAACTCCCTGTGGACTTGACACTCTTACGGTTTTAAACTGTGGAATTACGGTGCGTTTGGGGCAAAGTAGAAAACTTCAGGCTCTAGCAGCAGATGTTGATAGTCTGGTCAATTAAATCAGTGAACAACTTGCTTTGCTCGCTGATAATTGGTAGCTGTTAAAAGTTCTATGCTATGTCATCTCCTGTCATAATTTGAAATCAAGCGAAGGCATTGTTTTAAACTAGCCGGGAGAAAATGTCAACCAAAGGCTGAAGTATGAAGTATTTAGACACTCGTTAAGGCGGCTACTCTGCGAAGAAGGGCTACGCCCTGGGAGTGCAGGGTAGGATGAAACAAGCCCATGAAGGTATTCAGTAGAAAATATGAAGTTTTAAACCTCATTCTTTTTTTCATCCTCTATCCTTTACACTTCAGACTTGCTGAGTCAATTTACTTAACTGATATCGACGCTATAAAGATGAAGTTTGACAAAATATTAATTGCTAATCGGGGAGAAATCGCGCTTCGCATTCTCCGGGCTTGTGAAGAAATGGGAATCGCAACTGTGGCCGTACACTCCACCGTTGATCGAAATGCACTGCATGTACAACTAGCTGATGAAGCCGTTTGCATTGGTGAAGCTGCCAGCAGTAAAAGTTATCTCAATATTCCTAATATTATTGCCGCAGCCTTGACACGCAATGCTAGTGCTATTCATCCAGGCTATGGTTTTTTAGCAGAGAATGCCCGGTTTGCGGAAATCTGTGCAGATCATCATATTGCTTTTATCGGCCCTTCTCCAGAGGCCATTCGGTTGATGGGCGATAAATCCACAGCCAAAGAAACCATGCAAAAAGCAGGAGTCCCAACAGTACCAGGTAGCGACGGTTTGATAGACTCGGACAAAGAAGGGTTAGCGATCGCCAGAAAAATTGGCTACCCCGTGATGATCAAAGCTACTGCTGGTGGTGGTGGGAGGGGTATGCGTCTAGTCCGTTCAGAAAGCGAATTCATCAAATGTTTTCAAGCAGCGCAAGGCGAAGCAGGAGCAGCATTTGGTAATTCTGGAGTTTACCTAGAAAAATTTATCGAGCGTCCGCGCCACATTGAATTTCAAATTTTGGCTGATAATTACGGAAACGTCATTCATTTGGGTGAACGGGATTGCTCAATTCAGCGTCGTAATCAAAAATTACTAGAAGAAGCCCCCAGCCCAGCTCTTGATCCAGAACTACGTGAAAAAATGGGTCAAGCAGCTGTTAAAGCAGCCCAATTTATCAACTATACCGGCGCAGGAACAATCGAATTCCTCTTAGATAGATCAGGTAATTTTTACTTTATGGAAATGAATACCCGCATTCAAGTTGAACATCCTGTGACAGAAATGATTACAGGGGTAGACTTGGTTGTTGAACAAATTCGTATTGCTCAAGGAGAAAAACTAAAACTAACCCAAGACCAAGTAGTTTTACAGGGTCATGCAATCGAATGTCGCATCAACGCCGAAGACCCCGATCACGATTTTCGTCCCGCACCTGGTAGAATTAGTGGTTATCTCCCACCCGGAGGTCCTGGTGTCCGCATAGACTCTCATGTCTACACCGATTATCAAATTCCCCCTTATTACGACTCTCTAATTGGTAAGCTTATTGTTTGGGGACAAGACCGTCCTACAGCCATTAACCGGATGAAACGAGCGCTGCAAGAGTGTGCAATTACTGGACTGCCTACTACTATCAGTTTTCATCAGAAAATTATGGAAAACCCACAGTTTTTACAGGGTAATGTTTACACCAGTTTTATACAAGAAATGCAAGGCTGAGAGATGAAGTAGGTGCAGAGGTGGAAAGGTGGGGAGTATGAGGAGTATGAGGGGTGTGTAGACCAGGTAGTGCGGTGGGTGGGTTTCCCGGCATAAAGAAAGAGTCGTGCGCTCCTAGGCTTTGCGCGAGGGTGGAGTAGTAAACCAATAACTACTAACTACTAACCATTAATGTACAGACGCGATGTTCCTCGCATCTCTACCCACTAACCACCAACTACCAACAGTTATTTAGACATCATAATCAGCAGTCCTTGCTGACCAAGAAGCAATTCTCTAAGCAAACTAAAGATACCAACCCAAATAATCGGCGTAATATCCACCCCACCAATGGGTGGAACTAACTTCCGCATTGGTGTCAAAAATGGCTCTGTTGGCCAAGCTACTAAATTAAAAGGCAAACGATTTAGATCTATTTGGGGATACCAAGTTAAAACTATACGAAAAATAAACAAAAGGGTCATCAATCCCAGTCCGAGACCAAGAATCCAAGCAGTAAGGTTAACACCAGTCATGGTATGAGTTTCTCACTCTCTGCAATAAACAAAAAACCGAGCGTAATTTACAAATTTTGAAGCTTTGTAAAGCTTGATCACTATATATTTTAGCTAAATAGGCAACAGGGAATAGGGAATATTTAATTTCTCCCAAGTCGTCCCCCTTGTCTTTCTTGTCCCCTTGTTTTTTCCAGATCCCCAATCCTCGTAATCTGCGAGAAGCCGAGTCAAGCGCGTCTACCCGTAGTGTCTGCCTCAGGAGAATCGCTGATTCCTATTTTCAAAACAGAAGTCTATGTCTTGTTGCTCCAAGGGTGTAATAGACTATTAAAATTAGGGTAAAGTCTGTAAAAAAAGGTTGAAAAGTATGACGCCTTCTTTAGCAAATTTTCTTTGGAGCCTGGTTTGGGGTACTGTGATTGTTGTTATCCCTGTTACAGTGGGATTGCTTTTTATTAGCCAAAAAGATAAAATCCAACGTTCTTAATAATACTTGTGGGAGTTAATTTGACTCTCAAAACCAGTGCTTTTTTAGCTTTTGGTAATCATGTAGAGACGCGATGGCAGTCGTACGGTTGTAAACAACACGGCGCTGCCTATAATTTTGCGTCTCTACAATATATTTTAGTGCCTTGTTAAAGTAGAGATTTAAATACCAACTCGCTAACATAGATTTTGATATTAGGACAAAAACAATGGTAACTTTTTGGCTGAACTCAGCCAGCGTTCTGGCTCAAGTCAATTTTGGGGCCAACTCAGCCAGTCTTCTAGGAATTTTCCTGGCGATCGCTGGAGCTGCTCTGTATTTTCTCCGCACAGTGCGTCCAGAACTCTCGCGAGATCAAGATATATTTTTTGCTGCTGTGGGCTTACTTTGCGGCTTTATTCTTATTTTCCAAGGATGGCGACTAGACCCGATTTTACAATTTGGTCAGCTACTTTTGGTTGGCTCAACTGTATTTTTCGCGGTTGAAAGCATTCGTCTGCGGGGTATTGCTACTCAACAAGCTAAACGCAACACTCCTATAGTGGATGATGAGCGAGAAGTTAGTAGTCGCTATCAGTATCGGAGAAAATCTCCCTACAAAGCTGAGGTGGATGCAGAACTAGATTCCCTGCCTTACGATGATGAGTATGAAGATGAACTTCCCCGTCCTCGCATTCCAGGTAGCCGAGAAAGCCGTTCATCCCGCAATGATTACTATGAAGATGAACCCCGGCGTATAGAACGTCGCAGTAATGGTGAGAGATCAGAACCCAGCGACAGAATAACTCGTCGGCGTAGTAGTTCGCGTCCAACTAGTCGTGGTAGCGATCGCTTAGAAGATGATTGGGGTACTACAACCTCTAAAGCGGTTGATGATTGGGATAGCCCAACTACTAAAGAAAGAAGACCTTCTCGGCGTAGAACTAACGGTTCTTTGCGTCCAGAAAACCCTGCTGACGATCTTACAGATACCACACCCAAATCACCGAGAAGACGCCGTCCGCCCAATAATTCCGAATCCCGAACTGAACGCCAAGATGATGATGTTATCCCTACTGATTATGTAGAATACAAACCGATCAATCACTCTGAAGGCGAACCTGATAATTCAGTAGATTTTGATGATGTTTAAATAAACTAATGTGGAGGTTGTAAAAGAGAGAACAAAAAACAGTTAAGGTGAAAAAATTTACACCTGGATTTTGGCTCCAACGAAATTGTCTTTGGAGTCTGATTTTTAGTTTTGCAAGTTTACTTGTAGCTTGTAGTCCTGAAAATATTCCTATTGGGCCGACTTCTCTTAACAGTCGCTACACTGAAGAGCAACCGACCTTAAGTGGAAATGGTCGTATTTTAGCCTTTGTATCAACCCGTAATGGTACTCACCAAATACTGCTATACGACTTACAACAGCAAACTTTTTTACGTACACCACGCTTAAATCGCCCTGGGACGATAGTTGAAAGTCCCAGCCTCAGCTATACCGGACGCTACCTAGCCTATATTACCAGCGACCAAGGCAGACCTGTGGTGGCACTTTACGATCGCGCTACACAACAGTCACAGATCGTTACCCCCACATATCGCGGTTGGGTAAGAAATCCTAGTATTAGCCCTGATGGACGCTATGTAGTTTTTGAAACCGCCAGCCGTGGTCAATGGGATGTAGAAGTCCTAGATCGAGGACCAGAGATTGAGTTGGATATTCCTAATGGTGCGGCTGTTGCTCCTGTGCCTTAGTCTGGAGGGGATGGTGGGGAGGTGGGGAACTCGGGGCCCCCTTTGGGGATTAGGGGCAATGGGGAGAAAACAATTCAAAATTCAAAATTTAGGAAGAGGGTGTGAGAAGTGTGAGGGGTGTGAGGAGTGTGTAGACGCGCAAGCGGTGAGACAGCGGGGTCTTGGGGGTTCCTCCCCCAACCCCAAAGGGGACCCCTAGCCCCCAATCCCCACTCCCTGTCGGTCGTGGGGGCCCCGAGTCCCCCATGAGCGACTGCGAACCCGTAGACGCGCTCATCGGCTTCTCCTAGAGTAGGGCTTCTCCTAAGGGTGGAGTAGTAAACCACTAACCAACTAGCTACTAACTACTAACAAATGACGAATGACCAAATATATTTTTCTTCCTATACTTACCTTAACAACTTTATTAACTGGCTGTGTTGGCTATCCCCGCCTTTTGAGTTACCCTTTCGACCCTGGCGGTAGGAGTCTTAATAGTCCTGCTTCGGAATTAACTCCGCAAATTTCTGGCAGATATATTGTTTTTACTTCTGACCGACGCGGTAGCCAAGATGTATATATGTTTGATGTGGTGACTCGCAATTTGATTGATATACCTGGTTTAAATGCCTTTGATGCAATCGCCTCTCATCCGAGTGTTTCTGATGATGGTCGTAGTATTGTTTTTGCTGCTTCTCGCCAAGGTCGCACAGGCATATTTTTGTATAACAGAGAAACAAGACAATCACGTAACTTGACCGCTAATTTGCAAGCAGAAGTCCGCAACCCCACAATTAGTGCTGATGGTACGAGAATTGCCTTTGAGTACAGTAACAATGGACAGTGGGATATTTTAGTCTATAACCGTTCTGGGCAGCCTTTGAATATACCGCAAGATCCACGTTAGGGAGGGATTGGGGAACTCACCGGTCCCCTCTGGGGATTAGGGGCAGTGGGGGGTGTGTAGACGCGTAGCGGCTTCCCGTAAGGGTGGGGTGTGAGGGGTGTGTAGACGCGGTAGCGGTGAGGGGGTCGCAGTCTTGGACGCCAGGTGCTTTATGCCGGGAGACCCGTCCACCGCACTGGCTCCGCTTCCCGTCACGATTGCGAACCCCCGTAGACGGGCGAAGCCCGGCTTCTCGAAGAGTACCCGGAGGGCTTCCCGTAAGGGTGGGGTGTGAGGGGTGTGACGAGTATGGGGAGTCAAGATGTTCTCCCTTGCCCTCCTTGTCTCCCTTTCCTTGTCTCCCTTGTCCCGTTCCCTATTCCCTATTCCCTTCTTGTTCTATCGCCTCAATGAGCGATCGCACCTGTTGAGTTCCTTCGGAAGGTTCAAATGAAAGGGGAAATTTGCCCTTAGCAAGCATCCGTAAACCTAAGGGTGCAATACCTAGCAATCCTCTTAAATCCCGAAAATAATTACCGACTACTTGTAAAGCGAATTGTCTCTCATCAATCCAACCGCCTGCTTTGACTAACTCTACTAACACTTTGCGATGGCGGATGGAACGACTATCGCTTTTTTGTTTGTGGGCGAGAATTTCTTGTTTAATTTTAGTGATTTGATCTAATGGAGCCACATCCATTGGACATACACTGTTGCAGTAAAAGCAACGGGTACAACCCCACACTCCTTGAGTACCTTCGTTGTATTTTTCTAAGCGGTTTTCTGTTTCACTATCGCGGTTATCTGCTACCATTCGATAAGCTTTTGCCAGTGCATGGGGACCAACAAATTTGGAATTGACTTCAAAGCCATTGCATTCAGAGAAGCAAGCTCCACACATAATACAATTACCAGTTTGATCAAGACGCGATCGCTCTTGTGGTGTTTGTAAAAATTCTCTTTCTGGTACGTTGCGGCTAGCCGTACTTACATAAGGTGCGATCGCCTCTAGGTTATTCCAAAAATCGTTCATATCTACCACTAAATCTTTAATTACAGGCATATTGCCGAGTGGAGCGATCGTAATTTCTGGAATAGCATTTGCATTGCTTGTTTGTGCTGCTAACTGTTGTAATCTAGAAATTTCACTGCCAACATTTTCTTTACAAGCAAGAGCAGAACGCCCATTAATTCGCATAGCACAACTACCACAAATTGTATTGCGACAATTTTTGCGAAACGCTAAAGTTCCATCTTGTTCCCACTTAATTCGATTGAGGCAATCAAGAATTGTATTACCTGGTTCTACCTGCAAAAGGTAAGTTTGTACCTTAGCAGAAGAATTATGTTGCTGTCGAATAACCTTAAATAGTACTTCCATTATTACTAACCTAAATATTACAATTCTCACATTTACATAGGAAACAGACTTTTGCAGAAGTTAGAGAAGGGTAAAGCTTCAGTACGCAAAAGCTGAAAGTTAAAGGAGGAAAGGATTAATGGATGAAATCCCTTGACTGTTTAATCTTGACCCTTGTCTTTTATAATTCCCTTTTACCTCTTAACTTTTACGCTTCGCTAAACGACATTGCCTACCCAAAGAGCTATGCTCTAGCTATTCTTATTTCAAAGCTAGCTGTTAATATGCTGATCATTAAAAATTCCGAAGATAAGCATAAGAATTCTAGTTATAGAAGCTCTGCATGGGTTTAGCGACAGTTTTGTCAACTGCTACACCTTATTACCTTATTACCAAGGTTGGGTGATGTGAAAACCCTACTTTTAAAGGTGAATGGATGAAACAGCACATCACCCGGTAATTGGTGATTTCTTATTACCCATTACCCATTACCTGTTAGCCATTACCAGGACAACCCCGCTACCAAAATATGGGCGAATCCCCCAAAATTTATTCGGGGGTGTCCCCTCAACTATAGAATATAACTTTATCTTGATGTTAACAGAAGTCGATAAAACGCTTGCAAAAGTCACTTTTGCAAGAGTTCGGTAAACAGAAGGGTTAAAGGTTAAAGAGTTTTTATTTTCGTTTGCTCCAACCCCAATAACCTTTTCCCCGACTAATGCCACCAAGTTTAATAAACAATTGTACAAATTCCTCCTTTAGTCGCAAAGTGCTATTTTTTTGGTTATATAGAATTGTTATAGCTGCTGATGAACATGTTGCGGTAATTAATAGGCAGCATCATACTCGGAAATATTTTGTCTGGTCTCAATCAACAAACTTAATCATGTAACTCTGTACTCAAATCTCCTTGTCTATATTAGATGAATTTTTATAAAATCCATACCTCAATACTCACAACGGTAAGAAAGCGGGAGGAAAATCCTCACCGCTTTTTGCCTTCCTAAGGTAAAGGATATAAGATTTAAAGTCTAGCAATAAGTTTAATTCAAACTTAAACAATTATTTTGTTATTATGATTGCATGTTATTATTTAATATAAAATTACGAATAAACAAAACTGGTCGAAATAGCCGATCAAGTGCGGCTGATACTGCTTTGTTTATTCGTGATGACTAGAGATGAAATTTATTCATCTCTATGGGCAAGATCAAAGAGTGTATGCTCAACAACCTTATGAAAATACTATGCTGTTCTAAGCTTGAGTTAAGCATAAGGAAATTCTTGCAAATTCTTGAGTCTACGGCTTATTAAGTAGTGGAACTCGTTTCCTTTGTAAAGATGGCTTAAAATTACACCGTCGCAATAGCATCAGAAAAGAAAAATATTTCATTTTCGATGGCAAATGATGGTTAAATGTGCCGTAAAATTACCGTAATAAATACCTGAGACAACTGCGACTCTAACAAATTATGGGTAGCCATAAAAGATGATTTTGTTTTGTTAGGATCAGGATTTTACCCTTTTTCTGGGTTTGTCAGCAACTTTAGTGTAAATCACAAAAAGCTAACAGTTGGCAGAGAACTACACCTTTGAATAGTTTGGAGAGAGTAAGGAAATTTTGAGCGTAATGACTGAAACTGCAACTGCACCATTAACCGGAAAAGCACTGCTTGCGAAAGTCAAAGAACTTTCCAATTTACCACGTCGAGAAAGAGCAAAACAGTGTGGCTACTATACTGTTACAAAAAATAATCAGGTGCGTGTGAATCTCACCGATTTTTATGATGCTTTACTATCCGCTAGGGGAATTCCCTTAAGCCCAGAAGCACCAAAAGATGGTCGTGGTCGTGAACCGACTTATCGGGTTAGCGTTCATCAAAACGGTCAAATAGTCATTGGTGCGACATACACTAAAGCAATGGGCTTAAAGCCTGGTGATGAATTTGAAATTAAGCTGGGATACAAGCACATTCACCTCATTCAAGTTGATAGTGACAAAAAAGAACTCCAGTCAGATGTAGACATTGATGAAGAGGAAGATGAGATTGAAGAAGAAGAGTAAATTTTTCTCATCGTAGGGATAAAGTTAAGAGTGAATACCTACTAACTTATCTCCTTGGCAAGGAAAAAATGGTTGCTACCGTTTAAAGATTTTGAGGTAAAAAATAACGATTAGACCTCTTGCAGAAGTCACCTAATTTGGTAGAAGCTTGGTGGAGTAGAGAGAAAAGCACAAAAAGCAAGTCATACTAAGGGGTAAATAAAAGGCGATCGCGATCGCTACTCCTGGTTCATAATTGCTCGAAAACGTAAAAGCTTTTCTCTCTACAAGCTATAAATTTAGGATTGCGAGAAGTCTGTCGTGTTTTTTTATTCAATTTTGCTAGCCGTATGGAAGTCATCACTCTATAATTGGCAATCATTTTGGGAAAATGCACCAAGTTTGATTGTAGTGATGGCTTTTTTTGTTGCTTGGGCTGGATGTTGGTTTCCAATCGCAGCTTTAGAGGCTGTTTTTCTAAATTGGAAACCTAACCAACCCTTAAAATCAGAGCAAAAAATACCTTTATTATTGTCACTTTATTTATTAGTACCTTTAATTTTTTGGATAATCACTTGGCTGACTAAAACACCTTTGTCAGATTACGGCTTTGTTACCAACATTTCTATCCTTAGTTCCGTCATCCTGGGTTTTATTTTAGGTTTATTCAGCCTAGCTGTGGTTTTTACATGTCAACTTTGGCTGGGATGGTGCAAGTTAGAATACATCAACATCAAGCAACTACCATCTATTTTGCTGCCTACTTTGTTAATAGCTTTATTTGTCGGTGGGATTGAAGAATTAGTTTTTCGTGGATTTTTGTTTACAGAATTAGAGCAAGATTATTCAGTTTGGATAGCAGCAACTATATCTAGCTTGATATTTGCTGTGTTACACTTAATTTGGGAACAACAACAAACTATACCGCAGCTTCCTGGGTTATGGTTAATGGGTGCTGTATTGGTGCTAGCGCGGTTTGTTGATCGGGGTAATTTGGGTTTAGCTTGGGGATTGCATAGCAGCTGGGTATGGGCGATCGCTTGTATAGATACAGCCCAACTAATCGATTACACCGATCAAATCTCAGATTGGGTGACAGGTAAAAACAAAAAACCCCTAGCCGGAGTCGCAGGGATAGTATGTTTACTGCTAACTGCGGTAACGCTTTGGTTTGGTCGTCAATTTAATTTTGTCTAACCACCAGTATCTTCAAAAGTCAACACCAGTCATTTTATATTCTTTATATTCGTTGAATTACCATCTAGGGAAAGAGGTTATATTCTCTTAATTTTTATGGGGTATTTATTGAAAACTTGTGGAATTTAAATATCTCTGTAGAAAGATTTTTCAGGAGTGGAGATTATGGTACTGTTCTCGATATGAGAGTGGCTTATTTTCTACTTAAACGAATATATTAGTATAAATTTAAGCAATATTTTTATTTTTCAACCCATGAGTTTTAGCGTCTGGATTAAAAGATTGCTAATAATTTCTTTGATGCTTATCTCCTTAACTATTGTTCTTGTGCTTGGGAGAGCGAAGTTACAGCAAAATAGCAGCATCTCATCAAATTCAGATGTAGATCCTGCTGCTTGGAGTCCAGCCAAAGTCCAATTACAAGCAGTCCAAGAGCAAAAAGAGGAAGTTCAAGATTTTTCCAAATCATTAACCAATACTAGTCCAACTCCCAAAGTTGAATCAAAGAACAAACAAGCAGACAAACTGCAAAGTTCTGCTAAACCATCAGTGAATACGGCTGGTGCTGACAAAGTTTCATCAACAAATAACCAAGCAGACAAACTGCAAAATATTCCTCAATATTCGTTCAAAATTACTGAAGCTTTTAAACAATATACCCCTAGTTACAAAATTGCCTTAGCCCACCCAAGCAATTATGGAGAACGTTTTGCTACAGATATTAATGGTGTACCAGTTAACAATCAGGCAATCATAGTACTTCATGAAACTGCTGATTCTGCATCAAGTGCGATTAATACCTTCCAAACAGCCCATGGTGATCAAGATAAGCAAGTAAGCTACCATAGCTTAATTACTTTAGACGGAACAATTATTTATATAGTCCCACCGGATAAACGGGCTTTTGGTGCAGGTAACTCAGTTTTTGATGGGCCAAATGGGTCAGAAACTGTACAAACTAATCCTGGTTTAGAACCATCCGTGAATAATTTTGCTTACCACGTCTCTTTAGAAACGCCACCAGAAGGTCGCAACAAAGAACCATATCACATCGGTTACACTGATGCCCAATACTATTCTCTTGCTTGGTTAATAGCTCAGAGCAGTGTTCCAGATGAGCGTATTACTACCCATCGAGATGTTGATCGTTCGGGTACAAGAATTGATCCCCGCAGTTTTGATTTTGATAAGTTTTTTAATTTACTTCACTCCTTTCGACAGCCGATTTCGTGAGATTGACAATTAGTATCTCTGTACCTTTGTGTTGAAAAAAGAATATTTGAAACACCAAGACACTAAGACACCAAGAAAAATACATTATTTAAAGTGTTTTTTTGATTCGTGGCTTTGCTAAAAACACCACAATACCAGCTTAGTGACAGATTTCGCATTGTATGCTGGCGATTTCTGACAGTAGTACTGTCTTTAAAGATTAAAACTATATATTTTCTGTGTTTCTAACTGTTCACAACAAATTGATGAAGGTGAAGTCTCTGCTGAGAAAGTCTGGCGATCTAATTGCACTTGCAGATTACTTAGGGGATCAACACCAGAAGAAATCAAAAATTCTAACTTCTGTACATAGGGTAGACTGACGAGATAATCAAGAATTTGTCCGATCGCTTGTACGTAGGGATGATTTTTTTGTTTGTACCAGTCATGGGTTGCTAGTCGCGGTTGATCAAATCCGAGATGTACTGTTAAAGATGGTTTGTCAAAGAGGGCGATCGCTAAAGGACGAGCTTCTTCTTGTAACAATAAATCATGACTTTTCGCTAAATGGCGCAGTTTTTCCAAGCGTTCATAGCGTTCTGTAACTGCTTGCGGGTCATCTTCCCAGTGGATAGCCATTGTCACCAAATATGTCTGCAACAGCATGTGACCCAGCTTTTTCGCTTTTGTGGTCAGGTAATAGGAGTTATAATCATTGGCTTCGATTAATAAGGGTACGCGATCAACTACTTCTAAGTTATAACCTTTTAACCCGGCAATTTTGCGAGGATTATTGGTAATCAAACGGATTTTATGTACACCCAAATCCATCAGAATTTGTGCGCCCATACCGTAGTCACGCAAATCGGCGGGAAATCCTAAACGTTCGTTAGCTTCAACGGTATCTAGTCCCATATCCTGCAACGAGTAGGCTTTTAGTTTATTAATCAGTCCAATTCCCCGTCCTTCTTGTCGCAGGTATACTACAACACCTTGCCCCGCATTTTCAATCATTTTCAAAGCTGCTTGTAGTTGCATCCGACAGTCGCAACGTAGAGAACCCAATGCATCCCCAGTTAAACATTCGGAATGCATCCGTACCATCACAGGGTGATCATCGAATTGGGAGGGATCTCCCTTGACAATAGCAACGTGTTCAGTATTGTCTAGGGTGTGGCGATAAGCGTAGATTTGGAAAAGACCGAACTGGGTGGGTAAATCGGCAACTGTTTCCCGAATCACAATGCGATCGTGTTTGAGGCGATAGCTGATTAAATCCGCAATACTAATAATTTTCAACTTATGATGTTTAGCATATTGGATTAACTGAGGCAACCGCGCCATTGAACCATCAGGGTTTTGAATCTCACAAATCACCCCAGCCGGATACAAACCAGCAAGTCTGGATAAATCGACTGCCGCTTCTGTATGTCCTGCTCGTTTCAGTACACCACCTTCCCTAGCACGAATCGGAAAAATATGACCGGGACGACGCAAATCTGAAGCTTTAGTACTTGGATTAATGGCGACTTGAATTGTCCGGGCGCGATCTTCTGCTGATATACCAGTTGTTACCCCCAAATGAGACCCAGCATCAATACTGACGGTGAAAGCAGTCTGGTTGGGATCTGTAATATTACTTACCATCAAAGGCAAGTCTAATTCATCGAGGCGATCGCCCGTCATTGCCAAACAAATCAACCCCCGCGCTTCTACCGCCATGAAATTGATTGTGTCTGGAGTTGCAAATTGAGCAGCACAAATCAAATCGCCTTCATTTTCTCGGTTTTCGTCATCTACTACCACGATCACACGGCCAGCTTTCAAATCTGCCAAAGCGGCGTCAATCGAATCAAATTCAAAGGCTTGGGTTGAAGTTGTCTTGATCTGAGACACAGATTTTAGCTACCAAAAGTAAATTTTTTTAACAAATCCTGTTTTTCAGATTGTACCGCCTTTAGAAGGGTAGAAGCTTAGATAAGCAGGGATTTGTTGATGTTGATATTGTTACTAGGTTCAAAAATGAGAGAGTGCAAGAGGAGGCTTTAAGTATTACTCTGGCAAGATATAGATTTTTTGCAAATAGAATAATTTGTGAATACACAAGTGGTATCCGTAATAATGATTTTAGCTTTATTCGCTTGTGGACTACTAGAGCAAAACTTTAACTGCCTAAGACAGGTATCATAGCAATGCTATTGCTAGCTGACTGCACAAAAGACAGTTGCAGATGAATAAAATTCATCTGGCTTCTTATTTTTTCACATAACATTGCCAAAAAGTCTACCGCTAAAATTAGGTTTTAGTACTTAAATTTCAGTAAAAGTTCAAAAATCATCAGGGTTAGCATTTAACCTTCAATCGTCATATGCTAAGAGCTAATAGCTTTAAGCTAAAGCGTAGATTGTTGAGAGCTGACTACAGGTTAACCAAAAGCGGATAAGGATCTTATAATCATGGGCAATTTTAGACGCGTACCCGTTGGGATTGTAGGCGCGTCAGGTTATGGCGGAGTTCAGTTGGTGCGTCTACTGATGGATCATCCAGAAGTAGAGCTTGTTTATTTAGGTGGCGATAGCACCGCTGGTAAGCCATTTGCGGATATATATCCACATTTGGCTCATACAGTCAATTTATCGATAGAAGCGGTGGATACGGAAATTATTGCTCACCGTTGTGAAGTAGTTTTTCTGTCTGTGCCGAATGGTCTGGCTTGCCAAATTGCTCCAAAATTGCTAGAGAAAGGATGTAAGGTACTCGATTTGAGTGCTGACTATCGCTTTAGTAACTTGGCGACTTATACTGCTTGGTACGGTAAACAACGGCAAGATACTGCTACTGCGGCAATGGCAGTGTATGGATTACCAGAACTATATCGCGATCGCATTGCCGAAGCCCAGTTAGTAGGGTGTCCTGGTTGCTATCCTACCGCCAGTCTCCTCGCACTATCTCCACTCCTCAAACAGGGGTTAATCATTCCCGAAACAGCCATTATTGATGCTAAATCTGGTACGTCGGGTGGTGGACGAGAAGCCAAAATCAATATGTTATTAGCTGAAGCAGACAACTCTCTGGCAGCCTATGGTGTCGCCCGTCACCGCCATACACCGGAAATTGAGCAGATTTGCAGTGAACTCGCAGGTCACGAACTCACTATACAATTCACTCCCCATCTCATCCCAATGGTACGCGGCATCCTATCTACAGTGTATGCATCCTTACGCGATCCCGGCTTGGTCAGAGATGATTTAATCACCATTTATAGAGCCTTTTACCGTAACTCTGCTTGGGTAAAAATTTGCGATCCTGGCATTTATCCCCAAACCAAATGGGCTTGTGGTAGTAATCTTTGTTACATAGGTATAGAAGTTGACCCGCGTACAGGTAGAGCGATCGTAATGTCAGCAATTGACAACCTGATCAAAGGGCAGGCGGGTCAAGCAATTCAGTGTATGAATATTATGATGGGTTGGGATGAAACCTTGGGATTACCGAAGTTAGGTTTTTATCCATAATCACAGTTAATGGTTAATGGTTAGTGGTTAGTGGTTAGTGGTAAAAACCAACAACTAACAACTAACAACTAACAACTAGTAATTAACTACTTTGGTCCCATACCCACCGTACCTGCATATACCGCGCGATCGCCTAATTCATCTTCAATTCGTAGCAAACGGTTGTATTTTGCCACCCGTTCGCTGCGACACAGAGAACCTGTTTTGATTTGACCCGCACGAGTGGCAACAGCGAGATCAGCAATAGTTGTGTCTTCTGTTTCACCAGAACGATGGCTAATTACCGAGCGGAAACCGTTACGAGTAGCCAAATCGATAGTTTCCAAAGTTTCAGTTAGCGAACCAATTTGATTGAGCTTAATCAGAATTGCGTTACCAGCTTTAAAATCAATGCCCCTTTGCAGGCGAGTAGCATTTGTGACAAACAAATCATCTCCTACCAACTGAACGCGATCGCCCAACTTCTGGGTAAGTAACTGCCAATTTTGCCAGTCTTCCTCGTGTAAACCGTCTTCAATCGAGACAATCGGATATTGACCAATTAGTTGGGCGAGATAGTCAATAAACTCAGATGGTGAGTGGGGTTTGCCATCATAAACATACTGTCCATCCTTGTAAAACTCACTAGCAGCCACATCCAACGCCAAAGCTACTTGTTCCCCTGGTTTGTAGCCAGCTTTTTCAATCGCAGCAACCAGCAATTCTAAAGCCACTTGATTGGACTCCAAATTAGGCGCAAAACCACCTTCATCCCCCACACCAGTAAGTAAACCCTTCTCATCTAAAACCTGGCTGAGGGTGGAAAACACCTCCGCACCCCATCGCAATGCTTCTCGGAAAGAAAACGCCCCGATGGGAACAATCATAAACTCTTGAAAATCGACATTATTTGCCGCATGAGCGCCACCATTAATTACATTCATTAATGGCACAGGCAATAAATTCGCCAAAGGACCACCCAAATAACGATATAAGGGAATATCTAAAGATTCAGCCCCTGCTTTGGCTGCTGCCAGGGAAACTGCCAAAATCGCATTAGCACCCAGATGAGATTTGTTAGGAGAACCATCGAGAGTGATCATCGTGCGGTCAAGGAGTTCCTGATTCAGGGCGTCCATGTCTAGTAATTTTGGGGCAATTATATCCTTGACATTTTGCACTGCCTGAAGTACACCCTTACCCCCATAACGGCTTTTGTCTCCATCCCGTAGTTCGTGGGCTTCAAAAGTACCTGTTGACGCACCACTCGGAACCTGCGCCAGTCCCACAGCACCATTAGCCAAATGTACTTCTGCTTCTACTGTTGGTCTACCCCGCGAGTCAAGAATTTCGCGAGCCACAATTGCTTCAATGGCAGTATCAATCATTTATATCTTTGTCCTTTTTTTTTGAATTAGTTCTCACCACTGAACAAAAACATTCACAGTGGCTGGCCCGACTATCTAGCATAGGCTGTTGGGGAATACATAAGGCAGAGATTAACGAAGATTTTAGGGGCTAGGAATTGGGCATTGGGGTTCACATACTCAGGAATAATCTATTGTTGCTCAGTTTCTGTGTATCAAACCACAGTTAAATACAGATACACATCGATAAATTAAGAATGGTTAGTAGTTAGTGGTTAGTAGGGGCGAAGCATTTGTATGAGTATCTTTGCTGAAAACTAAATATCTTGGTACAAATGCACGCGGCCTACAGTAGTTAGTGGTTAGTTATTCGTCACTCCCCACACCCCACCCTCACGGGAAGCCCTCCGGGTACTCTTCGAGAAGCCGGGCTTCGCCCGTCTACGGGGGTTCGCAATCGTGACGGAAAGCGGAGCCAGTGCGGTGGACGGGTCTCCCGGCATAAAGCACCTGGCGTCCAAGACTGCGACCCCCTCACCGCTACCGCGTCTACACACCCCTCATAATCCCTATCACCCTACATCCCGACCTCTCCACCTTCCTCACAAGTTCCTCATCTTTTACCTCTAACCTGCAAGTAGTAGTACTCTGTCAACCACAGTTCTCAGCGTAGTTTCCTAAATATTCAGTACACAGTGCAAGGCGATGCACACAGATGGATTATGGATTTGCTGTTAAATTAATCCCCGATCGCTATTTTAAGACACTAGATAAATTAAATACAAAGACAAAACTATGACTCAAAATCAAGCTAACTCATACATGACACTGATGCAGATTCCCGCCGGATATCTCAATATTATGGGTTATGTGGATGAATCTGAAGTGAATGGTCCTGGATGTCGTGCTGTAATTTGGGTACAAGGATGCTTGCGGGAATGTCCAGGTTGCTTTAATCCAGAATCTTGGTCTTTTGAAATTAATCAACTTGTTTGTGTAGATAGTCTGGCGGAAAAAATTCTCAGTAATCCTCACAATCAAGGTGTAACTTTTTCTGGTGGTGAACCCTTTTGGCAAGCAGCCGCACTAGCAAATCTGGCGCGCAAAGTTAAAGCGGCTGGATTGAACGTGATGTCATTTAGTGGTTTTACTTTGGAGCAATTACAATCTGAATATGCTCCAGCTGGCTCTCAAGAACTATTAGAGCAGTTAGATATTCTCATTGATGGCCCTTACGTTCAATCACTAGCGATAAACTCACCCGACTCTCCTGTTTCATCTAGCAATCAACGGGTTCATGTCTTTAACCCAGCTTTGCAAGATAACATTTCTTGGGCAAGCAATCAGATCGAAATTCATATTTTTAAAGATGGTAGCAGACTTGTAACTGGTTACCGAGGAAAGTTGGAACTGGAAGATTAGAAAAGTGGGCAGATGGCTCCCCCAGACTAAACCTTAAAAGATGCCAAGCAAATAGGCGATCGCCAAATCAGACTGTCAGGATCGAAAAAGCAAACAGTAATATGTAATTTGCTTTAGTTTCTCCTTTGTTCAACTTCCCAGAATAGGAGGTAAATCTTGGCTAAATTAAAAGTTGGTATCAACGGATTTGGTAGGATTGGGCGTCTGGTATTTCGTGCTGGCATTACTAACCCCAACATAGAGTTTGTAGGCATTAACGACCTTGTACCACCAGATAATCTTGCTTACCTGTTGAAATATGACTCTACCCACGGGATGTATAAGGGTAACGTTGAGGCAAAGGATAATGGCATCGTTGTTGATGGGCATTTTGTTCCTTGCGTATCGATTCGGAATCCAGCAGAATTGCCTTGGGGTAAATTAGGTGCAGATTATGTAGTTGAATCTACAGGACTGTTTACCAACTATGAAGGGGCAGCAAACCACCTGCAAGCCGGAGCCAAGCGGGTGATCATTTCTGCCCCTACTAAAGATCCAGAGCGAGTCAAAACCCTATTAGTGGGTGTCAATCATCACTTGTTTGATCCAGCTAAAGATACTGTTGTATCCAACGCCAGTTGTACTACTAACTGTCTGGCTCCCATCGCTAAGGTGATCAATGATAATTTTGGTTTGACAGAAGGATTAATGACTACAGTCCACGCCATGACTGCGACTCAACCCACAGTAGATGGCCCTTCCAAAAAAGACTGGCGTGGTGGTCGTGGTGCGGCACAAAATATTATTCCCTCTTCTACCGGCGCAGCAAAAGCTGTGGCGTTAGTTCTGCCTGAGTTAAAAGGCAAGCTAACTGGTATGGCGTTCCGGGTTCCCACTCCTGATGTTTCTGTGGTTGATTTAACCTTCAAAACAGCTAAAGCAACTAGTTATCAGGAAATCTGTGCGGCGATGAAAGCAGCAGCAACAGGCGAACTAAAGGGTATATTAGGCTACACTGATGAGGAAGTAGTTTCCACAGATTTCCAGGGAGATAGTCGCTCTAGTATCTTTGATGCTGGCGCTGGAATTGAACTGAATCCCAACTTTTTCAAGGTTGTGGCATGGTACGACAACGAATGGGGCTACTCAAATCGAGTCGTTGACCTAATGTTAGCTATGGCACAAAAAGAAGGCATTTTGCAGGATCTGGCAGTAGCTGTTTAACAGTTATTCAGTTATCAAAGCAACTTATTAACTATTCACTGTTAACTGTTTACTATTTCTCACCACTGTCAAAAATCGCCAAGGATTAAAATCCTTGGCGGCGTTGCATAAAATGGAGATGAATGATGAACCGCAATACACGCGAAGCGGGTTCCCGAAGGGTAGACGCCAAGAGCGCTAAGAATTAAGTTTTTTAACTAAAAGAGAAAATAAAATCATCCCGCTTTCTCTGCAACGCCTCCTTGGCTAATAGCTCAAGTCATCTAAAGATGAGTCTACTAGTCAGTCCAGTTAATTTTGAGGATTTACGGGTGGTCAAATCCCCGGCTTCTTCAAGAAGTTGGGAGCTTGTAGCCCAGCAAAATTAATGCGATAGACCACTACTTCAATAGGCAGTGCCAATACTGAAAAAAAGCTGAAGAATTTGTGATTTAAATATTCAGTTATTTAAGCACAACAAGGGTCAAAAATTGTCCAAATAATTATGGTTACTAGGGTTGAAAATATCCCCTGATAACGAAAAATGCAAAATGATTTAAAAAAACTGCATACAATGACACAATCAATCTTGGCAGAACTTGCCTAGAATAGGGCTGGAGGGAATTAAATCAGGACTTTTGCGAAAATATTTCGGTGTAATTGGTAATAAGTAATGAAAGATATATGAATTTCCAATTACCGATTACTCGTTGCCATCAACTCAGCTAGCGAGACCACTACAACCCGATGATATAAGTCCTGAAAAACAAAATTCAAGAGGTAAACCATGTCAAAGAATTTACTGGAACAATTGCGAGAAATGACCGTTGTGGTCGCAGATACCGGAGACATTCAAGCAATTGAAAAATTCAAGCCACAAGATGCGACTACCAACCCTTCCTTGATTACAGCGGCAGCACAAATGCCGGAATATCAAGAAATAGTTGATCAAACTTTACTGCAAGCAAAAAAAGACCTTGGTTCTGGTGCATCTCAAGCTCAAGTAGTTTCTTTGGCATTTGACCGTTTAGCGGTGTCCTTTGGATTGAAGATTTTGCAAATCATCCCTGGACGAGTATCCACAGAAGTGGATGCACGCCTATCTTATGACACAGAAGCTACTGTCACCAAAGCACGAGAATTGATTGCTCAATACGAAGCAGCAGGAGTTTCTCGCCAACGCATTCTGATTAAAATTGCTTCCACTTGGGAAGGTATTCGTGCTGCTGAAATTTTGGAAAAAGAAGGAATTCACTGCAATCTCACCTTATTGTTTGGTATTCACCAAGCGATCGCCTGTGCAGAAGCTGGTGTAACTCTCATTTCTCCCTTCGTCGGACGCATTCTCGACTGGTACAAAAAAGAAACCGGACGGGATAGTTACCCCTCAGCAGAAGATCCAGGGGTATTATCTGTCACAAAAATCTACAACTACTACAAAAAATTTGGTTATAAGACTGAAGTTATGGGAGCTAGCTTCCGTAATATCGGCGAAATTACTGAATTGGCAGGTTGCGATTTGCTGACTATTTCTCCCGCGCTACTGGGTGAGTTACAGGCAACAATTGGAGAACTGCCTCGTAAACTTGATGCTAGCAAAGCATCAGCGATGGCAATTGAAAAAGTTTCTATGGACAAAGCCACCTTTGATAAGATGCACACTGCCGATCGCATGGCATCAGAAAAATTAGATGAAGGTATCAAAGGTTTCACCAAAGCATTAGAATCCTTAGAACAACTTCTCGCAGAAAGACTGGCTAAGCTAGAAGCTGAGACTCAAATTCCTGTCTAAACAGGCTGTCTCAAGATTTACGGTGTGTAGTGAGTGCTTTACGACTCAATTAGGTACTAAACTACTAGTTCACCAAATTGATTTTGATAGGTGAGCTAGATTCCCGACTTTTTAAAAAGTCGGCGATCTGACGCCTCACAAAAAGTCAAAACTTACGCGGTCAAATACTACTTAGTATTGAAAATTCAGCATCACCCATACCCGATTTCTTCATGGGAATCGGGTTTGTTATTTCCAGCAACTTCTATGTGAATTCTCAACTTGTTTATGGGAACTATATACTAAATAAACCTTACGCCTATAAGTATTAATACTGTTGTTAAAAATATGCTGCTTTTGAGCCAAAAAAGTTCTTGTACCAGGGGTAGCAGAAAAATTCCTCTACGCCTAATTCTTGTAGTGCCTTTTGTTGTGCAAATTTTTGCTGCGGTGGGACTTACAGGATATTTATCTTTACGTAATGGTCAGCAAGCAGTCAATCACCTTGCTAGGCAATTAAGTAAGGAAGTTAGCAGTCGCATTGAACAGCGTCTTGATAGTTACTTCAATACAGCACGTCGTCTTGCCCAAATCAATGGAGAAGCGATGGAGTTGGGTTTGCTTAATCCTCAAGATTTGCCAGGGATGGGACATTACTTTTGGAAGCAAATGCAACTGTATCCTGTTGGCTATGTCATTTTTGGCAGTAAAGAAGGTGAATTCGCAGCAGCAGGGTATTTTTTCGATGATAATCGCATCTCCATCAATGAGGTTTCACCATCTCGATATCACAACGGTCATTTATATACCTACGATACAGATAGCCAAGGAAATCGGATTAAGCTTGCAGATATTGATCAAGACTATGCCTTTCAAAAAGAGGGTTGGTATGCACAAGCAGTCTTGGTAGGTAAACCAACATGGAGCCAGATTTATCAATGGGAAACAGCACCTTATCCCTTATCTATTGCTGCGAGTCGTCCTGTTTTTGATCGCAACAAAAACTTCATCGGTGCAATTGGTGTGGAACAACGCCTTTCCCAGATTAGTGATTTTTTGCGCCAGCTAAAAGTTAGTCCCCGCGGTAAAACTTTTATTGTAGAGCGTAGTGGTTTACTGATTGCTACTTCCACAAAAGAGCAGCCTTACACAATAATTAATGGTAAACTGCAACGGCTCAAAAGCTCGGATATTAATGATTCGTTAATCAAAGCGATCGCCAACCATCTCACAAACCGCTTTGGTAGTTACAAAAAAATCAACAGGAGTCAACAGTTAGATTTTTTACTCAGTGGTGAACGTCAGTTTGTCCAAGTTACACCTTGGCGAGATGATTGGGGACTTGATTGGTTGGTGGTGGTTGCGGTTCCAGAATCTGATTTTATGGCACAAATCCATGCCAATACTCGCACCACAATTATGCTGTGTCTGTTGGCTTTGGCGTTGGCTACTGTTTTGGGAGTTTATACATCGCGTTGGATTACTCAACCCATCTTAAAGTTAAGTCAAGCCTCGGAAGCGATCGCTTTAGGCGAATTAGATCAAAAAGTCGTAGAAAGTGAAGTGGAGGAACTAGCAGTACTTGCGAGATCCTTTAACCGAATGGCGCAGCAATTGCGTAATGCTTTCACTACTCTAGAAAAGACCAATCAAGAATTAGAAATTCGAGTTGAAAAACGTACTGCTCAACTCAAAGAAGCGAAAATCGCTGCCGATGCTGCTAATCATGCTAAAAGCGAATTTTTAGCAAACATGAGCCACGAATTAAGAACACCACTCAATGGCATTTTAGGCTATGCTCAAATACTCCAACGCTCTAAAAATTTGACAGAAAGGGAGTACCACGGCATTAATATTATTTATCAATGCGGCTCTCATCTACTGAATCTAATTAATGATATATTGGACCTCTCCAAAATTGAGGCACAGAAAATGGAATTGTATCCTACTAATTTTCATTTTCCCGCCTTTTTAGAAGGGGTCGCAGAGATTTGCCGTATCCGCGCAGAACAAAAAAATATTGCTTTTATTACTCAAGTAGAATCCCAAGTTCCTCAAGGTGTTTATGCTGATGAAAAACGTCTACGACAAGTTTTAATTAATCTACTAAATAATGCGATTAAATTTACAGATACTGGTAGCGTAATTTTGAAAGTTGAAGTCACTGGTCAAGCAAAACAACAAATTACCCATTATAAAATTCGCTTCCAAATAGAAGACACTGGCATAGGCATGACTCCAGAACAAATAGAAAAAATATTTTTGCCCTTTGAGCAAGTAGGAGAAAATAAGCGCAAGATAGAAGGTACAGGCTTAGGATTAGCAATTACTCAGAAAATAATTTCTCTCATGGGCAGTAATATCAACGTCCAAAGCCAACCAGGAATCGGCAGTATTTTTTGGTTTGATATAGAATTACCAGAAGTTATAAATTGGTCACAAAAAATTAAAACATTTCCTCAAGGAACCATTGTTGGATTTACTGGAAAGCAACGAAAAATATTAATCGTCGATGATAAATGGGAAAATCGCTCGGTGATTATTAATTTGCTAGAACCACTTGGTTTTCACCTCGTTGAAGCAAGCGATGGTCAAGAAGGTTTAGAAAAAGTAGAAGAGTTTCAACCTGATTTAATTATTACTGATTTAGTAATGCCCTTAATGGATGGCTTTGAGATGATTCGAAACTTGCGAGAGTTACCGCAATATAAAGAAGTTAAGATTATTGCTTCTTCTGCCAGTGTTTTTGAAACTGATCAATATAAAAGTTTGAATGCTGGAGCAGATGATTTTTTACCGAAACCTGTACAAATTGAAAAGTTATTAGAGATTTTAAAAATAAATTTACATTTGGAATGGGTTTATGAAAATAATCAAAACCTAATTGATCAAAAAGAACAAAATAATTTGTTACTAACTGAGACAATCATAGCACCGCCAATAGAAGATATAAATCAACTTTACGATCTAGCTTTGAAAGGTCGAATTATAGCGATCCAGAAAGAAGTAGAAAAGCTTGCTCAATTAGATAAAAGATATTCTAGTTTCACTCAGGAAATTTTACATCTTACTCAGAAATTTCAAATTAATGCAATCCAAGAATTCCTGAAAAAGTATTTATCTATCTAATTGTGATAAATTGTATAAATATAAAACATGTCTCCCACAGAAGAATACGTAATCCTCATTGTAGATGACAATTCGACCAATTTAGCAGTTATTGCCGAAGCATTAACTAATGCTGGCTTTGAAATTGCCGTGGCAACAAATGGTGAGAATGCAATCAAGCAGATTAATTATGATCAGCCAGATCTAATTTTATTAGATGTGGATATGCCAGGTATAGATGGTTTTGAAACATGTAAAAAACTAAAAGATAATCCCCTAACTCATCAAATACCTATAATTTTTATGACTGCTCTCAATGATACTAGGGATAAAGTAAAAGGCTTGAACTTGGGAGCAGTAGATTACGTTACTAAACCTTTTCAAGAAGCAGAAGTCATTGCTCGTATTCGCCTACATTTAAAATTATCTTCTTTAACAAAGAAGTTAGAAGAAAAAAATCTACAACTGCATCAACTCAACAATGCTTTAGAAGAACGGGTTAAAGAGCGAACAAAACAATTAACTCAATCCCTAATCAATTTGCAACAAGCTCAAATTCAGTTAATCCAGAGTGAAAAAATGTCTGCTTTAGGAAATTTAGTAGCGGGGATTGCCCATGAAATTAATAATCCAATTAATTCTATTTTAGGTAATATTAATCATGCTGAAGAATATACGAAAGATTTACTACAGCACCTGCATTTATATCAGCATCATTATCCTCAGCCAAAACTAGAAATTGAACAACATGGGAATGAGATTGATATCGATTTTTTAACTACAGATTTACCAAAATTATTTCATTCAATTAAATTAGGGGCTGAACGAGTTATTAAGATTAGTAATTCTCTAAGAGTTTTTTCTCGGTCTGATCAAGAAAATCAAGTGCTAGCTAATATTCATGAAGCTATTGATAATACTTTAATAATTTTACAATATCGTCTGAAAGCTAATCCAAATCGCCCTGCTATTCAAATAATTAAAAATTATGGAGATATTCCACGGATAAAATGCTATTTAGGGCAACTCAATCAAGTGTTTATGAATATCTTAGCTAATGCTATTGATGCTTTAGAAGAATCTAATCAAGGGCGTGATTTTAGCGAAATAGAAAAATTTCCTAATATTATTACTATTTCAACTCAGTTATCTAATGATAGAAAAAGTGTGGTCATTAAATTTAAAGATAATGGCATAGGCATTCCTGAAGAAACTCAATCACGGATATTTGACCATTTATTTACCACTAAATCATCAGAAAAAGGCACTGGATTAGGTTTATCTATAAGTCGGCAGATTATTGAAGAAAAACATGGAGGAAGTTTGAGGTGTAAGTCAGTAGTGGGAGAAGGAACTGAACTCGCGATCGCTATTCCCATCAATATGTAATTACCCCTGACTATCATCGCCTTACTGTGTTAGTTTTTCTTTGCTTACGGGAACCATAACAAATGTAGCTAGATACGCAAGCGATCGCGCCTGCTTATAAGTAAAAATTATATATCTCTCGCAGTAGCTACATGCAACTACCATAAACGCATGACTTATCCAGCTTCTAGGCAGAAAATCTCTCAGTCTGATGCCAACAGAGATGAACAAACTTCTCTGCATCTATCTAGCTGGCTATTTAACCCTCAAAATAAAGTTAATCAGGTAATCAACCATTTTAGCATCAGCACCAAGATATATTTTGGTTATGCGATCGCACTTGGTATTATGGTTTTGGGAACTACTGTAGGGGTTGTTTCTGGTGATTCTTACTTGCATCGTGCAGATCAGCAAAGAAGAACCATTCGTCAAGAGCGTCAGCAGTTAAGTAAACTCCAAAATATTCTTTTTAACTTACAGTTATTCCCAAAAACTTCTGCTAATTACCAAACTCCACAAACTTTTCAGAAAGCGGAATTAGCAGCAACTAAACAAATTACCGCAGCAAAACAATTACTCAAACAAATAAATTCATCTGCGGCAAATTCAGCCATCAAAGAACTAAAGCCGCTACTAATTAAGCATCACAACACCTGGAAAAATTTTCCCTCTAGTTTGGAATCAACCTTACGTCAGATTGAATCACTGGCTTTCAATGCTAATCAGCTTCAAAAAGCCAATCAATTGCTAGCAGAATTTGCAGCGAGTGAGAATAGTAATAAAATGCTGCAATTCCAAGATGAACTAGCTATTGTGATTGCAGTAGCTGAAACACAAGAAGAACAAGCAGAGATTGCTTTAATGCAAGTTCAAAGACTACGAATAGCAATTATTATTGCCAGCATAGGATTGAGTCTGAGCATAACTCTGCTGTTGATAGTTTACACCCGTCAGGCGATCGTTCATTCCGTTCAGACAATTACAGATGTTGCCGAAAAAGCGATCGCAGAATCTAACTTTGACTTGCAAGCACCTATAACTACAACTGATGAGTTGGGAAAATTAGCAATTAGTTTGAATCAACTGATTGATTATATCAAAACCCTTCTAGAAGAACAAAAAGAAACCAAACTTGCTGCTGATGCTGCTAATCATGCCAAGAGTAAATTTTTGGCTCATATGAGTCACGAACTCCGCACACCATTAAATGGTATTTTAGGTTATGCTGAAATACTCCAACGTTCTCAGAATATAACCAAAAGAGAACAACGTGGTATTGAAATTATTCATAAATGTGGCTCTCATTTATTAACATTAATCAATGATATTCTTGATATTTCCCAAATAGAAACAAATAAAATGCAGCTTCATCCATCAGATTTTCATCTGCCTTCTTTTCTGCAAGGAATAGTAGAAATCTGCCGGATACAAGCAGAACAAAAAGATCTTGAATTTATTTACCAAGCTCCAGAAAATTTACCATCGGGCATTACTACTGATAAAAAACGATTACGGCAAGTCCTAATCAACTTAGTTAGCAATGCAATTAAATTTACAGATTCAGGCAGTGTAAAATTGAAGGTAGAAGTTAAAGAGAGTCAGAAAAAAACTTCCCATGTATACATATATTTTGCAATAGAAGATACTGGCATAGGTATCAGTCAACAACAGCTAAAAAGAATATTTTTACCCTTTGAGCAACTAGGAGATTACAAAAGCCAAAATGAAGGTAGAGGACTAGGATTAACTATTAGTCAAAAAATTGTAGAAATCATGGGTAGTACTATATCCGTCAAGAGCGAGTTAGGCAAAGGTAGTATCTTTGAATTTGAAATAGAATGTCCAATCGCTGATGATTGGACAGAAAGTAGTATTATTACTAGCACTGGAAAGATAGTTGGTTATTCTGGCAACAGAAAAACAATTTTAATTGTCGATGATCGTTGGGAAAACCGCTCATTAATTGTTAATCTTTTACAAACTATTGGCTTCACCGTTATAGAAGCTAGTAATGGGCAAGAAGGGTTAGAAAAAGCTCATCAATATCAGCCAGACTTAATTATTTCCGATACCACAATGCCGATTATGGATGGCAGAGAAATGCTATCACAACTACGACAGTCAGAAACAATACAAAATACTATAGTCATTCTTTCTTCCGCCAGTATATTTGATAATGAGCGACATAAAACTTTAGCAGCAGGTGCAAATGACTTTTTAGTCAAACCAGTAAAAGTAAAAGAACTTTACCATATGCTTTCAAAATATCTCCAATTAAATTGGATTTATGAACAGGTAGAAAATAAGCAGCAAGACTATTCTGAAAAATTATCGAGTTCACAAACAATGGTGGTACCACCAAAAGCAGAGTTATTTATGTTATTGGAATATGTAAAAAAAGGACAAATTAAAGGAATTAAACAAGAATTAGAGAAGCTAGCAACAATGGATGAGCAATATCAGGAATTTGTCAAACATCTAGATTCATTAGTTCAGTGTTTTAATATCAAAAAAATTCGTCTTTTTCTTCAAAAAAATATTCCCTAGTTTGAGTATATTATTTTTATAAAAATGGTAGAATATAGTAACATTCAACAACAGTCATTTCTAAATACAGAAACTATTTTAGTAATAGATGATAGCCCTACAAATCTAGAAGTTCTGTATGCTACTTTAAGTTGTGCAGGCTACGAAGTATTAGTGGAAATGGATGGTATCAGTGGAATTGAACAGACAAAAAACAATCCACCTGATTTAATATTATTAGATATTATGATGCCAAAACTAGATGGATTTGAAACTTGTCGTAGATTGCAAGCAGATCCATCTACAAAAGACATTCCTATTATTTTTATTACTGCTCTTTCAGATATAGAAGAAAAAGTTAAAGGTTTAAGTTTGGGAGCTGTTGATTACATAACTAAGCCATTTCAGCAAAATGAAGTATTGGCAAGAGTTAAATTACATTTAAAAATGCGCCGATTAAATATAGAATTAGACCAGCAAAAGCAACAATTAGAAAAACGTGTAGAAGAACGAACATACGAACTTTCTGAGGCTTTAGAACAACTTAAAAAAACTCAGTTGCAATTAATTCAAGCAGAAAAAATTTCCTCTTTAGGGCAGGTAGTTGCTGGTATTTCTCATGAAGTCAATAACCCTATAGGTTTGATTTCCACGAATTTATATTACGCTAAATCTTATGTAGAAGAATTGATTAGTTTAGTGAAACTTTACCAAAATAATTTTCCCTATCCAGGTGATGATATTGAAGAAAAAATAGAGCGAATGGATCTAGATCATGTTCTCGAAGACTTACCAAAACTGATATCTTCAATGAAATTAGGAACTGATAACATACGTGGCATTATGCAGTCCCTAAGAAATTTTTCACGCGCTGATGGAGAGCGGAAAAAGCCAGTTGATATTCACCAAGGGCTTGAGACAACTCTACTCATTCTACAGCACCGCTTGAAAGCCAAGGCAAAACGTCCTGCCATTCAAGTAGTCAAAGAATATGGTAATTTACCCAAAATAGAATGCTATTCAGGACAAATTAATCAAGTATTTATGAATATATTGGTCAATTCTATTGATTCTCTAGATAATTCATTTGTTATAAATCATTGGGCATTAAATGATAAAAAACAAAGGGCAAATCCTCAAATTCGGATTTCCACTAACATTGACAAAAAGGCGGTCAAAATTACTATTGCTAATAATGGTGAGGGCATGTCAGATGTATTGCAAAGCCAAATATTTCAACCTTTTTTTTCAACAGAACCTAAAATTCACGAAAATAAATTAGGACTAGCAATTAGTTACCAAATTATTACTGAAAATCATTGTGGTAAATTACAATGTGTTTCATCACCAGAACAAGGAACTGAATTTATAATTCAAATTCCTGTTTCATAAGTTACAATCTGATGACGCGATCGCACAAGCTCAAAAACAAGCTATGAGCGCAGCCTCCAAAGCATCTTATCTGCCACTCACAGTATAGCTACTGTATAGTTCAAAGCACTTCTGCAAATCGAAAGTTGATTGGGGAAACCCGTTTCCTCTATGAAGTAGAGGACTGGGTTCGTTAAATTTGATTAAGCTATATAGCTAGTTAAGAGAAGGGGGAAAGGTTAAAGGTGAAAGGGTAAAGGGAAAATTGAAGAAGACACAAGGTAGGAGGGATAAATATCTTCTGTTTTCTTTCTACCTTTCCCTTTTACCATTTCCCGACTTTTGCAACAAGTCTGTTGTTTGGGCAAAAAAAGGAGATATCTTTGGTGGAACCGATAAAACCAGAAGTAAAACAAAGAGTTCAGGAATTGCGACAGCTACTACAACAGGCTAGTTACGCCTACTATGTTCTTGATTCTCCGATCATGGAGGACGCAGTTTATGATCAGTTGTATCGAGAATTGCAAAGCCTGGAAACCCAGTATCCAGAATTGGTGACACCAGATAGCCCGACTCAGCGTGTGGGTGAAAAACCCACAACCCAGTTTACTTCGGTTCGCCACAACATTCCACTGTACAGTTTAGAAAATGCCTTTAATATCGATGAGTTACAGGCTTGGGATCAGCGCTGGCGGCGACAAGTACCCCCACAAACAGCAGCAGAGTACGTCTGTGAACTAAAGATAGATGGTAATGCTTTGGCTTTGACTTATGAAAATGGTGTTCTTACTAGGGGTGCAACTAGGGGTGATGGAGTGGTGGGTGAAGACATCACTCAAAATGTGCGAACAATTCGTTCAATTCCCTTGCGGTTAAATGTAGAGACGTTACATGTAACGTCTTTACATGTAACGTCTTTACTAGAAAGAGTAGAAGTGCGGGGTGAGGCGTTCTTACCCTTAGATGTATTTAAACAAATCAACGAAGAAAGGCAAAAAGCAGGCGAATCATTATTTGCCAATCCTCGTAACGCCGCCGCCGGTACACTCAGACAACTAGACTCTCGCATTGTGGCGCAAAGAAGATTAGATTTTTTTGCTTACACGCTACACATTCCTGGTATGGATGATGCGAGTATTGCTGGTAGTCAGTGGGAAGCTTTAGCATTGTTGCAAAAAATGGGTTTTCGCGTTAATCCCAACAAACGGCTGTGTACTTCGTTAGCAGAAGTTGCACAATATTATCAATACTGGGATACAGAACGGCTGAATTTACCCTATATGACTGATGGGGTGGTGGTAAAAATCAATTCCTTTAAGCTGCAAGAACAGCTAGGGTTTACACAAAAGTTTCCCCGTTGGGCGATCGCACTCAAGTACGCCGCCGAAGAAGCACCCACCCGTGTAGAAAATATTGCTGTGAATGTCGGGAGAACAGGCGCACTCACTCCTTTGGCAGAGATGCGCCCCGTACAATTAGCAGGCACAACAGTATCACGCGCTACTCTACACAACGCTGATCGCATTGCCCAATTAGACATCCGTATCGGTGACACTGTAATTGTCCGCAAAGCTGGAGAAATCATTCCCGAAGTCGTGCGCGTCCTCAAAGAACTCCGTCCCCCAGACACAGAACCCTTTGTCATGCCTAGCCATTGCCCGGTGTGCAGTCAACCCGTAGTGCGGGAAATGGGAGAAGCCGTGACTCGCTGCGTCAATACTTCTTGTCCTGCTATTCTCAAAGGGGCCATTGAACATTGGGTAAGCCGTGATGCCCTAGATATCCACGGCATCGGGGAAAAGTTGGTACATCAACTCGTTGATAAAGGATTAGTAGATTCCGTTGCCGATTTATATGACTTGACAAGCGACAAATTATATGGGTTAGAAAGAATGGGGAAAAAGTCGGCAGAGAAAATAGTAGATGCGATCGCTCAATCAAAAAAACAACCCTGGTCAAGAGTATTATATGGTTTAGGCATCCGTCATGTTGGTAATGTTACCGCCCAATTGTTAACAGAAAAATTCCCAAGTGTTGAACAATTAGCAGAAGCATCACGCGCCAAAATCGAGGGAGTTTACGGTATAGGTGCAGAAATCGCCGATAGCATTTATCAATGGTTTCGCATTAGTGCCAATCAAACATTAATTCAACGCTTGCAAGCAGCGGGGTTACAATTTGCTACCACAGCAGACACCGCAGCAATCAGTGATGGTAGCAATCAAAAACTTGCAGGTAAAACTTTTGTTATTACTGGTACTCTGCCCACATTGAAACGGGATGAAGCCAAAGCATTAATTCAAAAAGCAGGTGGAAAAGTTACTGAGTCAGTTAGTAAAAAAACTGACTATTTAGTTGTGGGAGAAGACGCAGGCTCAAAATTGGCAAAAGCCGAAGCGTTAGGGATTACACAGTTGAGTGAAGCACAGTTATTAGAAATTTTGCATGAATTTGCATAACACTAAAATAACGTTGACTTGCCAAACTAGTGGTTTATCGCATTAATTATGAGGGGTGAAAAACGAACCGCGAAGACGCAAAGAGCGCGAAGGAGGAAGGAGGAAAAGGGTTAGTTTTAAGAAGACGCGAAGTTTTGTGTCTCTACAAGGAATTTTTTTTCTAAGAATGCATTTTTTTATCTGTGGCGATGATGTGTAAATCGGTGTTTTTCAGTAGTCGCAGTAATTTGTGGGTGAGAGAACCTTTGAGGAGAATTTGCCAACGCGATCGCTGACTTGCACCAATGACGATTTGGGTAATACGATATTGTTCAGCTACTTGTGCGATCGCTGCTGCAACATCACTACTAGAAACACGAATAAAATTACCTGCAAATTCTTTACATAGCTTTTCACACATATCTATGTGCAAGCTTTCTTCTTTGGTGAGGAAATGGTCTGGATCAGCGACAAATACAGCGAAAAGAGGGGCATTCATGTAATTGGCTATCCTTGCACCTCGACGTAATAATTGCAACGATTTAGCATAAGTGGAAACACATACTAATACCCGTTCTTGAATATTACAGAGTTGACCTTGGGAATCAAGTTTGTTTGCTAAACCTGCACCCATTTCTCTGGCTTCTTCTTCAACGTTGTCTGCAATCTCTCGCAGTGCGAGTTCTCGTAAAGCAATTAAGTTACGACGTTGGAAAAAGTTATCGAGTGCTTGTTGGATTTTTTGTGGGGCGTAGATTTTCCCCTCTACCAACCGCTCTTGTAGTGTTTCTGGGGTAACATCTACTACTACTACCTCATCAGCATCATCCAGAACTCGGTCAGGCACACGTTCGCGTACTACTATGCCAGTAATTCTTGCTACTAAGTCATTGAGGCTCTCCAGATGTTGAATATTCATTGTGGAGTAAACATCAATGCCATTTTGCAAAATGGTTTCTACGTCTTGGTAGCGTTTTTCACGGGGTGAACCGGGAACGTTGGTATGAGCGAGTTCATCGATTAGTACTAGTTGAGGCGATCGCGCCAAAATGGCGTCGGTGTCCATTTCGGTCAACGTTAAATTACCGCGCGGAATTTGTTTACGAGGTATTATTTCTAATCCCTCAGCCATCTCTGCTGTTTCTTTGCGTCCGTGGGTTTCCAACAACCCAATCACAACATCAATCCCTTCTTCTTTAAGCGCATGACCTTCTTCTAGCATCCGGTAAGTTTTGCCAACACCAGGAGCCATACCGATAAAGATTTTGTGTTTACCACGACGCACTGGATACATGGGAGGTGGGGTGATGGGGTGATGGGGGGCTAGGGGTCCCCACTTTGTGGGGTTGGGAGGCAATGGGGCGATGGGGTGGTGGGGGAGTGTCTAGACGCGCTTTGCGCGGCTTCCCGTAGGGTGGGGTGTGAGGAGTAAAAAACAACTACTAACTACTAACAACCAACAATCAACCACCAACCACTAACAATTTTATTGATTTTGCCTACGGTTGATTTCTTGTAGATCGAGAGCATAATTTAATTTCAAAATGTTAACTCCCGGTTCGCCAAAAATACCTAAAAATCTACCTTCTGTATACTGTTTGATAAATGGTACTATTTCTTCTCGAGTAATATTACGCGCACGAGCCACTCTTTCTAGCTGTTCTTGGGCTGTTCTCACAGAAATATGTGGATCTAAACCAGAGCCGGAGGTGTAGATGATGTCGGCGAAGGGTTGAATGCTTTCATCACTAAGTTCACTGGATTTCTCAACCACACGGTTAAGCAAGTCTGGACTACTGGGAGCAAGATTGCTTCCACCTGATATACCAGCTGGTCTACCTAATTTTCCCTGACTATACCTAACAGCGCTAGGACGACCTTGAAAATAACGTTCAGAACGGAACTGTTGACCAATTAAAGCTGAGCCAATAGGTTCGCCTTGGATATTTTGCATAATACTGCCGTCTGCTTTTTCTTTAAAAAAAGTTTGACCGACCCCCAAAACAGTAACTGGGTAGATAATTGCTGTTAACAACCACAGTAATATGGTTATGCGAATAGCTCTGGTAATTTCTCGAATAATAAACATAATTGACGCCTGATGTGAATTGAATATGGAGACGCAATATTCCTTGCGCCTGGTAAAAAA
>NZ_MRCA01000023.1:0-41434 GCF_001904645.1 Fischerella major NIES-592 | reverse complement strand
GCTGCGGCGACGATAGTTGGAGGGACACCTCCTGCAAAAATAGCTCGATGCCAGGATATTATTTAGATCGAAAGCCTCCCTACGCTCAAAAAGGAGGCTTTTGATTTTGCTCTATTATGACGATATGAAAAATTGAAAGCTCGATTTTTAGAAAAGACACATCAAAAGCGAGATAATCTTTGAAGCACTAAGACGCAAAGACACAAAGAAACTAATAGCGTTTTGTGAGTTTGATTTGAGTTGATTAATAGGCCAAGTCTAGTAGCTATGAATCACACCACTATAAAAATAGTATTAAGCAACACAGATATCGTATCTAGGTAATAACTCGTGAATAATGTAAAAATGATGTGCCTTTAAGGCATCATGAAATAGTTTCCAATCGCTAGCTAAAAAAGTGGTGTGGTAGGAAAATATTTCGTTGTCTCGATCTACATATTCTTCTGTACCAAGGGCTATGTATTTCCAAGAGTTTTTGCCTTTGGGAATATAAGTGACATATTCTTTACCAAAACTAAATTTACCTTCGGCGATCGCCTGTAGCCATTTTTGGTGTCTAACACTACCTTTTTTATCGGTAATATTTTGTAGCATGGAAGCTATTGTATCTTGGTCAGATTTGGGTAATCCTGGTACATCTGCATCTGGATTGCCTATTATATAGCGCTGCATCGCTTTACACATACACTCAGCCGCCTCTAGAAAATCTTTTGGATTGTCTCTAGTAATTTTTTCACCCCTTCCATTGGTATAACCCCAGCGTAAGTAGGGTTTGTCTGGGTGACTCAGAACTGCTCCATGTCCCAAAGGTAAAGCTTCACTGACACAGTAATTTTTGAGACGATCCATCAGACTACGATCAGGATTGCCGTATTCATCAACCAACTTTTTAGCTTCATTAACTCGATGATTTACACCAGCAAATCCCTGATGCGCCCACGTATCTGCATATACATGCATAGTGATTCCAAGGCGATGTAGTGCATAAGTAGAATCACGGCGACGAATGCATTCACTCACCATATCTTGAGCTACGTAGCTATTAGGACGACAGATGAGCTTGTCAATAAAGCTACTCGTCAGGTATTCTCCTACTTTTTTGCCACCATTTCCGGGTAGAAAATGGAAGGGAATCCAAACGCGATGATTTGCTAGTTCCTGAAAGTTACGATAGTCAAGCATTTTGTGGGCGGAACTGATGCGGCTAAACAACGCGCCGTTGTCAAAGCGAATGATCCCAGCATTTGTGGCATCATCTACGTATTGAGCGCAATATGCAATGATACTAGCAGCTTTATGTTCAAATCCGGCTAGCCGTGCGACTACGTAGGTGACACCATGATGAAAGTCAATTTGCATAACAGTTAGTTGTTTATTGTTAGTTGTTGATTGTTGGTTCCAAACAACCAACAAAAAACTAAATACTACTAATTCTTGTTTGATTAAATTTAAATTTCAGTTAAGCTCCTAAAAGTTTATTTATAAAGATAAAGTAAAAATAAAATTACTTGTCGCTTTTTGCCTCCCGTACTTAATATTTACTATATAATATAGTCTCTGATTCTTTTGCTTCGAGGTGTTTTAATAGTTTTGTAGTCTCAAGAAAATTCATTAATAAATGGTGATATTGCCTTGACAAATTCAGCCGTAGATTCGTATGGTAAAACATTGCGACCAGGAATTTTTATCCCACGACTTTGGGGTAAAGCTGTAAGGTAATCAGATAACCATGCATCTGATTCGAGTTTTTTACCTTCTTTGGCAATACTCGATATATGTTCACCTAAAACTACTAATGTGGGTTTATTAATATTAGCGATCGCATGACTATAGTCCTGTAACCAAAACCCGGCTAGAAATGAAAAAACAGCATAGCGACTAGCAGTATTTTGTGCTCCTGCACGCAAAGTATTTAACCATTCTGAATCAACATCTTCTGCTGCATCAAAAAGTTGTTTAGTTGAAAAATCACGCAAAAATTTTTCTCTCCGGGCGTAGCGATAAAATATATTACCTAAGGGCGAATCTAACAGATTCCAAATTAATTTTGGTTGCCATTTTGGTAATTCTTTTGTGATCAAAGACCAAGCCGGAGGAGATGCTAATACTAACCCTGCAACTAAATTTGGTTCTTTTTTAACTAATTCAATGGCAACTGCGAATAAAGCACCCTGGGCTATCACAATCACAGGTTTTTGGACAACTGTTTTTAAAAAGTATTTTAGTTGTTCTGCCCAATCTTTTGGGGTGTAAGCAATATGGGGCTGATCACTTTCACCACAACCGAGTAAATCAGGGTTATAAATTAAGTTTTGCTGTTGTTGTTCATACCATTTATCACAAAAGCGTCGCCAAAATTGCCGCGATAAACCTACACCAATGGGATGAATTAATAGCAGGGGTATACCAGTAGATGTACCATTAATTGGTTGATGAACTGCGTAAGCACAACGGTACTTTTGCCAAGTGTAAAACTGGGTAGGAGATGCTGTTTGATTTTGAGTCATCATGAGATAGGATTTCTGAGATTGTCAACTAAAAATCATTTGGGGATGAATGAATTCGTATCCTGCTTCTTTTATTTTTTGATTTGATATCTTGGCATTGTATGGACGCTTGCTACTTAAGGAGGAATCCCAGGTAACTTTGGGCAGATTGTGTATTTCACATACACGCTCAAATACTTCTCTTGTTGTTAGCTCATCGTTATCAACTAGATTATAAATCCCTTGCAAACGATGACGACGGGCAAATTCTACAGCAGCAACAATATCATCAACATGAATCCAATTTGCTGGTTCTTCACCACTACCAGGACGAGTTGTACCAGCAATTCGGCTGTATATTTTCACTAGTTCTCGACCAGGACCATAGATTCCTCCCAAACGTAAAATACACACACGGAGGTGATCGCTGGATCCTGCAAGTAATTCTTGCTCAGTAGCATAAAGGATTTCACTACCAGGAGTTTTTGGTGCAACTTGTGTTTCTTCATCTACTAATGCACCATTTTGTTCGCCATATACAGAACAACTACTGGTATATATTAGTTGTTGAACACTAGGAGTTTGCTTTAAAGCTGAAACTAAATTACGAGCAGTTTGTAAGTAGCTTTCTTCATAAGTATTAGGGCCTTTTGCACCAACACTCAAAAGTACAACATCTTGATTTTTTAAAACTGATTTTAGTTTATCAAAGTCATTGCCCTGTAAAACTATAGCTCGTTGGGCTATAGTTTCTAATTCCGCAACTCGTTCGGGAGTAGTTGTGGTTGCAGTGATAATAAAATTACATTCTTGCTGCCAATATTGAGCAACTCTCAAACCTACATAACCACAACCAATGATTGTTATATTCATCGAATTTTTATTGGGTGTTAGTTGTTTGTTGTTTGTTGGTATTCCAATCAACTACCAACAACCAACCATCAACTATTATCAGCCATGAACATTGCCATCGGGCATGATAGCACCACTGAGGTTAGCACCAATCAGTTTTACGAGTAAGCGATCGCCAGAACGAACACGTGCGCCTGTCAAGTCAGCACCACGCAAGTCAGCACCACTTAAGTCAGCACCAATTAAGTTAGTATTCCGGAGATTAGCTTCTCGCAAATCTGCCAAAAGTAAGTTAGCTCTAAACAAGTTGGCTTCAGATAAATCCGCACCCCTGAGGATGACTTTATGCATGAAAGCATCAGTGAGATTTGCACCACTCAAGTTGGCGTAACTCAGATTTCTGCCAGATAAGTCTTTATTACTTAAATTGGCGTGGCTAAAATCTTTACCACTCAAGTCTGGGTTTTGCTTGGGTGGTTCATAGTTTGGTGATTGAGGGTTTGTTGAGCCAGGATTAGGTGACTGATGATTTGCTGATTGAGGGTTTGCTGATTGAGGGTTTGGTGATTGATAGGTAGTTTTTGTTTGTGGCTTTTTTGGTGGGGGTGGTGGCGAATGATGCTGATAAGGCTGATACGAGTTATACGAGTGATGAGAATGATGCGAATGATGGGGAATTTGATGCTTGGTCTTAAGAGAGCGCAATTTTTCTCTAGCCTCGTTAATTTCCTGTAACTTTTTTTGCGCCTTTTCTCTTAGACGCTGGTTTTCTTGGGGGATGCGATCGGGATGCCAAATAAAAGCCAAATCTTTGTAAGCCTGGTTCACCTCCTCTAGGCTTGCTCCAGGCTCTAAGTCTAACACCCGATAATACCGCTCCAGCTCTCTCATAAGACGTTTTGGTAATAATCAACTTAATTATGAGTGATGCAACCAACTATCAGCTAAATTCTTTGTCTAGTGTTTCTGCTGTTGGGAATATTTCAGCTAAAATTCGCAGTTTTTCCGTTGCTTTGGCGACAGTTAGAGCAATGTCGTACTGCTGTGCTCTGATAGGATTGTCTAAGAAATTGTAACAATTGCTTTAGCTAGTCAACTTGATTATCAATTTTTTGTAATGCCTGTATTACCAAAAATCAAGCCAGATTTACCTGCGTCACATGCTCTATAGGTAATTTTCTTAGTAATGTTACTTATTTAAAGGGTGAAGTGCAGTACCTTACTATACAATTTCCCCGACTGTTAATTTTTGACTAGTAGCTGCCATCCTTGAATAATCTTAGTGAAACAGGAAATTTTTGCGACATTACGCGGTTTGTCTGAGCAGGCGCTAGGCTTTGATAACCACTTTCTAGCACAATACAAAGAGTATGTGTTTACCCAGCTACCTCAAGAAAAACCTTTTGCACAGCTTTGCTACGTCAAACAACTGGGGCAATTAATCTACCCTGAGCAAGCGATCGCAGCTGCTTTAAAAATGCTGCAAAATAGTAGCAATGCTGAGGTACGCTTTGCTGTGGCTGAGACATTACAACACTATAATTTAGCGACCAATTAAACGTTGTCGCATAGCTCGCAAATAGGCTCTCACTGGAATCTGATAAATCTCAATCAAAAGCCAAACAATAATTGCTAAATGTGACAAAAAAGTCAATATAGTCCATAGATATGGAACCCAAGATAGAGGGGCATATGGATGTGGCGGAAAAATATAAGCTACTGTTCCAATTAAAGCAGTCGGCAGAAATATAAAAGCAATTGCTGCTACTACATAACTCCAACCAAATTCTACTCCTTCTAAATGAGCTTCTGTCCAGTTAAAGCCATTCCAACGCCAAATTAAAGGAGGTTGTCTAGAAGGTAGAACTAATTGTTGTTGTTCTAAATTGACAGTGAAAATCTGATGGCAAAAATCACAAGACATTGCCTCCATCAATGGCATATTACTAATCTTGCCAACATGACAAACTGGGCAGGGATAAACTCCTTTATAGTCAAATGATGTGGCTAAAATGTTGGATTTGGAGCTAGGCATAATAAAATCACTAGAATTCAGCCGAGAATGAATCAAAATTGTTAATTTTGGTTTTTAGTTGTTAGTTGTTGGTTGCTTGTTATTTTGCTCTACTAGCTACCGTATGCAGGAAAAGCTTTGTGTTCCTACCTACTACTAACCACTATCTACTGTAGGCCGCGTGCATTTGTATGGGTATCTTTTGTTCAAAACTAAATATCTTCATCCAAATGCTACGCCCCTACTTGCTGTTAAATTATGTCAGTACACTAACAAAGGTCTCTTAATTTCTAAGAGCGATATATCTAACAACAAACTGCTTAGCATATACGCAAGCACACAACTAGTTTTGGACCCCAACATTGTAATGAGTCTATCGTTTTTTGAGATTGTGGGGCCATCTGCTTGAGTCTCTAGATTTTACGTAGATAAAATAACAAATATTCTATACTTTTCTATTACCACTCTCAATATTTTCATTTTCTTAATCCTTATTGCTATTTCCGGAAAGGGTATTGACGATACTCAGACCGTCTGTTATCGTTCTTGAGTATAGGTCTATAATTAAGTTTTTCAAAAAAAGCACCTCGCACATGTTTATCAACAATTCCTACTATTATTACTGGTTTAGGGTGGTTCACCGGGAGTGAATTTAGTTTCCTAATGGAAACCGCCCGGTGAACCGCAGAGCAAATTCTGCGGTTTTTGTTTTTCAAGGAGAATGCCATCGTCATGATTTACTTCGATAGCTGGTTTTACTTTTACTTTTGGCCCAGAACAAGTTCCGGGTAAAGTGTCATGTCGATGAAACGCCAGCACCCGGGACTTAAACAAGGTTCCGGGTTTTGTTTTTTGTTGGTTGTTTGGAAGAATGACAGACTCAAAGCTTTATAGCCCAATTAATCAACCACCAATCATTAACTAATAACCATTACTCTATTTTTAAGGAGAACCAGAAGATGATCAATGCCAAATTAGCCGCCAAACCCCATCCTCACCATCAAACCACTGTGAAAATTTCTCAAACAGTTGCTTTTGGTGGTAAAGAAGTAGTAATTATTGGGGGGCCTTGCACAGTTGAAAACACCGAACAAATGGAGATTGTCGCGCAAAAGCTATCTCCTGCATCTGTAAACGCTTTGCGTGGTGGTGTCTATAAACCCCGTACCTCTCCCTATGCTTTTCAAGGAATGGGCGAGGAGGGATTAAAGATTCTGGCAGAAGTGCGATCGCGTTACAATATGCCAGTTGTCACTGAAGTCATGACAATCTCTCAAATCGAAGTAGTTGCCGCCCATGCTGATATGCTGCAGGTAGGTAGTCGCAATATGCAAAACTTCGATTTACTCAAAGCTTTAGGACAAGCTGGTAAACCTATCCTCCTCAAACGTGGTTTAGCAGCGACAATCGAAGAATTTGTTATGGCAGCCGAATATATTTTAAGCCACGGCAACCCAGATGTAGTGTTGTGTGAGCGGGGTATCCGTAGTTTCGATAACTATACCCGCAACGTGTTGGATTTAGGAGCAGTAGCAGCACTTAAGCAAATCACCCACTTACCTGTGATTGTCGATCCTTCCCATGCAGTTGGTAAGCGAGAGTTAGTAGCACCCGTTGCGAGGGCTGCTGTTGCCTGTGGTGCAGATGGTTTAATTATTGAATGTCACCCAGAACCGGAAAAATCCGTTTCCGACGCCCGTCAAGCCTTGTCTTTAGAAGATATGGTGGATTTAGTTGATAGTTTAAAGCCAGTAGCAGCAGCAGTTGAACGCAGTATTTTAGAAAAAGTAGGGGTAGGTTCTAAACCTACCCCTCTTTGTTTGTCTGCGGCTTAGAATTGGGGAATATTGCTACCTGGGTAGCTAAAAATTTTAGTGAATCTCAGATATTGCACCAATGTCAGTAAGCTTGAAATTCCGCCCAGAAGTCAAGTTCTGGGCAATAGCTCACTCCGGTAGCCTTGATCAGCTAAACATAACTGCGATCGCTCAAAACGCACTTTGGTATTTTTGAGAAGGCTATTAGGCTTTTTGCTTACTAAAATCAACTTGATCTATTTTCTAAAGGTAGTGATCAGTTGTGGCTATCGCAAAAATATAACATTCAAAATGGATATAAAAAGATACAGCATAGAAAAACCTTAATCTCCTGCCGAACGTCAAGCTGCAATCAAAGCATTGTGTGAGTCAGCTTTGATAACATTAACAAAATGGTCGACCGCCTACAAACCAAGATATCGGTGTTAACGACTGCGGCAAAAATTTTAGTGCGAAGGAATGAGTAAAATGTTTGACTTAGCAGTTTTTATTTACGATGACACAGATGAAACAACAGCTAATTCCATTGGTCAGTATAGGGCTAGATTTGGAGTTGTGCCAAGAGTAGGAGATTATATTTATAGACATGTAGGTATAGAAGGGGCAATAGACTGTCAAGTCATAAAGGTATCTGTTGTTCCGAAATTAGATCAGAATACTACAGATGCGGATGCAATCATAAAAGCTGTCCGCGTAGAACCCTTATATTGAGATTTCAAAGCCAACTAAATTTCCTCCAAAACACATCTATTTTATTTAAATATTTCTTCCCCCAAAACTGGAGAAGTTAGGGGGATAAATCAACTTTTGCAAAAGTTATAAAAACTCAGTTAATTACCAATTGACACATTGTTATCATGCCAAACATTGGTTAAGCAGAGAAGTAATCTTATTTACATCCAGATTTCTACCAATGAAAACTAGCTGATTTTTAGGTGGAGTCAGCCATTCATCACCATTTAAGCTATAACGAGGGCCGCTAAGTTGAAATATATGTCGTAAATTACTATCACTAAACCAAAGAATACCTTTGGCTCTAAAGACATCTTGAGGAATTTCTTCATTTAAAAAATTCTCAAATTTATGAACATCAAAAGGTCTATCACTTTGGAAAGAAATCGAGATAAATCCATCATTTTCTAAATGATGGGAGTGGTGTCTATGATGATGGTGATGTTCATGATTGTGATCATGATGATGCTCATGTTTCTCCTTAATAAGAGATGAATATTCATCTTTGGGAGTTAAATCTACACCCAAAATTAATGGTAACGGCACTTGCCCATAGGTGGTGTGCAGAATTTTTGCACCAGCTTTCACTTCCCGGATATAAGCTTCTAATTCCTCTAGTTTCTCTTGTGTAACCAAATCAGTTTTATTCAAAAGAACAATATCTCCATAGGTAATCTGTTTTAAAGCTGCTTCACTAAGAAAATGTTCATGGTTAAATGCCTCAGAATCTACCAATGTGAGGATAGAATCTAGGTGAGTGAGGTCTCGAAGCTCTGTACCCAGAAAAGTTAAAATAATCGGTAGAGGGTCAGCAACACCAGTAGTTTCAATTACAAGATAATCAATGCGTTCTTCTCTTTCCAAAACCCGATAAACAGCATCAACTAATCCATCATTGATCGTACAACAAATACAGCCATTGCTGAGTTCCAGCATATCTTCGTCTATTGAAACCAGCAACTGACTATCAATATTAATGTCACCAAATTCATTGACCAGAACGGCAACTTTTAAATCTTGTTTGTTTTTCAGAATTTGATTCAGCAGAGTGGTTTTACCACTACCTAAAAATCCTGTAATGATCGTAACAGGCATTCCTCGCTTAGGAATATCAGCAATTGTGTTTGCATTTGGTGCAGTAAGTTGAGTCATTGTTCGTCCTATATTTCCGTAATGTTTATCTGAACTGAGAAATCCCTATTTCCTGTTCCCTATTGCCTAATTTTTCCAACTACTTGCATCAACATCAGTGCTACTTCCTTGGCAAAGTAAGTCAAAATCAAGTCAGCACCTGCTCGTTTCATACTGGTCAATGTTTCCAAAATGACTCGCTTCTCATCTATCCAGCCGTTTTGAGCAGCAGCTTTAATCATGGCATACTCACCACTGACATTGTACGCAGCTACTGGTAAATTTGTATAATTTTTTACTTTATTAATAATATCCAAATATGCTAGAGCAGGTTTAACCATGATGATATCTGCACCTTCTGCGATGTCCAAAGCAACTTCCTTAATCGCTTCTCTGGCATTCGCTGCATCCATTTGATAAGTCTTCTTATCCCCAAATCTTGGTGCAGAATCCAAAGCATCGCGAAATGGGCCATAGTATGCAGAGGCGTATTTTGCAGAGTATGCCAAAATTCTTACATCTACGTATCCTTCCGCATCTAGTGCCTGACGAATTGCTCCAACTCTACCATCCATCATGTCAGAAGGTGCAACCATATCCGCTCCAGCGGAGGCTTGAGAAAGTGCCATTTTCACCAAAACTTCAACGGTGGGGTCGTTGAGAATCACGCCTTTCTCATCAACAATGCCATCGTGACCGTGAGTAGTAAAAGGATCAAGGGCAACATCGGTAATTACTAGTATTTCTGGCACAGCTTGTTTGATTGCCCTTACAGTTAGTTGTACCAATCCATCTGGGTTGTAGCTTTCGCTAGCAGTATCGTCTTTCTTAGCTTCTGGAATAACTGGGAACAACGCGATCGCACCAATCCCCAACTGATACACTTGTGCTATTTCTTTGAGTAATAAATCCAAAGTGTATCGATAACACCCAGGCATAGAAGCAATTTCAACTTTCTGTTCCTTTCCTTCCATGACAAACACGGGGTAGATTAAGTCATCTACAGTTAGGGTAGTTTCCCTAACCATACGTCTTAGGGTTGCAGTGCGACGTAGGCGGCGGGGACGAAGAATTAAGTTCGTAGAAACCTGATTAGCGTTATTGCTAGTAAGATTTTCTGAAGTCATGATTTTTATTTGAGATGAAATGTTTCAGTACTTATAGACCACTCAAGTGCTCATCAAATGGCAAGGATTATATTGTGTAATTGGTAATCTTAAGCACTTCTAAGCTGTGACAGCGCCATACTCGGCTTCACAATTGCTGGAACAATCTTTTCACTTGCCATTCTTGCACCAGATAAATTTCGTGCTGTTGGTCCTACTTGTAAAGCTGCTAACCCACCCATTAGAAATAATTCACAACCAGGAACGCGCAAATATTGATCCAGAACTGGCAAACCATTAACTATCTTAATTGGGTACACTTCTAATACTTCTTGTAACAACGCTTCAGATGTCACATCAAATTTAGTGCCAGTGGAAAGCCAAATTCGACTGTATTCATGCTGACTACCATCACTACATTGCACTCGCCATTTCTCACCCATCCACTGTGCCATCACCACTTGACAGTTTTCGTTAATCCTAAGATTACCGCTACGTACTTCTCGTCGTAGCTGCATTCCCATTGCTGGTGTCATAGAACCACCGTTACGCGCTTGCAAAATTGTGGCAAAGCGCTTTTGGTAATCTTGTTCTGCAAAAAATCCCTTCAAATACTTTGGCCCTAACCAACCGGGTTCAGCATCGAATAATTTTTCTTGCAGGTGTCGCCTGATCATCAAGTCGACTTTTGCACCACGAGAAATAGCACCTACTGCCAAATGTCCACTCGTTAACCCGCCACCCACAATTAATACTCTTTCGCCTGTAAGGCAAAGCTTACGTAAATCCACTGAACTTGAGTGACAAAGCTTGTGTTCAGGATACCCTGAAGTTATCTGGTTTACCCAATCAGGTAATTGTAATTTACTGCTACCCGTTGCGAGTACTACCCGTCGCGCAATGATTGATTGTCCATCTTGCAACCATAGACGCAGGCGAGGGCGAAACAGATGAGGTAAAGGTTCAATACGTGTCACACCAAGAGGAATAACTTGCTGCTGTAACGAATAGCGGCGAATTACATCCTGACAAAAATCGTCAAATAGTCGAGTCCCTGGCAAGTCATAAGGAGGAAAAAACTCATGAGGACGAGATTCGGCAAATTTCCGTAAAGCAAAAGGATTGGGATCAGGATGATGTACAGCAGGGGAACGCAAATGCGGAATTTCTAAAGCAGCAAATTGATTTTGCCAGCGACTCATCCACCTTCCACTCTTGTCAAACACCAGAAATTTTCCCCACATAGTTTGTCGTTTTTGCAGCAAGTGAGTTACCAAAGTTAAAGCGTGGGGACCAGCACCGATAATTGCCAGGTCAGTTTTAGCGGGTAAGCACTGTGGAGTCTCTTCCATCTGTGTCAGCCATGATAATAATAATTATTATCATAGCCATATATTTAGCAAAATTGTAAAGCGCGCCCTAGCCCGCCAAGAAATCTATTTCTTGACTAATAACTTAAGTCCACTTAAGTGGACTGTTGCATTAGTTCTGGGGGATGAAGATGGAAGCGCCCACTTTTCTTACCGTCGCTTCTTCCCTTTTTGCCAACTTTGGCTATTGGGTTTTTTGCTAAATTCCCCTTTGGGAAATAGCCGTGCTTCTAACTCTTCATAGCTACCTTCAAAGTCACAATGACCATAGAGAGGACATTGGCGACAATAAACACCTTCTGTATAGCGTTCCAAGTTTTCGCGATTGAAGTAATACGGTTTATGGCTGAAGGTGCTGGCTACCCATTGCCATGACATATTATTACTAGCCGGGTCGCCATCTAAAAGATGTTCGAGAAACCATTTAGCTCCAACTTGCCACTGGATACGCCGCCAATGAATAATATAAGCTGCCATCCACATCCGGGCGTGGTTATGAAGATAACCTGTTTCTCGTAGTTCTTGGCTGAAACTATCGATACATACTCTGCCTGTTGTAGCTTGTTTAATATCCTCTGGTAATTCCGGCGCGTATTCACTCTGGTTATAGCCTGTTTTATACTCTTCTTGGTCTTGCCAAATGTTATTTCCCAGCTTGACATACAACCGTTGCCAATAGTCGCGCCAACCTAATTCGTTTATTAGTTTAGTGACCTCATCTTGATTTTGCACGCGATCAAGTACATAATTTCGTATTTCGCGTAAACTGAGAACGCCATAACGAATATAGGGAGAAAGTCGTGTGACTGCACCCGTAAAATAATTACGTGTTTTTGCGTATTTAGCTGGTTCTACTTTTTGTAGTAATTTCTCAGCAGCTTGGCGTCCACCAATTGTTTGACTGATATGATCATCGCGTCCTGCGGCTTGAGGAAATTGTTCGCGCAGGTAAGCTATCAACTCAGCGCGGTTAGCAAATTCGCGTTGCATATCTTGAGTCATGGCACGACAACAGGAGTTAGACAATTATTATAAAAGCGATCGCCTTCCTTGAGTGCGATCGCTTTTGCTAAAGTTTTTACACAAACGCAGAGAATCGCAGAGAAGAACGCAAAGGGACGCAGAGTGTTTGGCAAGATTGTGCTTATCTCAAGGTAATTGCTGTCGAATCTGGTGCTAGTCTGATATCTCTAGCAATAATTACAGGCTTGTTGATGTAATTTCTATAATATTGGTCTTGTAGACTCAGATTGTATTGACGCTCGATTTGTGGAATTGCTAAGTTACGAACTTCACCTGTAACTTGAATGATATTTTCGTGATCACTAGGTAAATCGAAAGGTCGACCAGAAGCATTCACAACTAAAATGGGTTCACCACCAAAAAATCTGCGATCGCTGACTGTAAAGGAACTTAAACCAACTCTTTGCAATGGTCTGCTTCTGACTGTTACAGTTTTGCCAATCAATTCATCAGGGTAGTTAGCTACTTCCGATGTGGTGACAAGTTGGGCAGTTGGAACTGTGGTAGGTTGTTCATTGGTGTAGGAAAGTCTGACTAATACAGCTATAAATGCTATGGCAATTACTACTTTTGCTTCCCAAATACCTTTAAATACGTCTTGGCTTGGATTTCTATAATTGTTTTTATCTTCCGGTTCAGCCATAATCAAAAACTCTTTTTTTATTGCTTAGATGTGAATTTGTCAGAATTTAAGAGTAAATAGTGTTGAAGTCAGCAAATATTTATTTTTTTGAAAAAATGCTGTTTGAACAATATTGATTTTTTGATGAGGACTTACGCAAAAACCCTCTGAAAGCCTCTTTCCTTTGCGTTCTTTGCGTCCTTTGCGGTTCATTTTACCGTGACCACTGCGTAAGTCCTATTGATATATCTTCTTTACATTATTAATTCTCGCTAATAATCTCTTCTCACCCAGGTAATACTACGTCCCTTTCTATGGACAGAGTTGGATGTATCTACTGAGTTGGAGAAATTTTGATTGCTGACTATGACATGGTGAAAGGATACACAAACGGTATCGAAGAAGATTATCGCAAACTAGGTCATTTTGGCAAAGGTGGTGGAGAGGGTTTTGTCTGGATGTATAGTGGTGAGGGTAAATTATTGGTGACAGAAAATGATGGTCTCCGTCTAGATTAAGTCAATTCTATAGGTCTAAGTAATTTCGAGATGCACTGCTGAAAATAGCAAAATTCCTGTAGCCAAACTCTGCGTCCCCTAGCGTTAAAAAACACTACCATAGCGATCGCGAGGCGACAGATGTCTTTAATTTGCGAACTATTTTAGAGTCATCCATAACCATCAACTAGAAAGCACAGTTACGATCAAAAATGTGTCGGAATTGGCTGCGAGGCAATATTAAATGCCCAAATGGAAACTAGTAACTGAATTCTCCTTTAACAGCGCCCATTACATTAAAGATTATGATGGCCCCTGTGGTCGGATGCATGGGCATAATTACACGGTGCGAATCGAAGCAACTTCATCCAAACTACATTCTTCCCAATATTGTCCACACCCAGTCATGGTGGCTGATTTTAGAACCTTGCGCTGGGCCAAACAAGACGTATCCAAAGGCGGACTTGACCACTGTATCCTTAACGAAGTCTTACCGCCTGAGTACGAAACAACTGCTGAGATGATTGCTAAATATATTTATGACGAAACCAAAAAACGAGTCCCAGCAGATGTGCAACTGAAAGTAGCCGTGTCGGAAACACCAAATAGTTGGGCAGAGTATGAGGATGATTAGATATCTTAGTGTCTTTGTGCCTTAGTGGTTCAAAAATCAACTTTCTTCACCACCAAGACACCAAGACACAAAGAAAACTCGCTGAAAAATTAAGCCTTCAGTGCAAAATTAAGTAAAAAATAATTCCTTCTTAAACTTGTAGTGAGATTTATGAAGTCAGGAAAGAATTTCAATTTGACTTCTATTGATCCTGGAGGAATTGATGGCTGATTTGTTCTTCTCGGAATATATTGAGGGAAGCAGCAACAACAAAGCACTAGAAATTTACAATGGTACTGGTGCTGCTATTGGTACAGTCACTCGTACAGGAAGTACAGCCAACGCCCTGACAGTTAGTTTAGCTAGTAACGATACAACTGAGGCTACTGTGCCTACAACAGTAGAAATTCCGGCGGGACAAACCTCAGCAACCTTTGATGTTGCTGCTGTTGATGATGCGATCGCAGACAGTACACAAACTGTCACCTTCACTGCATAGTTTAACATCATCAAGATTGCATAAATTTTAGAAAAAATATTCTTTCAGAGGGATAGTAATCATGAGGGTAAGCGCGAACCTGTAAGGGTAATGGGTAATAGGTAATGAGAAAAACCAATGACCTATTACCAGCGCCTTAACGGTATTAGTAGTTGCAGCCAACAACCAACAACTACCGCATTGTGACAAATTCTTCTGCTGCTGTGGGATGGATACCAACGGTGGCATCAAAATCTTTTTTCGTTGCGCCCATATTAATAGCGATCGCTACACCTTGAATGATCTCACCTGCATTTTCTCCTACCATGTGAGCGCCTAATACTTTGTCAGTACTGGCATCTACTACCAATTTCATCATGGTTCTTTCTTGGGCGCCCGTCAAACTGTGGAACAAAGGACGGAAACGAGTACGGTAGATTTTTACCCCATCGTCTCCCAGCTTTTCCCGGGCTTGGGCTTCTGTGAGACCAACTGTGGCTGCTTCCGGTGTAGAAAAAATAGCAGTCGGGACATTTTCGTGACTAAATACACGGCGGTTATTACCAAATTCACTATCTGCAAACGCCCGCCCTTCACCAATAGCGACTGGGGTTAAATTCATCCGGTCAGTAACATCACCTACTGCAAAAATGTTTGCTTGGGAAGTCTGGCTGTATTCGTTCACAGCGATCGCATCCATTGTGCTATATCCAGGCCCTTCGATGATACCGCAACAGGTTTCGACTCCAGCCTTTTCTAAACCCAGCCCTTCAATATTGGGGGCGCGGCCAGTTGCCACTAAAAACACATCGGCAATAATTGGTTCTTTGTTTTCTCCAGATAACTTGATTTTAAGACCTTCCGGCACTTTCTCCACTGCTTCGACTACATGATTCTGGATGATTTTAATGCCGTGGTTGGTCATCCCCTCTTGAATATTAGTGCGGATATCTTCATCAAAACCATTGAGGATAAGTTCTTTACGGATAACTTGGGTAACTTCGCATCCCAAACCGCGCATAATGCAAGCAAACTCTGTGCCGATGTAACCAGCACCAATAATTGCTATATGCTTGGGTTTTGCTGGGAGATGAAACATTTCATTAGAGGTGATGCCATATTCCATCCCCGGTAAATCAGGTTTAACGGGACGACCACCAACAGCAATTAAAATTTTATCGGCAGTGACTTTGCGTCCATCAACTTCGATAGTGTGCGGGTCTAAAAGAGTAGCACGACTGGGAATAAGTTCTACCCCGGCTTTTTCCAAGAAACCAATATGTAGTTGGGAAAGCCGTCGTACTTCCTTATCTATAGCTGTAATAAAATATTCCCAGTCTAATTCTGCTTCGCCTACCTTCCAGCCATAGCCTGCTGCATCATGGAATAATGCTGGAAAATGGGAGCCATAGACCATCAATTTTTTGGGAATGCAGCCACGAATGACACAAGTACCACCAACTAAACTTTCTTCGGCGATCGCTACTTTTGCTCCGTAGCTAGCAGCACGTTTAGAAGCTGCTAACCCCCCAGAACCAGCACCAATGACAAACAGGTCGTAATCGTAGGTCATAAATTTTTAGATGTCTTTTGCAAAGAAATAAAATTTCATACCAATTTACCAACGAAAAATTGAAAATTTTCAGCCAGGTAAAGTGGTATCGCGGCTTTGAATATTAACGGTGGCATTTGGCGTACATGTGAAAACCACTATCTTGATCCTAGCTTGCTCTTCCCAATCCGAAAATTGAGACAGTAGTGATGGCAAGCGATCGCTTTTTAGGAAATTGTTTCTTCAAAGGTAGAGGGTAGGAGGTTCAGTTGGGGTAGGAATTTTCACTTTTGGTTGTGCCAAAACAGTAGCCTGTTTGTTCAATCATCGCTGATCTTGTGGTTGTACCCTGTACCAGCCAAACCAGTGATGAACTGCTAACCAAACTGCGGAAAGAAAACCAGCTAAACTTAGTGTCAAACCACTATAAGGTACTAACAATCCAAACACGGGTAGCACAGCTCCAGCAATAGTACAAATAACCGCAGCCAGGGAAGCACGAACATTTACACCTAGTCCCCAACTCAACACCAGTAAAACGAGGGAAATCAAAGTCCAAGCAAACTGGGGACTCATGACACGGCTGGTGTAAGTCAAAGCCAATAAACAAGCAAAAAATACCCCACCAGCAACAGCGATATTTTTTAAATTCATAGGAATAGATAAATATAGCAACAATATCCACCACAAAAATAACGCTGGCGCTAGCAATAACAGGCGGGGAAGCACACCTGTATTACGAACAGGATTAGTATTTGTAAATACTCCAAATGGGTTTCTCACAGAAACATTATCGTCAAATACCCAAGTAAATCGGGTGATTTGTCCCTCGCCTGCAATTTCAGTTGGTACAATGCCGCTAGCAAAATCAGCCCCTGGAAAGTTAGCAATAGCTACTAAGCGAAAATTCTGGAGTAACTGTCCATCAGCACTATAAATCCAACGGGGACCGCCTTGAGCTTTGTAAGAGACTCGAAAGGTGGTTTCTTCTCCTTGTCCTAAGGGAAAGGGAAAGCTGTAGTTACCCGGGCTAGTTTGTTGTAATCTCCTACCAGCTTGCTCTATTTTGTAGCCGGAAAGTAGGGAGTAGCCATTGGGGGGTGGTGCTTCCCAGAAGAACTGATTAATGTTTTCTGGAAGCTGATTAACTACTTTATAGTCAGCAGTATAGTCTACGCGATATGTTGCACGGCGATTTTGGACATCGGGAGTTTGGTCGATTTTGACTTGAATTTGTGAACCAGCTAGTGTCAGATAGCGGCTTTCTTCTCGTGTTTCATTGACTGTGACAATCTTGCCATTAACTTGCGTGGTGTAACTGTATGGTACTTGCACGACATAACGTATTTGTGGGGCAATTTGTTCTAGTTTGTCACCAGCAACACTTGCTGCTACTTGCGCCACTTTTGCCTGTTCCCAGTGGTGATATCTATTGCTCAAAGTTGAGCAAAGAAAAAATCCTCCTATTAATAGAATTAAAACTAAAGTTAAGTGTGGTAAGCCTGCGAGGATTTGCGAGTAACGAATTGCCCATTCATCAATAAAATTAGCTTGTTCTACTTGCTGGCGACGCAGGGAAAAGTTGACTAGAGCGATCGCAACTCCCAAAGCCACAATCACAAATACTAGTAACAGCGAAGCTTTCAGGACATCAGTGCCAAATTGAACAAGTTCCGTAGGATGGGTAAGATCAGGTATTCCAGGCATACCTTTAGCTGATTCAGGCATAAGAGAAATTTCGGAGAATGTGAAGAATTTGACCGAGAAAATCTCTCAGAAGTTTCTGACTTTTGATTACAAATTCCGACAAATTTGTTTCTCTAGAGGGATGTTTTAGATATTACATTCACCATTAAATATCAATCAATACGCTACTATTTCTTAAGCAAGTATGCCCCACTGGTGATAAGTTGCAGATTCGCTTTTTTCAAAACGTAGAAGATGAAACCAAACGCCTATCACGCCTCATTGGTGATTTGTTAGATTTGGGGCGTTTGGAAGCTGGGGTGACACTGTTAGAAAAGCAACATATTCAACTGGTAAGCTTGATTAGGCGTGCTGTCAGAGCAGTAGAAACACGAATGCAAAATTCGCAAATCTCAGCCCAAGTCAATGTGGCTGACTTGCAAATCCAGGGTGACTCCGAAAGGTTGTTGCAAATTTATTTGCCTGTATAAAGAATTACTGGGGTATCGTAAATGTTTGAGTTTATTTTTAAACGCAGAGGTTCGCAAAGTGTAACGCAAAGGAGCGCAGAGTGTTAATTTGGTGTTAATTGTTAAATGTGCATTTTTATTTGACTTCGAAATCCGAAATATAGCGATCGCTCTGCCTATTTGCGGTAAATTGGCAAATGCAAGCACACGGAGGAAGAAGTCATGAAAGCAGTCCTAATGACAGCACCTGGCAAGCCTGAAGTTTTGCAACTACAGGATGTAGCAAATCCTAGTGTATCTGTTGGTGAAACTGAACTTGTGGTACGATTAAGAGCAGCTGGTGTTAACCCTATTGATACCAAACTTCGCAAACGTGGCACTTTTTACCCCGATCAAATGCCTGCGATTCTAGGATGTGATGGTGCAGGTGTAGTTGAGGCTGTTGGTGCAGGTGTACAAAAATTCCGTGTCGGGGATGAAGTATATTTTTGCAATGGCGGCTTGGGCGCACACCAAGGCAACTATGCTGAATACACTACAGTAGATGAGCGTTTTGCTGCCCACAAACCCACATCTGTATCTTTTGCAGAAGCAGCCGCAGCACCCTTGGTATTAATTACCGCTTGGGAAGCTTTATACGAACGTGGCAGACTAGAACCAGGGGAAAAAGTTTTGATTCATGCTGGTGCTGGTGGTGTTGGTCATGTAGCCATTCAACTGGCTAAACTTAAAGGTGCAAATGTCTGCACGACAGTCAGTTCTCAAGAGAAAGCAGATTTTGTCAAACAGCTCGGTGCAGATTATCCCATTTTGTACAAACAAACAGATTTTGCGCAAGCAGCTTTAGATTGGACTGGTGGTGAAGGCGTAGACTTGGCTTTTGATACCGTCGGTGGAGAAACTTTTCACAAAACCTTCCCAGCAGTGCGGATTTATGGCGATATTGTGACGATTTTAGAACCAGATGCCAATACAGTTTGGAAAATTGCCAGAAATCGCAATCTCCGCATTGGTTTAGAATTAATGCTCACACCAATGCTGCAAGGAATCCTAGAAGCGCAGCAGCACCATGCAGATATCTTGGCAGAGTGTGCTAAGTATATCGATGCAGGTAAGTTAAAGATTCATGTCAGTCAGGAATTACCATTAGCAGAAGCCGCAAAAGCCCACCAGTTAATTGAATCTGGCTCGACGACGGGTAAGATTGTTTTGGTGATCTAAATAGAGACGTAGCAATGCTACGTCTCTACAGGTTGGGGTCGTCATTTATCCTTTGTCATTCGTCATTTAATCTTGGATTGACCCCACAGATAAATCTGCTTTCTTGAGAATTCTGGATTATTGCATCAGGCTGACTCAGATAAAAACGGTAGCATATACAAAGATTCATCTTCCATACACTCAGCAACAAACACAAACACAGCTTGCACAGCTTGCGGTTCAAAGGTTGTAAAAGTTCGTAGTTAGGGCTTTAGCCCTTGGAATTATATCAAGTCCGGCTAATTACTTACGATCTTATTCTGATGCAGTTGGGCATTGGGCATTGATTTTTCCCATTACCCTTCGGGTTCGCTACTTTGCCATCTCGGCATAAGCCAAGACGGCAAGTAGTCTCACCAATTACCCATTACCCATTACCGGCCTTCACAGATATGATAAGTCTTTAAACGGACATGATATTAAGGGATAAATCGCTCACTACGAACCTCTCTCTCATAAATCATGCGATAGACTACTACCAGATTCTAATCTGGAAAACATCAACTCCTAAATTACATACTTTCCTTGAAATACTTGTTTAGCAGGACCTGTCATATAAACCCTTTGATCAACTTCTGACCAGGCTATTTGCAAACAACCTCCAGGCAATTCTACAGTAGCAGTGCGATCGCATCTCCCTGCCAGCACCCCAGCCACTAAAGCAGCACAAGCACCAGTACCGCAGGCGAGAGTAATTCCCGCACCACGTTCCCAAACGCGCATTTTCAGGTAATCTGGGCGGACAACTTGAATAAATTCAGTATTTGTGCGTTGGGGAAAAACTGGGTGATGTTCAAACTGGGGACCAATATGATCTAGGGGAATTGCTGCTACATCTTCTACAAAGGTTATGCAATGGGGATTACCCATACTTACACAGGTGACATCCCAAGATTTCCCTGCGACTTCTAAGGGTTGGTTAATCACTTTTTGATCAGCAGGACATAGGGTAGTAGGAATCTCACCAGCCAGTAACCTGGGGATACCCATATCTACTTTCACTTGTCCATCGGACATCAGTTCGGGTGTAATTACACCAGCGAGGGTATGAATCCGATATTGATTACTCTGTCGTGACTCACCTTCCAACTCAGCCAAAAAAGCAGCTAAACAACGAATCCCATTCCCACACATTTCTGGTTCCGAACCATCGGAATTAAAAATCCGCATTGTGTAATCAGTATGATTTTCACCTGGCATAGCAAAAATAATACCATCAGCCCCGATACCAAAATGGCGATCGCACAACTGCACTGCTTGCTCTGGAGTGATTACAGGTTCAGAAGAAGAGCGATTATCAATCAAAATGAAATCGTTCCCCAAACCGTGATACTTAGTAAATTCTATTGCCATTCCCAAAATCCATGAACTATATTTGTGTTTTATTCGTTGTTGGTTGTTTATTAATTTTGTCAATCAACTACCAACCACTAACTAACAACTAATACTTATGATTACCGAATTTGACACCTCCTTACCTAGCACTCGCCAATTACAAAACCTGATTAAACAAGCAGCACCAACTGAGATTAAATTGCTGACAGGTGATATATTGACCGGAAGAGTAATGTGGCAAGACCAATATAGTGTGTGTCTTGTTGATGATAACAGTCAACAGGTGATGATTTGGAAGCAGGCGATCGCTTATTTCAAGCCTCTGAGTAATTAGCAAATATAAAAATTGAACACAGTCTGTACACCTAACCAACATCCATATTAGAAATTTGATACTATTAACAAATTAGGCGATCCCCTACAAACAAACCTAAGTGATTTTTATCAGCCCTTTCTGGGTGCATAAAAATCCTGAAAAAATTCCCGAATTTAGGTCTTTTCACCTTTGTGTCTTAGCGTCTTTGTGGTGATAAAATTAACTTTTGAACCACCAAGGCACTAAGACACCAAGGAAAATATATTTAACCACCAAAGGGCTGGTGATTTTTATCTGTAACAGCTACTTTAAATAAATCAACAAATTCAATCCTGGAATGGTACGAGATAATGTCCACAATAGTAGGGTGATATAAAGTATTCCCAGGCTCCACTGATACCAAGCTAATGTGGAGATGATACCGGGGAGGTGTTTGTCTCGTAGGCGAACGTCATTAAAGCCTAATCTTAGAAGATTGTTGAGGCTAAAGTCGTAGTAGTTCAGCCAATTCCAACGCCGATCCCATAGTAATGGCATGTAGCGATCGCGAAATATTTCATACCTGGGTATCACTGGTAAGCGTCCAATTAGCAATCGTAACTGTCGCATACTTCCGTCTTCTGTGAAATAGGAAGTGTCCATTAAGTCGTGATAGCGTCCTTGTTGATATAGTCGCAATAATAAAATCACTGGTACGGGAACAATGATGATCACAAGACACGCTAGTGTCAACCAAGGTTGTTCAGCGCTGCGAAAAATAGCAAACAATCCCAACAGTGTTAAGACACTAAAGCTTGTCAACATCCATATACTTTCGTCAACTGTGGGAATAATGGCGCTAGGATACAGGCGACGTAGCCGATCTATCAGCCAAAATAACCAGCCAAAATAGGCGATCGCAATAGTCCCCACACCAAATACTAGGCGAAAATCTGTACCGTAGCCAGAAAGTAGTAACAGTAAGCTCAAGGTTAGCCAATTCCAAGCTAACAGTAACCACCCACCCAAAAACAAAGGTTCACCAACGACGATTTGTGTGCTGAGTTTGGTGTAAGTTTCTAAATCAATATCTGCTAAAGAAAGTAATTCGCTAGTGTTGCGAAAGGGTTTAATTTGTCGGCGACGGATGATGGCTTCTGCTTGAGTTGGAGAGAAACCCAGGTTAACTAAACTTTTTTTTGAGGCGTCATTAATATTGATACCAACCAAACGACGGCTTAATTCTGCTAGCCGTAGTTGCTGTTTTGTATACTCTATCTGATTAGCATCAGCAATTTGCTGCAACTGCCGAAAATTTTGCCCTAAATTCCGCAAGACGTTTTGATTACCTTGCAATGTCGCTACAACTAGCTTTTTACCAATTTGACCAGAATTTCCTAAAATTTTAGCTTGATTCGAGTTAAAAGCCAATCCAGATACATTTAAAAAAGCAGTTTTAGCAAATTCCGCATCACTAAAATCTGCTTGGTTAAGAATGCTAGCACCCCGCAGATTCACTGGTTGATGAAATTGTGCTTCTCGAAAAGTGACGGCTTGCTCAAAAGTCGCTTCCCCTAAAAATAGGAACTCATTGAAAATAGCTTTGGTAAACTGTGCAGAATTAATAAAACGTACCCCAGAAAAATCTGCATTACCTTGCCACTGAGCGCGATTAAATTTAGCCAACAGTTTAAAATTGCCTTGGTTAAAGTTGGCGGTGTCTGCAAAAAAGCTTTCCTGAAAATATGCGTTTTCCTGAAATTGTGTTTGCTTAAAATTAGCCTTGTCAAAAAAAATACTACTTTGCCATTGACTCTCCCGCCGAAAAGTCGCATTAGCAAAGCTAGCGGAACGACCAAACCGTGTTTCTTGCCAATTGGCTTGTTGGTTAAAAATTGCACCTTGGACATTGACAGATTGCAGAAAAAATGTGTTACTAAACTGGACTTTGCCAGTAAAATGAGTTTTTTCTAAAACTAAGGATCCACGAAAAACACTGATATCACTAGCAGCAGCTGGAGTTGCTAAAAGCGAGCGACAATCTTTGGAACTCGGTAAAGCAACAGTCAGTGATTGTAAGCAAACTACCCGTAAACTTTCGAGTTGTTCTTGTTCAGCAGCAGTGAAAATGGGAGCGATCGCTTGTGCATAAAGAGGGGTTCTTAAACCCAAGTCACTACCAATAAAATCCCCTTGAATCAAAGAATTACTCAAGTCTAACCCCAAAGGTTTAGAACCAGTTTTTTGTAATTCTTTTCGCAGCAGTTGGTAAAAAGCATCACGAAAAGCTGCATTTTCTGGTCGTAAATCAATCATCATCTGCCGTAAATCTACTGATAGGCTACCTTCACGGACAGTAGGTGTACGCAATCTTTCCTGCAACAGTTCTAAAGTTAAGGGTGTCCGTTCCGCTTGGGGAAAAGCAGGTAGGGGAAATAAAAACAGCAGCAACATCAACAAACCAATTATGTTTCGGCTTCGCATATTCGTAGGATGCTCTTCTTTTTTCTGCTTCGCGCACTTTGCGTCTTTGCGGTTCATTACATAACAAAAATCGCCAGGCAAAATTATCTGACGATTTATCCCATATCCAAACTAATTAATCAACCAAAATTTTCAATCAGCGTCAAAACAATGTATTTAAATTTGAAGAACACTTGTACTGGTTATCTAAGTTTAGGCGATCGCAGCAAAAAACCTGTCACAGCATAGCTGTAACAGGAGTAAAACTAATATTCGATTGTGGCTCATCTTACATTAACCGAGCCATTCTAAAACCGCTTCTTCCTTAGTGTTGGTATTACGTGATGGAGTTTCGCGATTAAACTTCATGTGAATTGAGCGGGTTTGCTCACCATCAGCTGCAACAGCCATGATTGGGTAGTCAATCAAGCCATCCTGGAAGGACATTTGGAAGCGGAATGTACCATCTGGATTTAACTTAATTGGACGACCGCCAATGGTAACAGTTGCATCAGGTTCGGTTGCACCGTAGACAATTAACTCAGCATCCGCAATTAACCAGAACTTGCGTGGACGCATAGGTACGGCGGAAGCAGAGAAGCCAACACCGGACATACCCACACCAGACATGGTTAAACCAGATACAGTCGGAACTGCCCACATACCTACACCAGAGGGGAAGACGTAGGAACTGATCGCCTGTTCTGGAGTTACTGAACCAGGAACGTGTTGCATGGAACCGAACAGAGAACCTGCAACCCGTTGGGCTTCGGCAGATTCTGCCAAGCCAAAGATTTGGTCGTAAATAGGGTTGCCATTTGCCGCAGCAGCAGCCTTCTTGGCAGGGGGAACCAATTCGTAGAAAGTCTTGCCACGCAAATCTTCTTCAAAGTTGACGGTGATGAAGACGTCTTCAATCCAGTCTGAAGGATAGACAGGAGGAACGTGGACAGGAGCAGAACGAGCCAAGACTAACCAGCGACCATCAGCACAACGGTAGCCGATATCGATAACATAATCGCGATCGCTTACTGGAACTGGCAAATACCATTCCCGCGCCAGTTCATCACAGGGATACTCCTGAATGCTGTGGGGACTTTGGTACTCCAAGTTGATGTCGGTAACATCATAAATCCGCAGCGCCAGTTGTTGTCCGCCCTGGCGTCGCAATTCTTCTTTATGCTCGTTAGGAACATCCCAATAAGCATAAGCCCACTGGGGATCTCGAGGCATCAGAACAATGCGGCTTTCACCATAACCATCTGGTAAGTCGCCAATTCCTTCGTCTACATCAACTAGAGTGCCACCAGTGCGATCTTCTTGACCCAATTCAAATTTTGCTGCTTCCACGGTTTCCTGTGCCTCCAATGAGAAAGATTGGCTGGGGGATACTTTGCTGCGTTCGATTTCTTGTATTGCTGCCAACAGCTGCGATTTGCGCATTCGGCTATATCGAGAGACACCATAAACGCTCGCTACTTTGCGTAGCTGCCGTAATGTCATCTCTTCTAGCGGTGGTCTTTCTTTTGCCATGAATTTTGGCCTCCAGTCGTTTGAAAGGTTAATAATGTACCCTTGTCTATTGAGTGGATGATTCAACCCCATCCACCCCAGATTAACTTTTGCTTCTCGACTCCTGTTTTGCCTAAATCAATTAGGTTTTTAGTGTTTTTTTATATTGCGGGTCACTCCCTTTCAATTTCCTGTCATGCCAAAATCAGCATTTTTTATTTTGGGAGTTGAGGAGTCTTTATGTTAAAAAATACTAACTGTTCACCTCCCCCTGGGATCAAGAGGCCGCTATGCTTGTTTTTAATGTTTCCACGAATTTTTTAGCTGTTTGGGGATCTCTTTGTCATTATTTTATGACATAACAGTCACGAAAAGAACCATTTAGTCAAGTTTTCATGACAAATGAATCATAAGTTTATGCTATGTCAGCAAAAACATCGACTTATTGTTATGAAATATTGATATTTTTAGCCGAATAGCAACACCCATAAAGGCAACATTAAAAGTAGTAACACTGTGGAGATGATGATACTGCTGGCGATTAAATCGCGGTCGAGATTATATTCTTCTGCCAAAATGAGGCCAGCAAAAGCCGAGGGCATACCAGACATCAAGACCATTGCTAAACGGCGATCGCCTGATAACCCGAGTAGCCATGTGGTTAGAACGCCAACAAGTAGGGGTATAACGCAGACTTTGATAATAGCGGCAACAAAAGCAGGTTTTATACTTTTCCATCCCTGTAATTGTGCTAAACGAATACCAGTCAGCAAGAAGGCACAGGCAATGACAATACTGATACACCCTTGCAATCCTGATTCAATAGCTTGTGGAAACTGGACTTTTTGAGTGAGAGTACCAACCAGAAAAGCCCACAAGCAAGGTACAGTGAGTACCTCACGCAGTTGTATCCACCAGGAATTAGCAGCTTTTGATTGACTAAAGTAACTAGCAACCACAACTCCAAAACCGTAGGGACCAATGACATTGTGAGTAATACTGTAAAGTACAGCCCAGCTCAAAACCTCAGAATTAATTAAAAATGGGGCGATCGCTAAACCCACAAAACCAGTATTTCCCAGGACAGCAGCAAGTATAAAACTCCCATGAGCATGAGAGTACTCTTTAAATTTCCACAAAATCGGCAACACCACCATTAAGCCCAAAAGTAATGTTGCGACTGTAATTATTGGTACTATTAAGGGCAAGCCTATCTCATGATTAAAATTACCCAATTGGCTTTGACGAGCCAAGGCAAACAGTTCTAGTGGCACACCAATCCAGTAAAGACCCCGACCTAAGAACCGAGGCAGCCATTGTGGTAAAAATCTACATATAAATAGCCCCAGACTTGTCCATACAATCAGGGGCGTATAAGCATGAAACAGAGTTTCTGTCATAAATATTATTTACAATCACCAAAAAAAGAGACAGACTCTACCTTAATTAATTCACCTTAATTAACAATAACTAAGAAAGAAGCAAGAAGGAAACAGAAAAAATCACAGCCAAAAGTAGACGATTTAATATTCAATTTTATTCTTCTGTTGACAGAAACGAAAATTCTGTAGTCTTGCATGGAAAGAAACTGAAAAAATTTATGTTTGATTAGCCACGTAGACGTACTGGCTGTTTACCCTCCATCTGCTCTATCACTCCACCGATGACACTACTTTGTCCATAACCCAAACCTTTGAGTGCAGCTAAGCATCTGTCAGCTTGTTCTATGGGAATCGAAGCTAAAAGACCACCGGAGGTTTGTGGGTCGAACAAAAAAGGATAATTGGAGTGATTTTCCCCTATATACAAGTTAGAAATATAACGCGAATTACTTAAATTTTCTGGATGTAGAGAGCTAAAAATCTTTAATTCTACAGTTTCCCTTGCACCTGCCAAAACTGGGATAGCCTCTAGTTCTAACTCTACTGCCACTTTAGAAGCCTGCACCATTTCCATCAAATGTCCCAGCAAGCCAAAGCCTGTGACATCCGTACAAGCTGTAGTCCCATGCTGTAATAAACATTTAGCTGCTGCTTGATTGGATAACAACATCGACTCTAGCGCACCCTCAATCCACCGACCTTTGGCTTGGCGGCGCATATCAGCAGCGAATAATGTCCCAGTTCCCAAAGCTTTAGTCAAAATCAATAATTGTCCTGGTTGCATTCCACCTTTACGCAGTAATTTATCTGGCTCACCTAAGCCATTACAACTTAAACCAAATCCTAGCTCTGCCCCTTCAGTTGTGTGTCCACCAATCAAAGGTGCTTGTGCTTTATTCAACACTTTTACTGCACCAGATAAAAGCTGATACAGAGTTTCTTCGACTTTGGCTGGCGCAGCATAAGGAATAGTAGCTAACGCCAAGGCACTTTGCGGAGTTGCTCCCATGGCAAAAATATCACTCAAGCAATGATTGGCGCTGATTTGACCAAAAATATAAGGGTCATTAATCAAACTAGGAAAATAATCTATCGTTTGCACCAATAATCGATTAGCTGGCACTTGCACTACAGCCGCATCATCGGGTGCATCTAAACCAATGATGATATCTTCTCTATCTTTCCCAAGAGGTTGTTCTAATTTGATCCTATGGAGGACTTTCTCTAAAACTGTACCACCCACTTTAGAACCACATCCAGCACAGCGCATCACCGAATTTTGGATTTTGGATTTTGGATTTTGGATTTGATAATTCCTATCCTCTTGCCATCTCCCCATCATCCCATCACCCCATCGCTCCAGTCCCTTACTAAACCTTTCCATAAAGCGGCGATCAATCCAGTCTTTCCACTGCCACAGTAAGCGATGCGGAGGTAAAGTAAAGGGGCCACGTGTGGCGATCGCTCTACCATCGCCTGTACCTATTAAACTTAGATATTGTTTCTGTGGTATGTAGGGTTTGAGGGGTTTGCCTAGTAAAAACCGCCGCAAGTTCTCAAACAAAGGTTTTCCTTGTCGCACTGCAAACACTCCTGCTTTCGGACGTGGGTGATTGACCATCGTAGCAATATCCCCCGCAGCAAATACGTAAGCATGAGACAAAGATTGCAATGTATCATTTACCAAAATAAAGCCTTGCTCATCAGTTGCTAACCCAGCAGCCTTTAACCACTGTGGTGCAGAAGCTTGTGTCACCCAGAAAATGCGATCGCACTCAACTGTCAAACCAGATTCGCATCTAACTTTACCTGGCTCGACTTTACATACACTTTCGCCTAAATGCAATTGTATACCCCGTTTGCTCAAAAGCTGCTTGACTGTGCGCTGTGCAGACCAATGAGAATTAGGCATTAGTTCCGTATCCCGGTGGAATAAATGAATTTTCAAAGCTCCCTGCTTTAGGGTATTATGGTCGATAACTTCTCTTTTTGAGAAAAATGTGAGGGGATATACTTTGCATACCTGATACAAATGAGCTTGCATCGATAACGCTAATTCCACACCACCTGCCCCCCCTCCTACAATCCCAATACTCAATGGCTTTTGCGGATTGTCAGCTACATCTTCTAGTAGTTGATACCAGTGTTTTAGAAGGTTAGACACTGGTTTTGCCCCAATAGCATATTCTGCTGCACCTGGTACAGATATTGTGGCTGGTGTGCTACCGATATCTACTGATAATAGATCAAACCCTACTTCTGGACGGTCGGCACAAATCACTTTTTTATTTTCCAGGTCAAGACCAACTACTTGGTCAATATACAATTGCGCTTTGGCAAAATTCGTGAGTAGTCGCAAATCAATATGACATTGGTCATGGCTGTAAAAACCAGCAATATGCCCCGGTAGCATTCCAGAATAAGGTGTATCAAATCTATCAGTTATTAAAGTTAATCGGATTCCACTAAGAGGTTTCATTCCTAACATGAACAGAGCTATTGCATGACTATGACCACCACCAATTAGTACTAAATCTTTAGTCACAGGCTGTATATTTTGCTTCATATATAAAGTTGATGACAGGTGATATTGGATAATTATATGGTTGTATTTTGGTCAATTATTGTGGTTAAAGAGTTTTTGCTTCGCCACATAATTATCAAAGTAGGGTGATGTCAAAACCTCATTTTTAAAAGTGATGGATAAAACGGCACCTCACCCGGTAATGGGTAATTGGCAAGAACTTGTTCTAATTTTTCCAATTAGCAATTGACAATTACCCTTAGTTGCCCACAGCTTTGCACTCCGCGCCTCAACAACCCCGTGATTGCATGTTGGGCGAATCTCCCTAATTTTATTCGGGGGTGTCCCCTCAACAAAAAACTAAAATCAGATTTCCTCTATCATGCCTAATCAGTAAAATATTTTCACTTTGTGATTACAAGACTAAAACTTCTGCCTCTTGGAGTCCTGCCAATAGCAGGAATGGAGCGATATGTATAGCTAGATTGTGGCAGATTGATATAACAATTAATAATCAATAATCAATCACAAAAGAATAATTAATCTTGAGATTGCATCTTATGATAGATATTGAAATTTGTTGACAAATGATATACTCTTTTTTTTCAATAATTGTCCGTAATAATTCTGTGTAGTGAGGATTACTATCCATATGTCTGGCAGGAAGACAGACGCATTCAAAAATTGGTTGATAGCGATCGCAATTTTATTTAGCCTATCACCGAATGTAATATTCTTTGCAGTTTCACAAGTTGAGGGATTATCCAATGAACAAAAAGTAGTTAGCAGAAATCAAGCACTAAACACAACAGCGACCTTATTTGTAGGATTAGCAGTGATAATTAATGCTTATTATGCAGCCAAGCGTACCGAAGCATTAAAAAAGAGTGCGATCGCAGCTGAAAAAAGTAATGAAATAGGCGTTCAAAATCTACAACTAGCCCAAGAACGCTTGATTACAGAGCGCTTGACAGCAGCAATTACCCAGTTGGGGCATGAACACGTAGCGACGCGCATAGGGGCAATTTATGCCCTAGAAAAAATTGCCCAGGAATCACCAAAACAGTACTGGACAATAATGGAAATCCTGAGTGCATTTGTGCGAGAAAACAGTGGTATTAAGCCAGAGCAGGAAAATACTGTGGAAGAACTGGGCAAGGTTACCAAAGTATCCACAGATTTACAAGCAGCTCTCACCGTTATTGGTAGACGCAACTGGGAACAAGACCAGGAAAATCAGCAACTCGATTTAAGGAATACTGATATAAGACAAGTAGACCTATCAAATGCCAACTTGCAACGCCTAGATTTGCGGGGAGCAAACTTGACAAAAGCCAACCTCCAGAAAGCTAACTTGTTTGCAGCAAATCTTGAAGGTGCAAAGCTTTGTAGTACGACTTTGTATGAAGCCAATTTGCAATCATGCAATCTCCAAGAAGCTAACCTCCATGGGGCAAACTTAAATCGAGCTAACTTGAGTGGAGCTAACTTGCGATCTGCAAACTTGTCTGGAGCAAGCCTGCGTGCAGCTAACTTCTGTGAAGCCAATCTGTATAAAGCTAATTTGCAATCTTGCAACCTTAAAGTTGCCAACCTCTCTAAAGCCAAGTTATTTCTTGCTAATTTACAAGGGGCAAAGCTCGGTAAAGCTAACTTGCAAGAAACAGGATTAATTGGTGCAAACCTCAAGCAAGCTAACCTCAATGGAGCAAATTTACAACAAGCAAATTTGAATGCAGCCAAACTAGAACACACAGAAATGTTTTTTGCCAACTTGTCTGAAGCTAGCCTGAGAGAAGCCAACCTCTATGGGGCTAATATGATGGGAACCAACCTGCAAAAAGCTATGTTCCATGAAGCTAATCTCTGTGGTGCGAATCTGATGGGAGTAGACTTATTCGGCACAAATTTGTGTGATGTGAAATTGTCGGGAGCAATTCTGACAGGAGCTAAAAACTTACAATCACATCAAATAAGGTTTGCAGTGGGCGATCGCACAACTGTTTTACCAGATTACTTGGATATTCCCACACATTGGATGCGCTCAGAACACTCACAAAAATCTGTGGCAGAAGCTGAAACTTGACTTGCACACAATCATAATTGTGGTGTAAAGCTGAAAGCATTGTTAATATAAAAAACTCGATTGTTCGAGTACTTAAGTATTCTCAGGGTGCTTCCCAATATATAAATTATAATTAATAATACTAAATAGAAATAATATCATGTCCGTTTGAAGACTTATACCAATTTTGGATTTTGCGAAAATATTGTAGACGCGTAAGCGGTTTTCCATTAAATTACTTCGGCTTTCGTTACTAAAAACTTTTCCAGACGGATTAAAACCATTGACTAGTAGGCTATTCCAGAATCTTGAAACAAGACTTTCTACGCCAATTTGGTATTTTCATTTCTGTGAAAATTGGTAATCGGTAATGGGAAAAAATAATTATTAATTACCAAAAACGCGTATCTACATATCCTTAGACCCAGTTGCAGCGGTCAGAAATTATTTTTTCACCACAAATGTTAGATTTTGTACTTGACAAAAATAGAGAGAAAGGCTTGAAAATGCTATTTTTCATGTGTTCTGGTGTATCCAGATTTTAATTAATAGTTAAACGAGGAAATCCTGTTTACCAAAAATACACGTGAAAAAGAAAACTAGTAGATTACGTCGGAAATCAACACAAAAACTGAAAAATAAGTCAAAAACATAGAATAATTAGGATTTTTGACTTTTGAATTCCACGTAACGGTAATAGGGTGCTGTCTGTGATTCCCATCGTCTCAAACGATGACGCGATCGCTTGGTGAATCACGAATTAGGTGATTCTATTCAAAACTGTCGATCTCAAAACACCACATTTCTAAGGGAATTCAAAGCATGGCAATCATTAAAGTTACCAACACCGCAGACAGTGGAAAAGGTTCTTTACGAGCAGCGCTCGACTCAGCCCAAGCAGGAGACACAATTCAGTTTGATTCTAGCCTTGCCAACAAGACTATCACTCTCACCAGTGGAGAACTTGCCATTACCAAAGACATCACTATCGATGGTGCAGGGGCAGAAAATTTAACAATTAGTGGCAATAACGCTACACGAGTATTTAGTGTTTGGAAGTATACAGATGCTACAGTTAAAAACCTAAATATCAACAATGGTTTGGCCACTGGTAAAGACCCAGACATCAGAGGCGGCGGTATTGCAGTCTGGGACTACGGCACTATAGAGGTCGTTAACTGTAACTTTAACAACAATAAAGGTGGTCAAGGCGGAGCCATCTATCTTGGTTTTGGTGGCAAATGTACGGTCCTTGGTAGTAGCTTTGACGGCAACGATGGCAGTTTAACAAATTCTGGGTTCAGTAGTGGAGCGATCGCCACCTACGGTTCCGGTGTACTTGTAGTTAAAGATAGTAAATTTACCAATAACAAGGGTGTAAATGGTGGGTCGATTTATAGCCTGTTAGGTGAATTAACCGTAGAAAACTCAGTCTTTCTTAACAATAGTTCAGAAGGTGATATTGGTGGCGGTGCAATCTTTACCGATGGAGCCAACCCAGTAGGTCCGGGTTCCACAGTGGGAGGAAAAATTGTTATCCGTGGCTCTCACTTTGAAAACAATCGTACCAAAGGAGAGGGTGGCGCCCTCATGCTCTATGGTTACGGTCCCGACGAGATTATTCTCGAAGATAGCACCGTCATCGGCAACACCGCAGACTTTGATGATAAAGGTATGGCGCGAGGCGGTGGCTTGCGAGCCAACAGTGCCTTGACAATTCGTAACGTCACCTTTGCAGACAATAAAGCTGGTAAGCAAGGTGGCGCTTTGTGGTATGACGATCAAGACTCACCTGTTAATATCATCAACACCACCTTCTCCGGCAATAAAGCCAGTGACAATGCTGGCGGAGCAATGTTTTTAAGCACAGGAACATCTCCTGTTAATATTACTAACTCCACCATTGTCAACAACGAAGCAGGACAGATTTGCGGAGCAATTTGGACAAATAGCGCCCAAAATCAAATCACCCTCACTAACTGCATCGTAGCCAACAACACCGCCCCTGATCCAGCAAACCAACAAGTGGGTTATCAGCTCGTAGATGGCGGTGGTAACATCGAATTTCCAACCCCAGCCAGAGGTAAGCAAGTTGTTGCAGGTAGCCGGATTGTTGATCCTCTTCTGGGACCTTTAGAAAACATCGGAGGAGTTCTTGTACACCCTCTTCTACCAGGTAGTCCTGCAATTAACACAGGTGTCACAGTTAATGGTGTCCCCAACACTGACCAACTAGGAAGCGAGCGAGATAGCAAACCTGATATTGGGGCCTTTGAAGTGGTTGTTACTCCATCTCCCCAGTCCAGCCCAAAAGATACTTTAGTGATGGGTGTCACAAACTCACCAAACAATACCACCAACGATGTTGAAAGTAGCGATGTCTTAAACGGAAGCAATAACAATCGTCAGTTGGTTGATTATAAAGCTAAGGATATCTTGACTGGTAATTACAGTCACAATCAACCGACACGTGTAACGGATAGCGATGAATTAGTCAACCAATTCATGCCAGCAAAGAGTAATAGGATTCAAAATATTGATCCCCCAGAAAACGTGATAGACCTCAGAACAATTTTGAGTCAATCCAAATCTTCAGGTTCTAATCTGTTCAAAGAATACATAAAGTCAGAGCTAAAAGGATCACGAACATCTTTGAGCGTTAACCCTGAAGGTTATTTCGACCTTAATCAATTTCAGGATCTCGTCATGCTTGATGGTGTTACAGTTAGCAGTCTAACCGACAAAAATTTTCTTGGTAGTAAGTAACTAATGATTTGACATAATTTACATCAACAAATAGGGGTATAGGGAAACCCCATAGCTTCAGTTTGGGGCTACTCCTATACTCCTACACCCGCTACTTGTAGGCGAGTCTATTAATCAGTACTAAATTGCATAAATTCAGAGCGAAATTACTGTAACTAAACTCTGCGTTCCTTTGCGTTCCCCTTTGCGATTCTTTGCGTTTAAAACACTACGAACTAATACAAATCAGTACTTAGTTTCATAATATTTCTTGAACTCACATGTAAGTTATTTTGAGCAATCAGTAATCGAAAACAATTACTATGATAAAGGAATTTAAACAATTATTTTTTGAGAAATGATCTCTAGTATAGATGAATAAAATGAATGTAAAAAAAAGTGATCCCCAGGAAACATATGTAACGCAAAAGAAGCGCTTGTTTGCTCCTGCCAAGCTTGAATTTGATCACGACTAACTTCTTGATCTTGCAAACCACCAAAAGCAGTAATAGGAATATTTAATGGTGCTTGTTGAGTGTAAACATAAGTTTCTAGCACTGCAAAATCTGCGCGCAACAGCGGAATAAATAATTGCATAAGTTCATCATTTTCAAGTAAAGCTTGCGGAGTACCATTCAAACGATGCAATTCTGCAATAAATTCTGCTTCTGGTAAGCCGTGAATAGGTGGTTTTGGAGCAACAAGTTGAGGTGCGCGGTGAGCTGATACAAACAAATGATTTGGGTTTATACCATACTTTTTGCGGAGTAGAAGAGCAAGTTCAAAACTTACAAGTCCACCCATGCTGTGGCCAAAAAAGGCAAATGGTTTATCTAATTTTGGCTTGAGAACACTAGCTAATTCTGTGATTAGAGGTTCTAATTGAGTGAATGGAGGTAATTTTATCCGCATTCCTCTGCCAGGAAGCTCAATTGCACAGACTTCTATAGTATTAGGCAGATGATTTGACCAGCGACGAAAGATATTAGCACTACCACCAGCGTAGGGAAAACAAAATAACCGGATTTGGGCATCTGGATTAGGTGTAGGGTAAATTAACCAAGAATCTAAACTTGAGGGATTTGGCATTTTACTATCATTTTTACTAGTGCGCATGAGTTTAGTTCACAAAAAAATTCGTTTTAAAGTCTTTTTGGCTGAATTTTGACCAATCCTACTATTTGACAGCAATTTCTGCATTAGTCAAATCATAGTAGACATAGCCTAAAAAATGATAGCGATCGCTTTTGGTATAGTAAACAAAGCAATAACTTTCTAAAAAAATAAAGCTAATTTATGAACATTCAAAAATACAGTTTTCATTCTGCTAGAAAGTTAATTGAATCAAAGTTAAGTTAGTACCACTGCATTTTTATTACATGGCTTTACAGAATTGGAGACGCAAACGCGGAGTTACACTGACTACTAGAGGTTTACAAAAACTTCAGGAGGCAAAGCGTACATCAGAAGCACAGGAAAATTTTGGAAATAGTTATACACTCGAAGAACTGAGTACACGTACTGGGTTATATCCTAGTACAATCTCCAAAGTACTAAATCGCGAAGGAGGGGTTGATAAAAAAACTCTTGAAAAATTATTTTCGATTTTTAACATAAAACTAGATAAAAGTGACTATTTAAGCTCTAATACTCGCTTAGATTGGGGTGATGCTACCCATACATCCGTTTTTTATGGACGTACGCAAGAGATTGCCACTTTAGAGCAATGGATTCTCGATGAAAGATGTCGATTAGTGGCAATATTAGGAATGGGTGGTATTGGTAAAACGACTCTAGCTGTTAAGCTAGCTCAACAAATTCAGGAAGAATTTGAATATGTGATTTGGCGTTCGCTCAGAGAAGCTCCACCCATTAAATCCATCCTCGCAAATCTCATTCCATTTCTCTCCGACGAACAAGAAACAGAAAGTAATTTACCAGAAAATTTAAGCGAGAGAATATCGCGGCTAATCTATTATTTGCAAAATAATCGCTGTTTGGTTGTACTTGATAATGTAGAGTCTATCTTGCGTAGTGGTAGTCGAGCTGGACAATACCAAGAAGGATACGAGGGATACGGTGAGATGTTCAGATTGTTAGGAGAAGCAACTCACCAAAGTTGTGTAATCTTAACAAGTCGGGAAAATCCCAAAGAAGTATCATTACTAAAAGGACGAGCATTACCCGTTCGCTCCTTACAATTAAGGGGTTTGAAAGTTGACGACGCCCAGGAAATCTTAAAAGTTAAGGGGCTATCTGCAACAGAGAAAGAATGGCAAGTCATGACTGAACGCTATGCAGGCAATCCATTAGCTTTAAAGATAGTTGCTACGACTATAGAAGATGTCTTTGATGGTAATGTGACAGATTTTTTGCGAGAAAATACTGCTGTTTTTGGAGATATTCGTGATGTTTTAGACCAGCAGTTTGAGCGTTTATCACATATAGAAAAAGACATAATGTATTGGCTAGCAATTAATCGCGAACCAATCACGCTTTCAGTACTGCGAGAAGATATGGTATCGCCAGTACCATCGCCAAAATTACTGGAAGCTCTAGAGTCTTTGCTGAGGCGATCGCTAGTTGAGAAAAATGCAGCAACTTTTACTCTCCAGCCTGTAGTTATGGAGTATGTAACTCAGGTATTGATCGAGCAAGTCTGTGAAGAGATAGCAACTGAGAACATTGAACTTTTTAGATGTCATGCTCTCATGAAGGCGACAGCGACAGACTATGTGAGGGAGTCCCAAATTCGTCTTATCCTCCAACCAGTCATAGATGGGCTACTGACTGTCTTTAGAAGCAAAAAGGGCATTGAAAAACAATTAACTAAAATCCTAGCAAGGCTGCGAGAGGAATCCCCGCAAGAACCAGGATATACAGCTGGAAATATTGTTAATCTACTAAAATCTTTGGGGATCGATTTCACTGGCTATGATTTTTCCCACCTCAGTATTTGGCAAGCAGATCTACGGAAGGTAAATTTACATCATGTAAACTTCCAAAACGCCGATCTAGCAAAATCTGTTTTTTCCGACACTTTCGGTGGGATCATGTCTGTGGCCTTTAGCCCCGATGGCAAACTCCTAGCCGCAGGGGATAGCAATGGTGAGATTCACTTATGGCAAGTTGCTGATGGAAAACAACTTCTCATCCTCCGAGGACATGCCAACTGGGTTGTCTCCCTTGCCTTCAGCCCTGACAGTAGGACTCTTGCCAGTGGCAGTAGTGACTGTACTGTCAAGCTATGGGATGTCAGTACTGGTGGATGCCTTCACAGTTTGCAGGAGCATGGTAATGAGGTTTGGTCAGTTGCCTTTAGCCCGGAGGGTGACAAGTTAGTCAGCGGCTGTGATGACCAGCTTATAAGGCTATGGTCTGTTAGGACTGGTGAATGCCTGAAAATTTTTCAGGGACATACAAATTGGGTACTCTCAGTTGCCTTTAGTCTGGATGGTCAGACGTTGGTGAGTGGCAGTGACGATAATACAATCAGGTTATGGGATGTTAACAGCGGTGAGTGCCTAAAAATTTTCCAGGGACATAGTGATGGGATACGGTCAATCAGTCTCAGTCCTGACGGTCAAATGCTAGCTAGTAGTAGTGATGACCAGAAAATCAGGTTATGGAACCTCAGTACTGGTGAATGTCAAAGAATTTTCCGGGGACATACCAATCAAATATTTTCAGTTGCCTTCAGTCCCCAAGGTGATATTTTGGCTAGTGGCAGCCATGACCAGACAGTAAGGTTGTGGGATGTCAGGACTGGTGAATGCCAAAGAATTTTTCAAGGACACTCCAACATAGTATTTTCGGTTGCCTTTAGCCCAGGGGGTGATGTTTTAGCTAGTGGTAGTCGTGACCAGACTGTGAAGTTGTGGCATATTCCCACTAGTCAATGTTTTAAAACTTTCCAAGGACATAGCAATCAAATACTATCAGTTGCTTTCAATCCAGATGGTAAGACGTTGGCCAGCGGGGGTCATGATCAAAAGGTGAGATTGTGGAATGTCTCTACTGGTCAAACCTTAAAAACTTTCTACGGACACACCAATTGGGTATACTCAGTTGCCTTCAACTCCCAAGGCAACATCTTAGGCAGTGGTAGTGCAGACAAAACAGTGAAGTTGTGGGATGTTAGCACTGGTCAATGTCTGAGAACTTGCCAAGGACATAGTGCTGCGGTTTGGTCAGTTGCTTTTAGCCCTGACGGCCAGATACTGGTGAGTGGCAGTGAAGATCAAACAGTCAGGTTATGGAATGTCGGCACTGGTGAAGTTTTGAGGACTCTCCAAGGGCATACTGCTGCGATTTGGTCAGTTGCTTTCAGTCCTCAAGGGACTGTACTAGCCAGTGGCTCTTTGGATCAGACAGTTAAATTGTGGGATGCTAAAACTGGTGAATGCCTCAGAACCTTAGAGGGACATACGAGTTGGGCTTGGGCAGTTGCTTTTAGTTCAGATGGTGAGTTGTTGGCAAGTACCAGTACAGATCGAACCTTAAGATTATGGAGTGTCCATACTGGTGAATGCCTGAGAGTTTTGCAGGTGGATACGGGTTGGCTATTATCAGTTGCCTTTAGTCCAAACAATAGGATGCTAGCAACTAGCAGTCAAGACCACACAATCAAGTTATGGGATATTAGCACTGGTGAATGTTTTAAAACTTTGTTTGGACATTCGGCTTGGATTTGGTCAGTCGCCTTTTGTTCAGATAATCTAACCCTCGTTAGTGGTAGTGAAGACGAGACTATTAGACTTTGGAATGTCAAAACTGGCGAATGCTTAAAGATTTTGAAAGCTGAAAAACCCTATGAGTGTTTGAATCTCACAGGGGTTAGTGGTATAACAGAAGCAACGAGAGCGACACTGAAAGCTTTAGGGGCAGTTGATTAAACCTCTCCCCACTCTAGCTTTATGTAGCTGCCGTGGATGCTATTACCTTATTTTTATGCCGTTTGAGACTGAGAAACAAAATCTTTTAGAAACCGTCAATACCAGCTAAAATTAGAGATCCTGGCTCAGACTTCTCACTGGAAATACTTTCCCACTCTTTATTGAGATTGATTTCCTCTAAGACTGCGCTGTTGTTTTGATTAAGGCGGCTAATGGAATCCTGGCTTAAAGACTGCTGCTCACCTGCGGGAGCCAAATTCTGTGTATTTGACTCCTTCTCAATTAATGCTGTTGTTGTAGATGTAACGATCGCACACAGACTCAGAACAGTCAGGAGATTTAAAGACTGCTTTTGCTTGGCTTTGTTTATGTTCTTAGATTCCATGAGATCCTCGTTAAATTTTTGCGTAAAATTCCTTTAAAGACATTTACGAGAAAGATATAGATTTATCCTTCCTCTAGGCTTTTTACCTCACCAGCAAACTCTCAAATTCGTCTTGGGGTTGCGGATGCAAAGCCAACGGTTTCAACACTTGCTGTAGTTGTTCATCCGTTGGATAGCCTTCTTGAGAAGAACTAAAGCGCAACAGCGCAGTTTCGTAACAAGCAATAGCGACGCGAGTCCGCTCCTCTGGAGAAAGTCCAGCTACCATCTCAATGGTTTCCTGCACATGCTCCACATCGCTGCCAACACCACTATGTACGTGCAGAAATCGAGTGGCTTTAATCCCAGATGGCAGTAGTGCTTCCACTGCTTGAATGTGCTCTTCACCAGTAGTGAGCGCCAGGCGTTCCATTGTGTAAGAATAGCCTACACAACCAATTGGATCTGGGCTTTGGACACTGCGGGTGAAGTAATCCAGTAAAACCTGTGCCGATAGTGGAACAAGAGCTTCCACCACTGCCTGGGCATCGTATCCCAGTGACTGGATATCAAGCAGGGCAAGGCGGTCATGTCCACGTTCTTCAACTGCTTTCTCGGCTGCCCACTGTGCCAAAGTCTTGCGACCAGCAGCAGCAAAACGTTGGGCGGCTTCCTCCATCAGTCGTGGCGTAGAATGGGTAAGATGATATTGACCTGCCAAACGCCAAATCCAAAGCATGAGGCTAAAGGCAGGAGGAGGGCTTGATGAAACCGCACGCTTGGCAAGTATGATGGACGTATCAAGAAGCTTTTGGGTTGTGGCTACACTGCCTGCAACATTCATTGGTTGAGCGAATAAATCGCTACTGTTTCCAGAACTGGGTTGGTATAACCAAACACGATCAGCTGTTGCTACTACTACTTTGTCAGGTGCAACACGTGCCCATTCAAGATGACCAGAAATCTCATTAATCATGCTTCGTTTGCTAACTTGTTGCTACACAATCACAAAGTCTTTGTTGGAAAAATTCCTTACTAGAACTTATTTGAGTGATGTGGGAATACTTCAGTGTGCTACGAAGCGATTCGGTTTTCTATGATTGAGCTGTGTCGCCGTGTATGCTAGAGCCATGCGATCGCACCTATCGAAACACCAAACGCATGTTGCACTCTCATCTCTTCCAACATCTTGACCACCGCCTCTACTGCCAGCAATAATGTGCAGATAGCTTGTGATGAGATGACTTTTCGGGCAAATTCAACTATTTATTCGGTATCATCCTCCTATCACCTTCAAGTTTTATATTCATAGCAGGTAAAAGTAGATTTACTAAAGTTGAATACAACTTATTTTCTACTCTGAGAGGATTTTATCATAGTAACAACATCATTTAAAACGCTTATCATCTACTATTTCTTTTGGGAATATATGCAGATAAATAAGAAATATTCTTAATAAGGACAAAGACTGAGAAGTTAGAGTCTGAGCTATCAACCAAGCTAGTCTATGAAAAATGGTTAGAAAAAATACTCGTATAATTACCTATTTATTTATTGACAGTAATGTCAATAAGTTTAAATTTGATTATTAAAATTTGATGAAATAATTAAGTTTGTTTTAGAATTCATTACATGTTTCAAAATTCAGACAAGCGAAAAATCAGGAATTTAAGGGAGTATTTAAAAAATACTGTAAAGTTTGCTTAAGAAATTGATAATTTAGTACTTATGTTCTAATAACCAGATAAGTCTTAGATGAGTCATTCGCTTATATCCCCCCTTTAGAAAAGGGGGGCTTTACGCTTCACGCCTCGTAATGTGCAGATGAAGTATGGATAGAGATGCAAATGGCAAAGATAGAAGTAGAAATGTACCACATATTGCACATAAGCTGTTAATCAAAAGTACCTTATACTCGACAGCAACCAGGCCAATATCGATTTGACTGATTGACTGAAGAAAAGCACCTATGCTGAGAATCTAGTACACCCTTGGAGGTTCCTTGTAGCAGGTGGCATAGCAGAAGGTTAAAAAATTGTTGTTGCTGCAAGATATGAATTTACAATTCACGGGTATGTAGAGACGTAGCAATGCTACGTCTCTACAAAAATGTATACAAACATAATTCATGACCAAATTCAGCAA
>NZ_MRCA01000022.1:0-53714 GCF_001904645.1 Fischerella major NIES-592 | reverse complement strand
ATGCTGATCAAACCGAAAGTTTAAAAAACTTTGCATTGAAAAAAACTTACACAACCATAAGCCTTGGTTTATCGTGTATCGTTACCTAATGTCAATTGAATGTGAAGTATCTCAAAACTTAGTCAAAAGAGGAAATAGGCATTCTTGCAATAGGCAAAAAATGTGTTTATTTCGTTTAGGTACTTAAAATATTAGATATTAGTCTGGAAGGGAAAGAAGACAAAACAGACAAAGAGGTATTTTTCTCTTTATATTCCTTTATATTCCCCCATTCCCCGATCCCCAATCTCCAATTCGTAAAATGGGCAATTCTCTCAATCATTTCCCCAACGGAAATCCTTTGATACAGGCGCTACATACTGCTGTCAAAGGCAGAGCTAGATATAAAGTCAACGGACTGTATTATTCAGAAAGTCTCAAAACATACCTTGAATCTAGATTGTCAAAAGAGAAAATAATCACACAAGTTCGTGCTAATCCTCTCACAGGAAACGTCCTGATTTTTTTCCATCCAAAAACCAACCCAAATGCGATCGCTTGGCTTCTGCAAGAAATAGTCGTAGATTACACAAAACTAATTAACAAATTACCTCTACAAACAACTAAAACCAACACAGCACCAACAAAAGTTAAGAATTCACCAATTCCAGCCCAGGCTGTGCAAAAACAACTAAACAAAGCAAATAGTAAACTTATTCTATTATCTGGATCTATTTCCACCTTTATTTTATGCGCCACATTGTTGCGTAAATCTGGATTAGACGAAGAAACTTTACTAACAATTCAAAAGTTGCACACACCACTCTTAGACCAGATCATGCTTGGGATCACTTTTTTAGGAGAACCACTAGTTCTGTTTTTGATTTGTCTGGGATTAGCAACCAGATCAGCATACAATCAGCGTCCTTGGGAAGCAAATAACCTAGGTCTAGCCGCAGTTGGTGCGATCGGCTTGAATATATTCCTTAAAGAACTATTTCGTCGGGCACGTCCAGTACTGTGGGATCATCTTGTCAAAGTTCGTCATTATAGCTTTCCTAGCGGTCATGCTATGGCATCAACGGTAATTTATGGTTTCATTGGATACACATTAACCAAGAAATTCCCCCAACATCGGCAACTAATTTTTGCTGGAACCACCGCTTTAATCTTGGCGATCGGTTTAACTCGGCTGTATCTAGGTGTACACTGGCCTACTGATGTAATAGCTGGCTATGCCGTAGGTTTAGTGTGGTTGACTGCATGTATTCAAACAATGGAGATAGGGGAAAAGTTCTCGCTTGTTGGCTATAGTGATCTGCCAACAAAAACGCTTTAACCGCAAACCAATCTTCACTTTGTCTTAAAAATAGCGATCAGCGATCAACTTAACAGCAAACCCATAATCCATCGGTGTCCATCGCCTTGCAGGGTGTACCTTCCTTACGGAAGCCGCTACGCGTCTACGTTTCATTATTACCTGTGGAAGTCTGTCTCGAAAATAGCAATTAGGGATTAACCTAAACAGTAAACCCATAATCCATCGGTGTTAATCAGTGTTAATCGGTGTTCGTTAATTTTCATACTCTGGTTGTGGGTGAGCCTCCTGACGGAGGAGCTACGTTAACGCCCGTGGAAGTCTGTCTCGAAAATAAGTGTAGGGGTGTAGGAAGATTGTTATTTTCATTGCAAGGTTCGTGGGATTTTCCTACCATTAACTGTCTTAGTGCCTTTGTGCCTTTGTGGTTCAAAAAAAGATTTTTGAAACACAAAGACACTAAGACACAAAGAAATTATTCAACTCTGGCACGGAGTGCAGGATTTGCAAACAGAGTCTTAAATGCAGCCTGGCGCTTGTCGGGTGGTTCTGGAGCATATTCCCATAAGCTTTCGTAATAGAAGAAAGCCACACCTAAACCACGTTCTTGAGCAGCGCGCACCTGTGACTTGATTTGTTGTATTGGCACAGGGTTATTTCGCAATCCTGTCATGATACCGATGGCTGTTGGTATTTTTTGTTGTGATATCTGAATTTCAGGTCGGGAAATTTTAGCGACGAAACTTTGCAAATCGGAACGATAAACTTGCATGATTAGCTCATCTATGATGTTTTTATCGAGCCAAGCCAGCCAATCTTGCAACTGGAATTTATAAGCAAAGTCGTGGTAATTAGGGGAAACGGAGAAAATGGCATTGGGTTTTCTGGCTTTTACAGCTTGATTGAGTTGTACCATAAACGCCGTAATCTTATCTGCCCGCCAGCGCATCCATGCTGGATCTTCAGGATTATTAGGTGGATTGTTTTGAGTTTCCTGGGTATATAAGGCAGTTGTGTATTTGTCGTAGCCAAATTCTCGGGGTAAACTCATGTGATCATCAAACTGAATACCATCGACATCGTATTGGGTGACGATTTCGACGATGAGATTAGTGATGAACTCTTGTACTTTTGGATGAAAGGGATTGAGCCACATCACCTCACCCGCAGCAGTGATGGAAGTTTGGCTACCATCCCGTTTTTGGGTAAACCAATCTGGATGGTTCAATGCCAATTCCGACATCTGGGGAGCCATAAAACCAAACTCAAACCAGGGAATCACAAGTAGTCCCTGACGATGGGCTTGGTTAATTAAGTCTGCTAAGATATCATGCCCGTCTGAGCCTCGCAATACAAAGGGTTGGATGCCTTCGCGTTTGGCTACAGCACTGGGATACATGACATAACCAGAGTTCCACACTACGGGATAGATTGTGTTAAAGTTCAATTCCCGTAATTGCCTAACGGCATTTTGGACTTTGGTACGATCCCTGAGGGTGTTAAAGTCATTGCTGGTCATCCACACACCACGAATTTCCTGACGAGAAACCTGTGCTGTTGCAGAGTAAAGGTTATTAATCAAAAATGTCGTCAAGAATGACATTACAAAAAGTAGTGGGAGAAGATACTTGAGCCATCGCCTGCTAAGAGGGCACGAACTTTGAGGTTTGTATGATTTTTTATCTACCCACATGTGCGATCGTCTGCTTTGTTTATGAAATGTATTAGCCATCGTGTCTATGAACTGGTTGATCAGTAGTTGTTCATTCCGTGCGAATTGATTTACTGCCTGCCCAAAAACTGAAGCAGATTTAGCACAGTGAAATGATTGACGCAGATAATAGCTTGGTAGTGCCCACTATTACTTTTGCACAAAGGGTAAATACTTATTCCAAGAATAAGTTTATTGAATGTGTTGAATTGTTTGATAATGAATTTTGGCAAAGCTTTTTATTTAATCACGCCGTGAATTAAAACTATGGCAACAGTCATGTTTTTATAATCGAACACAGATGAACACAGATGAACACAGATAAATTACTCAGTGTGCATTGGTGTACCCTCCGGAAAGCTATCCTTTGGGGTGTCTAAGTTAATCAAAATCAGACTTTGGAAATTTACCAAAAACCAATTGGCAATTAAGTAAACAGGCTGATGATGGAGGGATTTTAAGGCTGTGACTTGGCTAACTGATAACTGATAATTGATGACTGATAAGTGTAATATGCATAGTCAAAAACTTTTTCTGCCAACAATGGGTTGTGGAACTTGGGCATGGGGCAATCGGCTGCTGTGGGGATACGATGAAAGCATAGATAACCAATTGCAAGCAGTCTTTGACCTTTGCGTAAGTCGTGGTGTGACTTTATTTGATACGGGTGACTCTTACGGAACGGGAAAATTGAATGGTCGCAGTGAGTTACTTTTAGGAAGATTTACCAGAGAATATCAAGGTATAGGTAAAGAAAATATTTGCATTGCCACTAAACTTGCTGCTTATCCTTGGAGATTGACACGCCAGTCGATGGTACGGGCTTGTAAAGCTTCTGCTGAGCGTTTGGGAAGAAATGTGGATTTGGTACAAATGCATTGGTCTACAGCTAATTATGCTCCTTGGCAAGAGAGGGCGCTGTTGGATGGTTTAGGGGATCTCTACGAACAAGGTTTGGTGAAAGGAGTAGGCTTATCTAATTACGGCTCTAAACGGCTTAAACAAGTGCATAAAAAGTTTGCAGAACGAGGAATACCAATTGCGACTCTGCAAGTACAATACTCATTACTATCCACCTATCCTGTTACGCAATTGGGGATTAAAGAGGTTTGTGACGAACTGGGGATTAAATTAATTGCCTATAGTCCTTTGGCATTGGGAATATTAACAGGAAAATATTCTGAGCAAGGCCCGTTTCCTAAAGGTATTCGGGGACTATTATTTAGGCAGTTATTACCAGGGGTGCGATCGCTTTTAGCGTGTTTGCGAGAGATTGCTCAGTCCAGAAATAAAAGCATGTCCCAAGTAGCTCTCAACTGGTGCATCTGCAAGGGAACTATTCCTATCCCTGGAGCCAAAAGTGTAGAACAGGCACAAAATAATATTGGTGCTTTAGATTGGCAACTAAACTCTAGTGAGATTGTAGAACTGGACAAAGCAGCGGCAGGTACAGATAAAAAAATGGTACAAAATATTTTTCAGACAAAATAGGGATCGGGGACAAGGGTGATGGGGTGATGGTGAGACAACCAACAACTAACCACTAACCACTAACTAGATATAGCTAGTATTAGCAACTTTTTCAATTTCTTTTTTAATGCTATCGAGATCAATGAAACAGTCAGCATAGTTAATTAGACTCTCGCTAGTCATTGAGTGCAGACTGACAATTTCTACCCTCACTCCTTTGTAGGAAACTGCATTTACAGCGTAAGCTAAGTCTCCATCCCCACTGACTAAAACCACTGTGTCACAGTGGGAAGCCAAAGTCATCATATCTACTGCAATTTCTACTTCTAAATTGGCTTTTTTAGAGCCATCAGGAAACTGAACCACGTCTTTAGTGACTACGCGGTAGCCATTACGACGCATCCATAACAAAAAACCCTGTTGTTTATCGTTGGTGCGGTCAACTCCACTATAAAAGAAAGCACGCAACAGTCTGCCGTCTTTTACTAAATAAGACAATAGCTTGGAGTAATCTATTTCAATCCCTAATTGTAAAGCTGCATAGAATAGGTTAGAACCATCAATCAAAATTACTACACGACCGCGATTTGAGATGTTACAAATAGTACTTTCTTCGGAAAATTCTGGTATTTCATCAATGTTTACGTCTTGAGTATCTCCTTCAATGATATTTTGTTCTTGATATAGGGATTGGTGTCGCGATGCTTGATTTTGAGTGTTTTTTTTATTAAAATTGGCTGTGTTAGACATTATTGCCTCAATATAAAAATTCAAAAAAATTATTGAAATTACAGTTGTTCATTAGCTAAATTTATCATTGTTCAAGTAATATTAAGAATTCTGTAAACAGTTTAATTTCTCGCGACATGATTTTTACAAGTGGTTAAGCCATGACCAAATATTTGGTCATATTATTGCTTCATAGTGAAAAATGATAGCTCATCATTCAAGAAATGATTCAGTATCGAAATTAAAGCCGATAGAAAAATTTTCCATTTGTCTAACTAGTCATTAAATCATCTTTCTAACATATGTGTATAAATTCAACAGAATTATGTTAGATTTCTGTTCGCCTTAAAAAAAAAGGGTGTATGAGTGTAAGGGAAATCATTTTTATCCCATTGCCTTTGTCCATGCACCCTAACAAACTTAATATTACTGCTATTGTTGAATCCCCCCTGGCAATAATGGGTCAAATTGTTGCTCTGGTTCAGGATTTAGAAAATTACGCCAAACACGAATTTGTTCTTGAGCAGCGTTGTAAGCAGCGGCATAACGTGGAATTAGCCTAGCTGTTTCGATCGCTCTGGGAATATCAGACTCGCCTTGGGAGCGTGCTATATCCAATAATTGCTGGCTCCATTGATCGATGGCAATGCTTGCATCACTGCTTAAAATACTACTGCGAGGCACTCGACTTGCGAGTCTAATTGCTTCTACGAGAGCTTGAGGAGTACCTGCCAATGCCACTTCTTTTGCTTTGCTCCAGTTTTGTCGAGCGCGAATTTGGGCGCGCCAGTCATCTATGGCGGCTTGTGCTTCACCAGATAAGGCCCTGCCTGAGGGTATTTGTTGGGCAACGTTAATAGCGGCGGGAAGGTTACCGCTATTAGCTAAATATCGTGCTTGATCCAATAATGGTTGGTCTTCTATCCGTTGTATCTTGGCTGTCCAAAGGGCTATTTTTCTTTGTGCTTCTCTATATAATGCCCGTCCTCGCCGAATCTGCCTTGCTTCAGTAATTGCCGCTTGCAAAGAGTTGATATCTTCTAACAAGGCTATCTCTTCAGCACGTTCTAAATAAGGTTTATCTTCGATTGTTTGGACTTGAGCAACCCAACCATTTATTTCTTCCCTAGCTTCTTCTGCACGTGGGTTGCTATTGGGGATTTGTTGTGCTTCGGCGATCGCTGCTGTTAAATCGTTGATTGTTCCTTGGCTTGCCAGTGTCCGCGCTTTTTCTAGCTTTGAGACATCTTCAATTTCTAGTTGCCAACGAGCGATCAACTGTTGGGCTTTGTCGTAGACTGCTCTGGATGGATCAATTTGTTGAGCTTGGGCAATTGCTGTCTCTAAACCTGCTACAGTGCCAATCCAAGCATTTCTTTGGGCTTCTGCGATCGCAATAAAGTCCTCTGTTTCTGACTGTAGTCCTGTACTGAAAGGAATTTGCTGGGCAATAGATATAGCTTGGTCGGCATCACGACGGTCTAGGTTTTTCTGTGCCAAATCTAACATTGCGCGTGCAAATTTGGGAATTGCTTCTTGAGCTTTCGGGTAAACGTAACTGTCCTTTTGAATCGACTCTGCAATTTTAATCGCTTTGAGTAAGTTATCTACATTTCCGCTTTCAGCTAGATTTTCAGCTTTCGCCAGCTTATCGCCATCTTCTCTGGCACTAGTAATCAGTCTATTTAATTGGTCATATTTGATACTCGCCCAATACTTGTTATTGACTCGTAATAATTTAGCAGCAGCCATAAATGCGTCGTGCCAGTGTTGTTCACGCATTTCGTTTTCTGCTTCTTGGTAAATACCTTCTGCCTCTAACCAAATTTTTTCCCATTTGCTAATTTGCTCTTTTACCAGTTGATGAGCAGGCAGGTCTTCTGGGATTTGGTTGGCAGTGGCGATCGCTTCTTCTAATTTGCCTTGTTGAAAACTTTCATCTGCTAACTTTAAAATGTCTCGTGACCATTGTTCCAGGTAGCGGTCTATTTCCCCTCGTAAGGGATGCCTTTCTGGTAATAGCTTCACCAGATCAATTGCTTGCAGCAGGTCTTTGACTGTTTGCTTAGAAGCCGCAAGTTGGGCACAATGTAAGCGTACCGACGCACTAGCCAGAGGCCAGAAAATAGATGGACAGTTGGGGGCAGATGGCAACTTGAGTAGCATTCCCATTGCCATAAATGCGATGCTGCCAGGGACTAGTGTGAACAAAAGCGCCCACAAAACCCAGCTTTTGAACCAGCGTGGCATTTTTCCAGAACCATGACCACTGGGGGGTAGTTGTTCAGAAGTGTTTGGTTTTGACTGCATCACAGACTTGGAGTTAGAGCCGGCAGGTGGTATACCAGACATTTTAGTCTCATTAGCGTGACCGGCTCGGGATAATCTTGTCATCATATCTGGCTCTCTAGCTCTGCCTAATGACCAACTTTCTGAAGTATCCCGCTCTGTCATCTCTCACACCAAAGTAGTTTAATAGCGATCTACGTTGAATCGCAACTATGTTGTTGTCATGGTAACTTTCTCATCGAGAAAAATCCACCTCTTGCACCATCATACCTCCATAGATATCATTACCATCCCAAATACAAAGTGTCTTTTTATACTACTATCTAGTAGCGGATGATTCTGCTTGCAAATCAACAATTAGCTGAGCTAAGTGATCGCTACTTGCCTGGTAAACTGTGCCACAAAAGTCACAAGTCGCTTCTGCGCCATTGTCTTTGATGATCATGTCTTGCAGTTCTGCTTCTCCCAACATTTTCAGCGCTCCTAAAACCCGATCAAAAGAGCAACCACAGTGGAAGCGTAGCATCTGAGTTTCGGGAAATATATTTACTCCCATATCTCCCAGTAAATCTTGAAAAATTTCTGTCAGAGATTTACCAGCTTGGAGCAGAGGTGTAAAACCGCTTAAAGCAGCAACTCGTGATTCTAAAGTTTCTATTAAAGCTTCATCTCTGGCTGCTTTGGGCAACACTTGCACCAAAAGACCGCCAGCAGCAGTTACCCCACCTGGTTCCACAAATACGCCTAGTACTAACGCTGAAGGAGTTTGTTCAGATGTTACCAGGTAATGGGCCACATCATCTCCTATTTCACCAGAAATAATTTCAACTGTACTGGAATATGGGTAGCCATAACCAATATCACGCACTACATAGAGAAATCCATCACCAACTGCACCACCGACATCTAGCTTGCCTTTAGCATTGGGCGGTAGTTCTACTGCCGGATTGCCCACATAGCCACGTACTGTACCATCGAGACCAGCATCTATTAATATACCACCCAAAGGGCCATCACCTTTTACCCGGATGTTGACTCTAGAGCCAGTCCGCTTCATATTGGATGCCATCAACAAGCCAGCGGTCATAGTCCGTCCCAAGGCAGCTGTTGCGACATAAGACATTTGATGGCGCTGCCGTGCTTCTTCTGTGAGACGAGTTGTAATTGCACCCACCGCACGAATTCCACCATCGGCTGCTGTAGCGCGAATTAATTGATCCGCCATGAAAATCCTTACATTTCTTTACAAACTTACTTTCTCTATTTTAAGTTCACAGTTTGATTAAAAGTGACCAAATATATTGCAATTAGAATGACAATACCCGTACCAACCACAAGCGGCTTTCCGTAGAGCAGAAGTATAGCTCATCCCAGTCTTTGTCATACTATAAAGAAAAAGCGATAAGAGCGATCGCGTCAACAATGCTAGGTAATTTTCAAAAAAGTCAACTCCGGATAGAAATGGAAGCATCAGCAACTGCCATTGGAGACAGTCTGCTGCGTCCTACGCAATTGGAAAAATGGCTACTTTCTGGTAGTCTTCCCCCCGGAATGCCAGAACAGTTGCATCCAGGATTTCAATTTACAACTCGATTCGGACCGATCACGATTCATCATCAAGTAGATGTAGCACGTCCTAATTGTCTGCGTTTAATTCTCAGTCAAGGAATTGATGGTTTCCATGAATGGTACTGGGGAGAAGGTTGGGTACAGTCTCGCCTAGAAGGAATTTCACTTTTGCCACTGGCTTTAGGACAAAGTTTAAATTTACTAAGTTTGCGTCAGTTTTTAGCACAAAAATAAATTAGTTGTTGGTTGTTGGTTGTTTGGAACAATCAACAATCAACAACTAACAACCAATCACTAACCAATTACGAAGTACTCTTCAATTCAGCTGTGCGTATTGATAATTGCTGCGTTTGATTTCCACGTTGCACTTTCACCTGTAACACCTGTCCTACGCGAGTGTCTTCCACAAGATTTTGCAACTGTTCAGCACTAGTAATTGCTTGTCCATCAACTTGGGTAATAACATCGCCACGTCGGATACCTGCTGTAGCTGCTGGAGAATTAGGTAAAACCCGTACTACCAAAACGCCATTCACTTCTGGAATGATGAACTGAGAATTGGGGTCGTTATTGTTTTCTTTTGCTAGCTGGGGTGTGAGAGTGATCATTTGCACACCCAAATAAGGATGAGCTACTTTACCACCGCGTTGCAATTGGGCTGTAATTTGTTTAGCTTTATCGATGGGAATAGCAAAGCCAATTCCCATAGCATCAGCACGAATAGCTGTATTAATACCAATGACTTCACCTCGGTCATTTAACAGTGGTCCACCAGAGTTACCGGGGTTGATTGCAGCATCTGTTTGAATAAAGTCTAAGCGTTTGTCAGGGATACCAACTTGGGCGCTAGAACGTCTCAGGGTGCTGACAATTCCTAAGGTGACGGTATTGTCAAATCCTAAAGGATTACCGACTGCGATCGCCCAGTCTCCTACCTGGACATTAGAAGAAGAACCCAAAGGTGCGACAGGCAAATCACCGCCAGCGTCAATTTTAACTATTGCCAAATCGGTGACTTCATCAACACCTCGGACTTTGCCATCAAATTTACGCCCATCTTTAAGGCTGACTGTAACTCTATCAGCATTATCGACCACATGGGCATTAGTCATAACTAAGCCACTTTTGTCAATAATGAAACCAGAACCCAGACCCCGCAATTGTTCTGGGGGTAACTGTTGGGGAAAACTGTCCCCAAAGAACCTGCGGAAAAACGGGTCGTCATAAAAATCAGGTAGACGACGAGTAACTGTACGTTCAGTATCAATCCGAACTACAGCTGGACCCACACGATTTACCGCCGCAGTCACAAAGCTGCTATTTCCAATCGCTGCTGTCGTTGGTGATTGCCGTTGAGCAATAAGTTGTGGTGTGTCATTTGTAACTGGCTTCGGTGCTGGGTCAGCTTGGGAGGGTGACACTCGGATAGTGCCAACAGTGAGTACAACTCCTAAAATCATCGCTAATGCATGAGTAAAGAGTTGTTTGATATACCTGGGTAGTTGGGAAAATCGCATAACCACAACCTTATTTTTCAGTCTAGTTAGTTATGTATTTGTTCATTTTCTTTGGTGTAAGTAGTTTATAATGGCTACTTACATACCTAAATATTATTGTTGCAGATTTGATGTTAATTTCTAAGTGTTGACGCTAGTTCTCATGTCAGAGTTTCATGCTTGCTTTAGTCTTGACACTTGGAGATTATTATGACCCATTTATAGATCAATTTATTTGAATTTGTAGGTGACAAGCCATTCTGGAAACTTACACTCGCAATATTCGGGAATTAGGATGATTCTTTCTTGGCAATTGCTGTTAATTCAAAGATATAATATACGCTTTACTTAAAATCACAAAGTACAATAGGACTCAAATGAACCCATTGCTCCCTTTGGAAGCATGAGAGCTTTGTTGAAGACAAGGTAGATAAAAGGGATAAAGAAAATATTTCTACTCCCCACACTCCTGACACTCCCCACACTCCCCACTACTATCCCTGTCTAAGTTAGGATCTTATGTATTCCTAAAACTCCAAACAGCAGCCAATGAATGGATCAAAGCGATTAGCTAAATCATCTTTGCCTAGTTTTGAGCAAGATGAAGATGTACTCTTGGAAGAAACAGACCACGTTCACACACACAAGACTCATAACCATGAACAGTCGCCTCATCCTCACATTCATAGCGAAGAGTCTTTGCGCCGATTGGTAAATCGATTATCACGTATAGAAGGACATATTCGCGGAATCAAGACAATGGTACAGCAAAATAGCCCTTGTCCTGATGTGTTGTTGCAAATTGCCGCAGTTAGAGGTGCGCTGGATAAAGTAGCACGCATTGTTTTGGATGAACATTTAACTGAGTGTATTGCCAGAGCAGCAGAAGAGGGCAATATTGATGTAGAAATTGAGCAACTCAAAGCAGCTTTAGATCGGTTTTTGCCTTGAGGGGATTGGGGAAGTAGGGGGAGTGAGAGGAGTGGGGGGAGTGTGTAGACGCGCTTTGCGCGGCTTCCCGTAGGGTGGAGTGTGAGGAGAATAAATAGTGACAAATTACCAATTACCAATTACCAATTACCAATTACCAATTACCAATTACCCATCTATTTGCCTAACTACTGTTAGTGCAGAATAACTCACGCCTGCTGTACCTTCGCCGGGGTGGGTAGAGTCACCAACTAACCAGAGATGATCTATGGGTGTACGATTGGCAAATCCAAAGGGACCAAATGTCGCTATCCTTTGACCAATTCCACCAACAATACCGCGATCGCGAGCGGTGTAATGAGCAAAGGTACGGGGCGTGGCAGCTTCTACATGAATAATGGTTTCTGGTTTTAGATAAAAATATTGTGCCAGACGAGCGATCGCGTCTTCTGTATACTTTTGTTTCAATCCTTCGTAGTCTTCTGTCTGCCACCAAGGTTCAGGATCTACGAAGGAAGAGGCAATAATTGTAGCTTTACCTGTAGTAGCACGACCATCACCGGGATGACTCACAGACACAAATAGAGAATTATTTTCGCCAATAGGGCCATTGGCATCGTACATAAATTGCAGGTGGGGGGGACAATCAACGGGAATAGCGCTTGCATCCACGCCTAGATAAACTACAAACGCACCTGATGCAGATGGCAATTTTGCCACACGTTTTTTATACCCAGAGGGAGCCTTTTCACCTAGCAATTTCACCAAATTTTGGACTGTAACATTAGCAATGATATGGTCGGCTGATTCTGTCCAGGTTTCCCCAGTTTTTTGATTGCGAATCACTACAGCCTTAGCTTTACCTTGGGCTACTTTGATTTGTTCAACAGTGTGGCGCATTAATAATTGACCACCATCTCGTTCCAAAGCAGAAACTAGGCGATCGCTCAACACCTGCATACTACCTTGGAGATGAAACAAGCCTTGTGGTTCCTGAGATACACTCAACGCTGTTGCGGCGTACAATAGCGCTGTTTCTTCTGCATCTACCTGAGAGTATAGTTTCAGTTGCAAATCTAAAAACGTTCGTAAACGCTGATCATCTGCCAACTTGTAGGCACGCAACGCATCCCCTACCGTAAACAACGTATAAGGTACAGTAATTAAAGTACTCGGACGCACCGCCTTGGTTAGCTGCCATAGATCCCAAAGGTTACGCGGCGGTAGTACCGGATCACGCCCTTGAAATTTCCAACTGGCTTGAAACAACTCTGCAATCAATTGCCAAAAAGGTTCGCTACCAGGGAACTGTCGCTGGCGTTCCTCTTGCCATTTCTGAGGATCACGCCAAACATTGATGGGTGTATTTTCTCCTGGCAAAAATACCGCACATGCAGGATCACAAGGCGTTGCAGGCGGTAAATCAACTTCTAATTCTGAAAAAATGCGGTAGTGAATTCCTCCTGGTTCCAAACCCGCGACTTGGGTTGCACCGACATCAAAAGTAAAACCTTTGCGTTTAAATGTAGAAGCACAACCACCAGGCACTAGGGCTTGATCTAGAATGAGGACACTATAACCTCTACGAGCCAATAATGCCCCAGCAGTGAGTCCACCAATTCCTGCACCAATAATGATGACACGAGATTTAGTTTTGCCACCACGATGATTTGGCATTGATATTTATCAGATAATTATTAATACTCTTAATTATATTTTACAAAATACTTAATATAAAGAAACAATGTAACTTTAGCCAATACTGAGCAAGCTTCTCATATCCATATACGGTGATTTTCAACTCGATTAAGTACAACACCTCACAAGAACAGCCCCTCTGTTAACAGGGTGAGGTGCATTTTTAATATCTACCTTCGTGTCTTGGTGTCTTGGTGGTGAAAATAAACCACAAAGACACCAAGACACCAAGAAAAAAACCAATACCTGTCGCAGATACAGCAATCACTCAGTAAATTTCTTGTAATTAAGCGATCGCTGCAATTCTCATTTAAGTGCTATGTAAGATAGAGGTAACTGCTCACTTACAACTACCCATGACCTCAACCCTGGTAAAATTTCCTCGTCTGAATGCACCAAAGCTTCATCGATTACCGAATGGTTTAACGATCATAGCGGAGCAAATGCCGATAGATGCAGTTAACTTGAGTTTGTGGATTAACGTCGGCTCAGCTGTAGAAGCAGATGCGATTAATGGCATGGCTCACTTTTTAGAGCATATGATTTTTAAAGGAACTGAGCAACTAATCAGCGGTGAGTTTGAACGTAGAATTGAAGAGCGGGGTGCTGTTACCAATGCCGCTACTAGCCAGGATTATACCCACTATTATATAACTACTGCTCCGAAGGATTTTGCTGATCTCGCGCCTCTGCAAATTGATGTAGTAGCTAATGCAAGTATTCCTGATGATGCCTTTGAACGGGAAAGGTTGGTAGTTTTAGAAGAAATAAGACGTTCCGAAGATAATCCCCGTCGCCGCACCTACAAAAGGGCGATGGAGATGGCTTTTGCACAACTTCCTTATCGACGTCCGGTATTGGGAGCAGAAGAGGTAATCTCTCACCTCAAACCCCAACAAATGCGAGATTTTCACGCTAGTTGGTATCAACCACCGTCTATAACTGCTGTCGCTGTGGGTAATTTAGCAGTAGAAGAATTAATTGAAATTATTGCAGAAGGCTTTAGCAAATCTCACAATCACCAATCAACAATCAACAAACAACCACCAAAATTTGCTTGTGAACTCCCATTTAGTGAAATTGTCCGACAAGAATTTACTGATGAAAGCTTACAACAAGCACGACTGGTAATGGTTTGGCGAGTTCCAGGCTTAGACAAACTTGATGAAACCTATGCTTTGGATGTTTTGGGAGCAATTCTCGGACATGGACGTACATCCAGATTAGTCCGAGAGTTACGTGAAGAACGTGGACTTGCTTCCCATATTTCTGTGAGTAACATGACTCATAAGTTGCAGGGGACATTTTATATTTCTGCTCACTGTCCAGTAGAAAATTTGGGGTTAGTAGAAGAAGCGATTGCTCAACATATTAGAACCTTACAAACTGAGTTCGTGCAAGAATCAGAAATTGCCCGTGTGCAGAAACGAGTAGCGAATAGATTTATTTTTGGCAACGAGACACCAAGCGATCGCGCAGGTTTATATGGTTATTATCAAACACTAATAGGCGATTTAGAACCAGCCTTTGACTACCCCAGCCATATCCAAGGACAGGACGCAACCAAGTTAATGCAAGCTGCCCAAAAGTATCTTACCCCCAACGCGTACGGTGTAGTAGTAATGAAACCAGTTTAGTTAGTAGTTAGTGGTTAGTGGTTATTTCTCCACTCCTCACACTCTACCCTTACGGGAAGCCGCGCAAAGCGCGTCTACACACTCCTCACACTCCCCATCTCCCCATCAAAACCATGTGGACTGAAATCGACGCCCATATTACCCAAATCACTGGTGAAAATTTTCACTCTACACAACGACGTTCAGTTGGTGGCGGGTGCATCAACCAAGGTTATGCCATATCGGATGGCAAGCTTACCTATTTTGTTAAGCTTAATCAAGCATCCCAAGTTACCATGTTTGAAGCGGAAGCCCTGGGTTTAGAACAAATATACAATACAGGCACTATCCGCGTTCCCAAACCAATCTGTAGTGGAACAGTTGATAATTCTTGCTACTTGGTTTTGGAATGGTTGGAAATGGGTTCAGGTAATGCCAAAACTTGGGAAGAAATGGGGCGTAAGTTAGCGGCGATGCACAAAGCCACTACAGTGAATGGTTTTGGCTGGGACATGAATAATACTATTGGTTCTACGCCCCAAATTAATACTTGGACATCTAATTGGGCAGATTTTTTTAGTAAGCGTCGCCTGGGTTATCAGTTTCAATTAGCAAGGCGACGGGGTGGTAGATTTTCGCAAGCTGAAGATTTACTAGCAGCTATTCCCGAAATATTAGCAGACCACGCTCCCCAACCTTCCCTAGTACACGGTGATTTGTGGGGGGGTAACGCTGGATGTACTGTCAAAGGAGAACCAGTTATTTTCGATCCAGCAACATATTTTGGGGATAGAGAAGTAGATATTGCCATGACCGAACTTTTTGGCGGTTTTCCGGCGGCATTTTATCATGGTTATAACCAAGTGTTTCCCCTAGAACCAGGATATGAACGCAGGAAGACTTTGTATAACTTGTATCACATCCTTAATCACTTTAATTTGTTTGGGGGCGGATATGAGTCGCAAGCAAACAGTATGATTGCAAGGGTTTTACATTCATGAAGGCAGGAGGCTATTTTTCCTTTGTACACAATCCTGCGGCGATCGCATTCAAGCTTCTTTGATATTACGGCAAAGAATGGAAAAAAGTACCGTATTGCAAACCAGGAAACAGATAATTCAATACAATCATAATTACAGAAATAGTAACCAATGTTAGTGTAGCAACTATAGGAGCAGTGGAAAGATATCTTAGCAAATAACGTGCTTCCATGATGATTTCTCCAACCTAAATCAAATTTGTTGAACTTGTATTTTTATTTGGATTATTGAGAGGGTAGCTGTTCAAATACGAATTATCTTGCCTCAATCACTTGGTATATTGGCAAAAACTTTTCAGATAACCTCTCAATATTATTTCAGCGAATTGAAATAGGAATTTCTTCATCCTTGGCAACTAATTCACCAGCTAGTAATTCTTTAATTGCTGCCAGAGGCCAAAATAAAGCCATCACCATACAACTGATGAATAAAGGTACATCAATAAACACTTCTTTTTCTTCTGCTTTATTTTGTTTTTTAATTGCCTGTAGGTAAGACCGACCACTCCAGCCAATAAAACCAGCAGTATACAGAAATATGGCGATCGGAATTGCTACATCAACAGCAAGACTAAGGCGGTCAAGAGCAATCCGAGGTAGACCATCCTCACCACAAAGTAACTGCGAATAAGCTTTTAATGGCATTGTAGTGTAATAACTGTCAGGAGCATTTTTCATCCTTTCTACAAATGCAGGTGATTTATAACAAGGAACCAATGTGGTATTTTCTGCCAATGCAGTAGAAACAGCGCTAAACCAAATAAAAATTGCGAGAATCAGAGCAAATATTCTTTTCATAATTTTGTTGATTGTTGGTTGTTATTAGTTAGTGGTTAGTAGTTGTTGTTTTTTTGATATTTAGACATTACCTTCTATCTGCTGGATAAGTGTTGGCTGCATAAATTATCAAGAGAGCGCAAAAAGATACAGCTGTTATCAAACCAAAGAAAACTCCGGTTGCAGTTGAGGCAAATTGTCCCTCACCATATGCTAAATAAATGTGTTGCATTTAAATACCTCAGTTTATTGGTTAGTAGTTGTTTGTTGGGTGTTGGTTGTTAACTCCTAACTCCTAATTCCTAATTTCCTTATTCCCCAACCTCCCCACCTATAGATTAGTTTCGCAAGCTTGTTCAACTCATATTGATTCCTTCAAGCAAAATTGAGGAATTGACAATCTCTAAAATCATTAATAAGAAAATAAACAACAACAGCATCAAAGCAGCCATTAGTGGTGTAGTACCCCAACCAGAGGTAACTTTACCTGCCTCAGTATTTAATTGTTTGAGTAGATATTGTACAGGTGCGACTTTTTTGGGTTGAAACTTTTGTGATTGCATGGATTCCTCCGACTATTGTTGATGGTATTTGGTAATTTGTAGAGACGCGCCATGGCGCGTCTTTACTGGTGTTTTAGATAACTGGTTGCTTCTTACGTGTGGTTGTGTCTCCCACTTTCTGGAAAACACCAAACTCTACCTGTTCATCAAGTTCTGGGTCAATGCCAGCAAATACATCCCGGTAGATGGTACGAGAACCATGCCAGATGTGTCCGAAAAACCACACCAAAGCAAAGCAAGTGTGGAAAAAGGCAAAAAAGCCCCGGTTACTAGTTCGGAAAACTCCATCGGAATTGTGGATTGTGCGGTCAAATTTAAAAGGTTCACCCAGTTGGGCTTGACGTGCGTACTTCTTGACCGTCATAGGGTCTGTAAACGTTTGACCATCAAGTATCCCGCCAAAGAAGCTGACATTAACGCCAGTTTGCTCAAAGCTGTATTTTGCCTCTGCTCGCTGGAAGGGAATATCTGCACGCACTACACCATCTTTGTCAGTCAGAACTACTGGGAAGGTTTCAAAGAAAGTAGGCATTCGACGAACTGTCAATTCCCGTCCTTCACGGTCTTTGAATACTGGATGACCAAGCCAGCTTTGAGCAACTCCATCTCCATCGACCATTCGACCCACTCGGAATAAACCACCCTTGGCAGGATTATTGCCAATATAGTCGTAGAAAGCTAATTTCTCTGGAATAGCTGACCAAGATTGTGAGAGAGTTTTACCCTCGTCTAAACCCGCTTGCACCCGCCTATCAATCTCTTTTTTAAAGTAGCTTTGATCCCACTGATAACGAGTCGGTCCCCACAGTTCAATAGGTGTGGTGGCAGTACCATACCACATACTACCAGCAGCCACAAAACCTGCAAAAAAGAAAGTGGCCAGCGCACTGGCAAGGACGGTTTCAATATTTCCCATCCTTAGCCCCCTGTACAGTACCTCGGGGGGTCGAACAACTATATGGAAAAGTCCGCCAATAATTCCTACAATACCCGCTGCAATATGGTGAGCAACAACTCCACCAGGATTTTGGGGATTAAAACCCTCTGGTCCCCATACTGGTGCAACTCCTTGAACATGACCAGTTAGCCCGTATGGGTCAGAAACCCACATACCCGGGCCAAAAATACCGGTGAGATGAAAAGCACCAAATCCAAAGCAGAGTAAACCAGCTAAGAATAGGTGAATGCCAAAAATTTTGGGCAAATCTAAAGTTGGTTCGCCCGTTTTGGAGTCGAAGAATGTGGCGAGATCCCAGTAAAACCAGTGCCAGCAAGCAGCCAAGAACTCAAGACCCGAAAAGACAATGTGAGCTATGGCTACAGTTTCAAACGTCCAAAAACCAGGATCTGCGAAGGTTTCACCTGTAATACTCCAGCCTTGCCAAGAATTTGTCACTCCCAAGCGTGCTACAAACGGCATTAAAAAACATCCCTGCCGCCACATGGGATTGAGTACTGGATCGCTAGGATCGTACAAAGCTAGTTCAAACAAAAGCATCGAACCAGCAAAGCCTGCACAAAGGGCATTGTGCATCAGGTGTACAGCAATAAGTCGTCCTGGGTCATTTAAGACCACTGTGTGAACTCTATACCAAGGTAATCCCATTGATTGTGCTTCCTTAGTCAAAAGTCAAGAGTTAAGAGAATTCAATCTCTTATTTAGAACAAAAGTCGTAGGTATGTACCTGATGCTGAATCAGGGAAAAATTTTTTCAAAAAAGACAAAATTACACAAAAAAACATCAACAAAGTTATGTGAACCACGGAGTCAATCATTTGATTTTTGAGCAAATACTGCATAGTCCTAATGGGGAGTGGGGAGATTGGGGATTAGTGATAGGGGATTGGGAAATGGGAAGAGAAGGGAGAGTTTAAGGATTAAGTAATTCCCTATTCCCGATCCCTGATCGCCAACTAATCTAATGGAGGCATGGATAGAACTGGCTCATCTTCTCGGTCTATACCCCTTTCAAAGCCTGCGGCCGCGGCTCTGGCGCGACCGGCATGCCAGAGATGACCAACTAAGAAAAGCAGAGCAAAGACAAAATGTGCAGAAGCCAGCCAGGCACGAGGCCCAACAAAGTTAAAGGAGTTGAGTTCAGTTGCTAAGCCGCCGACAGAATTCAGGGAACCTATAGGTGCATGGGTCATGTACTCAGAAGCACGGCGAATTTGCCAAGGCTGGACATCATGCTGAAGTTTGTCAATATCTAGACCATTGGGGCCACGCAGAGGTTCTAGCCAGGGGGCTTTGACATCCCAAAACCGCATGGTTTCCCCACCAAAGATAATTTCTCCGGTTGGCGATCGCATCAAATATTTCCCCAGACCTGTTGGTCCTTGCGCTGAAGCGACATTTGCTCCTAAATTTTGGTCACGCACGAGAAATACTAGCGCCTGAGCATTGGAAGATTCAGCAACTGTCGGCCCATAAAATTCGCTGGGATAGGCAGTATTGTTAAACCAGATGAACATCGTGGCAATAAATGCTTGCCCGGCTACATTACCCAAACTTTGCGAAAGGTAAGCTTCACCCGACCAAATAAAGGCTTTGTGAGTCCACTTAAAAGGCTTGGTAACAATGTGCCAAATACCACCAAGGATCAGCAGCGAACCGATCCAAATATGACCGCCGACTAAATCCTCTAGGTTGTCAACACTAGCAATATTACCTGCGCCACCTGTAAAACCTTTGAACAGATAACCAAAGATGATTCTGGGGTCAAGAGTAGGATTGGTAACAAGGCGTACAGCACCACCTCCAGGTGCCCAGGTGTCATACAACCCCCCCCACAGCATCGCCTTACCGACAAGTAAGAAGGCGGCGACGCCCAGAGCAATCAGATGATATCCCAAAATGCTAGTGACTTTATCTTTATCACTCCAATCGAAATTGAAGAAACCAGGAAGCTTTTGCGGGCCTTTGAGGGAGTGATAGATGCCACCAAAACCCAAAACAGCAGAGCCAATCAGGTGAAATACAGCGATCGCAAAAAATGGAAAGATATCTACTACCTGACCTCCTGGCCCCACACCAAAACCAAGGGCGGCAATGTGAGGCATTAAGATCAGACCTTGGTCATACATCGGTTTTTCCGGGACATAGTGAGCGACTTCAAACAGCAGCATCGCCCCTGCCCAAAAAGCAATCAGCCCTGCATGGGCAACATGAGCACCTAAAAACCGACCAGATTGGTTAATAAAACGAGCGTTACCAGCCCACCAAGCATATCCAGTGGAGGCTTCATCACGACCTTCACTTGGTGAATTAACAATATAAGCAGGTTTTTGAACTTCGTCTTTTGGTTTTGAAACTTTAGAATCAAAGGGCGTTTCCACAGAACATTACCTCTTCAGGGAATTCAAACTTTTCATGGGGCTAGTCTTGAGTCGCCATCCAGGCTCTGGTTCCCTCATTCAGCATTACCACGGGGCAGTACCTCTTCAGGGAATTGAAATTTTTCATGGGGCTGGTCTTGAGCCGCCATCCACGCTCTAGCTCCCTCGTTCAACAGGATATTTTTGGTATAGAAAGTTTCAAATTCTGGATCTTCGGCTGCGCGGATTTCCTGAGATACAAAGTCATAAGCCCGCAGGTTAAAAGCTAAACCAACCATGCCAATAGAACTCATCCACAAGCCTGTAACTGGCACAAACAACATAAAGAAATGCAACCATCGCTTGTTAGAAAAAGCAATTCCAAAAATCTGTGACCAATAGCGGTTTGCAGTCACAAACGAATAGGTTTCTTCTGCTTGAGTGGGAGAAAATCCCCCAAAAGTGTTAAAGCTTTTGGTGTCTCTAAACAAGGTGTTTTCCACTGTTGCACCATGAATAGCACACAACAGCGCACCTCCCAATACACCAGCGACTCCCATCATGTGAAACGGGTTCAGCGTATAGTTGTGGAAAGCTTGGAAAAATAGTAAGAAACGGAAAATGGCAGCGACCCCAAACGAGGGCGCAAAAAACCAGGAAGATTGTCCTAATGGATAAATGAGAAAGACAGAAACAAATACAGAAATAGGAGCAGAAAAAGCGATCGCATTGTAGGGTCGAACGCCAACTGCACGAGCAATCTCAAATTGGCGCAGCATGAAGCCGATTAAACCAAAGACACCATGCAAAGCAACAAAATTCCACAAACCACCAATTTGACACCAGCGGGTAAAATCTCCCTGCGCCTCTGGTCCCCACAAAAACAGCAAGGAATGTCCCATGCTATCAGCAGGAGTGGAAACAGCCGCAGTCAGGAAATTACAGCCTTCCAAATAAGAACTCACAATCCCGTGAGTATACCAAGAAGTAACGAAAGTCGTACCAGTAAACCAACCCCCAATCGCCAGGTAAGCACAGGGAAAGAGTAACAAACCCGACCAACCAATAAACACAAAGCGATCGCGTTTCAGCCAGTCATCGAGGACATAAAACCATTCAAACCCCCTTGTCCGTGAGGGTCTAATTGCAATGGTCATAATCACTTATCCTTTTGCTAAAAAACTTTGTTCACCAATCCGACCGACCATCATTCATAAAATAAGGAGCACCTGGAAAGGAAAGAGCTTGAATAATGTAGTCGAAATAAGAAGTGACTTCCGCAGCATCTTCATCACCAAGCAGTGCTTGAGCTTCTTCCTTAATACAACGCACCGCCTCAACCCAATTAGAGAGCGGAATTCCTAAAGATTGATACATTTGTTGCATTCCCACTGTGCCAATTTCCGTCAACGGCTGCTCATTTCCTGCCAAAACACAATAGGCAACTAAACGGATATACCAACCTTGATCGCGTTGACAGGAAGCTGTTTTCCTCATATTGCCGCTATTACTGGGTGTCACTGGACACCGCTTCCAGAACTTCTGGCTAGCTCTTTCTACAAGCCGATTTTGGTTACTCGCCAAAGTTGTAGCAATGCGAATCCGTTTGTCCCCCGAATGGCAAAAATTTTGAATCATGCGGATTTCTCCGGGGGTAGGATAGCGCATCTGTTCATCAGCGTTCTCAATTACCTGCTTTACAAGACTCATATCAATTTTGGATTTTGGATTTGGCAATTAGGATTAGCTCTTTGTGTCTTTGTGTCTTTGTGTTTCAAAAAAAGATTTTTCACCACCAAGACACAAAGACACCAAGAAAACCAAATTTTTCGCAATCAGACTGGATTGATATAGCTTTGTTCGTTTTCAGACTCAATCACTGGAGTTAGTTCTGGTTCCAACTTTTGTTCTTGGAGGTTAGTCTCACACTCATTTACCAACTCTGGCAAAGTTTGCGTTTGTCCGTTGCGGTGGTTGGGAACAAACCTGTCTAATTGTGATGGGGATGACAGCAAAGATTTTGCCGATAGATTTACGGCGTAAGATGATTTTGGCGATCGCATTGCAAAACCTCTGGGTGTAACATAGCGTTCATAAGGAACTGTATCTTCTCCAAAAGTTTGCATATATTCTGGGCTATCGATGATTTCATCAATCAGTGTGTAAAAGCCTTGATTTGCAGAGATGTCGTAGTAATGATTCATTTCTTGTCGCCCGTAGGTAGGACGGCCCAACAAGCGCCGATGGATGTATTCAATCGCCTTAGTTATGTATAGTGGTTCCCAAAACATTCTGCGGAATAATTTAGATTTGGCTAATTGGCGGATAAACTCCCGCATGGTAATTGCACCACTTAGGAGTGCTGATTCTGCAACTGTTATACGCTGACCTTCAAAGACATCACGTCCAAATACTTGTCGATAAGCCACTTGAATTACTGTGGATGGGGAATTTTTCGCGAGGCTGACGTTGGATGGTGCTTGTTTTCCATTTACTGGAGATGTTGTGTGTAACTTCTCTGGATGATCTAACTTGATTACCTTTGCCAAAGTGCCTGGAACTTGTCCCAAGCCATTGGAGCTAATCAGAATGCGGCGGTTATCTTTACCAAAGGGTGCAGGACTGTGGAGAGTGATTGCGGGTAAAGTATCTACAGGGAAAATTGCACCAAATTGAATTTCGAGGGGGTCGTTACCAGAACCGTAAGGATGCTGATTGGGTAATGGTTTGGTGTATTTGCCAAACAGGGTGACAAACTGGGGTACTTTGTGAACAACAGTGCTGTATTTAAACAAATCTATTTGTGGCCCCCAATTACGGCACTCTTGAGCTTCTTGTCCCAAGCCACGCAGATATGGTACTGTTTCCTCGCCAAAGTAGTCAGCGTATTCTTGGGAATCTACCAAAGTGTCAACTAGCTTAGGTAAACCACCTTTGGTAACTACAGCAAAGTATTCTTGGAACTCTTCTAGAGAACTCAATCCCCGTCCCAAAAAGTGACGCATTGCCAATTCAATCACGCGACTGATGGTGTACGGCTCCCAGAAAAGTCTGCGGTAGAGGCGAGATTTACCTAAACGACGAACAAATTCCTTCATGGAAATTTGTCCACCCTTGACTTGGGACTCCAATTCATCTACAGGGAAACCATAGGTAGCAGTCACATCGCGCTCAAAGACTTGCCGATAGGCAGCTTTTATGACTCCTTGCTTTTCTGTCTCTGGTAAGACGGATTTCATTACATATTTGAGTCGCGTCTGGGAGGCGATCGCATAACTTTGAGGCAATACTAAACCCTGTTGCTCGTCGGAAACCCCTATTCTTAGTTGGGCCGGAGGTTTTTCAACAAGGTATTCCGATATTAATACTTGAAAATTATGTTTGATAATTTCCTGTGCCTCAGCATCATTTGCAAAGTAATTTAGGGATTGACGTTGCATTTCTTTAAGAGCAACGACAGTAGCATCTGTTACATCTTCTGGAATGATGCCGCGCAAGCCTCTGGCATTAGCTGACAAAATACTAGTATCACCAGCAACAATGGCATAAGTTATATAACGTAAAAACCACGCTAAGTCTCGCATAGACCGTTTCATTCTTGTTGGCCCATAGCGAGAAATATTGATAAAACGGAAACCTTCCGGGAGTGGATCTCTGTCAGTGAACAGGGTACGCGCTTGTTCCCACCAACCCCTTAAAGGATTGAAAAATCTTGGCGTTGGTATTAAATTTACCCGTTCCTTATCCGGAACATAACCATTTCTTCGTGCTGCACTCAGGTAATCCTCACCTACATAGTAACCAGAACCTGGCAATCCTAAAGGATCTTGGGGTTTTTCCAAGTAATCCATGGGAAAACCGCCAACAAAAATCCGATTTGCCCCCACAGATACAATTTCATCTGCATTTTTAGTTAGCGTTTCTACAATTTCTAAACGCTTATTACCAGAACTAAAAAATGACTTTAGCTCCTGAAGTTCAGTACGCTTTAAACAGCGGTCTTGTTGTTCTGCTTGTGAAATAACTGCAATAGGTACAGTTTGATATAGTTGTGGATGAGCAACTGAAATACTACTACTTGCTTTAGCACTCATTTTTTATTTGTTGGTTGTTGTTTGTTATTTGTTGTTTGTTGTTAGTATTAGCAACTAACCACTAACTACTAACTACTAACCAATTAAGGCATCAAACTCTGAATCAAATAGTCAAAATAAGGTGCTATTTCGGTGGCATCTTCTAAGGTAAATAAGTCTAAAGATACTTCTTTAAGGCAACGAATTGCTTCTACTAGATTGGGCAGGGGAATCTCTAGAGATTCGTACATTTCTTTCACTCCAATAGTACCAATTGCTGCTAAAGGCTCTACATCACCCACTACCACAGCATAAGTAATCAAACGAATGTACCAACTTTGATCGCGCAAGCACGAATTTCGATACATTCTATTACCACTATTACTAGGTGTATTTGGACAGCGTTCCCAAAATTTTAGACTTGCTTTTTCTACAATTTTTTGTTCATTTTCCGTTAGAGTCATGGCAAGATTCAGCCGAGAAACTCCACTTTCATAAAACTCTTGAATTGCACTTAACTCACCAGCGTTGAGATACCGAGCTTCGCGATCGGCATTTACAATTGATTTTATAATAATGCTCATTGGTAATAGGGAATTGTTAATTGCTAGTAAAAAAGTATGAATTGGAAATTGGGAATGGGAGTTGATGATTAATCGTTTTTCCCTATTCCCTATTTATTGGTCTTCAGCTCAAGCCAGAAGCAATGTAGTCGAAATAAACACCCATTTCTTTACCCGCATCAGCACCTATCATGCTATTAGTTACTTCCTTCATTGCTTGCACTGCTCGTATAGTTGCACCAATGGGAACACCCAACGAGTTATAAGTTTCCCTCAAACCATTCAAAATGCGCTCGTCTAAAATTGAGGGATCGCCAGCCAACATGGCGTAGGTAGCATAGCGCAAAAAGTAATCTAAGTCTCGAACACAAGCAGCATAACGACGACAGGTATACATATTGCCGCCAGGAGCGGTGATATCTGTATAAAGCAGAGATTTTGCTACTGTTTGAGTAACGATAGTTTTGGCATTAGCACTAATCGTAGTAGCAGCACGCGCTCGCATATCACCAGTATGGTAGTAGTGTTGTAGCTTCTCTAAAGAATTGTTATCCAGGTATTTTCCTTGAACGTCAGAAGAATTAATCAAAGAAGTAATTGCGTCTTGCATAATCCTGTATCCTTAATTTGAGTATTCGAGTAATAGATATTTAAGAAAAGACGAAAAATGAAGTATAAATTTATTTTTTATTTTTCATACTTCATTATTCATCTGTTACTCCTTCCTATGACAACGCTCTAATGATGTAGTCAAAATATGGGCCTACCTCAACAGCATCTTCCTCACTCATCATGGATACAGCTTCTTCTTTAATGCAGCGCATTGCTTCTACTATATTTCTGAGTGGAATCTCTAAATTGTTGTACATCTCTTTAATGCCAATAGTGCCTATTTCTTCTAAGGGTTTCTCACTGCCTGCCAAGACCGAATAAGCAACTAAGCGAACATACCAACCTTGATCGCGCTGACAGGAAGCTGTTTTTCGCTCGTTACCACTATTACTAGGAGTATTAGGACAGCGTTCCCAGAATTTTTGGCTACCACGTTGCACAATTAGTTGTTCATTTTCTGCCAAGATTTTTGCAATCCGAATTCGTTGGTCTCCTGTTTTCACAAAGTCTTGAAAAATTCTTAGCTCTTTAGGAGCAGGATAGCGAGATTCACTATCGGCATTGAGAATTAATTCGGTGACGACGCTCATAAATTACTCCTGATTTTTTTAGTTAGTGGTTAGTGGTTAGTGGTTAGTAGTTAGTGGTTAGTAGTTAGTGGTTAGTGGTTAGTAGCTTACAAATAACAACCAACCAACACCAAACAACAACCAACAACTAACAACAAATCGATTAGGAAATGGTTCAGTTGTCAGGGAGGAATCAAACTGACAACTGAAAACCGACTAGGCAGTGATGGAAGGCGCTGTGATTGCGACAGGAACAGCTTCACCACCAGCAAGATCCAGTGGGAAATTATGAGCATTCCGTTCGTGCATCACTTCAAAGCCTAAGTTTGCTCGGTTCAACACATCAGCCCAACTGGGGAGTACACGTCCTTGAGAATCAAGAATGGAATTATTAAAGTTGAAGCCATTCAGGTTAAACGCCATTGTGCTGATGCCTATAGCAGTACCCCATATACAAATCACTGGCCAAGCTGCGAGGAAAAAGTGCAAGGAACGGCTATTGTTAAAGCTGGCGTACTGAAAAATTAGTCGACCAAAGTAACCATGGGCTGCAACGATGTTATAAGTCTCTTGTTCTTGACCAAATTTATAACCGTAGTTCTGCGATTCTAATTCTGTGGTTTCACGGATGAGACTTGATGTCACTAGTGAACCGTGCATTGCACAGAACAGCGAACCTCCCAAGACTCCAGCGACTCCAATCATGTGTAAGGGATGCATGAGAATGTTATGTTCCGCTTGGAACACAAACATAAAATTGAAAGTGCCGCTGATACCCATAGGCAGACCGTCAGAGAAGCTGCCTTGTCCAATTGGGTAAATCAAGAATACTGAAGTTGTAGCGGCAAGAGGAGCGCTGTAGGCAACTGCAATCCAAGGACGCATTCCCAGACGGTATGATAATTCCCACTCACGCCCCATGTAGCAAGCAAGGGCTGGAATGTAGTGGAAACCAATCATTTGATATGGCCCGCCGTTGTAGAGCCATTCGTCCATAGAAGCTGCTTCCCAAATGGGGTAAAAGTGCAGTCCAATCGCGTTGGACATAGGAACTACGGCGGCGGTAATGATATTGTTGCCGTAGAGTAGTGAACCGGATACTGGTTCGCGGATGCCGTCAATATCCACTGGGGGAGCGGCAATAAAGGCGATCGTAAAGACGCAGATAGAAACTCCTAACAGAGGAATCATCAAGACGCCGAACCAGCCAATATACAGGCGATTTTCGGTACTAGTTACCCAGTCGCAGAACCTGTCCCAAGCTGGGAAACGGCTCGTTGGTCGTGTGGAAATAGTAGTCATAAAAAATTCCAAATTGAAAATTCAAGATGCCTACTTCCAAGGCACTACTTCACCTGCTGTTAAGTTTTCAGGGAAGTCATAAATATGGCGTTCATCTAAAATTTTTATCCCTAAAGAAGCCCAATCAATTGTGTCTGCCCAAGTGTGAATAATCTGCCCTTGGCTTTTGATCTCAGGCTGATGGAATTGCAAGTAGTCAAAGTCAAACGCAGCAATGTCTACACCTAAAGCCGCAGACCAAATTCCTGCTACTGGTAAAGCTGCCAAGAAGAAGTGCAATTTGCGAGAGTTAGGAAAACTGACACGATGCCATATCAAGTGCCATAGATAAACTTGGGCTGACCTAAAATTATAGGTTGGGTGTTGTTGACCAAGTTTATACCCTTTGTTAATTGATTCAGATTCGCTGTGATTATGACTGCGAATTAGGGTAGATGTGACTAGGGAACCGTGCATTGCAGCCGCAAAAGCACCACCCAAAACTCCAATCACTCCTAACTGATGCAAAGGATTCATCAAGATGTTGTGGTCTGCTTGAAACTGCAACATGAAGTGAAATGTGCCAGATATTCCTAAAGGCATTCCCGCAGATAAGCTACCCTGTCCCACTGGGTAGATTAACAACACTGAGACAGCTGCGGCGACGGGAGCAGTAAATGCTAGAGAAATCCACGGACGCATTCCCAAGCGGTAACTTAGTTCCCATTCCCGGTCCTGATAGGCGATGATGCCAATCAAAAAATGCAGCACAATCATTTGATATGGCCCACCATTGTAAAGCCACTCATCAATGGAAGCTGCTTCCCAAATTGGATAAAAATGCAGACCAATTGCAGCCGATGTTGGCACAACAGCAGCAGTGATAATGTTATTTCCAGAAAGTATTGAACCGGAAATGGGCGCACCTATTCCATCCATGTCTACAGGAGGAGCAGCGATGATGGCGATGATAAAAACAGTTGTTGCTGTTAAGATGCAAGGAATCATCAACACACCAAACCAACCGACATATAGTCTGTTTTCTGTGCTGGTAACCCATGAACAAAATTTTTCCCAATGATTAACTTTTTTGCGTCTTTCTGAGAGTTTGTTTGCTGTTGGCTCAGAAGTGTAATTGCTACTATCTGAGGTTGCAATTACATGGTCTGACTCTAGCTTCATACTCAATACATCCTCATTGAATGGGCAGGAGTTTCCATCGCAGCACACTCTCACACCAGAGGCGATGGCAGGGCTATATATTTGCAGTCAAACCTTCATCAGCTACGACGAAAATATTATTCAAGATTGATGAAAAGCAGAATAGTGAAAAAACATGAAGAACTAATGAAGGAATTAATTTTCTTTACAGAAATTTACAAAATCATCATTGATAGGTAAATTTGAGCAGTTTCCAGATAATAACTCTTAATAGAGACGTAGTAATGCTACATGTGGTAATCCGGTGAAATTACGGAAATTTTTTGATAAAGAGTCTGATAATTGTTCGCTAGCTACATCTTTGGAACATTTGAGGATGTGTAAAAAATTACTCTAGTTTTTATAAAAATAAGTGAAGAAATAAAAATTTTATTGAAGCTAAGTAACTAGTTTTGTGAGAAATCTGTTAATAATGATTGTAATTGTCAACACGATAATATATTTAGTATGCCCAACTATCCTAAAATGGGAAAATATTAGTAACATTTTTGTGAACAATCAGTTATTTTTTATTAACCAAACTTTTGATATTCTTGATTTTGATTTTTTGGCGATTATTTCTGATTAATTCAGAACTTGTACATTTTTAAAAAATACTTTCATTTTGTAGGCGGAGCCTTCCTAAAGGGTGCGGAGCGATCGCATGACAATTATAAAACGCTGCTTATTAACAATTCTGAAAGGTGAAAAGGCAAATATCCCCAGTTTATCTTTCTCTTGAAGTCTGCCTTAGACATCACCAAAAGATGATCTAAAAAGTCAACTAATTAATCGCGAATGTCACGCTTGCTTAACCGATATGTTCAAGTGGGGAAATTTCTCCAAGCTATCCAAGCTCAAAACCTAAGCGTGTGATTTCGATATATTCCCACTAATCACAGGGTGATATTTCATGAGACTTTTATTAGTTGAAGATGATGAGTGTATTGCCAATACTCTAGAAAATATTCTTGGGAATCAACATTATGTTGTCGATATTGCAAATGATGGGGAATTAGGCTGGGAGCTTGTAGAGACTTTCAACTATGACTTAATTTTGTTGGATGTCATGCTACCGAAGTTGGACGGTATTCAGCTTTGTCAAAGGTTACGTTCTCATAACTATCAAGCTCCCGTGCTGTTATTAACAGCGCAAAACTCTAGCACTCATAAAGTAATGGGATTGGATGCTGGAGCAGATGATTATCTTGTTAAACCTTTTGACATGTCAGAATTATTAGCTCGAATTCGGGTTTTATTGCGGCGGCGAAATTCAACTCTACAAACGGTTTTGGAATGGGAAAACCTGCGTCTTGATCCTGGTAAATGTGAAGTTGTCTATAACAATCACCTTCTCAATTTAACTCCCAAAGAATATCGTTTGCTAGAACTTTTTCTTCGCAACGGACATCAAGTTTTTAGCCGCGGCGACATTTTAGAACACTTGTGGTCAACGGAAGAAGCTCCCCAAGAAGATACAGTTACAGCTCACATTAAAGGTTTGCGACAAAAACTCAAACAAGCAGGAGCGGAGAATAATTTTATTGAAACGGTGTATGGTCTGGGTTATCGCCTGAAAGTACCTACATCTTCCAAAAAATTGCCACAAAAAACAAAAGAAAATCACAGATTAAATGGTGTAAAACCAAGTAAAAAACAACAGATAAAAGATTTATTTTATGAGGCTCAAGATTTACATGATAATATACAACAAACCAAAGCAGCGTTAACTAAATTGTGGGAGAAGTTGAAAGTTAAGAATTGCGATCGCATCATCATCCTAGAGCAAGCCACAGAAGCATTACTAGAAAACAACCTGGGAGACGAATTAAGACAAAAAGCACAACAAGCAGCACATAAACTGGCGGGGGCTTTGGGTATTTTTGGTTTTACCAAAGGTTCGCGTTTGGCTTTTGAAGTTGAGCAGATGTTGCGATCGCATATGAACACTAATCAAAACCAAGTGTTGCATTTGTACAACTTGGTTATAGCCTTGAAGCAAGAAATACAGCAGCCTGCGTTTGCAGAACTAGAGAAAATACTTTGCCATGATGTTTTAGATGATGCCATCGAATAATCCCCATTCCAAGGCGTTAAATCAGACTAACACTGCTGGTGAAAAGCAAATCACTTCTTTAGAAGTATTGCTACATCGGATAATGAATCGCATTCGCCAATCTCTGGAATTACCAGCGATACTCTCAATAACTGTTGCCGAAATCCGTGGATTCTTGGAGACTGACCGCGTTAAAATCTATCGATTTGATACAGATGGTAGTGGTGAAGTTGTGGCAGAGTCGGTTGATAAAGAACGTCTACCATCCTTACTAGGGCAACACTTCCCTGCTCAGGATATTCCATCTGAAGCTCGAGAATTATTTTTGTTGGCTCGTCAGCGTTCAATTGTGGATGTAGGAACACAACAAATTGGACTCAGCCCTGCTCCGGAAGCTGACGAATCCATCAAACTCAAAAATGACATTCGATTTCGCTCGGTAGACCCCTGCCATGTAGAATACCTCACCTCAATGGGAGTGCAATCTTCTTTAGTAGTGCCAATTTTGCATCGCGAGCAATTATGGGGCTTATTAGTTTCCCATCATAGTTTACCGCGCCAAATAACAGAGCGAGAATTACAAGTGGTGCAGTTAGTCGCAGATCAATTATCAATTGCGATCGCTCAGTCTACTCTCCTCGAACAAAGCCGCCTCCAAGCCCAACAAGAAGCCACAATTAACCGCGTTGCCAAACTGCTACACTCCATGACACAGATGCAGGTGCAACAAGCACTAGAATTAACTGTATCAGCACTACAAGGCGCAGGCGGCAGAGTTTGCATTACCCCCCAGAACCCTGCTGAGGAAGCACAATTGTTCACCATCGGAGAACAGCCGATTTTTCCTGTTAATCAGGGGAGCAGGAGACAAAGGAAACAAAGGGGACAAGGGGGAGTAATAAATTCTTCATTTTCCCCCCTCGAAGAACATCCTAGCTGGCGAGAATGGCTAAGAATGGAAACAACTGTTGTTGAAGAAAGCCCAGTTTGGGTTGTTAATGATTTGTATCAAGCGGCACTACAGTCAGATTTAGCACAGGCGTTTTTGAAGTCTGGGATTCGTACTTTGTTAATTGTGCGCTTGCAATATCGGCAGCAGATTTTGGGTTATTTAAGTATTTTTCGTAACGAAATAGACATAGAAACTATCTGGGCGCGACGACCAGACCGCGATGATGAGAGACATTTGTCTCCGATTAAATCTTTTGAGGTGTGGCGAGAGTTGAAGCGAGGTCAAGTCCAAGCATGGAAAGCTACGGAAATTGAACTTGCCCAAGCTTTGGCTAGTCACTTTGCGATCGCAATTCATCAATATCAACTGTATCAGCAAGTCAATGCTCTCAACGCCAACTTGCAGTGCGATATCGAAGAGCGCAAGCAAGCTGAGAAAAAAATCTGTGCATTGAATGCCGAATTAGAGCAACGAGTTCAAGAGCGAACCGCAGAGTTACGACGAGCCAATAGACGATTGTTGGAAGAAATCAACGAACGAGAACGCGCACTTCGCGATCGCAAGCAAACACAAGCCTCACTAGAACGCCTTAGTCGGCAAAGCGAGTTAATTTTGAACTCAGCCGGCGAGGGAATTTATGGTTTAAATTGTCACGGCAAAATTACTTTTGTAAATCCAGCAGCAGCAAGAATGCTGGGATATGGGGTGAAAGAACTAATCAATCTATTTATGCACGAAGTCGTGAAGCATTCTAAACCCGACGGTGTCCGCTATTTTTTGGAAGATAACCCCATCTACGCTACCTTGCAAAATGGAACAGTACAACATGTTACTGACGACATATTCTACCGCCGCGATGGGTCAAAATTTCCAGTCGAATATGTCTCTACACCAATTCGAGAACAAAAAAAAATTGTTGGTGCTGTAGTTATTTTTAAGGATATAACCGAACGACAAATAATAGAACGGATGAAGGATGAATTTGTTTCTGTTGTCAGCCATGAGTTACGAACACCTTTAACCTCAATTCGCAGTGCTTTAGGTTTGTTGGCGCGGGGTTCCTTAAACAATCAACCCGAAAAAAGTCAGCGGATGTTAGAAATTGCCTTTGATAACACTAACCGCTTAGTGCGTTTGATTAATGACATCCTTGATATTGAGCGTATCAACTCAGGTAAAGTGACGATGCACAAACAGATATGTAACGTCACTGACTTGATGATTCAAGCTGTGGATGAAATGCGAGCCATGGCTGAGAAAGCAGAAATTCACCTAGAACTGACACCAGCATCAGTGCAACTATGGGCAGATCCAGACCGTATCATCCAGACAATTACTAACTTACTCAGCAACGCTATCAAATTCTCGCCTCCAGGTAGCACAGTATGGCTAAGTGTTGAACTTCAACAAGAGGGGAAAGTGAGGAAAGCCGATTGTGTGGAGAAAAATAAATTTACTACTTCCCCTACTTCCTATCTCTTGTTCCAAATCAAAGATCAAGGGCGAGGTATTCCTGAAGATAAACTAGAGACAATTTTTGACCGCTTTCAGCAAGTCGATGCTTCTAATTCCCGTCATCAAGGGGGTACTGGCTTGGGATTAGCAATTTGTCGCAGCATAGTACAACAGCATGGAGGCAGAATCTGGGCAGAGAGTATTTTAGGGAAGGGTAGCACCTTCTATTTCACGTTACCTATTAGTCAGTAATTGGGTATTGGGGAAAATACCAATCACTAACTACTAACTACCAACAACCAACAACCAACAAATTACAAATGACAAAACGCATTTTGATTATTGATGATGAACAGGATATCCGAGAAACTACCCAGATGTGTCTAGAGATAGCTGGTGGATGGGAAGTTCTAACAGCAGTTTCTGGTAGAGAAGGTCTGGTCAAAGCTGCAACAGAAAAACCTGATGTTATTCTCTTGGATGTGATGATGCCAGATATGGATGGGTTGACGACCTTGCAAAACCTCCAAAAAAATCCTACTACTCAGAATATTCCAGTAGTTTTGCTCACAGCAAAAGCACAGGCTGCTGAACAACGTCAGTTTACTCAACTTAAGATCGCGGCGGTAATTACCAAGCCCTACGATCCTTTTACCTTATCTGATCAAGTGCTACAAGCATTGATCAGTGGGTCGGCGTGAATATATTTCGTGTAATAGCTGTTGATTGTTGTTTTTGGCGTACATCAACTTTACCGTCTGTGCTTTTAACAATGACTGTGATCGCTAAACCTTTTGATTTAATGACTCTGGCCAAACAAGTAGCTGAAGTGCTGAATTGGAATTAGTTTTTGTAATTTTTTATTAATAACTATCTTCTTTCATCAGTTCTTCATTTTTTTTTCTTATTCTCTAAGGAAAGGGTTATTCAGCTACTTGATGTCTCTTGAGCGAATAATTTATCTACAAATAATCCAGCGTTACTGTTAATCCAATCGCTGGCTTTTTCTCTTGGTTAGTGGCAATAGTTAATCCCCAAACTAACAACCAACAAAAAACGTAAATACAGCTACTTTGAGCAGAGTAAAGTTCTCATTTCTTTAATAGAAGAGGGAGAGTTCAATGACTCTTACGCCAGAGCGAGAGCAAGAGGTGAGGGTTGTAGTTGATAACGATCCGGTGCCTACTTCTTTTCAGAAGTGGTCGCAACCAGGACACTTTGACCGCACCCTTGCCAAAGGCCCCAAAACCACAACCTGGATTTGGAACTTACATGCTAACGCCCACGATTTCGATACTCATACCAGCGATTTAGAAGACATATCGCGCAAGATTTTTGCTGCCCATTTTGGGCATCTAGCGGTGGTGTTTATTTGGTTAAGCGGCATGTATTTTCATGGTGCTCGCTTTTCCAATTTTGAAGCTTGGATGGCAAATCCAACTGCTATTAAACCGAGCGCCCAAGTTGTTTGGCCCATATTTGGCCAAGAAATTTTGAATGGAGATATGGGCGGTGGTTTCCACGGCATTCAAATCACATCTGGGCTTTTCCAGATGTGGCGTGCTGCTGGTTTCACCAATACATTCCAATTGTATTGCACTGCAATTGGCGCTTTGGTAATGGCAGCGCTGATGCTGTTCGCTGGTTGGTTCCACTATCACAAACGCGCTCCCAAACTGGAATGGTTCCAGAATACCCAGTCGATGTTAAATCATCACTTGGCTGGGCTTTTGGGTTTGGGTTCATTAGGTTGGACAGGACACCTAATCCATGTTTCCCTACCCACTAACAAGCTGTTGGATACTGGAGTAGCTCTGAAGGATATTCCTTTACCGCACGAGTTCATCTTGAATCCCAGTTTGATGAACAAGTTGTATCCCCATGCAGATTGGGGCTTTGTGAAAGGTGTCCTGCCTTTCTTCACCTTGCAGTGGGGGCATTTTACTGACTTTCTCACCTTTAAGGGTGGGCTTAACCCTGTTACTGGTGGCTTGTGGTTGACAGATGTTGCACACCATCATTTGGCGATCGCGGTAATGTTCATCATTGCCGGTCACATGTATCGTACCAACTGGGGTATCGGTCACAGCATTAAAGAAATGCTGGATGATGCCAGAACTCCAAACATGCTGCCATTCTTGAGCTTTATTGGGCCTGTCGGTCACAAGGGTCTGTTTGAAGTCCTCACGACGTCCTGGCACGCTCAGCTATCAATCAATTTGGCAATGTTGGGTTCTCTGAGCATTATCATCGCCCATCACATGTATGCGATGCCGCCCTATCCCTATTTGGCAACAGACTATGCGACTGTGGTATCTCTATTCACTCACCATGTATGGATTGGAGGCTTCCTGATTGTTGGTGCAGCAGCCCACGCAGCGATTTACATGGTGCGGGACTATGATCCAGAAGAGAATTTCAATAATGTACTGGATCGGGTACTACGCCATCGGGATGCAATTATTTCTCATCTTGCTTGGGTGTGTCAGTTCCTTGGCTTCCATAGCTTTGCCATGTATTGTCATAACGACACCATGCGGGCTTTTGGTCGTCCTCAGGATATGTTCTCGGATACGGGAATTCAATTACAGCCAGTGTTTGCCCAGTGGCTGCAACATATCCATACGATGACCATCGGAAATCCATCTCTCCAAGTTGCTGCACCTTTGGGTGATGCTTTTGGTGGCTTGCGAAATCTGGAACTAACAGGATTGGGAACCGCAGCGCCTAATTTGCACGAGCCTGTCAGCTATGCTTTCGGTGGTGGTGTAGTGGCTGTGGGTGGCAAAGTGGCGATGATGCCCATTACCTTGGGTACAGCGGATTTCTTAATTCACCACATTCATGCCTTCACAATTCACGTCATTGTTTTAGTACTGCTGAAAGGGGTTTTATTTGCCCGCAGTTCCCGTTTAATTCCAGATAAAGCTAATTTAGGCTTCCGCTTCCCCTGCGATGGACCGGGACGGGGTGGTACTTGCCAGGTGTCGGCTTGGGATCATGTATTCCTGGGTTTGTTCTGGATGTACAATTCTCTTAGTATGGTGATTTTCCACTTCTTCTGGAAGATGCAATCAGATGTCTGGGGGACGGTGGGAGCAGATGGGGTGGTCACTCACATCACTGGTGGAAACTTTGCGACTTCGTCAATAACGAATAACGGTTGGTTGCGTGATTTCCTTTGGGCGCAATCAACGCAAGTGATTACATCCTACAACACATCACTTTCGGCCTACGGCTTAATGTTCCTGGGCGGACACTTCATCTTTGGCTTTAGTTTGATGTTCTTATTCAGTGGTCGTGGCTACTGGCAAGAACTGATTGAATCGATAGTTTGGGCACACAACAAGTTGAAAGTTGCCCCAGCTATTCAACCTCGTGCTTTGAGCATCATTCACGGTCGGGCTGTAGGGGTTGCTCATTATCTTTTAGGAGGAATTGTCACTACTTGGGCTTTCTTCCTGGCAAGAATGACGGCATTTGGATGAAGGCAAAAGGAAAAAGCATTTAACTTGTGTACTTTTTCCTTTTTCCGGCTATATTGCTTCATTTTTGCCTTTTTACTTTTTACTTTTTACTTTTTACTTCTTTGGCTTATGGCTACTAAATTCCCAAAATTTAGCCAAGACCTTGCTAATGACCCGACAACGCGGCGCATTTTCTATGCGATCGCTACTGCTCACGATTTTGAAAGTCATGATGGGATGACGGAGGAAAATCTCTATCAAAGGATTTTTGCCTCTCACTTTGGTCATCTAGCAATTATTTTTCTGTGGGCGTCGGGGATTTTATTCCACGTTGCTTGGCAAGGTAATTTTGAGGTATGGATTAAAGACCCTGTGCATGTGCGTCCCATTGCTCACGCGATTTGGGATGCCCAATTTGGACCAGGAGCAATTGCAGCTTATACCCAAGCAGGAGCAAGAAATCCTGTAGATATTTGCTATTCCGGCGTCTACCACTGGTGGTATACCATTGGCTTGCGTACAAATACTGATTTGTATGTTGGTGCTTTGTTTTTAATTTTACTTGCTTCTCTTTTCTTATTTGCAGGCTGGTTACATTTACAACCTAGATTTAGACCGAATTTAGGTTGGTTCAAGAATTCGGAAGCTCGCTTAAATCATCATTTGGCAGGTTTGTTTGGTGTTAGCTCTTTAGCTTGGGCTGGTCATTTAGTACACGTTGCCATACCAGAATCTCGCGGACAACATGTTGGCTGGGATAACTTCTTATCTGCCCCACCCCATCCCGCTGGTTTGTGGGCATTTTTCACGGGTAATTGGGGAGCATACGCTCAAAACCCTGATACCGCCCAGCATGTATTTAATACTTCTCAAGGTGCAGGCACAGCAATTCTCACGTTCTTAGGTGGTTTTCATCCCCAGACGCAATCACTGTGGCTGACGGATATGGCACACCATCATTTAGCGATCGCAGTCGTATTAATTATTGCGGGTCACATGTACCGCACTAATTGGGATATCGGTCACAGTCTCAAGGAGATGATGGATTCAAAGACTTTCTTTGGTAGAAAAGTTGAAGGTCCCTTCAATCTACCTCACCAAGGGCTGTACGAAACAGTAAACAATTCTCTGCATTTCCAACTCTCTTTGGCACTAGCTTGTCTAGGTGTTGCCAGTTCTTTGACGGCACAGCACATGTATTCCATGCCGCCTTATGCTTTTATCGCCAAGGATTTTACCACAATGGCGGTATTATACACACACCATCAGTATATTGCCGGATTCTTAATGGTAGGGGCATTTTCCCATGCTGCCATCTTCTGGATTAAAGATTACGACCCAGAACAGAATAAAGGTAATGTCCTAGAGCGAGTGTTGAAGCACAAAGAAGCCATTATTGCTCATCTAAGTTGGGTATCGCTATTCTTAGGCTTCCATACCTTGGGTCTATACGTCCACAACGATGTAGAAGTAGCCTTTGGCGCGGCTGATAAGCAAATCTTGATTGAGCCGGTGTTTGCTCAGTTTATCCAGTCAGCAAACGGTAAGATTTTGTATGGGTTTCACACACTGCTGTCAAATCCAGATAGTATTGCTTTCACAGCATGGCCCAACCATGCCAATGTTTGGTTACCGGGATGGTTAGATGCAATCAACAGTGGGACTAACTCATTATTCTTGACAATTGGCCCGGGTGACTTTTATGTTCATCATGCGATCGCTCTCGGTTTGCACGTCACCACCTTGATATTAGTAAAAGGTGCGTTGGATGCTCGTGGTTCCAAGCTAATGCCCGATAAAAAAGATTTTGGCTACGCCTTTCCCTGTGATGGCCCCGGTCGGGGTGGTACTTGTGATATCTCGGCTTGGGATGCATCCTACCTCGCTGTCTTCTGGATGCTTAACACTCTGGGTTGGGTAACGTTCTACTGGCATTGGAAGCATCTATCTATTTGGCAAGGGAATGTCGCCCAATTCAACGAATCTTCTACCTATCTCATGGGTTGGTTCCGAGACTACCTCTGGGCAAACTCCGCTCAGTTGATTAATGGCTATAACCCCTATGGGACTAGTAACTTAGCTGTTTGGGCTTGGATGTTCCTGTTTGGACACTTAGCTTGGGCTGTTAGCTTCATGTTCCTAATTACATGGCGGGGTTACTGGCAAGAGTTAATCGAAACTCTGGCTTGGGCACACGAACAAACGCCCCTATCCTTTGGCTACTGGAGAGATAAACCCGTTGCTTTGTCAATTGTTCAGGCTCGTTTAGTCGGCTTAACTCACTTTACTGTTGGTTACATCGCTACCTACGGAGCCTTTTTAATTGCCTCAACAGCAAGTAAGTTTGGTCAATGAATCAATTGTTGACAGTTAAAAATTAACTGTCAACAGTTAACAAATAAATATAAGTTCTCAAGGTTATACTTTGTTATTTTTATTCCGGAAATTAAGTTATTAAAAATATAAAGTTTCGACCTCCTCTCTTGCTTGACTGAGCAAGAGACTTTCCTATTTAGGGCTTGCATTATTGTTAATAATATTCTTAAAATCATCTAAAAATATATTTTTAGAAATCGATAATTGATATATTTAAAATTAAGACAACATCAACCAATTCAATACAAAGGTTAATAACAATGTCTAATACAGTTGATACAGTAGATAACGATATAATTAAACCTTTCAAAGGCGATCCATGCCTTGGTAATCTATCCACTCCTATTAATGATTCTCCTTTAGCTAAAGCTTTCATCAATAATTTACCTGCTTATCGCAAAGGGTTAACTCCTTTCATGCGGGGACTGGAAATTGGTATGGCTCATGGCTATTTTCTTGTGGGACCAGAGGTTGTAATTGGACCTTTACGGGAATCAGCACATGGAGCAAATCTGAGTGGATTAATCACTGCTATATATATAGCTTTATCCGCTTGTTTAGGAATTTCCATTTTTGCGATTACAACATTCCAAGGAAATCCGAAAGGTTCTTATAGTTCTTATTCCAAAGACTCATTAAGACCGTTGAGAACTCGTGAAGAATGGAGCCAATTAAATGGCGGAATTTTTCTTGGTGCAATGGGTGGTGCTATATTTGCATATTTGCTGCTCGAAAACTTTGACGCTTTGGATGCCATTCTTAGAGGAGCCGTTAATGCTAGCTAAATGTTACTTTCTTAACACAAATTTTGCATTGGATAAATTTGAGTTTTAAATTTTGAGTTTTAGAGGAATTGTATGATGGTAGATATGACACAACTAACAGGTGACTATGCTGCTTCATGGTTGCCCTGGATCATGATTCCCCTAGTTTTCTATATTTTGCCTTTTCCTGTGTTTGCCATATTATTTTTATGGATTCAAAAAGAAGCCTCTGAGGAAATCAAAGAAACAGATAATAATCTTGCAGAAATCGGGGAACTTGAAGTACCTAATTCGTAAAAGAGTATCCTGAAAAATAAAAACTAAAAATAAAATCCCCATAAGTTTAGGAGATTTGAAAGAGACGCATGAAAAAGAAAAAACAAGTAAAAAGAAAGATGAATTTAATAGTTATTTTAACTTTTTACTTGTACAAGCACTGTGCGTCTCTCAAAAAATATTTTTACTTTTTTCAGAGATGAATAATGGGTATTATACAATGGGTGATTGACCGCATCAAGCTGATAACCCTTTTGTGTCACTCTCTGAACTGTTATCCATCAGGAAGATAAGATAACAACTCGTTCATAATCCTTATTAAAACTAAAAAATTTTTGACTAACTCAGGAATCTGGAAGACTTCAAGCTCTTGAGAAATTAAACGAAAAAATATCTGAAGACAAAGTCGCTGGAATGCTGAATTAATTAATTCTCGAACCTCTACCCCAAAAATTGTTTATATTTTCTGAAAAGCTAACTCATGGTTAGTTTTTTGGGATGAGTGCAGTTATTAATTAAGAGCAATCAATATGTTTTTTGTGAATGGGATAATCTAAATAATTAATAAATATGTCTAGGTAATCCCAAAACTAAACTTTTGGGCTGAAAGCTTAAACCCGTTAAAACGGGTTATAAATTGTACGAATATATTTCGTTTTAAATTCAAGATACCCATATAAACGCTATCTCCCTGAAGGGAGACGCTACGCGTAGACGCACTCATAGGCTTAAGGTAAGGGTATGCAAACCCCCGTAGACGGGCGAAGCCAGGCTTCTCGTACGCCGTAAGCTGTTGTAGGGTAGAGTACCCGTAGACGCAAAGCTGCTTCAAGGTAGAGTACGCCCCTACTAACCACTAACCACTAACCACTGATTAACTTAACTTTTGGGGGTAGCTTGCAGGAGGAAATCATGCACACAACTTTTGCAACCATTGATGGGAATGAGGCTGTAGCCCGTGTTGCTTACCGTTTAAGTGAAGTCATAGCTATCTATCCCATCACCCCCTCTTCCGCAATGGGTGAATGGGCTGATGTTTGGTCAGCATCACACCGTGCTAATTTGTGGGGTACGGTTCCGAGTGTAATCGAAATGCAGAGTGAAGGCGGAGCGGCTGCGGCTGTACATGGGGCGCTACAAACAGGTTCTCTCACAACTACATTCACTTCGTCACAGGGGTTATTGTTGATGATCCCTAACCTATACAAAATTGCTGGAGAATTAACTAGTGCAGTTATTCATGTAGCAGCCCGTGCTTTAGCTACCCATGCTTTATCTATTTTTGGCGACCACAGCGATGTTATGGCAGCCCGTGGTACAGGATTTGCCTTGCTGTGTTCTGCGTCGGTGCAGGAAGCCCATGATTTTGCGCTGATTGCCCAAGCTGCAACTCTGGCGGCGCGAGTGCCATTTATGCACTTTTTTGATGGTTTTCGCACCTCCCATGAAATTCAGAAAGTCCAGTTGCTGGCAGATGAGGATTTGCGATCGCTCATTGATGAAGAATTAATTCTCGCCCATCGCACCCGTGCTTTAACTCCCGATCGCCCTGTATTGCGGGGAACTGCCCAAAACCCCGATGTTTATTTCCAAGCCCGTGAACGCGCTAACCCCTACTACAATGCTTGTGCAGAAATTGTCCAACACGTTATGGACAAACTTGGGGAACGCACGGGACGACACTATCAAATTTACGAGTATTATGGCGCAAGTGACGCCGATCGCGTGATTGTCCTCATGGGTTCTGGTTGTGAAACAGTCCATGAAACAGTAGATTACCTCAACGCCCGTGGTGAAAAAGTGGGTGTTGTCAAAGTCAGACTCTACCGCCCCTTTGATGTCCAAAGATTTGTTCAAGCCTTACCAAAAACCACAAAAGCGATCGCAGTTCTAGATCGCAGCAAAGAACCAGGTTCAGCCGGCGAACCGTTGTATCTTGATGTCGTCACCGCCATTCACGAAGCATGGGAATTGCAGGACGAGATAAGGAGACAAAGGGGACGACTTGGGGGACTAGGAGATAACGAAAATGTTTATACCCCTTACACCCCTCATACTCCTCACATCACCCCTACCCTACGGGAAGCCGCGCAGAGCGCGTCTACACCCCATCACCCCACTCCTAAAATCATCGCTGGTCGCTATGGTCTTTCTTCTAAAGAATTTACTCCGGCGATGGTGCGGGCAATTTTCGACAATCTCGGCCAACCACAGCCGCAAAATCACTTCACTATTGGTATTAATGACGACATTACCAACACTTCCCTAAGTTTTGACCCCAACTTCTCTACTGAACCAGATCAGGTTGTCAGAGCCATGTTTTACGGCTTGGGTTCTGATGGGACGGTGGGTGCAAACAAAAACTCGATCAAGATTATTGGTGAAGAAACCGACAACTACGCCCAAGGTTATTTTGTCTACGATTCTAAGAAATCTGGCTCGATGACAGTTTCTCACCTGCGTTTTGGTCCGAAGCCGATTCGCTCTACTTATCTGATTGGCAAAGCGAATTTCATCGGTTGCCATCAGTGGGTATTCTTGGATCGAGTAGATGTACTGAAAAATGCTGTATCAGGGGCAACTTTTTTACTTAATAGTCCTTATGATGCAGATACGGTCTGGGAATATCTGCCAGAGAAAGTACAGCAGCAGATTATTAGCAAACAACTAAAATTTTATGTTATCAATGCTACTCAAGTCGCCCGTGAAAGTGGCATGGGTGGACGCATTAACACTATTATGCAAGTATGCTTCTTTGCCTTAGCAGGAATTTTACCCCAAGCAGAAGCGATCGCCAAAATTAAGCAAGTGATTGAAAAAACATACGGCAAAAAAGGCGCAGAAGTCGTCCGCATGAATCTGCAAGCGGTAGATCAGACGCTGGAAAACTTGCAGAAAGTCGATGTTCCAAGGTGGTGTGATGGGGAGAAATCCAACATCCAAAATCTTGAGGGTGCGCCTGAGTTCGTCCGCGAAGTCTTAAGCAAAATTATGAGGTGGGAAGGGGATGATTTACCTGTAAGTGCTTTACCTGCTGATGGAACTTTTCCCACAGGTACTTCTCAATGGGAAAAACGCAATGTGGCGCTAGATATTCCGGTTTGGGAACCTGATGTCTGCGTACAATGCAGCAAGTGTGTGATGGTTTGTCCCCATGCGGCAATTCGCAGTAAAGTTTACGCAGCAAGTGAATTAACAAATGCTCCGGTAACATTTAAGTCTATCAATGCCAAAGATAAAGACTTTGCGGGACAGAAATTTACGATTCAAATAGCACCGGAAGATTGTACAGGATGCGGTATCTGCGTTGAAATTTGCCCTGCGAAAAATAAATTGCAGCCAGAAACTAAAGCAATTAATCTCAAACCGCAGTTACCTTTACGGGAGCAAGAACGGGAAAATTGGAATTTCTTTTTGAATTTACCAAATCCTGACCGACGGCAACTAAAATTAAACCAAATTCGCCAACAACAACTGCAAGAACCATTGTTTGAATTTTCTGGTGCTTGTGCGGGTTGTGGCGAGACACCTTATTTAAAACTACTGTCACAATTATTTGGCGATCGCGCGATGATTGCCAATGCTACTGGTTGTTCTTCGATTTACGGTGGTAATCTCCCCACAACTCCTTGGACTAAAAACTCTGAAGGTAGAGGCCCAGCATGGTCTAATAGTTTATTTGAAGATAACGCCGAATTCGGTTTTGGTTTTCGCTTATCTTTAGATAAACATGCTGAACATGCGGCGGAATTATTGCGAGAGTTGGGAAGTAAGCTTCCTGAGGATTTAGTTCAATCTATTCTTAACGCACCCCAAAAAACCGAAGCAGATATCTACGAGCAAAGACAAAGGGTAGAATTGCTTAAACAGCGATTAGACGATGTAGAGACGTACCATGGTACGTCTTTACAATCCAAAATCCAAAATCTGAGACTGTTGGCTGATTATCTTGTCAAAAAGAGTGTTTGGATTGTCGGTGGTGACGGTTGGGCTTATGATATTGGCTTTGGCGGATTAGATCATGTACTTGCCAGTGGTCGCAATGTTAATATCCTAGTGATGGATACAGAAGTATATTCCAATACAGGCGGACAATCTTCTAAAGCCACTCCAACAGCTGCGATCGCCAAATTTGCCTCTAGTGGTAAGCCTGCTGCCAAGAAAGATTTGGGACTCATGGCGATGAGCTACGGTAATGTCTACGTAGCGAGTGTAGCTTTAGGCGCACGTGATGACCAAACACTGAAAGCATTTTTAGAAGCTGAAGCTTACAACGGCCCATCACTGATTATTGCTTATAGTCATTGTATTGCTCATGGCATTAATATGACCACAGCCATGAACAACCAAAAAGCTTTAGTAGAATCAGGTCGTTGGTTGCTGTATCGCTATAACCCACAATTGCGAGAACAGGGTAAAAATCCTTTGCAATTGGATATGCGATCGCCCAAACAATCACTAGAACAGTCAATGTATCAAGAAAATCGCTTCAAAATGCTTGTCAAGAGTAAACCCGAACTTGCTCAACGTTTGCTACAACAAGCCCAAGCAGAAGTAGACGCACGTTGGCAATTGTATGAATATTTAGCAGCACAATAGATTGTAAATTCAAACAGATGTACAGCGATAATCCATCTGTGTTTATCGGTGTGCATCTGTGTTCGTTAACTAAAAATAACTAGACAATTGCCAATAAACCTTGGATAACACGTGATTGCATTTATAGCCGTTTTCCACAACAGAAAATACAACTGTGAGCATTTCATTGAGAGCGATCGCACTTCAATTTGACATTCGCTCATCATGTTATTCATGAAAAACATTTGGGACAAACATTTATTAACTATAAATTATACTTTCTTAATATTTCTTAGCTAAAATTGTTATAAAAGTACATTTTAGCTAACAAAAGGAGCGGTGAGTGATGGAAAGCACCGAGTTTAATAGGGTTCTGCGGCGCATAGCTACCGTATTATCTCTCGTCATTATTACCCTATCTTTAGTTGCAGCTTCTACTGGCATTTTGTTATCTATTTACTATGAACCAGCAGCAGGCAGGGCGTATCAGTCGTTGAAATTGATTACAGAGCAAGTGCAGTATGGTTGGTTGTTCCGTAAAGCCCACAATATTGCTGGTAATGGAGTGATTGCGATCGCACTTGTGCAAATTGTGGTGTTATTTCTGTGCAGACAATTTCGCAAGAGTTGGTTATCAGCCTGGATCAGTGCAATTTTCTTCACTCTCATTGCCATTGGGTTAAGTTGGACAGCAATGATTTTAAGCTGGGATCAAGAAGGATTCTGGCGTTTTAGCATTGAGTTAGGAACCATTGAAGCAATTCCTTTGATTGGTTCACAACTACGCGAAATCCTGACTGGTGGTGCAATTAGTACGCTAACTATCCAAAGACTCTACACCATACACAGTTATATCCTTTCAATTGCTGCCATTATCATTTCTGGCGCACATTTATTCAGCGTATTGTGGCAAGAAAAACAAATGAAAGCTCAGTTTGCCAACTCTGAAAGTGCTAACTTGCCACCGAGTCAGCTTCAAGGTGCAGGAGCATCACTGACAGAAAGCTGAGATAACTTCCCGATCGGGATTTCCTCAACCTCTGGTAATTTTTCCAGAGAGAGGCGATTTGAATCTCTACCACCCGATAAGCGTTTTAAAAGCTTCGGTCTGGGATCATGCAATAGGTAGATGATGCGATCGCCACTTTGCCAAGCTTCACCCGCAGGCATGATCTGCAATTTCTCATCCCGTTCTAAAAACAGTGGTACTAACTCACCAGTCCGAATTAATGCCTGCAACTGAACCTTTTGTAATGAAAAACCAGGTTCTTTGAGTGTCGTCATCCCTAGTTTCACTTGCTCATCGTTGATATATTGATTCCAGGTTTTAATTTGCAAGTCTGGAATAAAGGCCTGACTGACTTTCGTATTATTTGTACCATTAGTGGCTTGTGGATCACGGGGAAAAACTGCTAGAACGCGGGGTGGGTTAAACTCTTCTGCGGCTCGTTGTGCCAAAACAAAATTCACCTCGCCATTTTTGGTCATCGCCAAAAAAGTTCCCACCGAAGCCAATCCTGCTTCTTCCAAAACATTGACATCCAAAGCACTGCTGATTAGGACTCGTAAATTTTCGGCTTGGGCTTGCTTACTTGCTTCAGGATCAGTGTCGATCATCACAACTGCTTCTCCCCGTTCTTGCAACAGGCGAGCAACTAAAATACTCAGAGGATTGCAACCAACAATTACTGCCCCTGTCGCCTCTTTGGAGGTAATTTCCAGCCACCTAGCAATCCAGCCAGCAGTTAGTCCCTGACAGAAAACTGTCATGATAATTGTGAGGAACACAAGAGCTTTAATGGCATCACCACCGTTAATGCCGTGTTGGGTCAACAAAATTGAAAATAAAGAAGCTACAGAAGCAGAAACAATTCCTCTAGGAGCAACCCAGCTAAGAAACAGTTTTTGTCGCCAGTTCAAGTCACTGTTCCAGGTACAACAAAGAATGTTGATCGGACGCACGATAAACATCAAAGCCAAAACAGTAAATAAACTGCCCCAACCTAGTGCAAACAAACTGTCAATAGATAAATCAGCAGCCAGTAAAATAAATAAGACTGAAACGCACAAAATCGTTAACTGACCTTTGAAGTGCCGCAGTAGTCGTTCTTCTGGAACAGAAGCTGTTCCAAACACCACACCAGCAACTACAGTCGCCATCAATCCTGATTCACTGCGGAGCATTTGCGCCAACACAAATAAACCCCACGAACCAGCCAAGACTACAAGGTTTTTGACCTCAAAAGATAGAAAATTGGCATACTTGCAAATTAGCGCCATCAACCAGCCGCCTACTGCCCCAATGATGCCACCAAGACTCAGCCGCACTAGCAAACTGCTGATGGCAACAAAGGGGTCGGCATTATCGTTTAATATCGTGTTCAGCACTACAACAGCTAGGATGGCTCCAACAGGGTCAATTAACACTCCTTCGCCTTCTAACAATGTGGCAACTGGTCGTTCCACATTAATTTGTTTGAGCAGAGGACTGATCACCGTAGGGCCTGTAACCACTACTAGAGAGGCGAACAGCAAAGCGATCGGCCAAGGAAATTCACCTAGCCAATGAGCCGCCATACTCCCACCAAGTAATGTAATTAAAGTTCCCAAAGTTACGAGTAATTGCAAACTTGTAGAAACTTTGTTTAACTCTCGCAGTTCTAGGTTAAGTCCGCCTTCAAACAAAATTATTGCCGTTCCCAAAGCAACAATAACTTCTAATCCAGTGCCTAGCAAATGGGGATGCAACAGCCCGAAACCGTCAGAGCCAAGCAGAATACCAAACAGCAATAAAAATACAATACTGGGTACTCGCAGGTACGCAGCTACTACCTGAGCGCTTATGCCGGCAACGACGGCAATAACCATCTGCAAGGTGATTTCAAAAGATGCTTCCATGTTGTAGATTTTGAGCTATGTTTTTCAAAATCTCTTGTAAAGAATTGTAAAGACTCTATTTACCTGATGCAATATGACAACTTGAATACTCTTTGTTGAGCAGAAAAGTTTTTTACTTGGTTACCTATAATACACTCGCCCCAGAGGATTGGTAAAATGGTAACGACCCTAATGCTTGATTTATCAGCTTTTGAGTGCCATTTTTACCTCCTTAGGTTCATTTTTTAACCCTTGACTATGAATCACTTTTGCTTCCACTCAGTTTAACCTGCTGCAATTTAAAATTTTGCTATCAAATTATTCATTTAAACTGTTGACATCAAAAGTAAAAGCCGCTAAATTAATAAAAGTGTGACCCGCGCCCCCATCGTCTAGAGGCCTAGGACACCTCCCTTTCACGGAGGTAACGGGGATTCGAATTCCCCTGGGGGTATCTGAAAATCAATATAGGGAAAACTCCACAGTAAAAGTGAACGATTTGTGGAGTGTTTTTTGCTATTAATGCATTCTGTTTTAAGATCATCTCATTTCTGGAGGCAATCCAAAATCCAAAATCCAAAATCCAAAATGGAATGACCAGTCCACTACCTTATCCCTCCAAACGTTGGTAAATTGCCAGCAGATTTAGTTGTAAGTCTTTCGCAAGGCGGCGCTCAATAATTCCTACGGGCATAGTAAGTTTAGGCCAAACTTTGACCGTGTAGCAGAGATTAGTCCCTGTTTCTTGACCTAAAGAATAAGACTCTAAGCACCAGCTACCAGAGAAGTCTTTAAAATCGCCCTCTACCATTTGGAAAGTTATTTCTTTGGGAAAGTGTTCCTCAAGATCAAGAACTACACGGGCAGAAAAATTCATGCGTAAAAAGCGCTGAGAACCTATTTGTTCCAAACGAATACCACCGTTGGGATGTTCCAGTAAACGACTTTGGGCTAAGTTGGGGATGAAGTCGGCTAAGGCTTCATAATTGGTGAGTACTTCCCAAACTTTTGCCACTGGCTGGGGAATTTGGATTTTAGCGGTGATTTGTCGCTGTCTGTCGGTGATTTTCTCGATTTGAACAGCCACAGCGTTTTGATCATTCGCTTCAAAGTTAGTTTCGTCTTCAATGGCGATGAAGTTGAGTTCTTCTGGTGTATATTTTTCTTCAGTCACTTTCAGGGTAGGTTTTGTCTTGGTCTGAAAATTGGGGCAGATTTAAGGTAAAACAGATTTTGCTGAGATCTGTATCCTCAATCGGAGTACTTTCTACAGCGATTTCCCCACTCAAATGCTGCACTAAGGATTTTACCAGAGCAAGCCCTAAGCCAGTGCCAGGAGTCCATCTTCCTCTACCGCGACGGAATGCATCGAAAATATAGGTGCTTTCTGCCTCTGAGATGCCACGTCCTATGTTGGTTACTTTAATAATAACTCGATCAATTTGTTGAATAACTTGGTGTGTAGCTTGAATTTGGATGCTAGTATCCCTTTCGGAGAACTTTACCGCATTGGTCAAAAGTTCTTGTAAGATGCGGTCAAAACTTTCTAGTTCGGTTTGTAATTCTAGGGATTGTTCCGGTAACTCATAAGAAATATTTAATCCTTTTTCTACCAGCTTTTTCTCAAAAGATGCTGATATGTCTTGGATTCTGCGATTTAAATCTAAGGTTTCAAATTGCGGAGGCTCTTGATGATTCTCTAGCTTCTGGAGTGTCAATAAGTCGTTAATCAAGTTGATTTCTTTAGTACACTCCTCCTCCAGAATATCTAGGTACCTGGTTTGCTGTTCGGGGGTTCTTCCTGGTTGACGCAGGATACGCAAAGCCATACGCATGTTGGTTAAAGGATAACGTAGGCGATCGCTCATGTTACTCAAAAACTCATCTTTGAGTTTGTTGAGTTCTCGCAATTGCTCAACATATTGCTTTGTTCTTTCATACAGTTTTGCTTGAACGTCCAGACTGCGCTGCAATTGGGATGTGCGCTCATCGACTAACATTTGTACTTGCCGTAGTGTCTGTGTTTGAATGATGGCATTGCTGAGTTGAGCGCAGACCATTTCTACCATGTTGATTTCTGCTGTATGCCAGTAACGAGGTTGGGTTTGCTGTAGTGCTAAAAATCCCAAAACTTTGCCTTGACTCTCCAACCTCATTAACAGCATTGCAGGCAGTTTTTCTAAAATAAACGCTTGGGCGATTTTGGAGGTATCCTTGCGTCTATCTTTAGTGTCATTAATAATTACAGGCTTGCCAGACTCTGCTGTAAAGGCACGCCGACTAATTCCACACTCTGAAAGCCAGAAGGAATGATCTTGGTTATCTTGTTTATCAATGTAAAAATCTTCTGGCTGTTTAGACCATTCACCAATAACAGTAGCTTTCGCTTTGGGAATTTGTTTTTTGGGTAGATTTCTAAATAGCGGATCAGTATATTTGAGTAATATAATCAAACCCCGGTCTGCTTCTAGGGCTTCGGCAGTAGATGCGATCGCCACCTGAAGCATTTGATTAATCTCCAAGTTGCTGCGACCAAGTATTGTCAATTGTTTGATCAGATTTTGATGCTTAGCACAAGTTTGGAGAAACTGCTGTTGTGAGGTGATCAGCTGTGCTTGTGCTACTTGTTCTAAGGCGATCGCGCAAACTGACTCTACTGCTGTGAGTAAAGATTTTTCTGACTCACTCCAATCATATAGCTGAGACTTGATTAAGTTAATGACACCATTCTTTTTGTTTCCAAAATGGGTAGTAATTGCCAGAACCGATTTCACTGGTATCGGCACTTGTTGGCAACCTATTTTCAGACTGTTTTGAATTGTGGCAATGTCCTCTATAGTTGGTTCACCAGCGCATTGCACCACTGGTAAATCCAGCTGCTCTAGTGAAAATATTTCATCTGGCGACGAATCTAAATACTCTTGGGGACACCAATTTGCAGCAATTTCTTCACCACCAGTCACCTCTTTGTGGGCAGTCACTAAGCAGCAGCAATCTACTTTGAATGCAACTCCTAGCAATTGGGCAATATCTTGCAGCATCATTGCTGATGTTGAGCTATTAGCAATGATGTGATTGATTTTTTGTGCTAACTGGAGGGCTGCCTCTTCCTCATGTTGCATCAGATTGACCGGGTAGTGTGTGAGTCTATCTATTTCATCTCGGCGTTGTGGCAACGAAGACAAACGCTTTCTCATTCCTGGTACGCTTTTGGATATTGAACCCATTTCCTTTGTACCCAACCTCCTGCCATATGCTTGCTCCCTTTGTAACCCTGCACCCTGTGATTGAATCTTTCATCTTGTCTTCAAAACTTTACTCTCACCTGTTATAGCCCTTTTCTATTGCAGATCGTCAAATCATCTCATATCAGAAACCTTGAGTAATAAGATACATAAAAATAAATTTAGTTTAGTTGCATCGGGCAAATAGCCAAATATAGTTACAGCTTTTTACACGCCTATTTTTTGCTAACATCTACTTAGATTATCCTGTCTATAACTATACATAAACCGTAATTTCTCTAGACTTGTCGCCAAGACTTCCTAAATAGCTTCCGCATTAATACTGAATTTTTCTAAAAAAGTGTAATATTTTTTTCACACTATGCTCCCATCGCTGACTTTTTAGCTAGGTCAGACACTAATAAATGTAATTAGCGTCAGGGTTTAGCAAAATTTTCGACAACTAAACAAGGGGTAGGGAAAAATTTGTATTGAGATTAGCTACTTCACTCCTTGTCTTTAGAATCATTTAATCTTTAGGCTGATGTTTTAGATCTGTCAAGTGTAGTCAGACCCCCTGTGTTATAAATTACTAAGCCTCTAGATAGTTTCGACGTTATTTAAAAGGCAAGGGGGAACGGGAAATAGGCAAAAGTTATTTCTGTTCCTCTTAGATATTTATTTTTTTGAGCTAATTTAATTTTGGCGCAAGGAGTCCGATGATTCGGGCAGAATGTTTATGACTGTTACTTCCTGTTTTTATTGATTTGATAAATAAAATAACTAATTATAGCATTAATTTATATAGTCAATAATTATACCTAATAGGCTTCCTTATTTTTTCTTTGCCTTCTGCCTAGTTTCTTCATAACTTTATGGTGAATACAGCCTAGTTTTGCTTGAAACAACATTAACCAGGCTGCATTCACCTGAATCCATTTATCCGGCTAAACTTTCGACACTTAGAGGAACCATATCGCCCGTCCTCGTCAGTCCTAACAACATCGGTTGTTGCGGTTGAATTAATTGACCTGTGAGTACACAACGCTCTTCTTGTTGGGCTGTAGCAGCTATGCTTGCTCGAATATCAGATCTGGAAAATCGAGGTTTCCACTCTCCTGATTTTTGCTGGACATAATTCCAAAGGATATCGCGGATGAGAGCTTGATATCCCTGATTGCCTGCTAAATCTTTAAGTTTATCTTTTAATTCGCGCTCAAGACGGATGCTGGTGACTTCCATATCGGTGGTGGGGGTGCGAGTGATGGTATGCATGAGTTTTTCTCCTTAAAACTATAGACAGGATAGTAATACAAGTGTAGTATGTTTAAAGGAATGTTCAATAGGTGAAATTTTCTGTGATATCCATTTACCCCATCTCTACTTCTTTATGTGCTGATCAGTCCCGAACCAGTTGGGAATCAGCGCCTATGGGAGTGGAGTATTTATTTATGGGGCTGATTTGCCTAAAACTGGGCAAATTTACAGAGGGTAATCATGATTCTAAATATGCCAGGATTGGTGTACTTAATCGAGCACCACAACTAAAAGAGAGAAGCGGGAGGTACAGACACCCAGATGCTGTACCGATAGAGGAATAAAAGACTTTTAAAGTCAATTCTCAACCCCCGCTTTAACAAAGAAAAAAGCGGGGGTTTTTGAATGAGGAGTCAAACCGTGAGGATCGCAACGCAAGTTTTAGATCAATCTGTGGTGGTGTTTTCTCAAAATTACTTGCCACTGTGTCGAGTAAATATCAAGCGAGCTATTGTACTTTTGCTCACAAACAAGGCGGAACCGCTAGATATTACCACTAATAGCGGCTGGCAAGTTCACTCTCCTAGCTTGGTAATCGATGTACCAAAACAAATTCGCTTGAAAATAGCTTCTCGGGAACGGATGTGGAAAATTCCACCAGTCAATAGACGGGAAGTGTTGCGACGAGACCATCACAGTTGCCAATATTGCGGTAGCAGCAAACATTTGACATTAGATCATGTGCTTCCCCGTTCTCGAGGTGGACAGCACACTTGGGATAACGTGGTTGCTGCTTGCGAACGGTGTAACTCCAAAAAAGGAGATAAAACCCCACAAGAAGCGGGTATGCGCCTACGTACTAAACCAAAAGCACCTGTCCATCCCACGATTGCTTTTGCGGAACAGTTTTGGATGGACGTGCAAATAAACCTGGAATAACAGGAGAGCATGAGGAATGCTGAAATTAACTTACACCGAAACGAGTTTTCACCTAGAGTGTCTGGCTCAGTCCCTTGAGGAGTGGGTCGCGCAGCGAGTGATTTTGACACTGCGAGTCGGTCAAAGTCTGTCTGTTGAACCTAGCACTGCTTCCTTTTTGCTTCCTGCGAATTTGCCAGGATTAGAACAACTCAAGACTCAGGTGCAATGGGAAGAAAGAGAAATTCTTGCTTTATGCGCATCTGATTGTGAGTACATTGAAGTCACTCTCAGCGGTTCTTGGTTATCGGATGGCTCTGAGAATGTCCAAGGTGTGTTTGTTACCACACTGAGCGATCGCACTGAGTTTTTACTACACAAACTCTGGGTCGTTGCTCAAGCTTGTGCGTCTGTTTTGAGTGAATAATCTAGTTCCCTGGCTCCAACAAACTTACTATCTGGAACGTAAATTGTTTTTCTAAGAGGTGAGCTTTAAGAACTGAAGAGGCGATCGCAGGCTGGTAATGGGAAAAATCAATACCAATTACCAATCATCATACATAAAAATGAGGATGGGAAGCTGCTCTACAGATGTCTACAATTCCCGTCCTCTTCATTTTTGATAATTGAAAAATGTATTTATTAGTATTAATTATAAGTAACGTCTAATGTGAATTAACAAAGGCGCTAATAGATCATGGGAAATACTCAACA
>NZ_MRCA01000021.1:0-60686 GCF_001904645.1 Fischerella major NIES-592 | reverse complement strand
ATTGCCAACTCTTTTGAACTGGCTAAAATTTTGGAGAGTTTAGACAAATCAGGTGGTAATATTGTTCCACCTTATGGAGCAGCTCATGGTGGTGAAGGGGCATCAATAGAATATGCGATTAACAGGTTGTGATCTGCGGTCATACCCACTGTGGAGCGATGAAAGGATTGCTGACACTGGATAGCCTCAAACAAGAGATGCCCGACTTCTTCAAGGATACCACTGGCGAATCAGGGGTATCACCCCTGCCTGATTGAGCGATTTTTGGTCATTCCACTAGATGTAGAGACGTAGCAATGCTACGTCTCTACTATCGTGCAGCGCAACGCACCATCTCCATATCGTCCTCTATCAGATAGGTTATACCATTTCACAAAAAGTCTGATACAAATACAAAGCGAGTACGGGATATCGCATCTCTACAAAATTTATGTGTATCGTGATTAACGTGAAATGATATGAGTACAGAAGCTCAGGGTTTCGCTACGCTACACCCTCAGTAGTTCACCCAGTCTGCAAACCGATTTCAACCCCATCCATCACGACTGCTCGTTTCAGGGCATAAGTTCTATCCATAAACAGGTTGTCATAGGGTACTAAGTTGAGTATGCCAAGACGTTCCAACAGTTGCTTAACTCTACCAACCGCACCAACAATAAACACCTGACAACCTTTTTGTTGAAAATCTTTGATGACATTTTCGATCGCCAGCGCAGCAGTTTCATCCAGATAGGGAACATCGCTGAGATCCATCACTAAAGTATCACAATTTTTGATCGCTAAATGTTCGCGAACGATGGTTTTTGCAACCCCGAAACTCATCGGTCCACCCATGTAGAACAATGAGACTCGCCCATCGGCTAAATTGAGTAACTGCTTCTCTTCCAAATTCAGGGGAATAGTATCATCTGCATCACAAACTGCTTTGATCTGTTGAGCATGGACATTACTCAATTGCTCAATTGTCAGGAGGTTAGCAATAAACATTCCCACCCCAGCAGCAACCATCAGATCCATAAATACTGTCATTAGCAGTACCCCATACATAATCAAGCTTGATTTCCAGGGAACCTTATGTGATCGCTTCAAGAAGTTCCAATCGAGCATTTCAATTCCTACTGAAAAAGCAATTCCGGCTAATACCGCCATAGGAATGTTTTCTGCTAAGTCAGCAGCCCATAACACCACGACCAACATTAGTGCTGCACGAATTAAACCGGCAAGACCAGTCCTAGCTCCCACCTGGATATTGATCACTGTTCCCATCGTGGCACCAGAACCAGGAAGCCCGCCGCACAAACCAGCAACTAAATTTCCAATTCCCTGACCAATCAATTCCTGATCTTCGTAAGTCTCTGTGCGCGTCATACTATCAGCAATGACTGACGTCAGCAGGGCATCAATCGAACCCAGCATACCTAGCATGGCTCCATCAATCAACATCTGCATGGTTTGAGCAGGTGTGAAGGTAGGCATATATAGAGTAGGTAATCCTGATGGAATTTCACCAATCCGTCTTAACTCGACATTCTGGAACAAGGTAAAGGAAATGATTGTACCGATAACCAATGCTGCCAATTGTGATGGAAAATAGCGCCTGAATCTAGAGGGCATTAAGAAAATAATTGCCATCGTTGTAATTGCCAAGCCGGCTTCAATAGGATTCAGGTTTGCGAGAAGTTCGGGTACCTTTGTTAGCGTTCCCATTAAACCCCCTTCTGGGGCTGCATGTCCTAGAAATGGTGGTATCTGAAGAATAATCAGAATCACGCCTATCCCAGACATGAAGCCTGAAATGACGCTATAGGGCATGAGGATAATGTATTTACCCAACTGGAAGATGCCAAAGAGGATTTGAAACACTCCAGACAGCATGACCACCGTAAACGCCATCGCCATGCCATGCTCCGGATTTCTGGCAATCATCGCGCTAATGATCGCTGTCATAAATACGGTTGTTGGCCCGGTTGGTTCGGAAATTTGAGTGGGTGTGCCACCAAACAGAGATGCAAAAAAGCCGACACAGATTGATCCATAAAGACCTGCTACAGGCCCTAGACCTGAAGCAGCACCGAATGCCAGAGCAATGGGTAATGAAACAATTGCATTGGTGATACCGCCAAAAATATCACCGTTTAAGTTTCGGAAATGAATTCTATTAGTCAACGGCATGATATTTAACTATCTTGAAATTGGAATAGTACTATGGCTGCACAGGTGAATTTTGACCATCTGCAAGTTCCTTGCGATCGATCGCAACTTGGCGCAGAGGTCGCTAAAGTTAGCGAAGATTTGAGGAGCAAGCAAATTGATTAACGAAGCGTCAAACATCTCAATTTGCTAGCGAGTATATGGAAACCTTACCCTGCTGACTGCGTTCGCTGAGGGTGGAGTAGTTTATTTACGTGATACATAAATATATTAAGATTGTTGCTTTTTTCCTTCACCTCCAACTTCGACATGATCTGCGATTTTCATAGCCCATCTAAATTAGTCACATAAACCACTAACTTGCTAAAGAAGGATGTAGGAAGAAAGCAGTGGCTAGCATAGCATAAGTTATCAACAGTAAGATTCCCTCTAGCCAGTTAGCGCGTCTGTCGGTTTTGACAGAATTCGTCATTAAAACTGCAATGCCTAACCCCAAGACTGTAAAGTTGTCAAAGTCCAAGTTCATTGGTTTACCCATAATCAGACCAGCAAAAACTAAGATTGGAGTTACAAACATAGCAATTTGCAGGCTGGAGCCGATCGCAACTGAGGACGCTAACTCGACCTTATTTTTAGCGCCACAAATGCCGCAGGTAATGATTTCAACTGCTGCACCAAACATAGGAATCAGAATGACTCCAGTAAAAAGTTCTGTGACACCTGTGGTGGCGATCGCCTCTTCTAAACTGCTTACAAGTACTTCAGAAACAAATAACAGAACTATTGTTGTTCCCAGAAGCAGTCCAATGTGGAGTTTTAATTTATATAATCCTCTAGCTTCGCTGCCGTAGCTTTCAGGTTCAGCATCCTCATCTAATCCGTAAAGATAGCTATGGGTTTTCATTGAGAACAACAACATCAAGATGTAACAGATGAGCATGAGTCCTGATGCAATATAAGAAAAACCATTAGTTGTTTCCAGGTACAAAGTAATAGAGGTAATCTCAATTGCAGTCGGAGCCAGCAAAAAAACAACCACCAAGTTAAGCAGAGAAGCATTTACTCTAGCAACTGTACCAAGATTTTCTGCATTCAGGCGAAAAGGTTGCTTCGGGGCATGTAATCCCCCTAAGAATAGAGCGAAACCTAAACCTAATAATAGGTTTGCCATGATTGAGCCGATTAAACTAGCTTTGACTACTTGTATCAGTCCAGCTTGGAGAGCGACTACGGAGACAATCATTTCAGTCGCGTTGCCGAAGGTTGCGTTGAGCAAACCACCAAAGGTAGGGCCAATACGAGTAGCGATCGCTTCTGTAAAGTTGGCAATCCAGGCTGCTAAAGGAATAATTGCCAAACCTGCCATGATAAAGACAAGCAATGGATTAACATCCAGTCTGCTCAAAATCAAGCAGATGGGTACAAAAATCAGCATCCGTAAAAGCAATGCATCTTTACGGGACATGAAGCGATTGCTTGTGCTTAATATCTGTTTGTTAGATTCTGTAACTGACATAGTTATCACTCTAAAGTTTGATTATTTGACTGGAGAGAATGAAGAATGTGACAACTTCATAGGTGGTTAAACACCTAACTTAAATTCAGTACTATTTTGGTTATCAAACCACCCTGAATCAGAAAAGGTTTGTTGATTCACTGGGAAAAATCTATTTAGTTTTTCCCAATATAAAAAATCCCGTAACAGAAGCAGCGTCTCAAAATAATATGCAAGCACTAGGAAAGTTAGTACTAAAAATGAACTTGAGTAAAATACTTGAAGATTAGGTCGAGACTAACTAAACTTTGACCTAGAAATTATTTATGAATAACATGAGGTTTGCTTGATTACCCAAAACTGACATCAAACCTCTCGTCTCAGCTTAGAATTTATGACGAAAAGCATATTATAGACGAGGAGTGCAGAAGCTACTGCACTCTTGTGATCAGCTATTTTCGTCTACATAAATCTCTTTGTCTCTGTCTCTCTGCGAACAAGAAAGGTAAAAAGATGTTAGAAGTTAGTTTTTTTGATGACGCAGGTAATACAATCAAATTGACATTACAGCCATTTTTTCATGGCTAAATCACCTTTATCTTGAGGAGATATTTGCTATTCAAATTTAGCAGAAGTTGAAGATTGTACTACTAATACTGAGCAGGGTGCATGATGAGTGACATAGTTGCTAACACTACCCAAAATCAATTCACTAATTCCTGAAATTCCCCGACGCCCCATTACGATTAAATCAGCCTCCCAGGTTTTAGCTGTTTCGCAGATAATGCGGCTAGGACTACCTAAACTTTGAGAATACTCAGTTGATACGCCTGCTGCAATTGCTTCATTTGCAAAAAATTTAAGTAGATCCAAGCCAGGCTTCTCAAACTCTTCCCAGCGTTTCTTGCTTTCTGGTGTATTCATTAATGACAATAGACCAGGGGTGTCTTTGTCATCCAAAGATAGAACATGCAGTAATCTCATGTTTGCCCCAGTTGCTTTTGCTAGGTCTAGTGCTTCCTGAAAAATGAACTTGCCAACGCTATCAGAACTAGCAATTGGAACCAGTATTCTGTGTAGCATAACAAACAATCTCCCAAATTATGAAATATAAATTGTCAGACGAACCTCATTGTTAGCACTGCTGATTGTTATGTTGTTTGTATGGTTAATACCGAACATGGTGCGTAGTGCATAACGTAGTTACTAACACTTCCCCGTGCTAGCTCTTTGAGGGAAGACATTTTTTGATGTCCAACTATAATTAGGTCAGCCTTCCAAGACTTAGCAAACTTGCAAATAGTGGAAGGGGCAGATCCAGGGATTTGAGTGAAACCAGTGTTGATACCTGTGTAAGTGGCAATATTCTGACGAGTTTGTAATAGTTCTAGTCCTTTTTTACTGTACTCTTCCCATCTATCTAAATGTTCATCAAGATTTTTGACATTTGAATAGCCAATCTCTAAATCCGACAAAACATGTAGTAGCATCAAGCGTGCATGGGATAATTTAGCAATCGAGAGTGCTTCCTCAAAAATATGTTGACTTGTTTCTGAGTTATCTAATGCCACTAAAATTCTTTGGAACATACAAATTCTTTTTGGAATTCAAAGCACAAATATTGTATTCAGCCCATTCTTTTCTAGGTAGAATTTCATTGCAAATTTGGAATTACAAGATTCTAAGTTGACTTTATTGAACTCATTTTTTGCTATATATGAGTTCATTTTGAATATAGAACTGTAGAATTGCAATTTAGCTTGCTCAAGTTTATTGTTTCCAGAATGTAAGTTCATTTTTAATTGAAATAGAGTGTCAAGACAGCTAATCACGCCAATATTCCACAACGAAGGAATGAAAATTTAACTATTCCTACATTCCTACACCCTTACACCTCCATACCCATTTTCAAGACAGATATTCAGTATGCCAAGAGAAAGGGACACCCTATGGATATCCCATGTTCTCTCTGGCTAAACTAAACTCTCGGCAGGTGATTTAGCTCTGTAGATTACGGAATCAACTACATGGAAATACTTAGTTGTTGGTTCGTATACCCAAGCAACACCTTCTGGATCTTGGATTCTGCTCCACTCAATGAAACCTGGTCTGGAACGGTGACGTGTTAGTGCTTGTGGAGATAATCCCAAGCGTTTTGCTAATTCACTTTGCTTAAGTTTCACTGTTTTATTTTCAGAAGATTTTGCTGCCTTATCTGTGGTTGTTTGACTATTGACTTGGAAACTATTTGTTCCATTTAGAGTGATGGCAGTATTTTCTTTATGACCATTACCATTTCCATTTTCATGGTTGCTATGTCCATTGGTGCTAGTTAGCTTGTCTTTCACCTCAGACTGCAATTGGGAAGAAACAAGAACCTCTTCAACCTGCACATCATAGGTTGGTAGAACTTGGTTAGATGTGGGTTGATGCTGGTGAAGCCGATTCTCTTGTTCGGCTATTTCGGCTGCACTGAGTGTATGGCCTAATGGAGTGACATCACCCGGTCCCATCAATGGACGTAGACCATTGAGTTCTGCCAAAATAGCAGTACCATTGTTGATGACGACTGCCAAAATTGGATCGAGAGCAAAGAAGATACCTGAAAGTAGAGCGCCGAGGTTAGGAATTGCGACGATCGCTGTATTCTGCCAGATAATATCCATTGCTTGGCGGGCACATTTAATTGCCATAATTAAGCCGCGTAGGTCGTCTTCCATTAGTACCACATCAGCGGTTTCTCTGGCGATGTCTGTTGCACCTGCAAAGGAGATGGAAACATCGGCGTATGCTAAAGCTGCTGAGTCGTTGATGCCGTCTCCACAGAAGGCAACAGTTTTACCACTGTCGTGCAATCCTTTGACTACTTCAACTTTCCGCTCTGGGAAGGCTTCTGCATAGATGTTATCAGGATTCATGCCCAAGTTGCCAGCGATCGCTCTAGCTACTCGTGTGACATCACCACTCAGCATGTAGGCATTAATGCCCATTTGCTTCAGTTCTTTGATCACTGCCTTGCTTTCTTCGCGTGGTGGATCACTATAGCGAATCACACCTATTAGTTTGCCATCACCTGCCACGTATACTAGAGATTGCCCACCAGACTTGGCATCTGGGTAACGGCGATCATATTCATCTAGATCGACGTTTTCCTGAGTCATAAACCGGGGACTACCTACAATGATCTGCATCCCATCGATTTTTGCGACTGCACCTAAACCGACTTTGTACTCCCACTCTTCACATTCCTTGAGAACGAGTCCCTTATCTCTAGCATTGTGAACGATTGCTTCAGCAATTGGGTGGGTCAGCCCTTGTTCCGCCGTAGCAGCGAGACACAACACCTCATCTTTAGTGAAACGGTCATCCATAACATCAATGTCATTGACACCTGCATGTCCGATGGTCAATGTTCCTGTCTTGTCAAAGACAACGGTGTCGATGGTTGCCAAAATTTCAATAGCTCGACCACTGCGGATGAGGACGCCATTACGAGCAGCATAGGTAAGTACAGAGAGAATTGTTGTGGGGACGGAAACGCGAATGCCAGTACCAAAGTCTAGGGTCAATAGAGCAACTGCCCGATTCATATTGCCTGAAGCAAGTCCGACACCACCAGCAATTAACAGGGTAGGTAGCACAAACTGATTTGCCACTGTTGCCGCATAGTTTTCTACGCGGGTATCATGCACCGGAGCCGCCTGCATCAAGTTGACAATCACACCAGCACGAGTATTATTACCAGTTCGTTCTGCCAGGATCGTCAAGTTACCATCTACTAACAGCGTTGAAGCAAACACCTCATCGCCTTCTCGCCGAGTCACAGGAACTGATTCTCCGGTCAGCTTGCACTGGTCAAGAATGCCAGTACCAGTCAAGATGATGCCGTCAACGGGAACCTGATCACCGGGGTATACCAGGACATGATCGCCTGGTACCACATCTTTTGTGTCGATTTCTATTTCCTGACCATCGCGAATGACGATGGTGGTTTTATTCAAGCAAGACATCAAGTCAAGATTGGCTCGCTCACTGCCACGAGCAGTCATATCCCGAACGGCTTCACCACCTTCTACTAAACCCAACATAAAGGAAGGTGCAAAGTAATGTCCTTGCAAGGTGTGTAAAGAGATTGCCAAACCATCGAGAAAATCAATGGTCAGTTGCCGATCCTGCTGAATTGCTTCCCATGCTCGTTTAAAGACTGGAATCGCACCGACAAATACCACACCTGCAATCACAAAACCTGGAATTGGCAAGCCAGCCAGTGCCCCCACACTCAACACCAAACCTGCAATGGGAAATCCTAATCGTTCTACAAAATCAACCTCATTATCAGCTTTTTTCTTTTCAGCTTCCCCTGTCCATTCAAGGGGAACTTCAATCTCAGAAGCTCGCTGAATTGCAGTGAATAGCTTTTCTTGAACAATGGCAATGGCAGTTGCAGTTGGTTGATGTTTGTAACTAACTACTAGGGAACTTGCTTGGGCGTTGATCTCGACTTCTGTCACAAATTCGATTGTGTCAAGAACGTATTTAAGTTTAGTGGTGTACTCTTCATCTTCATGTAGTCGGGGAATTCGGATGCGAAAACGTCCCGGTATCCAATGCACAACCTGATAATGAATGTTTTCTGCCTGACTGGAGTGAGCCTCTACTGATATAACCAATCTATCCGCAACTGCTGTAACCGTCATAAGGCACTCCTATACTGAGTTGTTGTCCAAGGTACAAATCTTAAAACAATAACTTGCTGTAAATTTTTGCAAGTCTTTACAGCTTGTAACTGTGAATGTGCATTCAGGAAGCTTTTAATTAGTCTCCTGAATGATCATAAATACATCAAAGTTTGGTAGGAATTTTTTGCCAAGCTTTGAACTATTAACTGTTGAAAGATCAAGTCATTTGTTAATTTGATTGACGTTTTTTGATTAGAATCAAAGAAGTTGATGATTATTAGTTAGATAATCATCGAATTACCAAAACTTGAGTGATATAAAAGTTTTAGCAACCTTCTTTTTTCGAGACAACATCAATTGTCGCCCCACAAATAAACCAATCATTTCCCAAGAAATGATTTATGCGTAGAAGTGTGATGTGTGTTTCTACTTTAAGGTTATCTCTAATTAAAGAAGAGTTTACATAAAAAATCAAATATAAAGATAGAAAGTTTTGTTAACTTTGTTTTAAGTAATTCATTCTTTTTAAAAGAAGATTTAATTTTAACAATATTATACTATCAATCAATATGCTTTCTTTATGAGAGAAATTTTATTGATTATAGTAATGATAGAGAGCGTGAGAAACTATTTTCGCGAATAATTTGAGAGATTTTGAAAAAAATAGATTATTTACAGATAAATATATCAATTTCTATATATAGAACGGTTTTCAATACTTTTGTTCCCTATATAGTCCTCTTACATTCATATTATTTTTTCTTATGTTATAGGTGCAGGTAGAGAAGCAAGAGAATGACTTTTACAATAATTGTAATGAAAACTATTACTAATCTCTATAATTCTATTTTTGGCGTTGCATATTTGCGAGATTTTATTTTCTCTGTTAACCGAAAAAGTTAATTATTGGCGTTCTTGCCGTCTTGATGAGTCCACTGCAGTGGCTCCGGTTTCCGTCACGTAGATACGAAGTGGCTTCTCATAGAGTAGGGGGGTTCATTATTCATCCTCATTTTATGCAACGCCGAATAGCGGCCAGAAAAAAAGCCTGCATTAGCAGGCTTTATATAAACTAAATTTTTACAGCAAGTAACCTTACACTCCTTCTTAAAATAAAAATTGTCTCATTAAAGTTAATATATTTTGGTCAATATAAGCCTCGACTTCTTGGTAGGTAAAACTATAACCCAGTTCAGTTCCCAACTGTACTGCTATGCTGACAAGACTGGCTTGGTCTGTCGCTAGTCTTAAACGTTCTTTTAAGGAAGAATCTTGAAGAACTAATTGATGGAATTGTTTTAATTGATTTAATTGTTTTACTTGTTGTGGCGACACGTTTATCCTCACTTTTCTCTATTGAAAAACAGAAAATATAAGTTCATCATCTTTATCTCAGCTTAGGCTGAGGGAAACAGATGGTGAATTCCAGTAAGTCAACATCAAATTACATAAATATACATTTATGCAATTTAGATATTGCTGATGACAAGATACAGCCCAAATAGGTAATTGCTGGACAAAACTTGAAAATCTACAAAGAAAAACAACTACTTAGCTGCTTTTAGAACTGATTTTTGAAAAATTGAGTTTTACAGTTTTACTCTCAATTTTTTTTATATCATATATTAAGGATAAATAACTATTGAATTACTATTCTCTTAGATTGTGAAACAGACTACTCGAAAACCAGTACCACTACCTGCGTGATCTGCCTGATCCCAGTGTCGTTGGGCTGAACGGCAGAGGGCGGGGAGACAATACCACGCTCCACCTCGCAATACACGACTGTTATTAGACTCATCTAACTGCCAAATACTGCCATCAGCAGGTGCATCCTGATAGTTTTCATGCCAAGAATCAGCACACCATTCCCAGACATTGCCGTGTAAGTCCGATAGTCCAAAAGTATTGGCTATTTGAAAATATCCAACAGGAGTAGTCTGTTGGCGATATGGACCTTCTGTTCCAGAACCGTAAATATAGCTACCATCATAATTAGCGAGATTAGAGGTGATAGTTTCACCAAAGTGGAAAGGAGTTGTAGTCCCAGCGCGACAGGCGAATTCCCACTCTGCTTCACTTGGTAGTCGATATTTATGTCCTGTGAGTTGGGAAAGTCTTGCACAAAACTCAATGGCATCATACCAGCAAACTTTTTCAACAGGAGTATCTGGATGTTTGAAATTAGAGGGGTCTGGGTTGAGATATCTGTTGATTTGGGGGAGTTGGGCAATTACCCTCCACTGGGCTTGAGTAATGGGAAACCTGCTGAGATAGAAAGGTTGGAGGGCGACTGGATGTTGGGGTCCTTCATTGCTCTCTCGCCCTAATTCATCCTCAGGAGATCCCATCAAAAATGTTCCTCCTGGAATGTAAACCATGTCCAGAAAGACATTATTTCCCAGATGCTCTTGAAAATATTGTGCCTTATTGATAGAGCAGTTGATTGGTTGTCCCCAGTTGTTTAAGGTGACAACTTCAAAGCTAAACTCTTGTATTTTGACTGATGCAGAACCTTTCTCTAACTGGAAGTGAGGTACTATTGTATGCTTGTGCTTGCGCTCTTGTTTAATGCCCTCTAGTTCAGTTCGTAGTTGTGCTATCTGTTGAGTCGATTGCTGCAACTGCTCCTGCAAGAGTGTGAGTTTGGCTTCTTGTTTGTGCAAGGTTTCGGTAAGAGTAGACCGTTCTTGATAGCTTTGTTCAAACTGCAAACTAATTTGTGATGCACGTTGCTTTGCTTCCTCAAGCTGCATTTGTGCTTGCTTGAATCGTTCTTGGGCTAACTTAAAGGCTGACCATATTTGTTTTGCCCAAGCCAATCTGATGTTTTCTTTTTGGACAATTTCGGGAATCCACCCCATAGGAAATGGGTAAGGTGGCAGATTCCAATTACAACAAGGGCAATATTCGTCCTTGTTATGAGTGTACTTACTTTGGCAGACGGGGCAGCGAGGCATGATGATAACCTCTTTACCTGAGTTAAATCTTTGAATTGCTTATACCATTTCTATAAAGCTGAGCTTAATCCTATCCCCTGTTCCTGGTGCTTTGGAAGGACACCGGAGGTAGGGGTTATTATTAAGTGCATCATTATAATGAATTGGTATTAGAAGTCGATATTATAATTGTCACACATTTTATGTTTTAAGTAGGCAATAACTCAGAAATTGTTGTTGTCTTTTTTTTGGTGTTTCTAGAATTGGTGGCTTCTTGAGAATTAGCAAATGTAGAGATTAAGGATTCGTCTACTACATATGAGTTGGGGTCTGTGTCAGGCTCAAATAGAGGTCGGAAGCTGTTTAGTTCTGCTAGTAAGGCTGAACCATTGCTGATAATCACTCCTAACACTGGATCTAGAGCGAATAAAACTCCTGCGAGGACAACGCTAATATTGGGAATTGCAGCGATCGCTGTATTCTGATAAATGATTTCCATTGCCCGTTTAGCAATGGTAATGGCATGGCTAATGCCTCGCAGGTCGTTATCCAAAAGTACGACATCAGCAGTTTCTCGGGCAATATCGCTACCTTCCAGAAAAGATATCGAGACATCGGCATGAGCAAGGGCGGCAGCATCGTTAATACCTTCACCAACAAAAGCCACCCTCTGTCCTCTGTCTTTTAAACTACAGATAACTTCAACTTTTTTGTCAGGGAATACTTGAGCATAAGTGTGATCCTGGTTGATGCCTAACTGAGTACCGACATGATTTGCTACACGCTGATTATCTCCTGTTAACATGTAAGTTGCCAGACCCTGACATTGTAAAGATTCAACAACTTTTGTACTTTCTGGACGCAGAGGATCAGTAAACAAAATAACTCCTAGTAGTTCATTATTCTTAGCCACATAAACCAGAGAGTAAGTGCTGGTTTTCAAATTGGGATGTTTTTTGTGCATTGCATCTAAATTGATACCCTCTTGTTGCAGGAGCAGTTCGCTACCCACTAAAACTTTTGCATCCTCAATCTGGGCAACAATTCCTAAGCCAATACGATAGTCTTTGGTTGTAGAAGGTTTAATTTCAACTCCATTTTCTTCAGCACGGCGAATAATTGCACTCGCTACGGGGTGAGAATTGCCTTGTTCCGCAGAAGCAGCAAGCGCTAGAATTTCTTGGGGCGAAATTTGCTCGTTTGCTGTTTCAATCGTCACAACTGCTGCATTTCCTTGTGTTAAGGTTCCTGTTTTGTCAAAGACGACGGTATCTATCCGTGCTAGCATTTCCAAAGCTCGACCACTGCGGATGTAAATTCCTTGACGAGCAGCATAGGTGACAGCTGCAAGCGCAGTTGTGGGAACTGCAATCCGAATGGCGTGTCCAAAGTCAAGGTGGAGGGGAGCAAGCGCTCTCGATACGTCTCGCGTCAAGGCAAAAATGACTCCACTTAGTAACAGGGTAGGTGCGATTATCGCATTGGCGATTTTAGAGGCGTAATCTTCCACACGAGTATCATGTACTGGCGCAGATTGCATAAGTTGCACTGCTAAGCCTAAGCGAGTATTCTTGCCAATCCGTTTTGTGAGGATACAAATTTTACCTTCTAATACTAGGGTTGAAGCATGGACGACTTGTCCCTCTGAGCGAGAAACTAACTTAGATTCACCTGTGAGCTTGTGTTCGTCGATGAGAGCAGTACCTCTTAATACGCGACCGCTCACGGGAATTGTCTCACCTGCATAGACAACAATGCGATCGCCTTTTTTCACCTCACTTAATTGAATACGTTCCTCTTGTCCATCCCGCTCTATCCTGACGTACTTATCTACTCCTTGCAGCAAATCTAACATTTGTTGTTCGTTAGCACGGGCGGTAGCGTCTCTGAGTACATCTCCTGACTCTATGAGGCTGACCATTAATGCTGGACCAACAAAGTCACCTTTGATTGTATAAAGACTCATCCAGAGGATATCTAGAATATCCACATCCAAACGACGCTCTGTCAACATCAGATCGAGTGTACGTTGAATAAAGGGAATTGCGGCAACAGCTACCACTCCTGCCACCAACAAAGGCGGAATCGGTAGGAATTGTTGGGCCAGCAGTGCTAGTCCCAAACTAAAGACAGGCATCCCTACTCTCTCTAACATCCACTCCAGTTCTGGTTTAAATTCTGTCTGGGTCTGGACAATTTCTGAGGAAGTTTCGGCGATCGCTGCCTGCTGAATAATCGTTAGTAGGCTTTCTTTAACTATAGTGCTAGAAACAAGGTTTTCTTGATAGTGGATGATTAGTGATTCTGCTGCTGGATTAATGCGAACGTTAATGATGAAGTCGAAAGACTCAATTAACCAAATAAGTTGGTTGGTATACTCTACATCTTTAGATAATCGAGGAATTTTAATCCGGAAGCGACCGCTAGTAATATGGATGATTTGGTAATCTATTTCTCCAACACGCTTTTCTAAAGAAAGAGGTTCTGTTTCCGCAACTAATTTCATATTGTTCTACTCTTTATATCAATTGGGTTTAAAAAATAATTTTCAGAAATTGACAAACATCTTGACAGAAGTAGCCTTGTATTGCAACTATCTTAGGAGTCATTGCTCTGTGAGAGAGTATAAAATTATCGATTAAATATATAAGTTTTGCTGAATATCAGCAATTACTATTTAGTAGCTCAGCAGAATTATTATTCTTTCGTCTAATTTCTTTCTTAAGAGAGATAGGCGTATCAGAAATATCTACCAATGAGGATATATTATTTTTGCATGATTTAGATTTAGATAGTTTATGGGAGAAGGACTGAGTTATCAAAACACTCCAATAAAGCTAATAGCAAGAAGATAGCCATTGTATAGGACAGAAGAATATTGATTTTAATAAAGCTTTGGAAGTTTTTTCAGTTAGATATTTTCTTATTTTACTGTATTAATTGCAAGAAAATCTTTCTTGGTGTTTGGAGCATTTATTACTTGCCCAATGGGGAAGTCTGGCATTTGAACTTAGCTTACATGTTAAATTGACATACTTCTAGCAGTAAGTTTTATTTTTAACTTTTTCTTAATTTTTGGGCTAGTCTTAACTAAGTATACAATGCGATTTTAGCGTTATCTAATAACAAACTCATGAGCTAGAGTGTACCATCTGTGTAGCAAGTAACCACTTGATATCAGCGTTTGACAGCAAATAACCCACACAATAACTTATACTAATAATTAGCAATGATTTATCAAATGTGTATTTAGTGCTTGGAGGTGTATACCATTGAAAACCTGGTTGAATGTATGGTAAAGATTTTAAAAGATATAGTAAAAAAGTTTAAACACTTCATAAAACACATAATAATGTCTTTTCAATTTTCGACTATCAAATTTCAATTAAATCTTGGATTAATAGAGAAAGAATCCTATGTCCTTCGTTGACATTAATCGTGTCAATATTCTCCCAAACAGGCGTCCTCTCAATGACCAGAAAGTCGCTGAGTTGATGGAGTCCATTAAAGCTAATGGACTGTTAAATCCTATTACTTTAGACCAAAACCTCAATCTCGTGGCAGGTTTGCACCGTCTTACCGCTTGTAAGCTTATTGGACTTAAAGAAATTGAGTGTCATATAATTACTTACGAAGACAAAGACCATGCTCGTCTAGCAGAAATTGATGAAAATTTAATTCGTAGCGAATTGGATGCTCTAGAAAGGTCTGAATTATGGTTAGAACGCGACCGGATTTTAGAACGGATGGGACTGAGGGCAAAGGTAGGGGACAACCAATTTAGTCAAAGAGGTGGTGAAATACTTTCACCACCCCCGAAAACAACATTGGAGTTGGCACAAGAAATAGGCTGTACGGAGCGCACTTTACAGTACGGTAAACAAATTGCTAAAAACATTGTTCCAGAAGTTAAAAAAATGATTAAAGGAACACCAATTGCAAAGAGTACCTCAGCTTTATTAAAAGTAGCTAGGGCCGGTAGTAAAGAACGACAACAGGCAGAACAAGCAGAAATAGCAGCACAAGAAGCCATAGCACAACAAAACAGAGCCGAACTAGAAAAGCAAAAAAAACTAGCAGCAGAGGCAAGAGAGAAACAAAAACAACTTCAGTTAATTGCTTTTCAAAATGAAATGGCCCAAAAGGAAGCTAAAGAGTCTAGCAAGTCAACTCAACGTGTATCAAAAAATGTTAAGAATGATGAAATTCAGATTCAGACTGACGAAGTTTGGATACTAGACCGACACATGATTTATTGCGGTGATACCACCGATGAAGATTTTATTCAACTCTTACCATCTAATGCTGCATTAGCGATCGCTCCTCCTTGTTGTTCTTGGAAGCACGACTATTTAATCAACGAAGCTCATATTGTAGCTGTGATGTGTCGTGAAGGATCAATCTACAATCTTTGCAAACGCACTCAAATGCCCTTTAGATTTGAATTAGTTATAGGAAAGATATACACTGCTATTTTCTCCCAAGAACCTTTGCTCAAACCAAATCATCATCCTGACATTGAGGGTATTGAAGGTATCGTTTCTTATTTAGTTAGCTTTTTTACCAAACCAGGTAGTTTCGTCATTATCCCTTCTATAGGACATGGTGAAGCATTAATTGCTTGTGAACGTTTAAGACGAATTTGTTTTGCTGGAGACGAAGATCCCAAGCGAATTGAAGAGGGAATTTTACGTTGGCAACGATGGACAGGAAAACAAGCCACAAAAGCCTGATAACAAGTTACTTTCAAAGATATTACTCGCCCAAGAAACAAGACACACAGGGAAGACACGGGAGAAAAGCTACTTTGTATAAGCGCTATTTCCTATTAACGCGAGTTCGATAGATTCCATTTGCCCAAATAAAACCCTCAACTTGATAGATATCTCAGTGATCAGTTATTGTTCACTGATAACTGATCACTGAAAAAGGAATGGAGTGTAAAGGTGCAGCTTATAATACAGCCATAACCAATTGTCTGTAAGGACTTGATTAGTTAGCACTAACCAATCACAAACAACAATAGATTTGCACCTTTACATCCCCGATATTGTAAAACGCTGATTCTGTTATGGATGGTATTAAGCAATCCTCAGCAATCTGTAAACCTCTTGTAAAGGTAGCCTAGTAGTTCACGAAATTGGTTTTGATAGGTTGGTCAAGACCCCCGACTTTTTTAAAAAAGTCGGTAATCTAACGCCTCGCAACCTGTCAAAACTGATGTGGTCAAGTACTAGAACATTTGCATCCCTCTTACAAAGTTCGGCTTGGTTTGTAACTTTGTAATAGATGTAATGTCTTGTACTTCTGCTGACTCCTTTCAAAAAGTTTTCAGAATGCAAACAAGATTGCTACACACATTTTAGACTCGTTTCTATGATAATTCTCCTGAAGTCTCATTAGTATCTGTTAGCAGTGAGTTAGAAAGAACTGAACTATTCTTTTTTCAAGATGGTAATTCGTATAGATTACAATCTTTGTAAAGATACATCAATAATTAATGGTATTGAATTTAATAAATACAAACTTTCATTGTTGCATGGTTTTTAGATCAAGTTATTTCGGACTAAAAAAATCATGGCATTTATAAAAATTGACAAGATTGTGGTCAACACAAACTATATTGCCGCTATTCGGCTAGAAGGTCTAAATCGCTCTGAAGAAGAAAGTGTCTCTTTATTGATTGCCATTCCCAGTGCCTCTCTATTCCAGGAAGACAGGATCTCATCCAATCTCTACCATTACGAATGGATAGAGTTTACAGGCGATGCTGCTAAGGCACTACGAGACTATTTTACAAGTTTCAATAATGTCATTGATTTACTCCCGTTATATCACTAATCAACATTAAAGTAATATGAATTGGCGGTTAGTGGTTAATTAGTATTACTTTTATAATCTAAAGTATTTATTAATCGTTAACCACTTACTAACCTCTCTCAGACAACAAAGTATTCGTATATTCCTATAGCAATCATCAGCAATCCAGAAAGAGTTCCAGCCCACAAACCAGGTAGTCTTGTAGTGAAGCGATCGCCTAAAACATATCCTCCCATAATTGCTAAAACGCTAAATATAAAGGTAAGAAGTGTCATAACCATCAAATTAACATCGGAAATCCCAGCACCGATACCACTACCCAGATTATTGAACGTTAAACCAAACCCTAGGGCTATTGACTCTCGAACATCAATATAACCCGATTTATCTATATCAGCTTTTGCAGGATTTTCTATATATGTTGCATAGGAAAACTCACGAATAATTTCTTGAGAAAATTCCTCTGTCATAATTGTTGGAGATTGTTCCATCACAGATCTGGAAGAAGGTGAAGAAAATCTTGTTGTTACAGGTATTTGCATCTGTTGCATTTTCAAGAGCATTTTCGTTTTTTTGCGCTCTCGTTTTAATGTTTCCCTAATTACCCAAACTCCAATACCTACGAGAACAGCGCTACCTATAATATTGGCAACACTTATATTTAAACTCTTACTGATATCTTCCCCAACCGATGTGGCAAGATAAGTACCTAAAGCAGAAATAAAGGCAATAAATAGATTTGTAGATAAACCAATTTTGATTTTTTTGAAGCCATAGGCAATTCCTACTCCTAAGTTATCTACATTTGCTGAAATAGCCAGCAAAAAAGCTGATATCAGATGCATAATAAATTCTCCAATACAGGTTAGGGAACATGGGTGTGGGGGTGTAAGAGGAGTCAAATTTTCATTCCGGCGTTGTAGCGATCGCCCACAACGTTCACAACAACCCGGAAACTATGCTTACCATTAAGGCGATAACTACGCTGTAGAAAAAAAATGACATAATTGTATGACCTAGTGCTAACCGTCGCATAAAAGACGAGGTAATTTGTGTGTCGGATGTCTGAGATGTCATGCCAAGAGTGAACGTAAAATAGAGAAAGTCTAAATAACAGGGAAGTTCTACATGAGAAAACTCTAAACCTCCCATTGCTTCCCCTTCAAGACTGAAGTCGTTGCTGCGATAATAAAACGCCGCATAGTGCAATGCGAACATTGTGTGCATCAGTACCCAGGAACTAAAAATTGCCATAATAGACAATCCAACAGAGAGGGTAAAGGAATCCTTATGTTTCGCTAACACGACTGCGATCGCAAACAGACTACTAAAGGCAACACATACAACTAGTAGAAAAACTGCGAGATGATCGGCTTCCTGGCGCTGGGCGCGATAGCGAGTTTTACCAGGAGTAGCATCAAACATCATAAACCAAGCTAGGACTACAAAGCAGAGAACTCCAGCACTCCAAGCTGAAAGAATGCGCACTTCTATCGTAAAAGACGGCATTAGCAAAAAAACCAAAGCAGCTAACCACAAAGACACAATTGTGCGGTGTTTTGGGCTTAGGTTTTTACAAGTGATAAGTAAAGAACCAAAATTCATAACCTACTTTTGACCAGATATTATAAATAACCCATACAAGGCAGCAAGTATAATTTTTGCAAACAAAGACATCAGTCTAAATCAATCCAGAGACGACGTTAACGCTAGAAGCCAGTATTACCATATAGAAAAGAAACGATACTACCGCGTGTCCTAAAGCCAACTGTCGCATTGGCAAAGATGTAATTGATATGTCAGAAGTTTGGGCAGTCATGCCGATAGTGAAAGAAAAATACATAAAATCCCAAAAATCAGGCTCTTCCTTACCAGGAAAGTCTAACCCCTTTGCATATTCTTCTCCCTGACTAATTGATTCTCGGTGGTAGTAGCAAGTAGCATAGTGGAGTGCAAAGACAGTATGCGTTAAAAACCAAGAACAAAGCACTGCTATCAAAGACAAACTGACTTCAGCAACAAGAGCAGAAGTTGGTATATCTTGATTGTTTGTCTCCATCAGCCCAATGGCAAAGATACTGGTGCAAGCAGTAATCATAACCAAGATAAAAGTTACTGAATGTTGTGCTTCTTTGCCTTGAGCAAGATAGTAAGTTTTTTGGGGAGTAGCGCTGTTTGCCATTAACACAAACAGCATTAAAAAACAAAGAACGCCAGAGATCCAAGCAGCAAGGATTTGAATATCTAGGTGCATAAAGTCTGGCATCACAATAAAGGCTGCCATCCCTACCATTATTGATACCCCTAAACGACTGCGCGAATCTAAGTTCTTGAGTAAGCTGAGTAAAATTGCTAGTCTGGTTTGCCCCACAAACAGAAACTCAAGGGCTTTAACTTTGCCAGTACTAGCTTTATTTCCTGATAAAAATTTCATAGTTTTTTAGAGGTTAAAGGTTAGTAGCAATCGGGGGCTTTAACCCAACCTGAACAAGCTCGAAATTCAAAATTTCTACTTGCTTTGTGAAATCAGTTTTGTTTAGCAACCAATTCCAATTAACTAGAAGACAGCAAAGCATTTTTTGCGTCAAAAGTTTGCAAGAGTACTCTACGCCGCTAGATCATTTATCTATAAATTGATGGCTCCATACAAGAACCTAGTTGATATAGTACTGCGAAACTAGGAACGCTCAAGCACTTATCAACTTCAAAAAAATTTTTGCAGATATTCTAGTAGTATATACACAACGGTAATCAGTGTAAAGAATTTAAGCTGCTCCCATCTTAAATTAATTAGGGGAAATAGATATTACCCTAATGCCTGCTTGACTCTACTGAAAAGAATATTTACTATGGCTATTTGCTGGTAATGAGTAACAAGTTCCACAACCAGCCGCAAAATATAATCTTTACAAATAGAGCTACTAATTGCTGATTAAGTTTGTAAAAGCACAAAATATTAAGCCCTTACACTGAAAAAACGCAATTTCAGCAGATAATTGACATCAAGCGTCTCTTAGAATTACTAATAGCTCATGGCTGATAGCTAACGGCTTGACCAAATAAGCAACTAGCAATTGACTACTAGCAACTTTAATCAATATTTTTCCTGATTTATCTGCATACCTGTCTGTAATTAATTATGAGTAAGTTTGCTCGGAAACTGACATTACCAAGCTATCAAAAATACAATTATTTACTAAAAGTAAAACAAATATTTCATCATGTCTACTTTTATAACAAAAACTTAATGTTGTTTCTAGTACCTTCTTTTCCTGATACGATGTAATATGAACTCACATAGGTGGAAACATTTAGAAAGTTTCGCTACCTGTTTTTCTACAGTTTTTACTCTCACTAAACAGCCTTCTTGTAATTGCTTGATGTAGCTATTGAAGATTCGTTTCTGCATTTTTCATTCATTATTTGAGGTGACATAACCTTCACAACTTAAGATTCGAGTTGTCTACATAGCTGCAACTTGAAGCAAGCGGGTTTTTCTATAATTTTGGAGGTAAAGTAAATATGGAATTAGAGGCTCTTTTGCTAGGCCTTGAACCAATGACTGCTGCTATTATTGGAGTTGGAGCATTGGTTTTAGTACCTGTTGTTAGCGCTCTTGATTCTGCAACCGGTCACAATGTTTCTGAATCTGCAAGGAGTGCAGCTAAGACTGGATTAATTTGGACTTTTGAGGCCATTGATAAGGCTCAATCTACTTTTGCCGAAGCCAGTGAATCCTTCAAGGATTTAGTTGCTGAAGCAAAAGCAGAGCGTTCATCTTCCAAAAACGGAACTAGCGACAGTACTCCCCGTGAGGTAACTATCGGTTAACCTCTGCGAAGCATGGAGTGAACAGCTAACGTCTTGCCAGAGACTGATAGCCTCTCGGTTGTCAGTCTTTATTGACCATTCTACTAGTAATTCTGAAACAAATTTTGCTAAGAATTGCCCAAGAGTGCAATTTCCGAATCTATTTAACCTAACGGCTTCACCAATAACCTTGATTTTCACCACTTATATCAAGTCCGGCTAATTACTTACCATATGGTTGGTTTGGTTGGTAATTGGTAGTTGGTAATCTCCGACAAATAGTGTAGAGACGTGCCATGGCACGTCTGGTACAAGGATTTTGGGTAACGCATAATTAATTTCTGGAGATGTCTACTACCTATTACCCATTACCGGCCTTCACAGATATGATAAGTCTTCAAACGGGCATGATATTAATACTTGCTTAATCTCTGCATTCTTAAAGGTGAAGCTAGTTTGTCATGTCTAAGTTGCAGCCTTTTGTATAATTGCAACTTGCTGGATACCGCTAAAAACGAAGAGCAAGTTCAGTTAGTCACTTAATAACTAAAACCCTACCCTCTCTCATCAGAGAGGATAGGGGTGAGGTTAAGCAAGAATTATTAGTAATCATGCAAACTTGATATTACTTCTCCTGATTAGAAATCAGGAGAAAAGGCTTCCCTCTATTGGAGATTTTTTACCATGCTCAAATATCCAGAGTTCTTTAACTTACGCAAGTTAGCAATTACCCTTGCAATTGGCCCATTTGCTTTTCTTATGCTAATCATTCTCACTGACTTATCAACCCATCTGTTTGTGACTCAACAAACAGCGGATGCTAGATGTGCAAATGCATATTCTCAAGAGAATCCTACAAAACTTCAAGCGAGTGAATGTCGGTAGCGCTTCGCTACTGGATCAAAATCCCATGCTATTCCTTCTGGATCTCTAGCCTGAGTCCATATAGGAAACTCAGGCTTTAATCTTTTGCTGGTGAGAGACTGAGATGATACTCCTAAGCGCTTTGCCAATTCACCTTGTTTCAGTGCTTTACCATTTGATGCAAAACTTCCCTGGCTGATTCTTTGAGAACTGCTTCTTAGAGGAGGTAAGAAGTTTGTCTCAAAAAGTGGACGTGAACCATTCAAGAATTCAGCTATAAAGGCTGTACCATTATTTACAATCACGTTGTAGACAGGATTTACACCCAACACCATTCCACCGCCTATTTGCATAAATAGGTTGGGAATGACAATAGTTGCAGTGTTTTCATAGATTATTTCCATTGCTCGCTTAGCGATCGCAATGGCATGTGTGACTCCGCGTAAGTCATCTTCTAAAATGACAACATCAGTTGTCCTATGGGGAATCTCACTCGTGTTGGCAAACGAAATAGAGACATTAGCATGAGCAAGCCGTACTGCTTCATCTTCCTCATCTCCCACGAAAGCCACTATCTTACCTTGGTGCTGCAACCCACGAATCAGATTGATTTTTTGGGTTAGAGGAACTTCTGCACAAACCTGGTGGGAATGAATTCCTAACCCAGTTGCAATATCACAAGCTATCGATTCAGGAGCATCAGAAACTAAGTAAATATCTATGTTTTGACTCTGGAGAATGGCAATAGCTTCTATAGTCTCAGGAGAATCTAGAGCTAGTATGTCAAGATCAAAGACAATCGCATCGACTTGCGCTAATGCTTCCAAAATGCCACCACTGCGAATGTAGATTCCATGTCGCACAGCATAGATCAGTGCTTGTAGGACTGTGGTTGAAAGCGAAATGGGAATACCACTGCCAAAATCAAATTGGTAGGGTGAGATAGCAGCACCAATATTACCTGTCATGAGATAGATAGTGCCACCTAAAGCTAGAGTCGGGAAAATTGCGTTTCTTACAAATTCTGCTTGCAAAGCACCAATTTTTGTGTCATGAACAGGTGCTAATTCCGCGAGAAAAGCAGCTAAGCCAGCACGGGTGTTAAGTCCAATTCTTTTCACCAAAACACATAACTCACCTTCAAGCAAGATAGTAGAGGCGTAGACGTCGCGTCCTTCTGAACAAACAATAGGTGTAGAGCTACCTGTCAAATTCTGGGTATCGATTAAACCATAACCATAAACAACGATCCCATCTACCAAAATCATTTCGCCTGATTTAATAATGATCCGATCGCCTTGGTGTAAATTGCTGATATGGACATGTTGTTCCTCTCCATCTAACTCTACCCAAACATATTGATCTAATTCATTTAACACATTCAAAGACAGTTCTTCTCTAGTTTCGGTTGTATTCCCCCTGAGAGCTCTCCTCACTTCTACCAAAACTGTCTTGAGTGCAGGTGCTATAAATTGACCTTGGACAGTCTGCATAGTCATCCATGCTGAATCCAGTAGATCAATATTAGGCTGACGTTGATTGATCAGACTATCAGCAGCACGGTTAAACCAAGGTGTAGCAGCTCCAGCAATTGCTAAAACCACAATCAATGGTGGTAACTCCAAAGGAGCTGCTAGCAAAGCCAAACTTAGACTGAGGAAAGGAAATCCTAAATCTTTCCATTGATTAACTTCCGGTTTAAGGTCTTCTCCTTCAGGTAAAGATTCCGTAAAAGGAATATCAACACAGTCTACAGCAGCCTGGATACAGCTAACAAACTTTTCCAGCGCCGTTGTGCTGCAAACATCATCTTGATAGCTGACAATCAGTGAACTTGCTTGTGCATTAATACGAACCTCAGTCACAAATGCCAACGATTCAACTAGTGCCTTAAGTTTGCTAGCAAAGTCTGAATCATGAGCAAGTTGAGGTATACGAATACGATAACGTCCAAAAGTAGAGTGAACGACCTGATAGCTCATTACATTGAGATAATCTGAATGAAAGGGTTTTAAATCTCACATTAATCAACATCATAAGCTACAACTCAAACAAGTAAAAAGCTTTTGTTGTAAAACTATGTGAGAATCGCTCAGTAAACTGAACAGTTTTTATTTTATATTTCTTCTGTATCTCTACAGATCATCAATCACCCTTTCAAAAAAGTTTTACGTATATCCGCGAATTATTTCCTTCTCCTGCGATATTCAGCTAAAATCGCCCTTCTTTCGATAGTAAACTCCTCCACTATCAATAATGTCAGGCCAAATAAAATCACAAAACCAAGAATAGAAACTAATAAAAGATTATCCATAAAACTTGCTCCTCAAATAACTCTCTACTTTCACACAATATATAAAAAATAATTATAATTAATCTTTCTATTTAGGTAATACTTACTATCCAAAAGGTATAATTTTCACAAACATTTGAAATGAAGATAACTAGCTCAACTTTAATTTATGTATGTTAAATATAATTAATTTTTTCAATGAGAAGATTTGAAATGTGGTAGTTTTTCGTTTAGGCAAGCTATCATCTCAGTCAATTAAAATGTTGTCGAATATACTCTACTACGGCAATCGTAATTAATAATTTGTCGTAGCAGTTAAGCCGATGTTTAAGGCAATTCGGAATATACATAAATACACTCTAACAGTTGGATAATAGTTGTTCTCCTTCTGGTTCGGTGTTTTTTAGTTGAGAGAATTTTGTCAATTTTTCCACTAATTACCTCACTCACATAGATGCATATTTCCTTTACTCCTGACTCAGAGTACTGATTGGAAAAGGTTAAAAGGGAACTCCGGGTTCCCTTAGCCTTAAACCAAATAGTATTGGGATAGGAGTAATTAACAGGAAAGACCTTTTTTCCTTAGGAGTCTTAAAAATGACTCAAAAACAGGTAATTCTGCTACGCATGTTGGTTTTTATGCCAATTGCATTCATAGCAGAATGGCTAAATTTTCCCTCGATAGTTGTTTTTATTGCCTCTGGCTTGGCAATCATTCCCTTAGCAGCATTTATTGCTGACTCTACAGAAGCGATCGCTGAAGTTATCGGCCCATCCTTGGGGGGTTTGCTGAACTCTACTTTTGGCAATGCTACAGAGTTAATCATCGCGATTGTTGCACTTCGAGCTGGACTAGTAGATGTAGTCAAAGCTAGTATTACAGGTACAATCGTTGCCAATCTTCTTTTGGCACTAGGAGCAGCAATTCTGTTAGGAGGATTGCAGTTTAAAGAGCAAAGCTTTCAACCAACTGTTGCTCGTATCAACGCTTCTTCGTTGAATTTAGCATTAGTAGTACTGCTTTCACCAACTGCTATTAATTTCACTTCCACAGGCTTGCAACCTGCAACAATTAATCATTTTTCGATTGTTGCTGCTTTCTTATTGTTATTTTTCTATGGATTGACCTTGGTCTTTTCCATGAAAACCCACAAATCTATTTATCAACTTAAAGATTTAGAACAGACTGACCCAGATGCAGTTGAATCTGACAAACATAAGACTGGGTTATGGAAGTCAGTAGGAATTCTGCTCATTTGCACGATTGTTCTGGTCTTTGTATCTGATACTCTAGTAGCAAGCCTACAAGAAGCAATTTCTACATTAGGTCTAACTGACCTTTTTACAGGCGTCATTCTCATTCCTATTTTTGGAGGAGCAGTGGAATATATCACCACTGCCACCTTTGCAATGAAGAACAAAATGGATTTGGCGGTGGCAGTGGCAATGGGATCGAGTTTGCAAATAGCCATGTTTATTGCTCCTGTTTTAGTCGTGGTGGGTCAGTTAATGGGGCAATCGATGAATTTGGACTTCAACCCCTTTGAAGTACTGGCAGTGGCGATCGCAGTCTTGGTTACCAACTCCATCAGCACCGATGGGAAATCTAATTGGTTAGAAGGAGCTTTGCTTCTGATTACCTATGCTGTTGTTGGCACAGCATTCTACTTTCACCCTTAGAACTTACATAAGGGGATAAGGGTGTAGGTTTTACTTACACCCCATACCCCTAAACCCCTATACCCCTTGTCCAAACCCTTAGACAGTGCTAAATCTCCCAATTTTTTTGAGGTCATCTCCATGTCAAGTGAAACAAGAATCAAAGCTCAATCCTTAGACATTGAAGTCAAAGCAAAGGTAATCGAAGTTTATTCTCAGTCTTCCAGTATTCAGTTAGCTAGAATTTCGACTCACAAAGCTCCTCGTTTAGGATTTTTTGCCACAGTTGCCAATGGAATCGGACAAGCAATCAGCGATGCAGCATCCCAAGCGGGAAAAGTTGTGATTGAAACTACGGCTGGTATGGCAGAAGCAATTAATGGCATGGCATACCAAGCTGGAAAAACAGTTCTGGAAACTTCTGCTAATGTTGGAGAAGTGCTTGATAGCGTCACACCTCCTGGTTTAGCATATTTGTCTGCAACAGCCAACAATATGGGTGAAGTGATCGGCAGCGCTGCTTTCTTGACTGGAAAAATGGTAGCAGGAACAACTGCTGGTTTTGGCGAAGTGATTGGGAATGCTACCTCCCAAGCAGGTCAAGCTGTTGCTCAGACAGTATCCGAAGTCATAGAAAATATTCCCTCTCCTGCATCCAAAACCGCGATGCAAGAACTTGGAGGCAGCTTGATTGGAGCTACTGTTGGAGAAACAGTAGGAGGAACAGTTGGAGCAGTTGTAGCTGGGATAGTAATGGGACCAGCAGGCGCAATTGTTGGTACTCAAGTAGGCAGTGTAGTTGGTTTTACTATTGGAGCGCAGCTTGGGGAGGATACAGTGCGGCAAGTCAATCAGATCACTCAGAAAAATTTTGCAACTGTTTCTAATGTAAAACCATTGTCTTCTCAACAGCAAAAAGGAAGTTGGTTAGGCAATACAGCCTGTGATTTCTTAGGTGAAACTGGTACAGCTGTTATTGGTGGAGTGATTGGGAGTACAGTTCTAGGACCAAAAGGCAAAGAAGTTGGCAAAAAAATTGGCATGGTTGTAGGCAGACGAACAGACTGGAATCCTAATACAAAAACTACGAATCCCCACTAATAAGTAGTTAAGGGACTTTCAGACAGGAATTACGAAACTGGCACAAATAGTGGGCAGGGCGCAGCCCTACCAGGGGACAATTTAAATCAAACCGAGCACATAGGAATACTTGGGCGTTTTAGTTGCAGCAATTAAATAATTAGACAGCAAATTACGCTTGATTTGATAAATAGTTTGACCAGTGGTATGGGCTAAATTCTTTAACTTAACCCAAACTAACATTGCACAAGCAATATGATTTATTTGAAGCCTAGCTTTACGACATTGACAAGATTCAATTCCTGTTAGTTGTTTAATCTCTCGGTGAAACTCCTCGATTTTCCAACGAATTTTACACACCTCTTGTACAACATTCGTGGAACTTTGAGATAAATCGTTAGTGGCGACATAATCTGTTCTGTTGGTAGAAACGGCAACCCGCAGCAGTAATTAAGCTTAGTAAATTTCATTATTCTAAGCAATATTTATCTAATACAATCTCTATCTATTTTCTCATGAATATTTCAACAGTGTTTCCTTAAGAGCGACTTCTTCGGCTTTGACAAAGCTTTCGGAACCAGATTTAGTTAATACTTGTGTACTATTAAGCAGCGATCGCACTATGCCAGTTGCGTAAGTCCTGTGCTTATGAAACATTATTAATAATATTCAATCTACCAGCCAGCAATCAAATACTATATCTTCAAGTGTTCCCGAAAATATTGTTGATATAACTGACAGCGTGGGACTAATTTATCGCCAACCCTTTTAACTAATCCCATACTATATAACTGATATGCTTGTATTGTTTCTATATCAACTGGTTCCGTTGCCTTTACTACTTGCATAAATGCCTCGGCTAGGCTGGAATTGACTTGAAAAATATGCAAAAATCGCCGTAAATGTTCTTCGTAAATTCCGGCATTTGTGGGAGCAGTTTGTAATAAGTTTTCCAGCGTTATATTCCCAATCGCGAGGTGATAAAGTGCTAGTCTAATTAAATATGGATGTCCTCCAAACATAGACATTAATTGCTGTATTTGGATTGGATTGTAATCAAGTTGATGACGCTGGGCTAAGTCTTCTATTTGTTCTGGAGCAAACTCCGTCAATTCAACTACTAATCCAACATTAAATGGTGATTGATTGATATCCAACGATCCATAGTTTTCAGTGGAATGTACTACAGCTAATCGTAATTTTTCCCAAATTTCTACCGTTTTCGCTTCTTCATGCCAACTACGTAACATGGCAAAAAAACCTTGAGAAATGTCAGCATATTGAAAAACTCTATCTACTTCATCTAATGCTAAAACTAAATTATTATTGATTGGATTCAGAATATAATCTTCAAAATATGTAGTACAATTAATAATGCTACCCCTATACTCATCCCAAGATTCATTGAATGAAGTAGATAGTTTTAGTTTGTGACTCACATAAGCACAAAAGCAGCGCAAAAATTTATCCAAATTACTAAAAACTGTTGTGTCTGCTTGCAATAAGTTTAAACGTACTGTGTGATAACCTCTCTGATTTGAATGAGCGATAATTCTCTCAAGCAGAGATGTTTTACCCATTTGTTTTGGAGCTTTAATCCGAATTAAAGAACCAGCGTGAAGAATCGTTTCATAACAACGTTCTTCTATTGGCGTTCGCGTAGCGTCTCCTGTGGAGAATCGCTGTATATAAAATGCAGAATTCAGTGGCACTAAACCTTCTGGGTATTCTAGCGTAAATTCATTTTTTATGGTACTGTAACTATCATCATGCACTGCTGCTGACAGAATATTGATATTCCTAAAGTTATAACGCTCAATCGCTGCGCGAAAATTAGTTTTACTAACCTCTTCCCCTAATGCTTCTGAAAGTAACTTCCACAATTTGAAACCTACATCCTGCCGGAGATATTTGGCTGCATAACCTTCATTGGTAGCAATTTCATCATAACTTAGTCCTTGCCATGATCCTTGAAGGATAATTATTTCTACATCTTTTAAGTGTCTGTTAATTTTGTTAAAGACAACTCCATCTAAAATTTCTAACCCTTCTTCCCAGTTCATTCTTCATCCTGAATAGATATATAGGATTATTATTCAAGTTTTAATAAACAACCTACTTTTGAAAACTGGCAAAATCAAAAGTACTGTGTTTAATAAACCACTCCAACATTTATTTCCAAGTAAACCTGCGATCGCGATTTCTTATTTATATTGGTTTATCATTGTTTTCTCTTGCTTTCTCTGACACTTGTACATACAACCGTATTTTCTTATGTAGAGAAATAAACAAGTTCAACAATATAAGATCTAATTAACCACAGTCTGTTCCTACAATATCATTTAGAGACTTCCAGGGTATCAGCCAAGACATGTGCAAAACTGGGATATTTTGTAAAGTTTAATTTAGCTAGATATGAATGATCAAACCAAAACAAGCAGAGGAATCAAAACATCATCTTTTGTTTGTCCAATCCCTAAAAAGCGTCCATCTTCTGAGTAAACTCGCAATATTTGTGAAGAATTATGTTCAAAACTGATCTTCTGACCTTGACACCATTTTTGATCTGCTGGTGCGTTTAAACTGACACAAGCTAAATGCTGCAAAGCTACATCGGGGGGAAGGGGTTGAAAAGTTCCAGCTTGCAATTGTGCTTCTAAATCTGTAAAAGTCAGGCTATCTGCTAATTGAAACCCACTGCTAGCGGTGCGTTGCAAAGCAGCGAGAGTACCGCCAGTTTCTAATACTGTACCCAAATCACGAGCGATCGCTCTAATATATGTTCCCGTACCACAGGCGATCGCCACATCCACCTCCGGAAATTCCCCCTCTCGCCAATCTAAAATCTCTATCTTGAATACTTCCACTGTTCGCACTGGCACTTCCACCGTCTCACCCTTACGTGCTAACTCGTATAAACGCTTTCCGTCTACTTGTATAGCGCTGTAACTCGGTGGAATTTGCTCAATTTTGCCTTGAAATTTTTGGAGTGCAGTTTTTACCGTTTCTAAAGTTACATTTGTCACTGATTTTTCTGCAATTATTTCTCCTTGTAAATCATCAGTTATCGTACGTACACCAAGCCTAATTGTTGCTTGATAAGCTTTTTCACCAGGAAGATACTGTAACAAACGCGTAGCTTTACCAAGTGCAATTGGTAACACACCTGTTGCTGCTGGGTCGAGAGTACCAGCATGTCCGACTCGCTTGAGGCGCAAAAGTTTTCGCGTCTTCGCTACACAGTCGTGAGAAGTCCAACCAAACGGTTTGTTGAGATTGAGAAAACCAAACACAAGATATTCATATGGCAATTGATAGTGTTATACCATTTCTTAAATTAGTTTCTACTCTTAATATCATGTCAATTTTTTGATAAATACAAATACATATGTATGGGCATACAGGTGTACGCCCATACAATAAATCCAATATGTATCAGGATTTTTAGTAAAATGTGAATTTCTGGATTTACTAAAGTTTGACCCAGCAACACTTCATTTATATCTCGATAAGCAAACACTAACAGATGACGCCAAATGCAAAACGGATAATCTATCAGTGTCTATCAGTGTTCATCGGTGTGCATCTGTGTTCGACTTATACAAAATATACTGTTCTCACCACATTAATTCACTCAAGCATAATTTTCTAGGTTATTGCTACATCCTTATTCAAGCTTTATCAGCATTGAACTCAGTCTCATTTTTACTCTTGGGAATTAACATTTCTAATCCACGCGCGATCCAAGGTAGAAAAGTCATAACTATTGTCACACCTAACAAGTCCAGCGATCGCACCCATAATGATTTTGAAACGAAGTTTTGGCGAGGGTGCGCTTTAGTACGGGAGGGATATCTGTCGCCAATATTTTTTGAATTTGTCTAAATATTTTAGACATTATTGATGCAAACTTTGAAATAGGCTCATTATTAGATAATTAATCTAAAATGCAAAATCTATCTAGCCCATTGTTGCAAAATATAAGCGTAAAAAGCCTCTTTATCTACCTTATCCATCGCGTAAATTTTACGACCTCCAGATGCTATCTTTGTACGTCCCTGACTGGGACCGGAAGTAACAATTTCAGTTTCCCACTGCCGTAGTTGATATAATTCTGGGCGACCTAAATAAGCTGTTGCTAGTACGTCCCAAAAATAATAATCTTGGGGAATTACCAGTGCATAACATTGTCCAGCTAAATCGGAGATGGGATAGTGGCGTTGTTGTCCCATTTTTCGTACGATCTCAGATGTCACAGGTACATTATTAGTCAAATCTAAAGGACACATAATAATTTCAATCTGAGTTTGCCATACCCGTGCAGCGGAAACAGGATCCCAGTATACATTCCATTCTGCGGAACCATCTTGTCCTGGTTCCCAATTTTTTTCCACATTACCAGGGACATTTAGCGCCCCTCCCATCCAGACAATTTTTTGAATTTTGGCTTCAATATCTGGTGCTTTGTCTAAGGCTGTTGCAACTGTCGTTAGTGGGCCAGTTACCATAAGCGTCACAGGTTCTGGTGCTGATCGCAACACTTTCACCATAAAATCCTGACCAGGTTCGGTAACTAGAGGTGTAATAATGCGATCGCTTTGATTCAGAATCGGCAGATGATCTACCACAAAAGAATCACGGCGATAGAGATAGGGGAAAGGATTGATACCGCGTACAGTGCTTTCTGCGACGGGAATATGAGTACCACCCATCAAATCCAGGATTTTACGTGTAGCGCTAACAGCAGGTTGTACATAACAATCAGCAGGAGTGACAACAACACCAAGAAGTTGGATATGATCCATAGTCATCAACAACATAGTTGCTAAGTAGTCATCTACACCGCCATCGTGATCCATTAATACAAGTTGTTTAGCCATAACAGGAGAATAAATAAATGGATGAGTTTATGAAAGCCGCCATTGACGAAGCAAAACAAGGTAGACAAGAAGGTGGAATCCCCATTGGTTCTGTGCTTGTCAAAGATGGCAAAATTGTAGGCAGAGGACATAACAAGCGCGTCCAAGACAACGATCCTGTCACCCACGCCGAAATTGATTGTCTGCGTAACGCAGGTAGAATTGGCAATTACAAAGGTACAACACTCTATTCAACCTTAATGCCATGCTATTTGTGTGCCGGTGCGGTAGTACAATTTGGCATAAAAAAAGTTGTAGCCGCAGAATCCAGAACATTCCCCGGTGCAAAAGAATTTATGGTATCTCGCGGCGTCGAAGTCGTTGATTTAGACTTAGAAGAATGCGAAAAAATGATGAGTGAATTTATTCAACAAAATCCCGAACTGTGGAACGAAGATATTGGTAAATGAAACATCAATGATGAAATAATTAATGCTTGAGCGCAATTAATAACTCCCAATCCCCAATCAGCAATTAGCAAATCTATCTGCGTGCATCTGTGTGCATCTGTGTGCATCGGTGGTCGATTTTCAAATATGATTTTTCCCAGGTTAATAATTGATTGTAAGTAAAAATCCCCGATCCAAAATCTGTATGACTTCACCACCCCAATTGCTTACCGATCCATTTCTGCAACTCCCAACTCCAAATTCAGTCAGAGTAGTATGGTTTACCGAGTTTGCTGGTAACAAACATCTAGTTTCCTACAGCAAAAATTTAGCCACAAAAGTTTTAGCCACAACTACTAAACTTAGCCGCACTCGTGAAGATCAACAATCAAGAGTAGGAAGTCAAACTCAAGACGGACAAATTTATCAACACCCTGTTTACCGTCATATTTGGAGACATGAAGCTGAAATAACTGGTTTAATTCCCAATACAAGAATTCCTTATCAAATTACAAGTGTACGGGAAGATAACCAAAGTGTCAGTAGTGAAGTGTTTACTCTTGCACCTACACCTACACCCAACACCCCACTAAAAATTCTCCTTACCTCCGATCACCAAATCAAACCAATGGTTGCGGCAAATTTACAAAAAGTTGTAGAAACAGTTGGACGAGTAGATGCAGTTTGGTTTGCTGGTGATTTGGCGAATATTCCCGATCGCGCCAGTGAATGGTTTGATGATAATCGGGGTGGTGCATTTTTCCCCTGTTTACAAGGTCGTGCTAAATATGAAATAGAACATAACGGTATAAAAACAAGCTACACTGGCGGGCAAATTATTCAACATGCACCCATGTTTACTTGCATTGGTAATCATGAAATCATGGGGCGTTATGCTCAAAAAGGCAGTTTGAACGAAGAGTTTAATGATACTATTCCCCGTGCAGCAGCGCTCAAATTATACGGAGAGCAATCCCTCAAAGACAATTCTTTTAATACTGATACCTACGAAGAGATATTTACTTTACCGCAGAGTCCAGAAGGCGGAAAAACCTACTATGCTACTACCTTTGGTGATGTGCGTTTGGTAGTGCTTTATGCTACCAATATGTGGCGCTATACCACGAATGAAGGTAAATATAAAGGAAAATACGGTGAACCAGAAACAGAATTAAACAATCCCCAAGAGTGGGGTTATGGTCAGCATATATACGAACCAATTGCTCAAGGAAGTCAACAGTACAACTGGTTAGTGCAAGAACTCAACAGCCCTGAATTTAAAAAAGCCAAGTATAAAATCGTGATGCTGCATCATCCGCCTCATACTCTAGGTGATAACATTATCCCTGCCTATACTGATCCAGTACAAATGATTGAACAGGATGAAACTGGCAATATTCAAGCAGTACGTTATGAGTACCCCAAACAAGCAGACTACATTATTCGTGATGTGCTGCCATTATTAGAAGCAGCTGAGGTGCAATTAGTATTTTTTGGTCATTCTCATTTATGGAACCGCTTTTGCAGTCCATCGGGGATGCACTTTTTAGAAACTTCCAACGTTGGTAACTCTTATGGCGCTGCGTACGGTAAAACAAAACGTAAGAATTTACCACCTTGGGAAAGTCAGGATTATGTAGCAAGTGGTGATCCTTATGGGTTAGTACCACTCACACCTACAATTGCACCTATTTTAGATGAAGATGGTCAACCCATGCCTTACATTGCCAGTAATGACATAACAGTGTTTAGTATCTTCGATACAGGTACGGGAACGGTGAGTAGCTATCGTTTTGATACGCGCAAGCTAGATGGAGAGGTAATTAAGTTTGATGAATTTAAACTAAATCAATAATTTTTGCTTCTTCTTTCGTGCGCCAAGAAATAAATTTATTTATGAGACAACATGAAGTGAGTTGTCAAAAAACTGTATTCAACAATACGGTTTTTAGGTTCAAAATAAGCTTAAACAAGTCACCCCTTCATAGCAATCACAGAACTTTTCGGTCTACTGATTGAAGCTCACTTTGACGAAACTGAGTATCGAGGGTTCATGGATGCCGATCGCTATATCAACTTGAGCCAGTAACAGCTAAGTACCAAGTAGAAAGAGGAAGCCAACATCCTTTGGGTGCAACGCCGTACAAAGACGGGGTAAATTTCGCAATCTTTTCAGAACATGCCACATCTGTGGAACTGTTGTTGTTTGATAAGCATGATGACGCGGAACCGATCCAGATTATCCAATTGAACCCAACAATAAATAAAACCTTTCATTTCTGGCATATCTTTGTGAAACGGTTGACACCAGGTACTTTTTATGCGTATAGAGTAGACGGCCCTCAGGATTTACACGGCGCAGGACACCGCTTCAACAAGAACAAGGTACTGATCGATCCCTACTCCAAGGGAAACAGCAATGCTCTTTGGAACCGCATAGATGCTTTGGGAACAAAAGACAACCTAGCCAGCTCAATGCGTAGTGTAGTCATTGACATCTCGGATTATGACTGGGAAGGCGATCGCCCCCTCAACCGACCAATGAGTGATACGATCATTTATGAGTTACATGCTGGCGGGTTTACTAGGTCTCCCTCCTTAGGCTGCAAAAATTATGGTTAAGGCCCTACATAAGGCTGGCATTGAAGTGATCCTAAGGGGAAGAGATATACCGCAAGTGGGTTAATGGATGCAGCTGCTGTGCCACTTTTTGAGGATGAATTAAAGAAAGCAACCAGCCAGTCAGTCAAACGCATTGTCTTGATGCTAGAAAATCTGAAATGCATATCTAGCGCTGGACTGCGATCGCTCATTTTCAACAAGTAAAAGCTGGGTGCCGATGTTGAATTCTATATAGTTGGTGCGGCTGAGCATGTCAAGAATTATCTCCAGATGAGTGCATTTTGCGAGGGTGTCACTATGTTGGATCAGTATGATACTGCCAAGATGGCTAGTGTTAGGTGATAGTTAACAGCCTCTTTAGTTTGCGACTGAGCTTTACTTGTACCTCAATAAAATTCAGTTGAATAAACTTAAAAAGCCGAATAAGTAGGGTATTCAAACCCCTACCTATTCAAGATTCAAGGTAGAAGCAGAGGTTTTAAACCCAGCTAGTAGTCTATCGCATTGATTTTAAAGGGTAAACTAATTCTCTTTCTTCGCGCTCTTTGCGTCTTCGCGGTTTTTTAATTTAACCCCTCAGAATTAATGCGATAGACCACTAGTGGTCTGTGCCATTAATTATGAGAGGTTTACTGAAGATTTAGTTGTTAAAAAGTGTTATTCCCTGGCTTTACCGGGGAATAAATTATTATAGTTTTCTTGGTTTATACAAGCTATGAAAGCAAGCCGACCTATGAAGTGCATGAAAACTTTCAAGGAATTTGGCTTATGTCTTTTTAATCAAGACATGATGCCGACAGCACTAAAAGTATCTGTTGTGGTTGGTTCTATCCTATTTATCATTAATCATGGTTCGGCACTGATTAAAGGTCAAATGAATCGTGATCGCTGGATTTCTGCGGGTGTAACCTACCTGATTCCTTATATCGTGAATATTCACGGTCAATACGTGAGTCGTTCTAGAAAAGGTTGATATGTAGTAGTAAAAATCAAGGTCATGACATCAATTAATCGGAAAAACCAGACCAAAATAACTTTCAAAGCTGTTAATAGTTAAAAGAATTCCCCAACCAACAGGAGAAACTTTGATGACGGGTAGTATTTCCTTGTGAAAAATTCCTCTCTTGAGAAATTGTAAACATAAGCTTGCTCCCGTCAAGTTACTAATTACTAAGGGTGCGTTCATCTTTTGAGTCCGTTTTAACGGACTTGGGCTATGAGGATCGAACTTTAGTTCAAGGCTTACTCAGGGGGCTGAAAATACAACTAGGGCGTTGAAGCATACAATAAGGGAATTGTGTTTCCTGTAGCGATCGCATTTGTTTGAACGTGATAGGCAATCAACACAAATTTGATAGCAGATTTCGATGTACCCTGTGCCATAGTTAAATGTATCTTGCTAATTGTGCTTACCGTTACTACCAGCCTCTACTGTCGCCACTACCTCCCCCGTCAAGCTGGTATCATAACCACCAAGTGCTTGCAGTTGTGAAATCACCTGTCGATGTCCCAAAGTACCGAGTAATCGTTGTACAGGTGCTTCTTCCAAATATTGCTTGAGAATTACTAAGTCATATCGTGACTGATGTAAGGGAATAAAATCCAATCCAAAAGCAGTGGCTAAAGATGCTGAACTTACCCCTGCATCTGCCTTTCCTGTAGCTACAGCCAATGCTACATCTTGATGTCCACTAACAACTTGATCAAATCCTTGTACAGCAGTAAACGATATTTTTTCTTGCTGAAGTTTCCTTTCTAACAACTCTCGGCTACCGGAACCTTGATCGCGATTAACGATGGTGACTCCAGGTTGTGCTAAATCAGCTACGGTTTTTAAATTCTTGGGATTTCCTGGCTGCACTAAAAGACCTTCTTCCCAAATCCCCAAATTAATTAAAACTGCTGTTTGATTTTTTAAGATACGACGCACAAAGGGTGTATTATGTTCTTGATTTTTTGAACAATACAAGTGCATTCCTGCAATGTGAACCTCACCGCGACATAAGCGTTCTAAAGCTGCCATACTATTGGCAAAAGTTAGATGTACTCTCAGTTCTGGATGCCAACGTTCTGCGGCTCTTGCCCATAAGGATAGTGCAGGGGAACAACCAGCTAAAACTACCGTATTCAGTAATTTCTGTGGTTCATCTAGTAGTTTAACTAACACCGTATCTGTATGTGGGAGACGATTTCCCTCACCATCCGAAGGAATCATTTCACTACGAAAGGCATCTTTACCAATTAGAGGATGAGCTACCCATTGCCCACCTACTCGTGCTAATAGTACACGCAAACCTTGGCCTACTGGTAAATTTTTGGCAGGGATAGCAGTAATTTCTGGTAAATCTTCTTCGAGCCAAAATAAATCTTCAATGTGACAACCAAGAGCCTTCGCTAAACGTAAGGAAATTGTGGTTGAGGGAGCATATTGTCCTGACTCTACGCCGCTAATAGTTTGACGAGTCACACCAGCCAAGTTAGCCAAATCCTGTTGGCTCATACCCAAGCGGGTTCTAATTTGTTTTAAGTTATTACGAAGAACTTCTTGTTTCACCACATCTTGGTTATTGTCTTTTTGAAATTATATAATCAGGGTAAATAAAACTAGTATTTTAGGTAAAATTTCGATTTTTAATCGAGTTAACGAAAGCAATACTCTAGGGGAGTCGCTACGCGATCGCTGATTCTGATTCCCAATTTATACTAGCGATCCCAGTACTAAATACAATGCTAAAAAAGCAAGATAATGGTTAACTTTTATACGCAAACCTTAGCCATGCTTTTAATTTCTCGATCCACTCCTATTAACAAGCAGCAGAATCGGAATGGCAGCAAGCTGAATGATGACTGAAAAAAGAATTAGAGTACTCACTGACCTATCGTATAAAATTCCCATCAAAGCACTACCTAAAAACCAAGACACACCATAGCCTGTGTTAAATATGCCAAAAGCAGAGCCACGTTTTTCAATTGGCACCATTGCTGCCACTGCTGCTTTCAAAATTGATTCTTGCGCTCCCATCCCTATCCCCCACAAGACCATTCCCAATATTGCTAAATTGATGTTGCCGAAAAAGACTAAGGGTGCAAACATTGAAGACAAAACAGCCGCAAAAATTAGGATAGATATGCCAAAGCGGTCAAATAAACGTCCAAATATCAGTGCGGCAATCCCATCAACCCCCATTGCCAAAGCATATAGTAGGGGAATTGTATTGCCTGTGGCGATCGCTTGAGTTTGAAAGTGATAAGCAATTAATGGAAAATCAGCAAAGCCTGCGGCCAGGAATGCTACAGCCCCTAAATAAATCCAGAATCTTTGAGGTAGTCCTTTGTCCGCTAATGTAGGAATTTGGTGTTCAAAATCACGGGGATTCGGGTAAATTCTCTGCCCTACCAAAAGCACAATCATCCCAACTACAGCAGGTACGATAAGAATTGCAAAACCGCCCCGATATCCACCGTGAAGATAAACCACCGTCGCCACAGCCAATGGCCCCGCTACTGCACCGATTTGGTCAAGTGCTTCATGCAACCCAAATCCAAAACCGCCTCCCAGTCTCAAAGCCGCGTGGGACAGTAGCACATCTCTAGGTGGAGTGCGAATTGCTTTACCAGTGCGTTCACCAATCATCAATGCCGCAGCGACTTGCCAACTTCCTGCTAAGGCTAAGAGTGGTACAACTGCCGTATTGAGTGCATAACCAATGGTGGTAATTCGCCAATATTTGCGGGTTTTGTCGCTGAGATAGCCAATGAAAAGACGAAAACAATAGCCGATTAATTCTCCTAAACCTGCTACTAGCCCGACTACAAAACCACTAGCCCCTAAAACTCCTAAATACGCACCTGTAATGCTTCTTGCACCTTCGTAGGTAGCATCAGCACAGAGGCTAACTATACCTAACATCACCACAAATTTGAGAGCTGATTTATTAGATGTACCCTGTGCCATAGTTACTACGTTGTTAAGTGTGCTAATTTTTAAGAGGTTGTAGCTGTGATTCAGTGATATCTTTTTACTATTAGCTGTAATTAGCGCCAAAGTAGACTAATGCCATTATTTGAGAAGGTACAGCCATTTTTAGTACTGCTTTCAGTTTTTGTGGGATTGGCATTAGCTCAAATAGGATGGTTTGCTAATTTAGCCCCAAAGATAATTGTGCCGTTATTGGCTTTGATGCTGTATGCAACTTTCCTACCAATACCTTTAAAGGGCTGGGGAAGAGGGTTACAGAATTTTAAAGTGACATCAACAAGCCTGATGGTTAACTTTGTCTGGACTCCCATCTTCACTTGGATTAATGGTTATCTATTTTTGCAAGATAGCCCCGATTTCAGGGTGGGGCTAATTATGTTGATGGTCACACCTTGTACTGATTGGTATCTTGTCTTTACAGGTGTTGCCCGTGGAGATGTGGCTTTGGCAACTGCTTTACTGCCACTAAATTTAGTGTTGCAAGTTATTTTGCTACCAGTGTATCTGTTGATTTTTGCCGGGACATTGGTAGAGATCAACATAATTCAACTTTTTGATAGTTTGTTTTGGGTATTATTTTTACCTTTGTTGGTAGCAACCATTTCCCGACAATTAATCCTCAGATGGAAAGGTGATGTTTATTTTCAGCAAGTGGTTGCAAAGATGGCAATATTTCAAGTAATCTGCCTTAATTTAGCGATCGCTACTATCTTCGCTTCACAAGGAAAGGTAGTCATACAGCATCCAGAATTAATATTTCAACTGTTTATCCCTGTTGTTCTGTTCTTCGTGGTTAATTTTGTCTTAGGTCAATTGATAGGACGTTACTTAAAGTTTTCCTACCAAGAGGTTGCTTGTCTTAGCTGCACCACTTTGGCTCGTAATTCCCCACTGTCCCTAGCAATTGCTGCTTCTGCATTTCCCCATCGTCCTTTAATTGCTCTTGTCTTAGTCATTGGCCCCTTGATTGAGTTACCAGTTATGGTTTTAATTTCTCAGCTACTACTGCTGATACGACGGCGAGGGCAATGGCAGCAGTAAAATAAGTGTTTATGATTGCATTAAAAATAACCGCATTGGATCTAACTTGACATACCAAGGGAAAGGACGATCTTTGATAGTTGACCATTTTTCTTTAAATACTTCGGCTTGGATGTGGTAATCGTTGGCTTGAGTCGGTGGATGATTTAGCTTCAGGTAAAGTGTCATTCTATGGGGTGTTTCCCGTGTGTGAGCTAACCAACAGGGGAAGGTATTTTCAGCTTTGGGATCATTGGTAATGGTGAGATGATGGGCGCGAATTCCGACATAAGCCAATGATTCAGGAATTGGTTCAATGACTTTGAGAGTACAGCCCCAGTCTTGGGCTTCTACTTGTGTGGGGGAAATTGCTCTTGTCTTAGAGAAGTTTTTACAACCAGTTAGTTGAGCAACTGTGTAAGTAGCTGGACGATCGAAAATCGATTGTTTTTTATCGTAAGCGATCGCCTGCCCTTCTGACATCACTAACAGTTGTTCACAAATCTCATAGGCTTCTTCTAAATTATGGGTAACAAATAGCGTCACTCCTTGATAGCTACTCAGTGTCTCAATCAGTTGTTCTTGCAGTTGGTGTCGTAGGTGGGTATCGAGAGCCGAAAAAGGTTCATCTAACAACAACACTTCTGGTTCTACTGCTAAAGCCCTCGCTAAAGCTACGCGCTGCTGTTGTCCGCCAGATAAATGGTGTGGATAGCGGTTCTCTAGACCAGAAAGTTGTAATCTGGTAATTTGTTCTCTTAAGCGGTGCTGGCGTTCTGCAACAGACAAATCTTGTAAACCGTAGGTAATATTTTCGGCAACTGTCAAATGGGGAAACAAAGCGTAGTTTTGAAAGACAATACCAACACGGCGTAAGCGAATTGGTAGATTAATTCGTTTGTTGGAGTCAAACAAAACCCTTCCATTAACGACAATGCGACCCCGCTTAGGAGTTTCAAGCCCCGCAATACAACGCAAAGTCATGCTTTTGCCAGAACCAGAACCCCCCAATATTCCCAGGACTCGCCCCTCTAGATTAAATTTCACTTCTAGAGGATAACTGGCTAGTTGTTTGTGAATGTCTACTAAAAGCTGCATCCTTAGTTTTGATTATTTTCTCAGTAAAACGCTTTTGTCTACGCTGTTCCAGCCTACGCGCCCACAACAACAACAGAAATGCCCAAAAAGTCATCACCAGCACCATCAAATTAGCCTTGCCATACTCTTGGTTCTGCACAGCATCATAAATAGCCAAAGGTAAGGTTTGGGTGCGTCCGGGGATATTCCCTGCAACCATTAAGGTTGCACCGAATTCACCTAAAGCTCTGGCGACTGCTAAGATAAAGCCTGCTAAAATTCCCGAACGAGCCAAAGGTAAAGTAACTCGCCATAATACTTTGATTTCCGAGTCTCCCAGGGTACGGGCTGCTGCTTCTAATTCGGGATTAACATCTAAAATTGCGGCTCTAGCTGCTTCTACAATTAGGGGTAACGCAACTACTGCACTAGCGATCGCTGCTGCTTGCCAAGTGAATAAAATATCTATACCGAACCATTCCAGTATGGGGCTACCTCGACCTAAAGCTAACAATAGGTAGAAACCAATCACACTGGGAGGTAGTACCAAGGGCAAGTTCAGCACTGTAGAGATGATTAGTTCTCCTCGAAAACGAACACGGGCTAAGAAAATTGCTAGTCCCAGCCCAAAAACTAACAGTAATACTGTAGCTAGTGCGGTGACTTGCAATGACAATATATAAGGAAACCAATCCATTACTTTACCGTCTCTCCAGGTAAAACAAAGCCATATTTTTTCATTAATGGTCTGCCTTTTGGCCCGTTAATAAATTGAGCAAACTGTTTAGCCTGTGTCTGATACTTACTCTTTTTGACTACAGCCAACATTTGGTCAATGGGTTTATGTAAGTTTTCAGGAATTAGCTCCCATTTTCCAGGTTTGTTGACGCTTAAAGATAAAGCCACGATACCGACATCAACGTTGCCAGTTTCCACATATTGTTGAGTTTGGCGGATGTTCTCGCCTAGCACCAGTTTCGGCTTGATTGCATCCCATATACCTACTGACTGAAATGCTTCTCTGGCAGCGATACCGTAGGGAGCATGATCCGGATTGGCGATCGCTACTCTCTTGTATTCCGGTTTGGTTAACTCTCTAATGTCTTTGGGGTTGAGTTTACTGTCTTCTCTTGTCCATAAAGTAATCCGTCCCCTGCCATACAAAGCTTTAGTTGTGGATACTATTAACCCTTTTTTGTCAAGGTCTTCCACAAATGACTTATTAGCAGCCGCATATAAATCTACTGGTGCGCCTCGTTCAATTTGTTGAGCCAATTGTCCTGTAGAACCAAAGTTAAAGGTGACTTTGTTTCCTGTTTCTTTTTCCCATAAAGCACCGATTTCTTTAAACACATAGTTGAGGTCAGCTGCCGCAGATACAGTTAGTGTTACTGGTTTTTGAGCTAATAGTGTCTGGATTGCTGGTACTGGATTGAGGAAAAATCCCCAGGATGTGACTAGAACTGCTACTAGGCTTGACAGGAGAAAATACCGTCCTCTTACTTTCATGGAAGTGTTGTTTATGACTAACAGGCTGCTAGTTGATATTGATACATGAATGTAATTTTAAATTCTGTAGCAAGTAGAACAAACATTGTGACAAAATACTTGCACAAAAATTGCACAATAAAAATCTCTACCATAGCAGCAAAAATAGAAATTCTCTAACTTTGCGTCCTTTTTTGAAAGTCTGCCGTCTATGTAGGTAAACATCAACACAGGAGTGCTGTGATGACCACTACTACGACCTTGAACTATTCCTTACGTACACTCAACATTGAATTACTAGCAATCGATTGATCGACTTGCTCTCGGTGTACGGGATCGCTTTTAAATATTGAGCAAGCGATCGCCCAAGAATTAGCTATATCGGTGTCTGGAATGAAATCACGGGCGTTGCTGAATTTGGTCATGAATTATGTTTGTATACATTTNTTGTAGAGACGTAGCATTGCTACGTCTCTACATATCCGTGAATTGTAAATTCATGTCTTGATTCAGCAATGCCAAATCACGAGTACAATGCAGGCGACAAAAGTTCAAAGAGTTATTGCAAACTTGCTCTCAACTACAAATGGATGCTGTGGAAAATGTCATCGAGTATGAAATGAAAGATGTACAGATATGTCGCTCTTGCGGTTTAGCAAAGTGATCTGCTCAGATACTTTATATGTTTACTGGATAAAAAACCATAAAATTACGCCTGATGTGAATTGAATATGGAGACGCAATATTCCTTGCGCCTGGTAAAAAACGTTTTTTTAGAAATCGACCACCGATACACACCGATAAACACAGATAACACAGATGGATCTTTCATGGGTGGTTGGGTGGTCATTGGTTTGTTGAGTATTTCCCATGATCTATTAGCGCCTTTGTTAATTCACATTAGACGTAAATTATTATTTTTAACCTTGGCTTAACCTAATTTTAACCCAAATCTCTCAAGTATCATTGATACTACATGTAAAATACATTGATTAAAAAAATAGCTTTTACAGATATGTTTGCTTATATTTGAACTTATTTGCACCAAGATTATCATGTGCAAAAAATTTCACTGAAGTTTAATAATTGAACAATATTTCTTAATAAAATTATTGTTAGTTAATTTCTTTTGCTTAACCTTATCTTAACTTCCTAAGTATCCCTTGATGATAATATTCAAGCGTAACTTAAGTTCAGAATTTGTAGCCGAAATTTATTATGTTCACTTCAAAAGGACAGTTAGTTGCTTCTTTGGTCGTCTTGTCAATTGCTATCGGTGCTTGTGGCGATAATCAGGCTACCAACAACTCAAATCCCGCAGCTAATGGTAATGCAACTCCAGCAGCAAACACAGCAGCCGGTTCAAATCTATCTGGGAAAGTCACTGTAGATGGTTCCAGTACAGTTTTCCCGATCTCTGAAGCAATGGCAGAAGAGTTTCAAAAAGCCAACCCTGGCGTACAAGTCACTGTGGGTAACTCTGGTACAGGTGGCGGTTTCAAGAAGTTCTGCAATAATGAAACTGATATTTCCAATGCTTCCCGTCCAATTAAGCCCGAAGAAGTAGAACTGTGTAAAAAAAATAATGTTGAATACATTGAATTACCAGTGGCTTTTGATGGTCTGTCAGTTGTAGTTAACCCACAAAATAATTTTGTCAAATGTCTCACAGTTGCTGAACTGAAAAAGATGTGGGAACCAGCAGCCCAGGGCAAAGTTACTAGTTGGAGACAAATTCGTCCTGATTTCCCTGACCAGCGATTAGGGCTTTATGGAGCAGGTACAGACTCCGGTACTTATGATTTCTTTACTAAAGCTATTGTCGGTGCCGAAGGCAAGAGTCGGGGTGATTACACCGCGAGTGAAGATGACAACACTTTAGTACAAGGTATCAGTTCAGATACTAATGGTATTGGTTTCTTTGGGCTTGCTTATTACGAAAACAACAAAGAAAAATTAAAACTAGTTGCTATTGATAACGGTAAAGGTTGTGTTCTTCCCAGCGCAGAAACGGTAGCCGATGGTACCTACCAGCCTCTATCTCGTCCAGAGTTTATCTATGTCAAAAAATCTGCCGCAACTCGTCCTGAAGTCAAGGCATTTGTTGATTTTCATTTAGCTGAAGCAAATCAAAAGTTAGTCAAAGAAGTGGGCTATGTACCTTTACCTCAGGACATACTTTCTGAAGTTCAAGCGCGTTTCAACAACGGTAAAGTAGGTTCGGTGTTTGAAGGTCAAGGTTCTACAGTGGGTGTCACCCTGAAAGATTTACTCAAAAAAGAAAAATAAGAGTTTTTTGTTGATAAAACAGAGGCACAGAGGCTAGGGAAACAGTTATTTTAGATTCTTATTGTGAGCTATCACTTGTGGAGTGTTAGCAAATAATTTCTAAATGCTGTAATCCAAATAATAAACTAGCCAGCCTTTTAACTCTGTTTATTAGTTTATAAAGACAAAGGAACTTCGAGTTTATGCGGTGTGTTAACAATGAGTGTCAATCCTCTTTCAACGCCAAAAGATTCTAGCCTGTGGCAGCCTAATCGTAGCTTAAATAAGCTAGTAGAAGCTGGAGTAAAAGCAATTTTTGCAACGTTTGCTTTTATTTCAGTAGCAACAACAATTGGTATTGTTTTAACGCTGATTTTTGAGACAGTCTCATTTTTTGAAAAAGTACCTATTTGGCGATTTTTAACGGAAACGCAATGGACACCTCTATTCGCTAATCAGCAGTTTGGAATTATGGTACTGTTAAGTGCCACGCTGCTTACTTCTGCAATTGCGATCGCAGTCGCATTACCTGTTGGCTTATTAATCGCTGTTTGTTTGAGTGAATATGCTCCTGCTGGACTTCGTAAATGGCTGAAGCCAGCTTTAGAAATTCTAGCTGGGGTTCCCACTGTTGTTTTTGGTTACTTTGCTCTACTTACAGTCACACCATTTCTGCAAACATTTATCCCTGGACTACAGGGATTCAATGCTTTGAGTGCAGGGATAGTGTTGGGAATTTCGATTATTCCACTAGTGGCTTCCTTAAGTGAAGATGCTATCTATGCAGTTCCCCAAAGTTTAAGGAATGGCTCCTACGCATTAGGCGCAACCAAGCGGGAAACAATAGTTTCAGTAGTATTACCAGCAGCTTTATCTGGGATAGTGGCTTCTTTTATATTATCTATTTCCCGTGCCATTGGTGAAACTATGATTGTGACTATTGCTGCGGGTCAAAATCCCCGCTTAGGTTTCAATCCGCTAGTACCAGTTCAAACAATGACAGCCTACATTGTCCAGGTAAGTCAAGGAGATACACCAGCGGGTTCACTAGCATACAACACAATTTTTGCGGTGGGTATGACTTTGTTTCTCATTACCCTAGCCTTAAATATTTTTAGTTACTGGTTTGTTCGTCGTTTCCGGGAGAAATATGAATGACAGCGCAAAATCCCAAAGCTTTTCAAAATTATTCTGAAGCAAATCCAAACTTTAATACCTCTCTCTCTGATCGCTACAGACTCGACAAAATTCTTGAATTTGCAGCTTGGACAGCAACTTTTTTCGGGTTGGTGATGCTAGTAATTTTGTTAATCACTGTGTTTAGAGATGGGCTTTTTCGATTAAATTGGTCTTTCATTACTAGTTATCCTTCTCGCAATCCGTCTGCTGCTGGAATACTGTCCCCTCTAGTAGGTAGTATTTGGTTACTAATTACAGTTGCTTTAGTCTCTTTTCCTTTAGGAGTAGGGGCGGGAATATATTTAGAAGAATACGCATCTGACAATTGGTTAACTCGGTTTGTAGACATTAATATTGCCAATTTAGCCGCAGTACCATCAATTATCTATGGCTTGCTAGGTTTGCAACTTTTTGTCCGGTGGATGTTTCCCATAACTAATGGACGTAGTGTACTAGCAGGTGCATTAACACTTAGTTTGTTGATTTTACCAGTTATTATTATTGCTACTCGTGAAGCACTGCGTACTGTTCCTGATAGTATCAGACAAGCAGGTTATGCGTTGGGTGCAACTAAATGGCAGGTAATCAGAATACAAGTTTTTCCCCTCGCTTTACCAGGAATTCTCACTGGCACAATTTTAGCCCTTTCACGAGCAATTGGTGAAACTGCTTCTCTAATTACAATTGGAGCTTTGACTTTCATTGCTTTTGTTCCTGAACTTTCTTTAAAAGGTTTGCAAAGTCCATTTACAGCATTACCAATTCAAATTTATAACTGGGTTTCCCGTCCTCAGCCAGAATTTCATACTAATGCTGCTGCTGCAATTATTGTTTTGATGATTTTGCTGCTACTTATGAATACAACAGCGATTGTATTACGTAATAAATTTCAGAAGGCACGCGGATAACTTAACCTACAATCAACTGTGGCACTTCGAGCAAACCTTAATTAATACTGTCGATTTGGTGAAAATTGCAGATGGTAATCAACTCAAAAATAGCTACTTCTGAATATATATTGCGAGCTGAACAATTATCTGTTTTCTATGGTAATTTCAAGGCGGTTCGTGATGTTAATCTAGATATTAGCAGAAACAAAATCACAGCTTTTATTGGCCCTTCTGGTTGTGGTAAAAGCACTGTACTACGATGCTTTAACCGCTTGAATGATTTAATTCCTGGCGCACGTATTGAGGGCAGAATTACCTTTGAAGATAAAGATATAGCTAAAATGGACTCAATAGCTCTACGCCGTCGAGTTGGTATGGTATTTCAAAAACCTAATCCTTTCCCAAAATCAATTTATGAAAATATTGCTTTTGGAGCAAGAGTAAATGGTTATCGCGGTGACATGGATGAATTAGTAGAGCGGAGTTTGCGGCAAGCTGCTTTATGGAACGAAGTTAAAGATAAACTCAAGCAAAGCGGTCTATCTCTATCTGGTGGACAGCAACAGCGCCTATGTATTGCTCGTGCTTTAGCAATTGAACCAGAAGTGTTACTGATGGATGAACCTTGCTCTGCTCTTGATCCAATTTCAACTTTGCGGGTTGAAGAATTGCTTCAAGAACTGAAGCAACAATACACCATTATTATCGTTACCCATAATATGCAGCAGGCTGCGCGAGTCTCGGACAAGACAGCGTTTTTTAATGCACAAGCCACAGAAACAGGTAGCAAAAGTGGATATTTAGTCGAATATAGTTCAACAGAGGTAATTTTCAAAAATCCTAAGCAGGAAGACACACGAGATTATGTTAGCGGCAGATTCGGTTAAAGATAGAATATTTGTTATTTTATAGTAAGGAAAAGGGGTGTATCATGTCACATTTACTATTCATAAAATTGACAAAAAAACTCTTTTTAAATTATTGAAGTTAGCATCTACATTGATTGCTTAAATTTCAATAACCATGTTACTATATTTATCTGTAGTAAACAGTTTAAGCGATCGCATCCAGATGGGCATCTAGTAGCGATCGCTTTTGTCTTTTAATTTTTATTTGAAAATAAATTTAATTTAGACTGTGTTTATTTACTATCAAATAATTTATGTAAACGGTATTAATCATGAGAACGTCTAGCTTCATTGTGCTTAAATCTAGCTTGGCGAACTACCAGCAACTTAGGTTTTTCCCCCCACTAAAATTTCTAGGACTTACGCAGTGGTCACGGTAAAATGAACCGCAAAGGACGCAAAGAACGCAAAGGAAAGAGGCTTTTAGAGGGTTTTTGCGTAAGTCCTCATTTCTTTAAAGGCAGTATTTACAGCTACTTCTTTCCAAGCATCTAGTTCTGCTTTAATAAACTCCAATGCGCCATCAATAAGATCGACTGCATCTGCTCCTAGTGCCAATCTCATTGGTGGATTATCGCTATCAACTACTTGAATCATTGCCAGTGATGCTTTCTTAGGATCACCGAGTTTATCGTGATCGGCATTCCGCAACTGCTGACGTATATCACCAATTGATGCCTTATAGTCCTCAATGTGGGTGTCAGTTACGACAACAGAACGCGTGATAAAATCTGTACGGAATGCACCAGGTTCAACTATGGTGACTTTGATACCAAAGGGTGCAACTTCATTAGCTAATGCTCCGGAAATTCCTTCTAGTGCAAGTTTGCTACTAGAATAAAATCCATTGGTAGCACTAGCTGCAAAACAAAGCATTGATGAAATATTGAGGATGTGTCCACTGCGTTGCTGTCGCATATGAGGTAGCACTGCTCGCAGCATTTCTAAGACACCAAAAAAGTTTGCTTCAAACAGATGGCGAACTGCGTCATCACTAACTTCTTCTATTGTCCCCACAGTTGAATATCCGGCATTGTTGACGAGTACATCAATGCGTCCAAAATTGGCAATTGCTTGTTTTACGGCTTCTCGCACCTGTTCAGGTTTCGTGACATCAAGTTGCACTGCTAATGCACAACCTGGATACTTTGCTACTAAATCTTCTACCTGCTGTGGGTTCCGTGCGGTGAGAACCACTCTTTCACCTCGCTCAAGCAATGTTTCTGCCAACACTCGACCCAAACCCCTTGAGCTACCAGTGATAAACCATACCCGTGCCTGAGAAACAGACGAGGCTACCATAAGGAAATCTCCATTTCTAAGAAGCTTATTGAAATTGATCAAGTACTAAATGTTACGTTCAGATTCTGCCATCTTTTGCCGGAGACTAAGCGGTCTCATGTCAGTCCAGACTTCTTTGATGTAATCTAGACATTCTTGTTTGGAACCACTTTTACCAACATTTGTCCAACCAAGGGGATTTTCGCGATCGCTTGGCCAAATGGAATACTGTTCTTCGTGATTGACTACGACTTTGTAAATGGTTGTGTCTTCTTTGTCGTCTTGGTACATAATTTTTCTCCTGTTATCGCTAAACTGCAATTCCTAAGACCAGAGCTTTCACCCTTCCACTGGTTCCAGGTATCCCTTACCTTCTAAAGTTGCTAGGTCAATATCTGCAATACTATTCAAAATTTATAAACTTAATTTTTCATTTGTTATTTGACTGAAACCTCTAAATTCTATACATATTAATATCAAAGCAATTATTCCAACTAAAAACTCTGTCAAGAATATGCCATAGTATATACCAATTAAACCTAATATTTTTGACATAAGGAGTACAAATGGCAAAAATAAAAGTAGACTCCTTAATAAAATTACTGTAACGACAATTTTACCTTTACCTATAGATTGAAAGAGGGTATTACCAAAAATTGCTAAAGGCCATATTGGTATTAATAAACTGAGAATTCTAAAATTGAATATGTCATTTTTTGTAAAAATCACATCTGGTAAAAGTAACCAAAGAAATGTTTCTGGTGATAACTGTAAAGGCAGCCAAATTAATATTAATAAAATCACACCCATTGTAGCAAAAGTTAGGTAGGCTTTCTTGAGTCGATGATAATTTTTAGCTCCATAATTTATACCGATTATTGGTTGCAAGGCTTGTGCAATTCCGTATAAGGGAATGAGGAAAAATGAAGTTAATCTGACTGTGGCTCCGAAAAAGGCAATATCGTTATTTGTTCCATAATAAGAAATTGATTGATAAACCACAAAATTTTGAACAAACCCCATGATTGGGAAAAGTAGCGATGATATTCCTACGGAAAATATTGCAGGTAGTAAATCTATTGCTATAGCTAAGTTTTTGAGATTAATCGGGGTAGAACTTTTACCAGAAAAAAAATAAGTGAAGTTGAAAATACTATAAAAAACCATCGCAATAACTGTAGCGATCGCGATTCCCGCAATATCCCAATTAAAGACAGTAATAAATATAGAATTTAAGATGATGTTAATCAGGACAAAAGTCAGTTCAAATCCGGTTGCTAGTCTGATTTTTCCTTCTGCCTTAATAATCTCGCTAGAAGATAACGCTAGGATATAAAAGATTGAACCTAGTATATAAATTTTAAAATATTCTGTGCCAGCAGCAGTAACTTCGCCACTTCCCCCCATGAATACAATTAATTCTTCGCCAAAAATATAACCAAGAATTGTGATAAAAAAGGAAACCACAATACCCATTAGCATCAAATTGCCAAATAATTTGGACTGAGTTTTAATATCTCCAGCACCAATCGCTCGACTGAGAACAGAAGCAGACCCTACTCCAATTAAAAGAGCAAATCCATCTACTATACCTGTGAGTGGTAATGCCAGTGAAATACCTGCCAGGGCATTTGTACCAATAAATTGACCTGCAAATAAAGCATCAAAAAAAGTGTTTAAGCTCAGCATCAATATTCCCAGAATACTAGGAATTGATAACTTAAACATCAGCTTAAAGATATTGCCTTGCAGGATTTCGTTTGTGACTTGAGATTGTTTTTGTAGAGTCATTTTTACTGTTTACTCAACCTTGACTAAAGCGCTAACACAATATTGCTTCACAACTTCTAACTGCATCTGTTTGGCTGAGTTGAATGCACTCATAACCTTACCACAAGCTTCTACTCTGGCTTCATAAGCACTTGACACACTACCATCAGACGCTGCGTATCCATTAGCTTTAGAAATTTGTGAGCAAAAACGACAGTCTGTGGTGAGGAGTTGAGTTTGCATGTTTATTGTGGTTATACGAAGTAGGGATGAGGAATGAACCGCAAAGACGCAAAGGACGCGAAGGAAGTTTTCGAGTAGAGAGAGTAAATAAACTTAAACATTTGGGATGCTGCGTGAATGCCGTTAATCCAATCCCAATGCTTTTCGCAGATTATCAAAATAAAATATGTCGTAAAAATACTGGTGAGGAAGCAATCTTTTATACAATGCTTTTAGCTTAAGTTGCCAAGGTGATTCTGCGACGAAATATTGTCTTTTCGGTTTGGGAGTTTCTAGGGCTTCTAAAATGACATTTGTCACTTTTTCAACTGATAAACCTGTGTTGCGATTTCCCTCTACTGCTCGTTGCATATATATTCTGTAATTTTTACCATATATAGCTTTAGCTTCGGGTGACATATTTGCTAGTGTTTTTTGATAGCCTGCCTCTACTTTGTCAGCCTGTTCTGGGGTGACTATTGCCCCTGGTAAGATAGAAAGAACTTCAATGCCGCTAGAACGTAATTCCATTCGCAATGAATCTGTGATTGCCTCCAGTGCAAATTTGGAAGCAGATAAGAGTCCTCTATAGGGTAGAGCCAATCTGCCGCAAATCGCACTAATGTTGATGATTCGGCCTTTGGCTTTGCGGATCATTGGCAAAAATGCTTGTGTGACTGCGATTTGACCGATAACATTGACTTCAAATTGCCATCTTGCATCATCTATTGCTACACATTCTAATGGGCCATCTACTGCTGCAACTGCGTTATTAATTAGTCCGATGAGTCCTTCGTCGCCAACGGCTAGTGAGACAAATTGTGAAGCGGATTGAATTTGATCTGCTTTTGTGATATCCATGATGATTGGTGTTAAATCACCAGATGCAGATTGTTTTAGCGATTCAGCATCTTTTTCTGTACGGACACCAGCGAAGACGCAGTAGCCTTTTTCGGCAAGCTTGAGTGCGGTTGCTCGACCCAGACCTGTGGATGTTCCTGTAATTACTACAGCGCCTTTCTTACTTTGAACCATATTCCTTACCTCTATGATGAATGGATATAAAAACTAACTCTAGAGCTACACTGAACCAACAACAAATGATTGTGATTGTCCTTGGTGCTGACGCCGACCATGCATGACCATCTTGACTCCACTGGCAGGGTAACAAATTAAATTTCCATACTTGGGTCGTTCTGGTCGTTTACTAACCAGTGTTAATTGATAGCGTGAAAGAATCGTTGCCAAGACAAGTTTCATTTCAAACAGAGCAAAAGTTGCCCCGATACAAACACGAGAACCGCCGCCAAAGGGAAGAAATTCATAAGGAGAGAATTGTTGTTTCAGAAAACGCTCTGGTCGAAATTGCTTAGGCTCTGGGTATAAATTTTCTTGTTGATGAGTTAAATAAATATTGCCAATTAACACTGTACCTGGACTCAACTCATAGCCCATGACCTCAACTGGTGACTCTACTAACCTGGGAAATGTAAATAATTGAGTTGGGTAAATTCTTAGAGCTTCATTACAGACAGCATCGAGGTAGGGTAGCTCAATAATGCTCATGGGATCTTTTGATTCACCAAGGCTATCGAGTTCCCGCAGCAGTCGATCGCGAACTTCCGGCAGTCGATGAATCCAGTATAATGACCAAGCGATCGCAGTAGCAGAAGCATCCTGAGCAGCAAATACGGGCGAAAGTAGCAGGTCGCGTACTTCTTCATCGCTCATAACTGTGCCTGTTTCATCACAGGCAAATATGAGATCACTGAGAATGCTTGTGCGTGAAGGATCTGCTTGTTCACGGCGTTTTTTTACTTCTGCATACAGTAAATCAAAAAGTTCTTGCCGTAGGTGCAGCATATATCCCCTTGGACTCCACCGACCTAAATCCCGTCGTCCCCAGGGAAGTTTTGTCACGAACTCATATAAAGGAGATTGGGGATATCTGACTATAGAAACGAATAAAAGTTTTATCTTATTGTAAAGCTCTCCCTCCTCTAACCCCAAAACAACTTCTATAGCCACCCGCAGAGTAATATCTTCTATGGTACGGTAGGCAACAAAAGGTTTCGCGATCGCCTGCTGATTCATGATTTTGTCTGTCAGTTCACAGATACGTCGCCCGTAGGCTTGCATCCTAGCACCGTGAAAAGCAGGCATTAATAGTTTGCGCCGATGTTTGTGGCGCAAGCCATCCAATTGAAGTATTCCTTGCTGACCTGTCATTAAAGCAAAATCTTGATTCAACGCACCCCTAGCTGAGATCTCTTTGGTATTAGAGAAAATCTGCTTTATTCCTAAAGAATTACTGACATAGACTACTGGTGTAGAATCAGACATTATCATGACAATATCACCATAGCGTCTGTAAATATTATCCATATACCCAAAGGGGTTAGCCTCGAATTGCAGATTTAGCAGCCAACTGGGGGTTTTAGGTCCTGGGGGCAGTTTCATTGGTATATCTTGAAAATGGCAATCGGGGATTAACTTAACAGCAAACTCATAATCCATCGGTGTTAATCAGTGTGCATCGGTGTTCGTTTAATTTATTCCCTGCTTATGGGCGAGCCTGCTTACGGAGGAGCTACGCTAACGCCTGTGGGGGTATAACTTGAACACGGGTGTAGTTCATGTTTAGTTGTGTACAAACTTTCACAAACGTCTTATTAGTGATTGGCAATATTAAACAAAGCATGATCAATGCAAATTCTTAGCTGTTTGGCTAATTCCTGAATATGAGGTTCAACAAACATCGAGAAATGATCCCCTGGAACTTCAATAACCTGTATAGGTTGGCGAGAATATTTACCCCAACCTAGCCAAGGATCACTAGTATTAAATTCTGCACTTTCAAAATCATGCACAATTTCCTCCTTAGCTCGAAATAAAGTCATGGAGTCAGGATAAACCTGCGGAACATAATCTCGCATCGCTTGAACATGAGATTTGAAAAGCTTGTAATAGCGGAGAAAATCCTTAATCTCTGTATCACTAAAAATGAAGTTTGCTTTTTTATTTACTAAATGAAGTTGCTCATTCAGTGGTAAACCTCGAAGTTCATCAAAACCAACAGAAAAGTCGATGTTATTGTTAGTTTTGATCGATTCAGCCATGCGGAGTAAGAATTTTGCATCGTCATCTTCTCCGGGTTTAACCCCAGTTTCCGGTAATATAGCGTCGATGACAACTAGCAAACCTACTGTTTGACCCTGCCTTTGCAATTGTTGTGCCATTTCAAAGGCAAGCACACCACCGTAACAAAAACCTCCTAAAAGATAAGGACCATGGGGTTGTACCTGACGAATTTCTTCGAGGTAGCGAGTTGCTGTCTCCTCTACTGAAATAATTTCAGGTTCGTCTTGGTCAGGGTTATCTTCCAAGGCATAAAATGGATAGTCCTCACCAAGTCTTCTGGACAAATTAAAGTAGTTACGAATACCTCCACCAGCGCCATGCATACAGAAGAAAGGAATCTTGTTACCAGAAGACTGGATTGCTACTAAGTGAGAACCGGAGTTCTCATAGAATGGCTGATTAACAATTGCAGCTAGTTTTTCAATTGTGGGATTTTCAAAAAGAGTAGACAGAGGAAGATTGTGACCAAATTGATCATAAATTTGAGCCATTAGTCGCACAGCTAAAAATGAGTGACCGCCCAAATCAAAGAAGTTATCTGTGGCTCCAATCGGACTAGTATTCAAGAGATTTTCCCAAATTTTCACCAAAGTCAATTCCGTAAAATTCCGAGGAGCAACAAAAGATGCGATCGCCTGAGATCGGATAACATCGTCTGTAGGAAGGGCTAGTTTGTCTACTTTGCCATTCGGTGTTAACGGTAGTGCATCCAAAATTACCAAGGCAGACGGAACCATATAATTGGGCAACTTTTCTTGTAAATAGTTGCTCAGTTGTGGTATCTCAATGTCTTGCTTGGTAACTACATAAGCTATGAAACGCTGATCTTTTGGATTATGATCCTGGGCGATGACAACAGACTCCCGGATAGATGGATGTTTGGCGATCGCTGCCTCAATTTCTCCTAATTCAACCCGGAAACCTCGAATTTTTACCTGGCGATCGCAACGACCAAGATACTCAAGATTGCCATCGTTGAGATAACGTACCAAGTCACCAGTTTTATAAAGTTTGCTTCCTGGGACAAAGGGGTTATCTATAAATCTTTCTTGAGTTAACTCCGGACGATGCAGATAACCTTTTGCCAATCCATCACCACCAATATAGAGTTCACCCACAACTCCTACAGGAGTTGGTTGCAAACGGCTATTCAACACATAGACTAGAGTATTGTCAATGGAACGACCAATGGGAATCGTGGTTAGTTGATCTGGTAACAAACTCAGATCACAGTAAGTAACATTGGCAGAAACTTCCGATGAGCCGTAAAGGTTGATCAGTTTTGCTTCAGGTAGCAATTCTCGGAAAGTTTTGGCTAAGTTAACAGACAACACCTCTCCACTTGTGATCCAGAGTTTGAGATGCGATAGATTCTTAGCAAGATGGCTGTAAGTATCTAATAGTAAGCGTAGCAGTGAAGGGACAAGTACAATACGCGTAACTTTATGGTGTGCCAGAGTTTCTATAAACAGTTGTGGGTCTTTGACAATTGCATCCGGGATAATTACAGTCGGAATTCCCTGGAGTAGGGGAGCAAAAATCTCCCACACTGAATCTACAAAGCTTATAGCTGTTTTCTGACAACAAACCTCCTGTTGTGTGAAAGGATAGGTTTTCCATAACCAGTACAAGCCATTCACTGTACCGCGATGAGTTCCCAGCACACCTTTAGGAGTTCCAGTAGAGCCAGAAGTGTAGATAATATAGGCGAGATGATCGCCTGAATAAATGCTAATAGGGTTCTGTTGACTCTCTTGGTTAATAATTTCCCATTCATTGTCTATATAAATGAGCCTCACTTGTTCTTGGTCAAAAGTCATTTGTCTAAAGCTATTAGCCAATGACGAATGACTAATGACCAATGACGCTTGAGAATCAGAGAGCATAAAGCTCAAGCGCTCAATTGGATAACTTGGATCAAGGGGAAGGTATGCACCGCCAGCTTTGAGGATAGCTAGAATTCCCACAACCATTTCTAGGTCACGTTCTAGACAAATGGCGACGAGCGTTTCTTTTGTGATACCTTGTTTGCGTAAATAATGAGCAAGCTGATTGACCTGCTGATTGAGTTGCTCATAGGTAAGCTGTTCTGACTGATTAATTATGGCTATGGCATTAGGCGATCGCTCAACTTGCTGCTCAAATAATTCATGGAGAGACGTATTTCGGGGATAATCTGCACTAGTTTGATTCCACCCAAATAACAATTGCTCTCGCTCTTTGGCAGTCAGTGGTGATAATTGTGAAATACGCTGCTGTTGATCGGCAACAATGCTTTCTAATAAAGCTTGAAAATGGTTGATGAATCGAGTTATCGTTGCTGAATCAAATAGGTCTGTATTGTACTCCAAAAATCCTGTCAATCCCTCTTGAGATTCACACATCGACAGAAAAATATCCAACTGTGCTGTACCGCTATCGAACTCCAGAGTACGCAAGGTTAACCCAGAAACTTCCTGCATCGACATTGGCGTATTTTGCAGGACAAACATCACTTCATATAGTGGATTCCGGCTCAAATCTCGCTCCGGTTGCAATTCCTCTACTAGCTTCTCGAAAGGTAAATCTTGATGTGTATAAGCATTGAGAGTCACCTCACGCACGCGATGGAGAAGTTCGCGGAAACTGGGATCGCCACTGAGATCATTACGCAACACCAACGTATTAACAAACAAACCCAGCATTCCTTCTAATTCCGCTCGGTTTCGGTTAGCAATGGGAGAACCAACTAAAATGTCCTCTTGGTCTGTGTAATGGTAGAGCAGTATATTAAATGCTGCCAGCAGAGTCATGAATAAAGTCACATCTTCTTGCTGACTCAATTGATTCAGTGCATCTGTCAGGGTTTTGGATAACCTAAAGTATTGTTTAGCACCAGTGAAAGTACTAACAGCAGGACGTGGACGATCTGTTGGTAACTGTAGTACGGGTAATTCACCGCTCAGTAGTTGCTTCCAGTAATTAAGTTGAGTTTGCAGCAACTCACCTTGTAAGCGATCGCGTTGCCAAACAGCAAAGTCTGCATACTGAATGGGGAGTTCGCTTAAGGGTGAAGGCTGGCCTGTAGAGAAAGCTACATAAAGTGTTGCCAATTCTTGCATAAACACACCAACAGACCATCCATCTGTAATAATGTGATGCATAGTCAAAAGGAAAACGTGTTCTTCTTCACCCAAACGCAATAAAGTTGCTCTGACAAGAGGCCCTTTAGCTAAATTAAAAGGTTTTTTTGCTTCCTGTGCCGCAAATTGTTTAATCTCTTCTTCCCAATTTGCACCAGACAAATGCTCCAGGTTGATGATGGGTAACTCCCAACTTAATTCCGATGCAATTTGCTGAACAGGCTGTTCATTTATAAGCACAAAAGTCGTACGCCAAACTTCATGACGTCTAAGAATTTCATTCAGACTTTGCTGGAGTGCCGTAATATTAAGTAGCCCTTTTAAATGAAATGCACTGGGGATATTGTAGAAAGAACTTCCGTGATAAAGCTGGTCAATAAACCATACCCTTTGTTGGCAGAAAGACAAAGGAATGTTATTAGAATTTTTACGTATAGGGATAGTATCAGCTCGAAATTTGCCTCCCTTCCATTTTTGTAGAAGGGCTTTTTTGGCAGGTGATAAATTAGAAGATTTTTTATTCATGTTAATAGTTAGTATTTATTAATAGCTATTTTGAATTTATTCGAGACATTACAAGATAGATAAAAAACGAACACCGATGCACACAGATGAACACAGATAGATATTCAAAGGGAACATTAGCGATATCAATTAATGACTATTAACCTCAACTAGTCCAAATAATCACTACCGAACTGACGCAAAATTCCTCCCTAACTCTTATCCTCTGTGCCTCTGCGGTTTTATTTTTTCATGACTCGTTATTACGTCAAAGATTTTTTCTGACAAACAAAACAAGCCATTCCAGCTTCCTCACTACCCCCAAAATCTTTAATATTGTAATGAGCTAATTCTGTAAATCCCACCTTTTCTAAAACTGATTGAACTTCCGCTAAAAAGTAATCCTTTCTTAACCAAGTTGTATCTGAACGCTTCCAAATACCTTCTACCAACTCAAAACCAGTGACTTTAATTTCCCACATCCTTTCTTCCGGTTTATAATCAAATAATTCAATAAAAGCACATTCATCATTAACATAGACATGATTGAAACTTTTTTCTTGAGCAATATCATGCAACCAATCTGTTATTGGTATCGTGAACACGAATAAACCATTATCTCGCAGCGCAGCATAAACATTTTGAAAAACAACTGTCAATTCTTCAATACTTAGAATGAAGAGTAAAACATCTTTGGAAAAAACCGCATCGAAAGTTTGTGGTAACTTAAAATCACGTATATCACCAAGGATAAATTCACTTTCAGGAGCGTTTGTTCGAGCATAGCGTAACAGCGCCTCAGAAGCATCAATTCCAGTCATTTTATATCCCCTGATCTGAAGCTGATGTACTAACTGAGCGCTACCACAACCAAGATCGAGAATACGCCCTCCCTCAGGAATATGTGGTAAAAGTATTTGCTCTAAAGCAGGAATGATAGCTTCTACTACAACTTCATCTGGACTCTTAAATTCATTTTGCAACCGGGCAATAGAATCATAATTTGGAGGATTTGTAACCAAAAGCATAAACTGAATCTCCTATTTCTCACTACAAAAGTTGATCAAAATACTCCGCGTTCCTCTGCGTTTAAAAAAACTACATTTTACACAACCCTTTACCCCAATGATGCCAATTCTTAATCAACACCCCCCTGGTTCGCCAAAAGAATTTCTACCTCTTCCTCAGATAACTCTTCAATTTTTTCCATCAAAAGCTGCTCAATCATTTCTGCCTGCTTGATAGGTATCATTGCTTGTAGTAAGAGGTCACGCAATAGTAACTCTACTGGAAATTTTGCTCGCAATCGAGAAACCAATTGAGTAGCAATCAGAGAATCTCCTCCCAACTCATAGAAATTGTCGTAAATACCAACTTGTGTAATTCCAAGAACTTCTTGCCAGATTTCGGTAATTTGTTTTTCTAACTCGTTAGTTGGAGCAATATAAGAATTACTCAGATTAGGTCGCGAATAGCGCGAGGAAGGGACTTCTTGACTAGAATATTTTGAATCTAGGTCAAGTTTAAATGTATGTTCCCATCTGGCTTTTAAATCTATCGTAGAAACAACAACTTGAGTTCCCTCTCCTATAGAGAATACCCGTTTAAATACTTCTACACTTTCAGTCTCGGTGATCGCTAATTCTACCCCAGATGTCTGTCCAAGTGTTTTTTGTTCTTGGATTGCATTCAGTTGTAACTTATCCCAATTAATGGAAATCCAAGGAAAAGAATTTGTTTGATTATGTCTTTGGGTAAAAGAATCAGTTAACTGATTAACTCCTGAGTATAAACCTAACCCAAATCCTCCCAAAATGGAAGATAAAGAAGAAATAATGATACAAAAATCTAACTTTCTATTTTGTAAAACTTGTTCTAAGACAACATACTTACGAAGTTGATAGTCAAACAGTTGTTCTAATTCTGTTTTACCAATTTCTGGTATCGAGCAAAATACATTTTCGCGCCTGATTCGAGTTGAATAAATAACCCCATGAATTTGACCAATATTCTCAGGTGAAAGGCTGTGGTACATTTGTTCAGAATTACTTGTATCTGCACGTACCACTAAAACTTTTGCACCTAATTCCTCTAATACTTGCAATTTCCTAATTTTGCCACTCACTTCATCTTCTTGAGTGTGAGTTTCCAGCCATTGTGAGTACTCATCCTTTTCTGGAAAAGTAAAATTCTCGATAAATATGAGTTTTGCTTGGAGAGTTTTTGTGAGATATTTTGCTATCACAACCCCAAGACTATCCAGTCCACCAGGAAACAGGTAAACACCATGTTTTCTCTGTGGGGTATTTTCTTCAACTGCTGATAAGTGTACTGGTTCAAATACTTGTACCCAACGGTAGTTGTGGCGATAAGCAACAACCGTATCAGATGATAAAGCCGAGAATTCACTTAGTAATTGATCTAATATATTACTATTAAAATCTCGACTATCCTTTAAAACAAAATCTATATTCCGACAGATAATATTAGGATACTCTTGAGGAATAACCTTACACAATCCTAACACCGTTGCTTTTTCTGGATCGAGAGTTTCATTACCATTAACCTCTTGGATTTGGTTGGATACAACCCAAATTTGCAAACGCTCAGTAATTTTTTGTGTATCAAGGGTTTGTATTAAAAATAGCAAACTTTTGAATTCTAAAAACTCACCTAATTTAGGAGTATCCAAGCTACTGATGCTCCATAAATAGGCAATATTTTGGGGAGTTTCATTTAGGGCAATTAGTTCTGTCAGCAGAGTATCATAATCCTCATAATTGTAGGGATTAATTGTATAAATTCCTTCACTTAGTTTGGTGAACTTTTCTCCCACCTTCACCGTAGTAACATTTTTTCCTTGTTTTTTTAATCTGTTAGCTAACTCACAACCCAATCCACATTCATCAATAAATAAAAGCCATTTCTCATCTGCTGATTTCCTACAAGATTGAGGTAGCAATGAACGTTTCCATGAAGGAATATAAAACCAGTCGGCAATATCTTTTTTTGTCTCTAATGTTACAGAGTTGCCAGTTGAAGAAGGTAGTGGCGATTTAGCATCAATCCAGTATCTTTGGCGTTCAAAGGGGTAGGTGGGTAAAGGCAAACGCTGAC
>NZ_MRCA01000020.1:0-65884 GCF_001904645.1 Fischerella major NIES-592 | reverse complement strand
TTTCATGGGTGGTTGGGTGGTCATTGGTTTGTTGAGTATTTCCCATGATCTATTGCGCCTTTGTTAATTCACATTAGACGTCGATGATAAAATAGTAATTAGTAAGAATTTTTATGTCTGACTATCAATCAGTTAAGTTTTTCAATACTAAATTGAGAAATATTTCTTTTGGCATAAAAGAAAGTATTTTTTTTGCTACTATTCTTAATTGGTCAGCTATCAGTTTATTATTTTCTAATTTTTTACTTTCCTTCAAATCTAAAAATATAAGTCACATATGGGGTTTATTTTTTTTAATAACTAGTGGCTTATTTTTAGCTTTATCAACAGTTATTTACAACTCTCTGGAATTTAGATTTTTACTAGCTACATCTATAGTATTTTTGATAACATGTTATGACTGCTATCGAAATCAATTCTATGATAATTTATTAATTCATGTAACTAATTCAGGCTATATCGGGTTAGCATTTTACTTTGTACTCATGAAGTATAATCCTGAGGAGTTTCCAAATATATGGAAGGATGTAATTCCATCTGCTCCTCAGGCATTTGACATACTTATTCTGTGTCTTGTATTTCAAAATGTCGGTTACTATATCGTCTGGAATTTGTTCTTTGCCAACTTAAATATTGATAAATGGTCAGTTTCTTCAAAAAACTTAATAAATTTGAGTTTTATACAAAATTCTTATCATCAAAACATTCTATTCATAGCTTTATGTGTTTTAGGTTCAATTACTCGACTATGGAATTTTAGTCAAGGTAGTATATACTACACCCAAGGCTCAGCCATACCTTCTTCTGTGGGCAGTTTATTGGCTCAGTTTGATCGTCTCTACGTTGTTGCTTGGCTTTATGGATATACATTTTTGCTCCAGACAGGGCTGAAGAAAAATGTGGTTTCTTACTTGACATCAATTCTAATTATTGTTGAATTAATCTATCAATTATTTAGTGGTTCTAAAGGTAGGTTTTTCAGTTTTGTTATTAAACCAGTTGCTACCATTTTTATATTTAAACGTCTGAGGGTTTCTTGGATAGCTGTTATTAGTTTGTTGGCTTTAGGTATTTTTTCTTGGTTGTTACTTTATCCCACTCTTGTGATTTATAGAGATTTATTAAAAACTTCTACGTCTCTTAATTCTCTGGAATTGTTAGCTCAATCATTTCAAATTCTCAAAAATTATTCGTGGGATAAATATATTGAAACTATTTTAATTCCTCTAAATGAATCAGGAATTACAGAACAAGTGATTGCAATGACTTCAATTGTTCACTACCAAGTTTCTCAAGAAAGTAGTTGGTTTTGGCAACGTCTATTTTTGTTCTGGGTGCCACGATTTTTATGGTCTGATAAGCCTGAAAGTCTTGATGTAAATCTTATTGGTCGTCTGACTCATAGAATTGGTTCTGAAGATTTTCAGACTTCTGTGTTAATTACTGCCCCCGGTGAAATTTTTTTGTATTATGGGTTTTGGGGTTGTGCTTTGATGATTATACCGGGTTTATTATTTCGTTGGTTAAACGATGCCATATCTCCTTTTAAGGTTTATACTTTTTTTAGATTAGCTGTGATGGTTGCCTATTTACCTTTGATACAAGATTCTGTAGGCGGTACATTTGAAGCTGGTTTAACAGGAATAGTAATGCAGATTGGAGTTCTTTACCTAATACTATTACTTGTCAAAATCACGTTGCAAAAAAATTGGGTATAAACCTGTAAAACTAATAATCTCAAACGCGATATATAATTACTGCTTTAGCAAGCTGCTTTGTTTTTATTAAAATTACAGTCAAGATAAGTTTCAAATTAAATTAAATAATTTATGTTTTTAAAAAAATACAAATCTTTAGAGTACAAGCATTTACATCTATGGGTTCCTAATTTATTTGAGTGTAAGGGTGGTATTCAAGTTTATCTACAAAATTTTCTACAAGTAGTAACAGATGAATTCCCTAGTATAGATATTGTCGTTTTCGATAAACTTGATAGGGCTAAACCCAAAGACATTTACACATCAGACAATTTATTATTTTTCTTTAGTGGTTCAGTTCCGGGCTTGTGGCAAACGCTACACTTTGCTGTGAATATAATTATTGCCTCTTTGATAAATCGTCCCACATTAATCTTATGTGGTCATATGAATTTTGCTCCTGTAGCTTTTTGGATTCACCGCTTTCTAGGCATTCCCTACTGGATACTTGTATATGGTATAGATGCCTGGGAAATTAAAGATCCACTCAAAAAGAAAGCCTTGCATGCAGCACAGAAAATTGCTTCGATTAGTGAGTATACGCGCGATCGCCTCATTCATGAGCAAAATCTAGATCCAGAAAAATTCTTGATTTTACCTGTAACCTTCGATCCCAACTGCTTTCAAATTGCCCCTAAGCCTAAATACTTACTCGAAAGGTACGGATTAAAACCTGAGCAGTCTGTTATTTTAACTGTTGCTCGATTATCGGCTACAGAGCAATATAAAGGATATGACACAATTATTGCAGCACTTCCAGAAATTAAAAAAGTTATACACAATGTTCATTATGTGCTGGTAGGTAAAGGCGATGATCTTCCGCGCATTGAAGAGTTAATCACTAAGTTAGAACTGCAAAACTGTGTGACTCTGACTGGTTTTGTTCCTGACGAAGAATTATGTGACCATTACAATCTTTGTGATGTCTTCGCTATGCCTAGTAAACAAGAAGGGTTTGGTATTGTTTATTTGGAAGCACTTGCTTGTGGTAAGCCAACTTTAGCAGGTAATCAAGATGGTGCTACTGATGCTCTATGTCGGGGAGAACTAGGAGTATTAATAGATCCAGAGGATACACAAGCGATCGCTCAAGCTCTGATTCAAATCTTACAACGCACTTATCCCAACCCTCTACTCTATCAACCAGAGATTTTACGACAAAAAGTGATTGAGCGATTTGGCTTTCAATCCTTTCAAAAAACCCTTGGTAATTACCTAGAAAAATACTTAGGTTTAATCTAAATGTGCGGCATAGCAGGTATCATTACAACACATTACCACCAACAGCATCTGGAAGAATTAATCCAGCAGATGCAAAAGTCTCTACACCATCGTGGTCCTGATGATCAGGGAATTTACATAGCTAGTGAACATCAAGCAGCACTTGCCCATACCCGTCTGTCGATCTTGGATTTGACTCCAGCAGGACATCAACCCATGTCCACACCTGATGGACGTTATTGGATTGTTTTCAACGGAGAAATATATAATTTTCTGGAATTGCGATCGCAACTCGCATCTCAAGGAGAACAATTTTGTTCGCGCACTGATACCGAAGTCATCCTCAAGCTGTATCAGCGCATGGGTGCAGAGTGTGTTCAACAGTTGCGGGGGATGTTTGCTTTTGCTATTTGGGATAATCAAGAAAAAACCTGCTTTATTGCCCGCGATCCTTTAGGAATTAAACCACTGTATTATTGGCAATCTGGTAATACTTTAGTATTTGCTTCAGAAATTCGAGCAATATTAGCTTCCGGATTACCCAATATTTGCTTAAATCCCAAAGGCTTATATGGCTATTTTATTAGCGGCACAGTACCAGAACCATACACTTTAATTGACGGAATTCATTGTTTAGAAGCTGGTCGTTGGTTGCATTGGCAAACTGGTAGACTTACCCAAAAACAATATTGGCAAATTGACTTTACTCCCGATCATACAATTTCTCTGCCAGAAGCCACAGAAAAAGTGCGTGATGCTCTGATTGATTCTATTAAACATCACTTTATTAGTGATGTGCCAGTAGGAATATTTCTCAGTGGTGGAATTGACTCAACCTCTGTTGTTGCTTTAGCGCGTCAAACTCAAAAAGGTAAATTACGCACCTACTCTATTGCCTTTGAAGAAAATGAGTGGAATGAGGGAGATATTGCCCGACAAATAGCTCGAACATTTGAGACAGAACATACAGAATATCAAATTATATCCACTATAGGGAGAGAATTATTTCCTCAATTTTTACAAAGAATTGATCAACCCAGCATAGACGGTTTCAATACTTTTTGTGTATCCCAAATTGCTCACCAAGACGGGACTAAAGTAGTATTGTCAGGATTAGGGGGAGATGAGCTATTTGGTGGCTATAAAACCTTTCAAAAAGTGCCGCAGATGGTGCGTTGGGGACAACAACTAAAGACTATTAAACCGATCAGCACCACTTTCGCAAAAGGATTAGCGACTTGGGGTAAATCACCACAGCTAAAGCGACTAGGAGATTTTTTACAACAAAGCCCAACAGCAGCAACAGCTTATTGCAGTTTTAGAGGTATTTTCTCTCATCAAGAAGCTTGGGCAATTACCCAATATTACCTCAAAGATTTTGGGCTTACATCCATTGAAGATGAAGTTTTTGTTCCCAAAATTAGCCAAAACAGTAATTTTTATTCTTTAGAAGATCAAGTCAGTCTACTAGAGCTAAGTTGCTATATGCGGAATCAATTATTACGCGATAGCGATGTGATGAGCATGGCTTGGGGACTAGAATTACGAGTACCATTAGTTGATCGAATTTTATTAGAAACAATATCTTCAATTCCTAGTAATTTACGCTTGCAACATGGGAAAAAATTATTAGTTCAAGCAATTCCGGAAATACCCAATTGGGTTGTGAATCGTCCCAAACGAGGTTTCTTTTTTCCTTTTCAACAGTGGATAGAAAGTGATTGGCATGATTATTTTCCATCACCAAAACTAGATAAAAAAATTGATATTAGACTATGGTATCGTCGTTGGAGCTTGGCAATTTTCCAGTTTTGGCTAAAGCAAATTTATGCATAAAATCTGCAAATTTTTAGGATGAAAATATCTCAAAAAAGAGGTTTTTCAAGGGGTTTGATTTATAGGTGCTAGTCCAGTATGAAGATTCTTCATGTCATTCCTTCAGTGGGTTCTGTGCGAGGTGGACCTAGCCAAGCAGTAATTGAAACTGTTAAAGCGCTGCAAAATTTGGGTGTTGAGGCTGAAATTGTTACAACTAATGATAACGGCAACGATTTATTAGATGTACCTCTACGCCAGTGTATAGAGTACAAGCAAGTACCAGTTCGATTTTTTCCGCGCTTTTCGCCTGGACTGCACTCAATACGAGAATTTGCTTTTTCTGGGCAGTTAACAGCATGGTTATGGCAAAATGCTTCTAACTATGACTTGCTACATGTCCACGCAATTTTTTCCTATGCTTCTACAACAGCAATGGCGATCGCTCGTTTAAAAGGTGTTCCATACATTGTCCGTCCCCTCGGACAACTTTGTGAATGGTCACTCCAGCAAAGCGCTCGTAAAAAAAAGATTTATCTCGATTTAATCGAACGCAGTAACCTCAACCACAGTCAAGCCCTTCACCTCACCTCTGAACAAGAACAACAAGAAGTTTCCCGTTTAGGTTTAGGATTGCACAGCTTTGTCTTACCCCATGGACTCTCTGTTCCTTTAGCGATCTCTAATGCTCATTCTCGCCTGCGAGAACATCTCAAAGTTCCCGCAGATGAACCTGTGATTTTATTCATGTCCCGTTTACACCCTAAAAAAGGCTTAGATTATCTAATTCCCGCTTTGGCTAAACTCACTCATCATCGTTTTACTTTCGCGATCGCAGGTAGTGGTTCAAAAGAGTATGAAGCAGAAATAAAATCTCTTGTTACCTCTAGTGGGATTGGCGATCGCGTCTATTTTGCTGGATTTCTAGAAGGAGAAACCAAAAATCTATTTATACAAGGTTCGGATCTGTTTGCACTCACTTCTCACTCAGAAAACTTTGCTGTGGTAGTTTTAGAAGCTTTAGCCGCTGGTGTTCCTGTTGTTGTGACTCCTGGGGTTGCTTTGGCTAGTGTAGTTCAACAACACCAACTTGGTTATGTTACCCAACTAGATGTATCTGCGATCGCATCTACTGTGGAACAATATCTTAACAATCCTCAACAAGCTAAAAATATGGGTAAGTCTGCACAAAAACTTATTTACGACCATTACACCTGGGATAAAATCGCAGCCAGAATGATTCATGTCTACCAAGCTATCCTTTCAAATCATCAAGGATTAAGCTATGTTTAACTTGGATTTTATCAATGTTAGTAGCAATCAAATAGTTAATGACCTCAAAACCAAAGGATATTTTGTTTTTGAACAAGCATTGACTGAACAGTACGTTGATGAAATGCTGCAAGAAGTTGATTTCAATCAAATTCTAGTTAACACCAATGATGTTGGGGTAGTGATTGCTCAAACTTACAAATTTCTCACTCACTGTTTAGCTAACTCCAAAAAAACATACGATCTCATTACCTCCAGGACAGTTCTGGATATTTGTCAAGGATATTTTGATGATATTTATAAATTAACTAATCATCGAATTTATCAAACTAGTAAAACTTCCCATATGCCCTGGCATACTGACAATAATCTCCAAGTAGGTAAGCAACTTGTGGATAAGCATAATATGCCGGGTCTATTATTTCTATTTTATTTATCCGATGTTACCCAAAATGCTTTTCAATTTGTAAAAAATTCCCATCAGTGGTCAACTCAATACAATCATGAAATTTATCTCAGCGATAATTTTATCGAGAGCAACTATAAAAATGACATACTGACCTTTTCCATGAAAAAAGGCACTTTTATAGTTTGTGATATTCATGGAGTACATAGAGCAGAGCCTTTTAATGACCATAACTACACTAGAACTTCCCTGCTTTTCCAAGTTGATCAGGTTGGTAGTCAATATTTAGGACATGGTGAGAAAAATATAGTTAATACAGAGTACCTTGATAATTTGACTCCAGAAATAATGGATTACTTAGGATTTGGTTTTAGAAGAGATTATCCAGCTTTTCCCTGTTCTTCAATTTCCACAATGACACCTAAAGATATCTTGGCGCTACAGCATAAGTTGTTAGTTGAATCATTAGAAGCTCTCAATAAAAGTGTTATAAAATCTATCTTGCCTGCTGAAGCAATAATTAATGCTAAGCGACTTTTATGGTATATCAAATCAAAATTTTCAAAAATAATAAATATTGATAGCAATAAATGAAAGTTTTGTTAGTAGGTAATTACAAACTAGATGCTATTGAAAGCATGGATCGATTTGCTTCCATGCTAGAAACTTATTTAAGCAAATGTAATATTCAGGTGCGTGTCATTCGTCCCCGATTATACTTTGGCAAGATAATCTTATATTCAAACTTGTTAAAAAAATGGCTTGGTTATATTGATAAATTGATTTTATTTCCGTTCCAGTTACAGAAAGCAGCATCTTGGGCAGATGTAGTTCATATATGCGATCATGGCAATGCCATTTACACAAAATATTTGCAGAAAATACCTCATTTAGTGACTTGCCATGATTTGTTTGCAATTCGTGCTGGCTTGGGAGAATTTCCTGAACACAAAACTGGATGGACTGGTAAAAAATTACAACAGATGATGCTCAAAGGACTTAATCAAGCCCAAATGGTTATTTGTGTTTCAGAACAGACTAAAAATGATTTATTACGCCTAAGTTCTCTTTCTGAAAATAAAATATCTGTGATTCCAATGGGCTTAAACTATCCCTATGCACCAATGCAAACCACAGAAATTAAAGAACGTTTAGCTAGTTTGGGAATTCCTGCCAACAGTAATTTCATTTTACATGTAGGAGCAAATCATTGGTATAAAAATAGAATTGGTGTTTTATCGATTTTTTATGAACTGATACTGAGACTACAACAAGCAAACTTTTATCTTGTCATGGTAGGTAAGCCATTTACTGATGAAATGCATCAGTTGATCAAAAAATATAATATGACAGAAAAAGTTATAGAGCTTGTCGCAGTTGATAATGAACATTTACAAGCTCTTTATTCATCTGCAACAGCCTTACTATTTCCTTCGCTCCACGAGGGCTTTGGTTGGCCTATTATCGAAGCACAAGCATGTGGTTGCGCTGTGTTTACATCAAACCGTCCTCCAATGAATATAGTGGGAGGAGAAGCAGCTATATATATAGACCCTAAAAACCCTCAAGCAGCAGCAGAAAAAATAATTTATTATCTTCCCAATTTAGAAAATTTTAAGACAAAAAGTCTTATAAATTCTCAGATATTTAGAACTGAAAAAATGATTTTAGAATATATTGATATATATCAAAAAATATTAATTAACAAACAATAATGTTTTTATTAAAAAAATAACTCTGAAAAAAATAAAGTCAAAATTGTCTAAATTCATTTTACTTCCATTAAATAAATTAATTACAGCTAAATATCGAGAGAAATTTTATCCAAAAATGATATAAAGCTCTATTATGAAACACTGAAATATTTCGGATATAAATTAATATGAGAGTTCTCCACGTCATTCCATCTATTATAAAGGTGCGTGGTGGTACTAGCCAAGTTGTTATTGATATGGTCAAGGCATTACGAAAAAATAATGTTGATGCAGAAATTGCCACAACTAATGACAATGGTGATAGTTTATTGGACGTTCCTTTAAATCGGCGCGTAGAGTATGAACAAGTTCCAGTTTGGTTTTTTTCTCGTTATTCATCAAATTTAAAAGATATCAGAGAGTATTCTTTTTCTTGGCAGTTAACAGTCTGGCTTTGGAAAAATATTTCTCAATATGACCTTTTACATGTCCATACCATCTTTTGTTATGCATCCACAATTGCAATGGCGATCGCCCGCCAAAAAAACATTCCCTATATTGTTATCCCCCATGGTTTACTATGCGAGTGGTCTTTACAACAAAAAACTCAAAGAAAACAAATTTATTTGAAACTAATAGAACAAGCAAACCTAGAAAATAGCCACGCAATCCACTTTACCTCTCTAAAGGAACAGCAGGAATTTGAGAAGTTAGGACTTAATGTACCTAGTTTTGTCTTACCACTTGGTACTTCACTACCCAAGTTGATTTCTCATGCTCATTCTCACCTGCGTGAATACCTGAAAGTTCCTGTTAATGAACCTGTGATTTTATTTATGTCCCGTCTACACCCTAAAAAAGGGTTAGATTATTTAATTCCAGCCTTGGCTAAACTTATTCACCATCGTTTCACTTTTGTAATTGCAGGTAGTGGTTCAAAAGAGTATGAAGCAGAAATAAAATCTCTTATCATCACCAGTGGAATTCGCGATCGCACCTATTTTGCTGGATTTCTAGAAGGAGAAATTAAAAACCTGTTTATGCAGGGTTCGGATTTATTTGTCTTGACATCCCACTCAGAAAACTTTGCTGTAGTGATTTTGGAAGCATTAGCCGTGGGTATTCCTGTTGTTGTGACTCCTGGTGTTGCTCTAGCTGATATTGTTGAACAACACCAACTTGGTTACGTGACACCACTTGATGTAGATGCGATCGCATCCACCTTGGAAAAATATCTTTGCAATCCTCAACAAGCCCAAGATATGGGTAATAGTGGTCGTCAACTTGTATCTGATCAATATACCTGGAAACAAATCACTTTGAAAATGCAACAGGTTTACGCTGATCTAGCCAAAAATTAAGGTCATTTTGCTCATGAGTTTTCCATCAATAGCGGAAAAAATTACACCCCTCATCCTAACTTTTAACGAAGCTCCAAACATTGATCGCACTCTCAAAAAATTAAATTGGGCAAAGCAAATTGTCGTGATTGACAGTTACAGCACAGATGAAACACTAGAGATATTACACTCATATCCCCAAATCCAAGTTTTCCAAAAACAATTTGATTCTTTTGCCAATCAGTGTAACTATGGGCTAGAAAAAATTACATCTGAATGGGTGCTTTCATTAGATGCTGATTATGTTCTGACTGATGAGTTAGTTAATGAAATCAAAGCGCTGACAGCAGAAACTGAAATAGATGTCTATAGTGTCAGATTTAAATACTGTGTTTTTGGTAAACCCTTACGCGGTACTTTACTCCCACCTCGGAAAGTACTCTACAGACGAGAAAAAGCGATTTACAAAGATGATGGACATGCCCATCGAGTCTGGGTAGAAGGCAAATCAGCAATGCTTTCTGCCTATATCTATCATGATGATCGCAAACCTCTCAACCGTTGGCTGTGGGCGCAGGATCGCTACATGGTAATTGAGGCAAAAAAATTACTAGAAACTCCAATCAGTGAGTTGAGTTTGAGCGATCGCATCCGTAAACAAAAAGTTTTAGCCCCCTTCATCATTTTAGTCTACTGCCTGATTGTAAAAGGTTGCGTCTTAGACGGTTGGCATGGCTGGTATTACACTTTTCAACGGCTACTTGCCGAAGTTCTATTATCAATTCACCTGATTGAAAATGAAAAACTACGCTAATTCTTGTAATTCTATTAATTAAAGTTTTAAACTTAACTATCTATAATTTTCAATATTATTCGAGCAACTGCTTTGTAAAGCATTAGTAAATTCTTGAGTTAGTAGGTGAAAAATTTTTATTATCTCATCTCCAAATATTGGATGTTAGCTCTCACAGGATTTCTCCTGGCTTTGCTACTAATCATTCCTGTACGTTTAGCAATAGCCAAAACTCAAGCACCTCTACCGCAAGCATTTTTAACTTTAGGCGGTGAACCAGAGCGGGAAATATTAACTGCTGAACTAGCTCGCTGGTATCCATCTCTAGAAATTTGGGTATCTTCTGGTTTAAGCCCAAAAGAAACACGCGTGATTTTTCAAACAGCAGGTATTTCTCTAACACGGCTACATATTGATCGGGGTGCTGTCGATACCGTTACTAATTTTACTTCTCTAGTGAGTGACTTCAAACAAAATCATATTAAACATCTATACCTGATTACTTCGGATTTTCACATGCCACGAGCTCAGGCGATCGCCACCATTATTCTAGGTAGCCAAGGCATAGCCTTCACTCCTGTGTCTGTCCCATCCAGAAGCTCACCCGAAAGCCAGCTTCACATCCTGCGTGATTGTGTTCGTGGCGTGATTTGGGTATTTACTGGTTACACCGGAGCAGAACTCAAAAACACTCGTATCGATACTCAATTATGAAATTTCTTGTAAATTACTAGAAAAGGAGTTCAAAATGAAGGGTATTATTCTGGCTGGTGGCTCTGGTACACGTCTTTACCCCATAACTCAGGTAATCAGTAAACAACTAATGCCTGTTTACGACAAGCCGATGATCTACTATCCCTTGTCTGTATTAATGCTGGCAGGCATTCGTGAGATATTAATTATTTCTACCCCGAATGATTTGCCATTGTTTCAGCGACTCTTAAAGGATGGTAGTCAGTGGGGTTTGAAATTTAGTTATATTGAACAGCCTCAGCCAGAGGGTTTAGCACAAGCCTTTATTTTAGGCAAAGATTTTATTGCTCACGAGCCAGTGTGCTTGATTTTGGGTGACAATATTTTTTATGGACACGGTTTAACAGAAGTGCTGGCTCGTGCTGCAACTCTCAAAGAAGGCGGATTAGTATTCGGTTATCAAGTGAAAGAGCCTCAACAGTATGGAGTCATAGAATTTGATGCACACGGACAAGCAATTAGTATAGAAGAAAAACCTCTAATTCCCAAATCTAATTATGCTGTGCCTGGAATCTACTTTTATGATTCCCAAGTCGTAGAAATTGCTTCTAGTCTTAAGCCTTCTGCTCGTAATGAACTAGAAATAACTGAGGTGAATCAAGTTTATTTAAACCGAGGTCAATTGCGAGTAGAACTTTTGGGTCGAGGATATGCTTGGTTAGATACTGGTACTCATGAATCATTACATCAGGCAAGTAACTTTATTCAAACTTTAGAAGAACGACAGGGGCTGAAAATAGCTTGTATTGAAGAAATTGCCTACAACCAAGGGTATATAGATTTATCTCAGCTTAGTCGCTTAGCCGAATCTATGGCTAAGAGTAGCTATGGTCGTTACTTGCTCACAATTTTAGAGAATGAGCAAAAATCTGAAAGCATCGCCAACAATAATGGCAAAGAAATATTCAATGCTGATACCAAATTGTCTTTAAAAACCTCACCCCGCCTTTGGCACCCCTCTCCTTAGTAAGGAGAGGGGCAGGGGGTGAGGTAATATCTATGAATGCAACTCGGTATGACAAATCACTTTTAGAGTTGAATACACTAGCTCCACAAACAAAGCTACAAGCCCACTCAGACTATATCTAAATCCGTATAGTAGTTGTTTTTATGGTATGGGATGCATCCCGATGGCCAAAAATTTTGTAGTTAACTAGGCTATTTTTATGAAAATCATCCAGACAGAAATTCCTGATGTGCTTTTGATTGAGCCACAGGTTTTTGGTGACGAGCGTGGTTTCTTTTATGAGAGTTATAACGAAAAGATTTTACTAGAAAAGGCAGGTATTGCTGAGCATTTCGTACAAGACAATCATTCTCGTTCTGCCAAAAACGTCTTGCGTGGCTTGCACTATCAAATTCAGCAACCGCAGGGAAAGCTTGTGAGAGTAGTAGCAGGTTCAGTATTTGATGTGGCTGTGGATTTGCGGAAAAGCTCCAACACCTTTGGCCAATGGATTGGTACTTACCTGACAGCAGAAAATAAACGGCAGCTTTGGATACCACCTGGTTTTGCTCACGGTTTTGTGGTGCTGTCTGAATATGCTGATTTTTTATACAAGACTACAGACTACTATGCACCGCAGCATGAGCGCACTATCCTGTGGAATGATCCTGATTTGGCGATCGCCTGGCCACTTCAAGAGGAAGCAATTCTTTCTGCTAAAGATAAAGCAGGTAAATTATTGCAAGAGTCAGAGGTGTTTGTATGAAAATCCTACTGACGGGTGTAACTGGACAGGTTGGTTGGGAACTACAGCGAACCCTGATGACTTTGGGTGAAGTTATTGCTGTCGGACGCAACCCCAATAACACAAATTGGTACATGGATCTAGCTCAGCCAGACTCTATTCGCCACATCATTAGAGAGGTAAGACCCGATTTGATTGTCAATCCTGCTGCTTATACAGCGGTAGATAAGGCAGAATCAGAACCAGATTTGGCAATGGCGATTAACGGTATTGCCCCTGGTGTCATGGCAGAGGAGGCAAAACGATTAGATGCAGCCATCATTCACTATTCCACAGATTATGTATTTGATGGCACTTATGCAATGCCATATACTGAGTCAGATAAACCCGACCCGCAAAATATCTATGGGAAAACAAAACTAGCAGGTGAGCAGGCGATCGCTGCGGTCGACGTACCGCATTTAGTTTTACGTACTAGTTGGGTTTACGGAGGGCGAGGTAAAAACTTTTTACTGACAATGCTGAAGCTAGCTCGGGAGCGAGAAGAAATCAGGGTTGTTGATGACCAAATTGGCGCACCTACTTGGAGCCGAATGATTGCTGAAGTTACCGCACAAATACTGGCTCAGGCTTCAGGGAATGTGTCTAGTTTTCTAGCTAGCAAGAGTGGGATATATCATTTAAGTGCAAGTGGACAAACTAGCTGGTACGGCTTTGCTGAGTCAATTTTTGCACACGATCCTAAACGCTCCCAGCAGAAGCTGAAAAAATTGACAGCGATCGCTTCATCGGAGTATCCGACAGCTGCAACCAGACCAGCTTATTCCCTGTTAAATAGTCAGAAATTGTCTCATACATTTGGAATCACTTTGCCGCACTGGCAAAAGACCTTGGAGTTAGTACTTGCATCACATTGTTCAATTCCTTAAGATTTGGCATTCATACAAGCGATCGCCACTAACTATCCTGCGTGATTGTATTCGTGCTTTATTCAAGCTTTTCTCACAAACCGATAAAAAGAGTCGAACTTAAATGAACATTCTCGGAATTAACGCCTATCACGGTGATGCTTCAGCTTGCCTAGTCCAAAACGGTCAACTCGTTGCTGTAGTGGAAGAAGAACGCTTCACCCGCATTAAACACTGGGCTGGGTTCCCTGCTCAATCTATTCGTTATTGTCTGCAAGTGGGTGGTATCAGCGCCGCAGATTTGGATCATGTCGCTGTCTCTTTCAACCCTAAAGCCAACCTCAACCGCAAACTACTTTTTACTCTACAACAACGTCCTTCTCTTTCATCATTGTTAGATAGATTCAGCAAACAAAGTAAATCTGCCAGCCTCAAGGAACAGTTAGCAGAGGCTTGCTACTGTCAATCAGAAGATATTAGCGCTCCTATCCACACACTAGAGCATCACACAACCCACCTAGCCAGTACTTTCTTTGTTTCTCCCTTTGAAAAAGCTGCTATTTTATCTATTGATGGCATGGGTGACTTTGTGAGTACTCTCTCAGGGGCAGGTGAAGGCAACCACCTGGAGTATTTCTCCCGTACTTATTATCCTCATTCCATTGGTTATCTTTATAATGCCATCACTCTCTACTTAGGTTTTCCTGCCTATGGCGATGAATATAAAGTTATGGGTTTAGCACCTTACGGGGAACCAGAATATCTAGAAGCCTTCCGGCGAATCATTTACCCTAAGGGCGATAGTTTTGAGTTGAACCTAGATTATTTCACTCACCATGAGCAGGGTATCGCCATGAAGTGGGACAATGGCGCACCCAGCATTGCACCATTCCATAGCCCAGAACTAGAAAAATTATTCGGTCCGGCGCGACAACCTAAATTAGAAGTTACCCCCAAGCATCAAAACATTGCTGCATCCCTGCAAGCAGTAACCGAGGAAATCATATTTCATTTAATTAACCGCTTGAGCGATCGCTACAAAAGCGAAAATCTCTGTTTAGCGGGTGGTGTAGCAATGAATTCTGTTGCCAATGGCAAGATTACTCAAAATACTCCATTTCAAAACGTATATATTCCGGTGGGCGCTGCTGACAATGGTACATGTATTGGAGCAGCCTTCTTTGTTTGGAATCAAATGCTCAAACAACCCCGGAACTTTGTTTTAAATCATGCCTATTGGGGTTCGGAATTTACTGATGAAGAATGCTTGCTAGCATTACAGTCTCATGACTTGCAACCCAAACATCTAGAAAGAGAAGCACTAATACACCAAGTTGTTGACTTTTTGTGTGAAGGTAAAGTAGTCGGTTGGTTCCAAGGCAGAATGGAATTTGCTGCTAGGGCTTTGGGTAATCGTTCTTTACTTGCTGATCCACGTCGCGTCGATATGCGTGATATCATCAACCTCAAAATCAAATTCCGAGAAAAGTTCCGTCCCTTTGCTCCCAGTATTCTTGAAGAAAAAGTTGGTGAATATTTTGAACTTGATGAACCTGCACCGTTCATGGAAAAAGTCTTTAAAATTCGCCCAGAAAAAAGAGAGTTAATTCCTGCTGTTACTCATGTTGATGCTACAGGACGTTTACAAACTGTCAGTCGTCAAACAAATCCTCTCTATTGGGACTTAATTAATACTTTTGCTCAACGCACAGGTATTCCCATTGTTCTCAATACTTCTCTCAACGAAAATGAACCCATTGTTCGGACTCCCACGGAAGCAATTCAATGTTTTTTAAGAACTAACATGGATGCTTTGGTCTTGGGTTCTTATTATGTAGAACGCAGTGATATTAAATCATAAATTGAGTGGCATCATAACTTGTACTTGATCGCATCTATTAGGACTCATATTTGATTTTTGAAAAAAATCAGTACACCTCTAACTTCCTTGTTGTCTGTTGTAAGAGTGCCTGTTGCCTTCTTGCACAAGTATATTCAGTAATCAAATGGGATTCCTATAACTTTTTTGCATATGTCCTGAAGAACTCTGATACCTAACGTAATTAGTGTAGAGACTTTCTATACAAAGTCTCTTTTATACCTATGCTCCTGTTTGGTTATTATTGGCGGTTAAGCTACTTTCCCGTCTATTAACAACACAAAAAGGAGCAATTACACTAAAGTTCAAGTGGTACACAACTAAAAATGACAAAAAACTGGGCATTGGTAATCGGTATTAACCACTACGAGTTCCTAGAACCGCTCAAGTATGCAAAGCAAGATGCACAGTTAATGCAGAATTTTCTCTGCAATGAAATTGGTTTTGAGCAGGTTTTCTTGTTCTGCGATCGCTCACCCAAAGAGTTGGAGGCTTCAACTCACCCTTACCGAAATAATTTGTTGCAATTTTTACAGGATTTTCTTGAGCAACCCTGCTTGGAACCAGGAGATAACTTTTGGTTTTTCTTTAGTGGTCATGGCATAGAACACTCTAATCAAGACTACATCATGCTCTGTGACGGTAATCCACAAGATGTAGAAAATACTGCTTTGCCAGTTAATTACATGATTGAAAAGTTACGTAGTTGTGGAGCTGGTAATATTATTTTCATCTTTGATGCTTGTCGTGATCAAAACAAAACATTTGGGGAAAAATTTGGGCGACAGACTCAACAATTAGCGCATCAAAATGGATTTATTAGCATTTTTGCCTGTAGTTGCGATGAATACTCCTATGAAATTGATGCACTACAACAAGGAGTGTTTACCTATGCATTACTGGAAGGTTTAGGAAATCAGGGACAATGTGCCACACTAGAACGCTTGAACCAATATCTCAGGTTTCGAGTGCCACAACTGGTTCATCAATATAAACATCCTCGACAGACACCCCACATAGTTGTTGAACCAAAAGCAAAGTCACACCTGATTCTTCTACCAAAACATGCCACCTTAGACGATATTTCTCAGCTCAAAATCAGCGCTTTTCAGGCTGAAGCCGACAAAAATCTGGAACTAGCAGAGCAACTATGGATGCAGGCAAATATTATGGCTTCTACTCCAGATATAGATGCGATCGCAGCAATGCAAAGAGTTGCTCGGTTGCAGGCTGAATTTTTATATTCTCAGACCAATATTGTACTCCCAACCTCTTCTCCAGAAGAAAACATCAGGTTAAATTTACCACTTCCAACATTAGAAGTAACAAACACTAATAATTATCAAAAGCAAGTAAATAAAACAATAGAAAAACTTCTCAAACGCAACAATATTTCAGTCTTCAATCCAGACTTGAAAAACAATAAAAGTAATAATATACATAATATTAAAGAGCAGGATACTAATCTCTACTCTGCACTAGAAATAAACTATCAGCCATTAGAGGATCTCCTAGCAGCTGGCAAATGGAAACAAGCAGATCGAGAAACCCTGACTTTGCTACTAAAGGCAGCAGGTAGAGAAAAAGAAGGCTGGCTAAATATCCAATCTATCAATCAACTTCCCTGCATTGATCTTTGTACCATAGACCAGTTGTGGCTAAAGTACAGCAATGAACGCTTTGGCTTAAGTGTGCAAAAGGGTATTTGGGAAAGTGTCGGCGCTCAAGGTGATAATGATTATGAAATTTGGTGTAAATTTTGTGACCATGTTGGCTGGCGCGTCAATAACAACTGGTTATTTTATTCTGACCTAACTTTCACCTCAGATGCTCCTAAAGGTCACTTCCCCGCAGCAGGCGTAATTCACCTTCTAACACAGTGGAGAGGCTGGGCGATCGGTTCATTCAGTTGTGTTGTTGGATTCTCCGCTCTGGCATCTAAAATGGAGACATGTGACTGATAATTAATACACTCTGATTTAGAATTGTTTGTTAGTAAAAGTATCTCAACTCCAGCGCTATAAGCCTTGCTCTGAATCAGAGGCTAGCAAAAAAATCAGCCATTAGCTAACCCAAATCTAGTTGGTCAAAAATCCATATCATGTACCAAATAGATCCTCCTCTTCCTCCCAAACAAGTTCTACCAACCATGTATGATCTCAAGAGCGAAGATCCAGAGGAGCCTGGTTTGCCAGACGAATTTCATATATATCAACCCCAACTTTTACGGGAAACCTTTCGTCCGCCAACTTATTCTCCAGATGAAGTTTTTGTCGCCAGCGATTTAAATCTTTACTACGACTCTCGCCATCCTCTGTGGTACAAACGATCTGATTGGTATGCAGTCGTTGGCGTCTCCAAGTTATACGAAGGGAAAGACCTACGTTTAAGTTACGTAGTTTGGCAAGAAGGAGTCAACCCCTTCGTTGTGGTAGAATTGCTTTCCCCTGGTACAGAAAAAGAAGATTTAGGACAGAATCTCAGGGTAGTAGATCAACCACCAACAAAATGGCAGGTTTATGAACATATACTACGTGTTCCCTATTACATAGTTTTCGATCGCTACACAGATACACTCAGAGCCTTTATTCTGCAAGCAGACCGCTACACAGAAGTAAATTTAGCACAACCGCGTCTGTGGATGCCAACATTAGAATTAGGCTTGGGACTTTGGCAGGGTAATTACCAAGGAATCGATCGCTTGTGGCTGCGCTGGTATGATGTCAACGGTAACTGGATTCCAACCTCAGCAGAACAAGAACGCCAAAGAGCAGAACGTTTAGCAGCAAAACTGCGAGAATTGGGCATTAACCCCGATCAATTGTAGGGCGATCGCGAAACCTCATCTCCAAGTGCGGCATTTACGGATTTGTTAAACTGAGAACACACCAGGATATTTCAGTCAAATCTCCAAACCAGCCAGCACAAAGAGAATATTCATGCTCACAAATACGCTACTTCTCTCTCAACAACTCCCCACCCTGCAATACTCCTTCACGCCAGAACGATTCGATGAAACCTGGGAAGCCCCCCTAGCTACCCTTCTGGGACTAGGACGCGCTGCTGGCGCTGATTTCATCGAATTTTTCTTAGAGCGTGTCAACTACATTAGTTGTCTTGCTGAAGAAGATACCATCACCAGCATCACACCGCGTCTTTCCACTGGTGCGGGAGTCAGAGTCTTTAAAGGACTAGCAGATTGCTACGTCAGCACCAATGACTTATCTTTTGCCGGTTTGAAAGCAGCCTTAGAAAAAGGACTTTCCATTCTAGGATTGCAGCTACCTGCACCGAACGCTCTCATCCCCGAAATCAACCTCGAACTACTAAGAGATTACGCTACTAAAAGAGGTAAAGATAGCTGGCTACCTCTATGTAGTTCCATCCGCGAAATGGGAGAAATCCTCCTTGATGGTACTGCCCAACTCCAACGCAAAGCTAGTCATATCCAATCCCGTCGTGCTACCTATTTCCGAGATTGGCAAGAAGTCCTAATTGCTGCTAGCGATGGCACTTTTGCTCGTGATATTCGCCTCACCCAATCTGTAGGATTTAATCTCCTGTGTGCAGATGGAGTTCATCGTGCTTCCATTGGTGAACGTGCTGGTAACACCAGTGATCCCAACTTCCTCAAAACCTGGGATTATCAAGAAGCAGCAGAAAATATCTCTGAATCCGCAGGCAAAATGCTCTACGCAGATTACGTAGAATCAGGCACCTATCCCATTATCATGGCTAACCACTTTGGTGGGGTGATCTTCCACGAAGCCTGCGGACACCTACTAGAAACCACCCAAATTGAACGCAAAACCTCCCCCTTCGCCGACAAAAAAGGCGAAAAAATTGCCCACGAAAGCCTCACCGCTTTAGATGAAGGGCGTACCGAGCAAGCCTTCGGTACAATTGACATGGACGATGAGGGTATGCCAGCCCAAAAAACATTATTAATTGAAAAAGGCATTCTCAAAAACTTCTTAGCAGATCGAGCAGGTTCCTGGCGTACCGGACATCCCAGAACAGGTAGCGGACGCCGTCAAAACTTCACCTTTGCAGCTGCTAGCCGGATGCGTAATACATACATCGCACCCGGCGAATACACCACCGAAGATTTATTTGCCTCCGTTGATAAAGGCATTTATTGTAAAAAAATGGGTGGCGGTAGTGTTGGCGCAACAGGTCAATTTAACTTTGGTGTAGACGAAGCTTATCTCATAGAAAACGGCAAAATTACCAAACCCCTCAAAGGAGCAATTTTGATTGGCGAAGCCAAAGAAATTATGAACAAAATTTCCATGTGTTCTCAAGATTTATCCTTAGCACCCGGTTTTTGTGGCTCAGTGAGTGGCAGCATTTACACCACAGTTGGACAACCCCATATCAAAGTAGATTCAATTACCGTTGGTGGACGCTAAAGAATTCTTTGTGTCTTTGTGTCTTTGTGGTTCATACATCTTTTTCTTAACCACCAAGACGCTAAGACACTAAGCAAAACATAAAAGCAATCAAATCAAAATCGAGTATGCCGAATATCAGCGAAATTGCAAATTATGCCCAGGATAGTGCAAAAAAACTTGGCATTAAAAAATTCGATATCTATGGCTCAAGTGTAGATGCAACTAGTGTGCAAGTTGATCAAGGTGAGCCTAAGCAAGTCAAAGCCTCGAACCTTTCTGGTGTCACTGTCCGGGTTTGGAATGACGAGAATACAATGGGTGTCACCAGCACTACAGATGTAGACCCCAAAGGACTAGAATTAGCTTTGAAAACTGCTTATGAAGCTAGTTTCTTTGGTGTCAAAGAAAATGTGCCAGATTTTAGTCCAGAGGCTACTGTTGATCTTGCTATTCAAAAACACGAAAAATTACCACAAGCGCCAGTTTCTCAATTGATAGAAACTTTGCTTAGGGCTGAAAAAGAAGTTTTGGCAGCTCATCCGGCAATTCAAGGAGTACCTTATAACAATTTAGCCCAAAGAGATGTTGATAGATTCTATCTTAATAGCGATGGTGCGATGAGAACTGAGTCTCACTCTTTGACCTCAATTTATCTTTATAGCAAAACAGAGGAAGATGGTAAAAAACCCCGCAGTGCTGGTGCTTTTAGAATCAACCGTAGTTTAGAAACTTTAGATGTTAATGGTTGTATTCAAGAAACAACAGAGAAAACTATCAGCCACTTGAACTATGAAAAGGTCAAGTCTGGTAAGTATAGAGTGGTTTTTTCACCTGATGCTTTTTTAAGTCTTTTGGGTGCTTTTTCTAATTTGTTTAATGCCCAAAATATTCTAGATAAACAGAGTTTATCTACTCCTGATGATCTAGGTAAGCAAATAGCATCTCCTTTACTTTCAGTGTACGATGACGCATTGCATCCTGCTAATGTTGGGGCAGAGACTTTTGATGGTGAAGGAACTCCAACTCGTCGAGTTGTATTAATTGAAAATGGTATTTTAACTGGCTTTCTACACAGTGCTGGTACTGCCAAACGGATGAATGCTAAACCTACGGGTAATGCTAATATTGGGGCAAAAGTTACTGTTAGCCCTAACTTTTATCATGTTTTTGGCAACTCGCCTGCTGACCAAGAGTTGAGTTTGGAAACTGCTGAAAATGTAATTTTTATCGATGATTTACAAGCTCTCCATGCAGGTGTAAAATCGCTGCAAGGTTCTTTTTCTCTACCTTTTGACGGTTGGATTGTTAACAAGGGTGTCAAAACAAGTATTGAATCTGCAACGGTTGCTGGTGATTTTTTGCAAGTTCTCAAGTCAATTATTTTTGTGGAAAAAGAACTAGAGTTGACTCCCGGTGGGGTTTGTCCACGAATTTGGGTTGATGAACTTTCTATTACGGGGGAGTGATATGTCTGATGTGAGTTGAAGCCACAACAAAATTTATGTTTTGGAAAACGAACACCGTGCAAGGCGATGTACACCGATGTAAGTAGATAAATTTTCCGTTGGTGACTAGGTGGTAATTGGTATTTTTACTATTACCAGTTACCTATTTCCAGCAACTATGTCAAAGTTCTTCTTAAACGTTGTTCTAGAGAAAATAAATCTACTCCCAGATTTTGCAGTACCTTAATTGCTACTCCCCCTCCTTCACGGAAAATACCTAAGAGTAAATGTTCTGTACCAATGTAATTTACACCAAGCTGTTGTGCTTCTTCCACTGCTAGTTCTAATACTCGCTTGGCTCTGGGTGTAAAAGGAACATCTATAGGTGTGTTTCCTAAACCTCTACCAGTTATTTTTTCAACCTCTATTTGGGTATTTTCTAAGTTCACGCCTACGGAGGTGAGAAACTGAGATGCAATACCACTACCTTCACCAATTAATCCTAGTAAAATCTGTTCTGTACCAACGAAATTATGCCCTAAGCGACGCGCTTCGCCTTGAGCAATTCTGATCGCTATAATCGCTTTTTGGGTGAATCTTTCAAAACCTTTAAGGTAAAATCTACCAGACATCAACCCGAAGATTTTTTCCAATATAGATTCAAAAAATCTTTCCAACATAAATCCTTCCTGCATTGATGTGTTGTTGGCTGTATGAGGAGTGCGATCGCTACAAATAAATTCACTTCTTGTTCTTCCTGTTGACAAAAAAGTCAATAAATCCCCCATAGTCTCAGCATTTGCTGAGTACCACAGAAATTGTTTCTCTTTACGACTATTAACTAAACCCTCAATCCGCAGTTTCTCCAAATGATGCGATAAGGTCGAGTTGGGAATTTTGAGTTTTTCCTGAATCTCCCCTACAGTCATCCCATTTGGATAAGCTGCAAACAGCAACCGCATTATTTCCAGGCGTGGTTCCGACCCTAATGCAGCAAAGATATCTGCATACCGAGCCGTTTCTTCGTTAGGCATATTTCTAGAATAATCGAAATATTATAGGTGTCAACACTGATTTAAGTTTCATGTTTAATCGTAGTCAACAATTATGTTTCAAGTGGGGATTTAAACCACACCTGAAACAGGACTGCCAAATAGCTGCTAACGACCTAACCAAAGCTTAATGTAATCAAGTAGACTAGAACCACCCCAAATTACTCCAATTAGAATCGAGGTAGTGAGAATACCTCCCATCAAACAAAGGACTAAACCACCCAGACTAATTGCGCCATCATCTTCCAGCAAGCCAAAACTAGTAACGAAAATTCCCATTGCTGGCAAGGTGTTAGTCCCGGGAATGGGAATCATCATCGAAATTGCCATCAGGGCGATCGCACTACCAATGATCACTCTCCCTGGTAAAGTCACACAAATATAGACAAGACGCGGACGAGCGATCGCTTCAATTCTTCGCAACCACGGAATCCCTTTTTGCAAAACTCCTTGGACTGTTTCTAGTTTAATGGGATGATTTACCATCTTCTGTGGTAGCCACGGAGTTTTGGAACCTGCGAGAAGTTGTATCGCTAGTATAAAAATGAGAATACCGAAAGGAACAGAGTAACCAGGTGCTGGTATTGGCAAAGCTGAAGGCAAAGATAGAATTACGAGTAAAAACCCAAAAACTCGTTCCTTTGCCAGTAGCAAAATATCTGCTAACTTCACTTGAGAAGGTTGTTGTGTCTCAAAAAAAAAGTGTTGTAACTCGTTGGAAAGTTTAGCCATACAATTCCTAAAATTACCGCAGTTCGCTAAAGCATCCTACAGCAGAATGACACTTATATCAGCACAGGTGAAACGCGAGAAAACAGGCTGAAAAAATCTGCAAGCCCAAAACCCTTTCTACGCAAATAGATACATAAAAAATCACACGTTTGTCATTGTTGGTTATCCCTTCGTAAATCCCTTAGGACTAGATCACTCAACTCAAGCAGTCGCGGATGAATAAATTCATCCTGTTCACGCCCTCTCCCCCGCATGAATGACGGGGGCTTTACACTTCACGTCTCGTAAATTTATGGGGATTGACTTCTGCCTTCTCTTTAAAATGGTTTGTATTCTAATTGAAAATACATGCCGTTTTCTTGCCAGGTGTCTCCCCGCGAATTGGGAATATCGATTAAGGGAATACCCCAGTCCAAGCGAGCGGAAAATTTTTCTCCCATCTGCCAAAGTAAACCAAATCCTAAACCCACCAAGGTATTTGAATCTGGAGTGTCTCTACCTGTGTTCCAACCAATGCCAAAATCAATAAATGGTGCGATTTGTAAAGTTCCCTTGGCTTCTGGTAGCTGGAAGACTGGTATACGTGTTTCTATGGAGGCAAGAATGCCATTATCTGTAACTAAAGCATCTTGACGGTAGCCTCGTACGGTTGTGGGTCCGCCGACACTAAACTGCTCAATGGGAACTAGAGAATCGCTGGCTAATTGCACGCTGGAACGCACCAGCAGGGTAGGACTGATTGGTGATGGGGGTGTTGCTTGTGCCAGGCGGCGCAAGTATAGCATTTGTCCGCGCCAGACTAAAAATTGACTATCCGGCTCGTCGTCAGCAACAGTGGCATTAAAAGCACCGATACCCAAGCTAATTTCTGAATTGGCAGCAAGGACGGCTTGATTGCCACGCTGCAACCATTCTTGAGTGAAGGATAATTCTGAAATGCGGGTTTCTCCTTCGTTGTCTGCGCCTGGGAAGACAGGAAAGTCTACTCCCAGAATCGAGGAGTTGGTTTCCCGTCTGGCAAACCCAAAACCAAGGGCAAGTTCTTGACTGAGTTTGGGGGTTGCTTTTTGAATAACTGGTTGACGAAAGGTGAATTCGTACTCGCGAGAGTTGACTTTAATATCTAATGGATCAAAAGGTGCCTCGATGATTTTGTTGTTGGTGATGCGGTAGTTGAAACCGACAGTGCCATTACGGGGATTGACTGGGAAAGTATAACTACCCTCAAATCTGTTGCTCCCATCGGTGTTGCGATAACCAAAAGTAAATTCATCTCCTAATCCCAAAAGACTGGCTTCTGACATGTCTATACCCCGCTCAAAACTGCCAATGCTGGGATTGCGATGATTATCTAGAATCAGACGGGTGTTAAAGGTGTCTGCACTGACAACTGTTACTTCTAGGGAATTAGTACCAGGTTTAGTGCCAGCAGTCAGTTCGGCATTTAATCTTTCAATCCGCGGGTTGAGTTGTAACAATTGCAGTGCTTCTTGCAGGCGATTAATATTTAGTGGTTTATAACCAGCAACAGCAATGCGATCGCGGACGTAATTAGGATGCAACCGCCCTTTGACAATGTTGACTTTGATGTCTTCTACACTACCTTCCAATACCTGAATTTTGACGATTCCCAATTGGATCTCTTGGCTGGGAATGTAGGCTCCAGAGGTGATATACCCTTGTTGAAGATAAAGTTGCGTGACTTGGTTCGCAGCTTGCAATAGTTCTGCAAAAGTGATCGGCTTCCCGACAAAATCAGCCGTCACCTGCTCTAACTCCTGTTGACTAAAAACTGTACTACCAATAAACTCAAACTTTTGCACAACAATTGTCCCTGGTACATTTTGCAGTTCCTCAGGGGTTGGTGGTGTTGTCGGTGGAACCTGGAGTGGTTTTTCTAAAGGAGGTAGGGGAGTAGTAGGACTAGGTTGTTCTGGTGTTGGTGTCACCGGATTAATTGGTTGTCCCCAGGCGGAAGATGTATTGGAGAGTAGGGGGATTAGAGGTAGTAGGGAAAGTAGGGAAAGGATGGTAGATGAAGAGAATTTTTGTCCCTGTATTTTTAGTATTTTTATGTCTTTGCGTTCCCATATCCCCACCTGTTTAGATCTCAGTGACTTCTTTTTGATTAACATGACAATGAACTTAATCCAGAACCGTAGGGGATAGGTGTGGGGGTAGCTGCTGTGAGGATGACTGCACCTTTGGAGTTAACATACCAACCTCTAGCCATTGCTGGTAACTGTTGAGTTTGGTTGGGGTTAGTAGTGATTTCTGCACCAGAAATTTTTGTTGCTTGGCTGGGGGAAGATTCAAAACTCAGCAATGCTTCACTGCTGAGTGGTTCGCTTGGCCGGGGTGGTAAACCTCCACGCCCAGTAATGATAAACTCGCTCTGTCCCTGTTTTCTTTCTGCCGGACAGACTTGTGCTACCACTTCTTCGGGTTTAGTAATCTGTTGTGGTAAGTCAAGAACTTCTTGATTTGTACTAGTATCCGGTGTCAGTATTTCTATTTCGCCATCTACTCCCAACTGAGAACTGGCAGTAATCTGGCATTCTGGACACACAAACAGAGCTTGTGTATTAATGCTGATATTTCCTCCTCTACCCTGAAATGCGTTAGCAGTAATTTTGCTACCTTCTAGCAGCACAACAAAATCAGCAGGACTGAAGCCAGTAATCGTTATGTTACCACCGTTACCACTGCCGCCTGCTTCCGCAGAAATCTGGCTACTGTGGCGCATTTCTAAAGACTCTGTTTGTAAGAAAATGTTACCACCCTCACCAGATGCGGTTGCAGCCGTGATCTTACCTCCCTGATCCAAAAAGGTAGAACGAGCATTAATCTTCACACTGCCCGCATTGCCGGTTCCCTCATTATTAGCTGTCACTTCTCCATAGTTTGTGACTTTTAACTGTGGTGTATTAATTATCAAGTCTCCCGAAGAGCCACTAGGTACAGGAGGTAGTCTAAAAATTTGTCGAGTAATCTCACTTTCAACATTTGCACCAGCACTGATCAAACTGGAAACACCATCTACCTCTACAAATTCAGAGGCATTAATTGTCACACTCCCTGCTGAACCACTGGCAACAGTGGAAGAATCAACTCTGCCTCCATCTTGAACGATCAGTTTTGGTGTGTTGAGAGTTAAGTTGCCACCTTTACCACTATTCAGAGTCGAAACACCAATTAAGCTACCTACTGATTGGCTTGGTTCTTTGCCGATGACTTCTACAGATTGTGTAGCATTAATGGTCATGTCTCCGCCAGAACCAGTTCCAAAAGTACCAGCACCTATCCTAGCCCCATTGAGAACCCTTAACTGCCCAGTGGAAATGTTGACATTTCCTGACTTTCCGGAACTAAAGGTAGAACTACCAATAAAACTAAGGGCGCTCGGATTAAAAGCTGCAAACCCGTCTACTTGCACTAAGCCTGAGACATCTATATTGACATTACCACCTGCTGCATTCGTAAAGCTAGCAGTGGAAATACCAGCCCCTCCCTGAACAGTTAACTGCTGGGCTGAAATATCAATATCTCCACCCATGTTACCGCCAATGGTGAAAGGAGAAAATAACTTAACCTGTCCTGCTGTAAAAGTTCCTCCCAATTCTGATGTAATGCCCCCACCATCAAGAAAAACAGACTGAGCATTAATTTTGATCCTACCGGAGATTCCTGATCCTTGATTGCTTGCTGTCACGAGAGCACCATCTGTCACACTTAATTTCCCTGTATTAATTGTTACGCTGCCAGAGGCTCCAGAAGGTATGGGAGGCAGTCGTAATATAAGCTGCAAGGCGGGATCGACGATGTTTGCCGAGGAGATAATCAGACTGGGATTGACTGAACCTGGTACTGTGCCACTAACTTCTACAGAATCCTTGGCGTTGATTGTAATACTTCCGGCAGGGCCACTAGCCAAGGTAGAAGCATCTACTCTACCTCCATCTTTGACAACTAAGCGCTGAGTATTAATTGTGACATTACCTGCTGGGCCTGGGCCTCCTGTTCCCGCTGTGATTTGACTGGGTGCAAAGACTAACGGTGCTACTCCGATTAGTTCCACCAATTCAGATGCATTCACAACTACATTTCCACCAGAACCAGTTCCGGCCGTGATCGATGCAATGTTTCCTCCATCTGTTGCTGTGAGGCGTTTGGTTGAAACTGTGAGTGTTCCCGCATTCCCAATACTGTAGGTGGCAGCAGAAATAGTACTAAAACGATTTGGGTTTACAGGGGAAAATCCATTGACTTCTACAAATTCAGGAGCATTGATGGTGACATTACCACTTGGTGCAGAAGTGTAGGTAGCAGCAGATATAACAGCTCCATCTCGAACAACTAAGCGTGGAGTGGTTATGTTAATATTCCCACTTTTGCCGCCCCCAATTGTTTCGGCGAAGATGTTAGTAGAAATCTGCCCATCTGCTGTGGTACCAACCAGTTGCAAAGACTCGGATGCATTGATGTCGATGTTTCCTGCTGATTCTGTTCCCTGGGTTTGAATTAATACAGCTGATCCATCTTGAAGCGTGATGTTTCTGCCTTGTAATTGGATGGAACCGCTACCAGTACCACTCGTATCTAAGATTGCGCGCGATCGCATTTCAATATCTTTAAAACTAGGCACTCCTTGATAGCCCAAACTCCAAGCCTGACCAGGATTAGCAAGCAGACTAACTAAAGAATTCCCACCCACACTGCCTAACTCTAGACGTCCTCCTTCGGCTGTGAGAACACCGCCATCTAAGACGATATCCCCCCCTACTAACGCTAAAGTTTGACCAGGCTGTACTTGCAAACCAGCAGTTTTCCCCCTCGTAAAAGGTGAGAAAATTTGACTTTCAACAGATAAATTATGACCTTGCCCTTGGACATTGATTGCTGCTGGATTTTGTCCAAATTGCAAACCAACTGGAACACTAATTGTTAATAAGGGAGAATTTTGAATATCCGTAGCACTAAATTCTGTGCCATCAGCAAACTTAAGGCTACTAGCTGTACTTCCTAAAAAAGAGCCGCCTATACTCAATTGAGCATTAGAACCAAAATTAATCCCACTCGGATTAATCAAAATTAAATTTGCACCGTAATTTTCTTTAATTAATCCATCAATCTTAGAAACTGAGCCACCAGTAACGCGATTGATAATATTGACAATATTTATGTTCCCGCTATTTTTAAAAAAAGCTTCACTGCCATTAGGAACAGAAAATTGTCTAAAGCTATGGAATAAATTACTACCAGCTTGTGTTCCTCCAGTAATTTCAAAAACATTATTAATTTGATTTACATTTGTTGGCAGCGTTCCATCCGGGGAAATTTGTGCCTGACTAATACTGCTTGCAAAAATACAGCAAATAACAGTACTGCTAATAACAAAAATTTGCTGAGCAATCTGTTTCATCTTGAAAAATAAATAAAATTATACAGATGAACTTTATTGAAACTTACTTAAGCTCTCTTTTTATGTAAAGCTTAAGTAAATTTAACTAAAAAGTAGTATATTAAGACTTAAAATTTAGTCAACTAAAGGAAGTAACTTTATGAACAAAACCCTACGTTGGGTCACTATGTTAGGGATGGCTTCTGTCTTTTCATCTCCAGTTGTAGAAGCTGTTGCTCAACCCAATCAAGTCACGTCTAATACGAACATCACTTGTCGAACAAATACTAGTGTACCAGCAGTCATTGTTAATTTTGCTGATCAAGCAAATGCAAGAGATTTGACAATTCTAAGTTTTCCGTCTCAGTATTTCTCATCCCAAGAAGCTTTAAAAAACTGTGAAAATGCTGCTAAAACTTTGCAAAAACTTTATACGGATGGTCGTGCTAATTACTTAACCAATGACAAATTAAATGCTCAACCTGTAATTTGTGCTGTGGAACGCAGGGGTATTGGTTGCAGTCATTATAGCGCTCAAGTATTATTTTCTCTCAATCCAAAGGTTAATGCTTCCCAAGCTTTGTACGAAATGCTTGGCAGTGATTTTAAACAACCCAATCCTCCCGATTCTAGAACTGTAAGTCGAATTTATTCTGATATCAAGTTGTCGAAGAAGAAGAAATTGATTCCTTTTTTACCATTTTAAAATTGCCACATATTTAAAACTAGCTGTTTAAAAGTGGATATAAACAAAGATTTAGGCGCTGACTATTTTGACAAACAACGACCTGAAAGTGTCAAAAAAGGCTTGATTAAACATTAGGAGAAGCTTGGTTATCAAGTTCCTGTCGAGGCTGTTATGATCGCTGTTTAGAATATCCATCAACTTTCAACTTTAGACTGTCGCCATTGAAAGACTTCAGCCACATACTCGTCATTTTGCGTTTTTACCAAACTTTTATTTTCAAGCTAGAAGCTAGAGAGTAGAGGAAGAAGGAACCTACGCGCCATATCGTAGTATTGAAACAGCGAAAAGTCAGAGTTTTTTTCGTCTTATATAAAAACTATGCAAAAAATGCATAAATGCATAAAATTTGAAGCCCTGCCAACTACTAAAAGAAGTATATTTTGAGGAATGTCTTAAAACTTACTAAATTTGAGTCAATTTTAATACAGAAAATCGTATTAAAAATTACTCAAATGAATGTACGTAATAGTCTCAAAATATTGGCGGAAAGGGACAAAAAACAAGTGTTGAAGAAAGTTGTGATGATTGGGGCGATCGCTCTAGTGCTTCTAGCAGGACCGCTTATAGGCAACGCTTTAGCTGCACCCATAGATGTGAATACAGCAATTTCTAATGCTCAAACTGCTGCGGACACAGCATTTATGCTGATATCGGCAGCTTTAGTGTTGCTAATGACTCCTGGACTTGCCTTTTTTTATGGTGGGTTCGTACGTTCTCGCAACGTTCTCAATACGTTGATGATGAGCTTCGTACTTATGGGAATTGTGGGAGTAACTTGGATTTTATGGGGCTATAGCCTTGCCTTTGCGCCTGGAAATCCGTTTATTGGTGGTTTACAGTGGCTGGGTTTAAATGGTGTTGGCACAGAAATCACAGATTATCTCAAAGGGTCGAATCCCGCTGATTTCGTTTCTTATGCACCAACAATTCCACACCTGGCATTCATGATTTACCAAGCCATGTTTGCCATTATCACCCCAGCGTTGATCTCTGGGGCGATCGCTGAACGAATGAGTTTCACTGCTTATAGTTTATTTGTACTGCTGTGGTCTACTTTCGTTTATTCTCCTCTGGCCCATATGGTGTGGGGGAAAGGTGGATTAATTGGCTTAGCAGGCGGCTTAGGCGCCCTCGACTTTGCAGGTGGTACAGTTGTTCACATTAGTTCTGGAGTTTCTGCCCTAGTGGCTGCGATCGTTCTTGGCCCTCGCAAAACCTTTCCTGATCGTCTCAGCCCTCCTCACAATGTTCCCTTCATTTTGTTAGGTGCTGGGTTGTTATGGTTTGGCTGGTTTGGCTTTAATGCTGGTAGCGCTCTTGCTTCAGGTAGCTTAGCGACAATAGCCTTTGTTAACACTAATACTTCGGCAGCAGCAGCAGCATTAACTTGGTTGATTTTAGAAAAAGTTCTACGTGGTAAACCAACCGCAGTTGGTGCAGCTACAGGAGCAGTTGCTGGTTTAGTAGGTATTACTCCCGCCGCTGGCTTTGTCACACCAGTTGCAGCAATTTTAATTGGCAGTATCACGACTTTTGTTTGCTTTTATGCTGTTAGCTTTAAGCACAAAATACAAATTGATGACGCCCTAGATACTTATCCTGTACATGGCGTGGGTGGAACGGTAGGTGCAATTTTGACAGCAGTTTTTGCTACCACGGCAGTGAACTCGGCCGGAAAAAATGGTTTACTTTACGGTAATCCAGGAGAACTACTAGTTGAACTAGCAGCAATTGCGATCGCCTATGTTGTTGCTGGTGTGGGAACCTTCGTCATTCTGAAGCTGATTGATGCTACAGTTGGTCTACGTGTGAAAGAAGTAGCAGAAATGCAAGGTATGGATATCAGCGAACACGGTGAAGAAGGTTATAACGAAGAATTTGGCGATCGCATTTCCGTTAGTAATAAGTATTGATTAAAACGCAAACGCGGCGCAAGCCCCATGCCTGAACTCAGGGACTTGCGCCGCATTAATTATCGGTTAAAACTTTCTTACCTGATGTGCATGGATATACACCTAATTTAGTCCCAATCAGGAATATGAGAACTGTCACCACCAATACCTATTCCAGTATTGTAGATTTCAGCATTGGTGATATTAAGGTCATTCATTGAAGCGCCATGTACATTGGAATCTAAAATTGTGGCACTAGTAAAGTTGACACCGTTGAGATTGGCATTTTTGAAATTAACATTGGTCGCAAAAGCTGACTTTAAGTTAGCACCTGCCAAATTTGCACCCGTCAGGTCAGCACCCTCAAGATTTGCTCCTTCCAGGTTAGCACCTTGGAGATTTGCGCCTCTGAGATCAGCACCAATTAGGTGAGCGCCCCTGAGGTCTGCTCCTGATAGATTACACCCTTGACATTCCCCAGTTGATAACAGCTTTTGTATGTGCTGCGGATTATTGGCACTAACTGCGCCAGTGAAGAACAGGGGAGCTACTAAAGTTAGAGCAGCCAAAATTTTGGTTTTCATATTTCCCCCTTTACAATTAACGTATTTCCGCTCTTTTCCTCACAATCTAATTATCTCACTAAACAAGTTGCGAAAATATATTTGTTTCACAAACTGTTTGCGATCGCACTCTGATTTATGCAAGTGCAAAAATACTAGTGCTATAAGATAGTAAAGTATTTTCAATCATAAGTATATGTCTAACCAATGGCATCTGACAAACACCTATTGTCAGAGTCTGTACACACTTTGTTTTCTCACTCGTGGCAGAAGAAAAATTACATAATCTCCTTTTCTATATGTTCCATTATTCATAGACTAGAATTACATATAATTAATTTCAATTTATAAAAAAAATATTTTGAGGAAAACCGAATTTTTGCTGAAAGTAGGCAAAATACTGCTACATCTATCATTCATCTTGAACATATCTATACTACAGTAGATATTTAATTTTAGTTACTCAGTATTATTACTTCTCGGGTTATTTCAGATTTTGTATTGAAAATCTAATAAAAAATGAATATATTTCAATTAACATATTTTGGCAATCAATTCTCTTATTTTTTTAATATTTTTTGAAAGATCTAAAATTTCCAAATATTAATATTAGGACTTATGCAGTGGTCACGGTAAAATGAACCGCAAAGGACGCAAAGAACGCAAAGGAAAGAGGCTTTCAGAGGGTTTTTGCGTAAGTCCTCAATATCTTAAAAAATCTTTTTTAAGAAAACAAAGGTTTTTACTTTGAAAACAATTATTTTATAATTTGTCAATAAACTTAAAATATTTCATGTTACGGTTTCAGGCTGTTGTAATTGACTGCGAACAACAGAAGGATGAAAACCGCGTCTATTCTAGCTTTTACAAGCAGAAAAAAATATGTCTAAAGACTTAAATTTGCTGTTAAAATTGAAAATATTAATTATTTTATATTGGGGATATTACACACAATTAAGCTTATCAAGATTGAGAATTACTCGTGGAGATAAACTTAGCGCAAATTGATCCTTTTTTCAACCTTTGACCCCCGCGACTAGTTGACGTATAGTCTTAATCTGACTAGAGAGCAACAAGGCTTGATTTATGGTTCGAGAGCTTGAACGAAAACGCCTTTTGGCAAACTTTCCAGAAACAGCCCCAGCGGCCTACCCAGTGTTTTTTAGAACTTACAGCCGCCGTAGAGAGGCACAAACAAGGGAGACATGGGAGCAGGTATGCGATCGCACTTTAGGGGGTTTAATTAACTTAGGAAAACTGCAACCACAAGAGGTTGAAATTCTCGAGCGGATGCAGCGTAACTTGAAAGCTTTACCCAGTGGGCGCTGGTTGTGGGTTGGTGGCACAGACTGGATAGCCAAGCCACAGAATTTTTCTGGTGCTTACAACTGCACTTCTACCAACCTCCAGAACTGGAGTGCTTTCGGTTTAATTATGGACTTGGCGATGATGGGCTGCGGTACTGGAGCAGTTTTAGAACCAAAATACATCAACCAATTGCCCCCTATTCGTAATCGTTTAAATGTAACTATACAGGGAGAAATTGGTTTTACTCCCCGTTTAGAACGGCGTGAATTTACAGAAGTCAAAATAGATACAGATTCTCACCGCGTTACCATCTATGTAGGAGACAGCCGCCAAGGCTGGGTGCAATCATATCAGAGTTTACTGGAACTCTCCACTGATGAAAGATTTACACAAGAAGTACAAGTAATTGTTGATATCAGCGATGTACGCCAAGCTGGAGAAGTTCTCAATGGCTTTGGAGGAGTTGCTAATCCCGTAAAATTACCTGGACTGTATCAGCGCTGCGCTTCTATCCTCAATAAAGCAGTAGGGCGTCAATTAAATTCTGTAGAGTGTTGTCTGTTAATTGACGAAGCTGCTGTAACAATTGTTGCAGGTAATATCAGACGCTGTTTACCTGAAGATGCCTTGGTTCATACTTTCCAAGGTCTGGTTCCCATACGTGATATCCAAGTAGGTGACTTAGTACAAACCCCCTTGGGATTCAGACGAGTGGTTGATAAATTTGACCAAGGCTTTCAGGAAGTTTATGAGATAGAAACCAATGCCACTTATCCCAGAGGGACTTTAAACCACAGACAAGCAGTTCTTACAGATGCTAAAGGGGGAATTACTTGGAAGCCAATAGCAAGTCTTGTAGAAGGCGATCGCCTATTACACAATACACAAGTCTTACCTGGTACAGTAACTCACCTACCCCCTGACTTTACACAAGAAAGACCAACTCAAAGTCGAAATGTCAAATCATTTATTATTCCTGATCTAACACCGGAAATCGCTTGGTTGATTGGATTTACCCACGCCCAGGGCTATATTGCTCTTGGTCGTAACAAGTATGGAAAGCCCTATGGTCGCGTAGAATGGGCAATGAACGGCGAGTATGGGGAACTTCTACCTAGAATTCAAACAAAAATAGATGCAGCATTGGCTTTATTTGGACTAAGTGCAACTCACACCTGTGTCAAAGGCGAAAATACTGCTAAATCTGTCTGTTCCTCTATTCGCTTCGCAGAATATTTTTATCGCTACATTAAGCAGCCTAATATTCCTTTGCAAGTCCCTAATTTTATCTTGCAGGGTTCAGTAGATATTAGATCTGCCTACCTAGCAGGATTGATGGATAGTGACGGTGCTGTTAATAACCGCCCACCTCACCTCATCACTACAGTTTACCGCTCATTTATTAGGCAAGTTGCAGCAGTTTTATCCAGTCTAGGAATTGCCGGTAGAATTAACATTGTTTATCCTCAACAAAAGAGATGGCAGGCTAAATACAACCTCACAATTCCAGCATTAAAAGAGCGTTACAACGCTTTGATAGCTCCCCACAGCGTCAAAGGAGAAATCAAACAAGGACTGAAAATGTATGGCTGCACCGTGCCAGGAACAATTATGCGGGAAGCTGACACTTACAGTGAAATGCGGGAAATGGGATTTCAGGGTTCTTGTTCTGTTGATGCCAACTATGAACGCTACGTTGCTGAGGCGGATACTTCACTAGATATTCCCGTTACAGTCAAAGGACTAGGCAGTTACGATTATGTCCAAACTTACGACATTGAAGTCGAAGAAGCTCATTGTTTCTACTGTGATGGTTATCTGACACATAACAGCGCTGGGATGCGTCAAGGCAACAGTGATGATAATTTGTTTGCCGATGCCAAAGCAAACCTCTGGCAGCAGGATGAAAACGGTAACTGGCGTATTGATCCAGAACGGGATTCACTGCGCATGGCGAACCATACCAGAGTTTTTCACTCCAAACCAACATTAGAAGAATGTGTTGATGCTGTTCGTAAACAGTACTACAGTGGTGAAGGTGCAATTCAATGGGCTGGTGAAGCTGTAGCCAGAGCTAACTGTGATTTACTGTCTACCCCCAGCTTGAAAACTGAATTTTTACAAGCTTATCAACAAGGTACTGCCAAACAGTGGTTGCAGGAACACTATCCTAACCTTGATGAGCGTGAACTGGAACATCGTTTGGCTAGATTTGGTTTGAATCCGTGTGGTGAAATTATTGGTAGTAACTTCCACTGTAATTTGTCAGAGGTACATCTCAATCAAATTGACCCACATAACTATAAAGAACAGGAAGAAGCTTTTACTGCGGGTGCATTATTTGTAGCTGCTCTTTTGCATCACAAATTCCAAGAACCACGCTATCAAGAAGCCCGTGAACTTGACCCGATTGTCGGCGTTTCTTTCACTGGTTTATTTGATTTCTTTGTTCATGCTTTTGGGGTTGATTGGTTACATTGGTGGGCCCAAGGAAGACCAAATACTGCTCAAGGATTGGCATTTAAGCGTCAAGAAGAAAAATATTTGAGTACGTGGAAAGATATTGTGCATCGAGTTGTTTGGGATTATTGTGCAAAGCACAATCTTAAGCGTCCAAATCGTTGCACCACAGTCCAACCTAGTGGCACTAAATCTTTGTTGACTGGTGCTTCTCCAGGATGGCATCCTCCCAAAGCCCAAAGATTTATTCGTAGAATCACTTTCCGCAAAAATGACCCTGTAGCCTTAGCATGTATTGACTATGGTTATAATGTCATACCTTCTCAATCTGATAAGGATGAACAGGGTAATTTGTTAAATGATCCCTTTGATTCTAGGGTAAGTGAATGGTTGGTGGAAATTCCTGTCGCCGTACCTTGGGCGGATTTACCAGGTGCTGATGAAGTTGACATTAGTAAATTTAGCGCCTTATCTCAAATGGATTTCTACATGCAAGTGCAGAAATTTTATGTGACACATAACACCTCTGCTACGATTGAGTTGCGAGAGCAAGAAATAGAAGCTTTGGGAACTCGTATATACGAAACTATTCGTGACGATGAAGGATACATCAGTGCTGCTCTTTTAGCACGGTTTGACGATCATCAAACTTTTCCACGTTTGCCTTTTGAACCAATTACAAAAGAGCGGTATGAGGAGCTAATGCAAGAAGTAAAAATGCGTCGTCAAACGCATGATTTTCACACCGCATTGAGTCGTTATGATTTTGGTGAATTAATGGAAGTTGGACCCGCTGGCTGTGATTCTGATAAGTGTATGTTGCCTGAGGAAAATCCTAATTAATTAGTTCACCTGGTTACTAGGAAGAAGGAAGAATTTAGATTGCTTGCCTTCTTCCTATTTTTGTAATTTTGAGAGATTATTAATTTTACTTGGTTTTCAAAGGAACAGTCTTTCAGCAAATGCTTTCAATCTCAAATTAAAATTGGTATGAATGCGATCGCATTTCTATCAAGTCAAATTTACTATAATAATAAAGGTCAGCATTTATACTTTTTTCTCCTTCCTAACAAGTTTGATCTTACGCGCTACGATTAAGTAAAAGTCACATTGTATGAGAATAATTCAGGCAATTTAGGAGACTATAAATATGTTTGTTGATGAACTGACACCTATTTTTCAACAATTAGCCCAGCATCCAATATCATTTATGGGAGGCTTCTTCTCAGGGGTGCTGCGACTCAATCTTGCTGATGATCCTGTTAAAAGCTGGCTGAATCAACAGACTGGCTCAAATATTCATACAACTTCTACAGTTGAACAAAACAACGGTAAGCCTAGTGGCCCTCAATCGATCGCGATTGAATAAAAAAACAGTCATTAGTTATTGGTCATTCTACTCTAAAGTTTTGCATCACGACAAATGACAAATAACTAATGATAGTTAATATCTAAATATACTTTGTAGGCTAAGTGCGATCTCAGATAAATTGTAGTCTAGACAACAATTAGCCCACAGGTGTTATTTTTTCGCATTTTAGCTCATTCAGAAATAGGCAAATCCCGCATCTACACAAATAGGTATATTTAATTCAATAAGCATGAATAATTATCAAACTAAACCCACTTTTCCATAAGCCAAACTCCACATATAAGAGAGACTGATTTGAAATTAAAGGGGTTTGTAAAATCCCATACTTTAAAAAATGTCAAGATCGGTTATCATATGAGCGTACGCGAAAGTTTAGCCTGAATGATTGGCTGGTTACCAGCAATGGTATCCGCCATTGTTAATCAGACCCAACGAAATTCTTTTCGTCCCTATTAACTATCTTTTGAGCTGAATTTGCCGCCTCCGATTGAGACTTACGTGATCCAAATGACTATTTACGTTGGCAATCTCTCCTACAGCGCTACCGAAGAAGACTTGAAAGCTGTTTTTGCCGAATACGGCCAGGTTAAAAGAGTTGTGTTACCAACTGACCGCGATACAGGTAGACTGCGCGGGTTTGCGTTTGTGGAAATGAATGAAGACGCCCAAGAAGAAGCAGCGATTACAGAATTGGATGGCGCTGAGTGGATGGGTCGTCAACTCAAAGTCAACAAAGCAAGACCAAGGGAGGATAACCGACGAGGTAGCAGTTGGGCAAAAAGGTAATTTTTTTAAATCGATGAGAAATCATAATAGCAAATTGCTTACTTTTTAGGCAAGGTATAAGTTACGGCAAGTAACTAAAAAGCAATAAATCGACTCAAAGCCAATAGTAGCAAAATAGCTGACTAGTTGTGACTTCTGATAAAGATCGCGACCAGTCAGTTATTTTATTTTTTGTGAATAGTCATTAGTCAGAATGACTAATGACTGGTGTATTGTCAATAAATTTAGATTACTTGTAAGACTAGGTAATTTTTCCTGGCAACATCATTTCAAATAAGCAAATAACCTTAGTTGAGAGCCATAAAATGTTGATTTCTTTAGTTTGTCTAAAGTCACATCTGAATTGTCAAATTACCTTTCTAAGATAGAGGCAGCAACCACAAGTTGCAAGGCACGGGAGCAACCCAATAAATAGCTATTTGCTATGGAGGATAAAAATAATGACTAAAGCGGCAGAATCTTTAGAGCAGTCTATCAAAGACGCTACAGCAGAGCGCAGCTTAGATCGTGATTGTACTACTTTATCCCGTCACGTCCTGCAACAACTCCAGACTTTTTCGCCACAGGCTCAGGATTTAAGTGCGTTGATGAATCGGATTGCCTTGGCTGGCAAACTCATTGCCCGTCACCTCAGTCGCGCTGGTTTAATGGAAGGCGTTCTCGGATTTACAGGTGAGACTAATGTCCAAGGTGAATCCGTGAAAAAAATGGATGTCTACGCTAATAATGTGTTTATCGCGGTATTCAAGCAAAGCGGGTTAGTATGCCGCTTGGCTTCCGAAGAAATGGAAAATCCATACTATATCCCCGAAAACTGTCCGATTGGTCGCTACACTCTTTTGTATGACCCCATTGATGGCTCATCCAATACTGACATAAATTTAAGTTTGGGTTCTATCTTCTCGATTCGTCAACAGGAAGGGGAAGATCTTGATGGTTCGGCAAAAGATTTACTAGCATCAGGACGTAAGCAAATTGCTGCTGGATACATCCTGTATGGCCCCAGTACAATGCTGGTCTATACTATAGGAAGAGGCGTTCATTCTTTTACCCTTGACCCTAGTTTAGGAGAGTTTATTCTCACAGAAGAGAATATCCAAATTCCTAGCCACGGCCCAGTATATAGCGTCAACGAGGGGAACTTCTGGCAATGGGATGAATCGATTCGCGAATATATCCGCTACGTTCATCGTACAGAAGGATATACGGCTCGTTACAGCGGAGCAATGGTTAGCGATATCCACAGGGTGCTAATCCAAGGTGGTGTATTTCTTTATCCTGGAACTGTTCAAAAACCAGAAGGTAAACTACGCTTACTTTATGAAACAGCTCCCCTTGCTTATGTGATTGAGCAAGCAGGTGGTCGAGCAACAACCGGACATGAGAACATTTTGGACGTAATACCAAAGAAACTGCATCAACGTACACCTCTGATTATTGGTAGTAGAGAGGATGTTGCGAAAGTAGAGTCTTTTATTCAGAACGGGCATTAGTAATTGTTGGTTGTTGTTTGATGTTTGTTGTTTGGCAAGTACAACCGAACAACTAACAACTAACAACCAAGAACTAACTCGGTATGACAAATTTCTCTAAAAAAGAGAACAAGCAGGAGGGAAAAATAATGACGACAAATCATTTATTAGAGATAAAAAATTACGGTCAGAGTATCTGGATGGATAATTTGAGCCGTGACATTATTAAGTCTGGTGAATTGAAAGACTTGGTGGAAAATAAAGGTATTTGTGGGATTACTTCTAATCCTACTATTTTTGAAAAAGCGATCGCTAATAATGCCATGTATGATCGCGATATCGAAGCCGGAGTTCGGGCTGGATTGCCAACTTACAAAATCTACGAATCACTGGTTTTCAAAGATATCCGCGATGCCTGTGATATTTTGCGCCCAGTTTATGAAGCCTCGAATGGGTTGGATGGTTACGTCAGCATCGAAGTACCACCAACAATTGCTCACGATACAGAAGCCACAATTGTTGAGGCTCGCCGCTACTTCCAAGAAATTGGTCGGGAAAATGTCATGATTAAAATACCTGGTACAGAACCAGGTTTACCAGCAGTTGAGCAAGTAATATCCGAGGGAATCAATGTTAATATTACGCTGCTGTTCTCCGTACAAAGCTATATCAACACTGCTTGGGCTTATATTCGCGGCTTAGAAAAACGGGCAGCCCAAGGCCAGGATATCAGCAAAATTGCTTCTGTAGCTAGCTTCTTCCTGAGCCGAATTGACAGCAACATTGACGGTAAAATTGATGCCAAACTAGCCAAAGGCGTTGATGATCCCAATGTTGAAGCCAAGCTAAAAGCAATTAAAGGAAAAGTAGCGATCGCTAACGCAAAGATTGCTTATCAAGAATATAAAAAGATTGTGCAAAGCGATCGTTGGCAAGCTTTGGTGGTCAAAGGTGCAAAAGTACAGCGCCTGCTGTGGGCTAGTACCAGCACCAAAGACCCCAACTACAGCGACGTCATGTATGTTGATGAGTTAATTGGCCCGGACACCGTTAACACCCTACCACCAGCAACCATCGAGGCTTGTGCCGATCACTGCAATGTTGCTAATCGGCTGGAAACCAATCTAGAGGAGGCTTACAACCTGATGGAAAGCCTCAAAGATCCAGACGTGAACATCGACATCAACACAGTGATGGATGAACTGCTGACAGAAGGAATTGACAAATTTGTCAAGCCCTTCCAATCCTTAATGAATTCTTTAGAAAAAAAAGTCAAGCAGTTGTCACCAGTGTAAGAAATAGTTAGTGGTTATTGGTTAGTAGTCAATAATCAACCACTAACTACTAACTACTAACAACTAACAAATCCCAACATCTCAAACCTAAAATCTAAAATTCATATGGTCAGTCTGCTAGAAAATCCTTTGCGGGTCGGTCTGCAACAACAAGGGATGGCCGAACCCCAGATTATAGTCATCTTTGGTGCTTCTGGAGACCTTACTTGGCGCAAACTTGTGCCATCACTATATAAATTAAGACGCGAGAGACGCATTCCACCAGAGACAACCATCGTTGGCGTAGCACGTCGAGACTGGACCCATGAATACTTCCGTGAACAAATGCGAAAAGGTATGGAACAGGTTCATGGCGGTGTTGGTCCAGAGGAACTCTGGCAGAACTTTTCTCAAGGATTATTCTACTGCTCAGGTAATATAGACAATCCTGAAAGTTACCAAAAGCTGAAGACTTTTTTGCAGGAGTTGGATGAAAAACGAGGAACCCGAGGAAATCGGATGTTCTACCTTTCGGTTGCACCCAACTTCTTTGCAGAAGCAATCAAACAACTCGGAACCGGGGGAATGCTGGATGATCCCTACAAACATCGTCTGGTCATCGAAAAACCCTTTGGTCGCGATTTAGCTTCTGCTAAGAGCCTTAACTTAGTAGTGCAGAAATATTGCAAAGAGCAGCAGGTATACCGTATTGACCACTACTTAGGCAAAGACACAGTTCAAAATTTGCTAGTATTTCGCTTTGCTAATGCGATTTTTGAACCGTTGTGGAATCGCCGTTTTGTTGACCACGTCCAAATCACTGTCGCCGAAACCGTAGGAGTAGAAGACAGGGCTGGCTATTATGAAACCTCAGGCGCACTGCGGGATATGTTGCAAAACCACCTAATGCAACTTTTCTGTCTGACAGCAATGGAGCCTCCTAACTCGATGGATGCCGACAGTGTCCGTACTGAAAAAGTAAAAGTGCTTCAGGCTACACGTTTAGCAGATATCAACAATTTAAGCCTTTCAGCAGTACGTGGACAATACAGCGCTGGTTGGATGAAAGGAAAGCCAGTGCCTGGGTATCGACAAGAACCAGGAGTCAATCCTAACTCGACCACGCCTACTTATGTTGCGATGAAATTTCTTGTGGACAACTGGCGCTGGCAAGGAGTTCCCTTCTACCTGCGTACTGGTAAACGAATGCCGAAAAAAGTTAGTGAAATTTCTATCCACTTCCGCGAAGTTCCTTCTCGGATGTTTCAATCCGCAGCCCAACAGATGAATGCTAATATTTTGGCAATGCGGATTCAACCAAACGAAGGTATTTCTCTGCGGTTTGAAGTCAAAATGCCTGGGGCAGATTTCCGTACTCGTTCGGTTGATATGGACTTTAGTTATGGTTCCTTTGGCATTGAAGCAACTTCTGATGCTTACGATCGCCTATTTTTGGATTGCATGATGGGTGATCAAACATTGTTCACACGGGGAGACGAAGTAGAAGCAGCTTGGCAGGTGGTAACACCAGCCCTTTCTGTTTGGGATGCACCTACAGATCCAACAACCATTCCCCAGTATGAAGCCGGAACCTGGGAACCCGTGGAAGCGGAATTATTAATCAACAGAGATGGTCGCCGTTGGCGCAGACTGTAAAGGAAGTGAAAAGGTTAAAGGAGAATGGGGAAAGGAAAAACACCTTTACCCTTTACCCTTGAACCCTTACCCTACTTCATTATTCATACTTCATAATTCATCATTCAACCTCTATGACTCCCCAAGCTCCTACTATTTTTTCACTACAGGCTCCCAAAGATGTTTCCCTAACAGATATTGAAGCGGAACTAAGTCAAATTTGGCAAAGTTACGGTATCGTCGGCGAGGATGGTACATTGCCGGCGGCGACACGGGCAGCTACATTTACTTTGGTGGTTTATGAACCAGAGGAAACTCAATATCTATTAGCAGCTTTGGGATTTTACAACGGCCCAATTGATGGTATTCCTGGCCCGCAAACACAAGCAGCACTGCGGGAAGTACAGAAAAAATATGGATTAACAGAGACTGGAACAGCTACAAAGGAAACCTTAACTCTCTTACGAGAAGAAGTTGCCAAACGTCACAAGGGTGGGGCGACAGAAAATAGTGCAACTGCATCCCATGGTTTAGATGCAACAAGCCCCAGAATTGCTGATGAGATTGCTCTACGTAACCCCTGTCGCATTATTACTCTCTTACCAGTGGTGGGAGAAGACGAAGGCGTGAAGGCACAAGTCTCCGCCTATTGCCCGATCCAAAAAGGTTCATCAAGTACTCTGGTTTGTTGTGAATATATAACTCTTACCGGAACCCCCGCTGCCTTAGAACGAATTGGTGGTATGGTGCCAGCATTAACAATTGGTGGTTTACCTAAGTTTCTGTGGTGGAAAGCAACACCAGACCCCAACAATAGTCTCTTTAAGCGACTGGCGGCAGTGTGTGACAATGTGATTGTAGATTCTTGTAATTTCAACAAGCCAGAAACAGATTTGCTCAGCTTACAAGCATTGGTGGAAAGTGGTCTACCTTTGGCCGACTTGAACTGGCGTCGCCTGTCTGCATGGCAAGAATTAACAGCAGAAGCTTACGATCCACCACAGCGTCGTGCTGCTCTTGTAGAAATTGACAGAGTTAATATTGATTATGAAAAAGGCAACTCTGCCCAAGCCTTACTGTTTTTGGGTTGGTTGGCGAGTCGCTTGAGTTGGCATCCGGTTTCTTATCAAGTAGAAAGCGGAGATTACGATATTACCCGCGTTAGTTTTACCGCTGATAACCAACGGCAAATAGAAGCTGAGTTAGCAGGAGTCCCTGTTGCTGATGTAGGTGAAGTTCCAGGTGACTTGATCGCTTTACGCTTAAGTTCTACCAATCCCCAGGCTAACTGCGGTACTTTGATCTGTACGGAAACTGGCGGTTGTATGCGGATGGAAACTCAAGGTGGCGCTCAGTCAACTGGGTTATTCGAGCAGGTAACTTCCCTTTCAGAACAAAAAGCAGAAGTGCTGCTGAGTCAACAGGTACAACGCTGGGGCCATGAGGCACTGTTTGAAGAAAGCCTAGCAATGATAGCACAAATTCTCAAATTAGGGAAAGGGTAATAGGTAATAGGTAATAGGTAATAGGATAGAAAATCAGTTACCAATTACCAATTAGCAATTACCAATTACCAATGTCATTAATTATCGCAGGAGAACGTAGCGGGGTGGGTAAGACAACAGTCACACTCACCCTGCTGGCCTCTTTATGTCGGCGATCGCAACACGTACAATCTTTTAAGGTCGGGCCGGATTATATAGATCCCATGTTTCATGAGCATGTAACCGGGCGTGCTTGTCGAAATTTAGACCCGATATTAACTTCACCAAGCTACGTACAGCAGTGTTTTGCTCGTCACAGCCAAGGGATGCAATATGCCTTAGTGGAAGGTGTGATGGGATTGTTTGATGGTGTAACCCCTTCCCTCCCCTTACAAAGGGTAAATGATTATGCCAGCACTGCTCATATAGCAAGGCTATTGGATCTTCCTGTCGTATTGGTGATTGATTGCAGTCGCTTGTCTGGTTCCGTTGCTGCGATCGCTCACGGTTATAGTTCCTTTGACCCCAGAATCAAAATAGCTGGGGTAATCTTCAATCGTGTGGGTAGCGATCGCCATTTGCAATTACTCAAGGATGCTCTCGCATCGCTAAAATTACCGATTCTTGGTGTATTGCATCGTCAGGATAACATTACCATTCCTGACCGCCATCTTGGCTTAGTACCCACAGCCGAAATTCCTCAAATCAATGCTTTGATTGACCGACTTGCTGATTTGGGTGATCTTTGCTTTGACTGGGAAAGGTTGTTACCTTTATTACAAGTCTCTAGGGAAACGCCACCCCTTGTTCCTCCCCTTACAAAAGGTAGGGGTTGGGGTAGGGTGAGAGTTGCTGTGGCACGCGATCGCGCTTTTAATTTCTATTACCAAGACAATCTAGATTTGTTACAACAACTAGGTGCAGAGTTGGTTTTCTGGAGTCCTTTAGAAGATACCGGGCTACCAGAAGGAATACAGGGTATGTATTTCGGTGGCGGGTTTCCAGAGGTATTTGCTCAACAACTTGCGCAAAATACTAAAACTAAAGCAGCAATTAAGACAGCCATTTTGGCAGGAATGCCTACAATTGCTGAGTGTGGCGGGTTAATGTATTTATGTGAACAAATTGTCGACTTTGCAGGTAAATCTTGGTCGATGGTAGGAGTTTTACCCACAACCGCAGTTATGAGTGGGCGTTTAACTTTAGGATATCGTCGCGCTGTTGTTTTAGAAGATAGTTTATTAGTAAGTGCAGGGACAACAGTTTGTGGACATGAGTTCCATCGTTCCTATTTAACGTCCAATTTTCAGCAGCCACTATTTCAAACTTACCGCTTTGATACTGAAGAATCTACAGGGTATGAAGGGTGGGGAAATAATTCACCATATCTCAACCTTCACGCCTCTTATATTCACATGCACTGGGGGGCGTGTACAGACATTCCCGAGAGGTTTTTAAAACGCTGTTTGGAGGGGAGCATCCCTAATGTTTGAGTTCATTTTTATCACGCTTACGGTACAGGGTCAACAGATAGACACAGATACACACTGAGAATCTATCTGTGTTTAATACACACTGAGAATCTATCTGTGTTTATCGGTGTGCATCTGTGTTCGTTAACTTAGTATATCCTGCGCCAGCTTTTCATCCCGCCAAGAAATAAATTTCTTAGCTGATAACTAAACTCAGATAAATCTGACTAAAACAATATTTGAGTCCGTTTTAACGGACTTACACTATGAGAGGTGAGAATTTAGTCTTTGGTGGGAAATCGGATAGGCACAACATATGAGTCAATTAAAAACAAATAAAAATTGCCAAAAACCTTATGTTGCTTGCTCAATTAACATTAGATGTAACTCTTCAATTTGTTGTGATAAATCACTAGCCTTTAATTTTCCCCCAGTAACCTCTTCAACTTTTTATCTGTAAACGGATTTCTACCAGTGCGTAAATCTTTGATCCAACGTCGTACTTTTGATTTTCCTGTTTTACTGTCGGTTGCGGCGATGTATGCTTCAAAGTCTTCAATCGCTCCTTGCTTATTCCGAGTTAATGCTCTAGCAACACCACGTACCACTCGAATCTTTTGATTATTAGCAGCAAGTTGTACAGCCTTTTCACAGGCTGGGATGACATCTGCTGCTTGTTTTTTCAGGCTACCTTGTAAGCAAAGTTCTCTCCACCCATCAGCAGAAATATCTACTTTCGGTTCTAGATTTTGGGCATTGATATAAGCTATCACTGCTTGCTTAATCTTGCCCTCTTTCATATATTTGTTTCCTTCATACATTAACACTGGAGCTGCCAACTGCCCAATTTGAGTATCCAGTTTCAATGCTTCTTGGAACTTAGCGACTGCCCTTTCTAATTCACGTGTTTGTAGGCGCTGTTGTCCTTCCACAAGCAAGCGTTCAGCTTTGCCTTTGTTAACAAATTCTTGTGCTTTTGCCTTAGAATCAAACTTTAAGTCAGCATTCCACTGCTGGGCTTTGTGGAAGCTGGTAATAGCATTCTCAAAATCGCCTTCTCTGGCTAACTTTTCACCTTGCATCAGATAGATTTCGCTCAGTTCGACATTTTTTTGATATCGGATTCCCTTAAAACCCACAACTCCCATGACAGCTAACACAAATCCTGCTGCAAGTGAACCAACAAGTATGTGTTTGAAAAAACGATTGAATTCGGTTTTACTAGGTTTTTTTAAGTCTGTTCTTCTTTGTAATTGTGTGATTCGCTGTGTTAACTTTGATTGTTGTTGACGAATACAGGGAACTAAATGATCATAGGCTAGTTGATAGCGATCAGCAGGATTTTCTCGCCATAAGACTACGATGCCAGATGTGACTAATATCTGCAAGACTAAATCAAGTGAGAATTGTTGTCTTTCTCCACCTGTGATCAAGTGTTGCTGTAAATCCCGTTCTAATTCTACATGAGTTTTGAGGGGACAATTACCTTCTGTATCTGTGAGCAAATACAGTACAAGTTCTGCTACTTGTTGGTTTTCTCTGCCGCAGTCTTCTATTACTTCATTTAAATAATTCTGAATCAGTTTTTCTTTTGCCTTTTCACCATACTGGTGATATTCAGCCAAAGTTTTAATATTCTCTGTTTGTAATTGTGCGCCGACTATTTGCAAGTCTATTGGGCGCACCTCACCCAGTTTTCCTGCTAAGTCTTGTACCAATTTTTCTATCAACGCAGGCTCAAGTTGAAAAGGAGTACCTGCGGTTAAACTTTCCATCAGAGTTTTGGCATCAGCAGGTGTGAGGTTGCCCAATTTATAAAGAATATTTTTACTCAGAATATCATTGTTGATGATCTCCATGCAGGGTAAATCATTATACGTCAGTAAATGATGTAAGTAATTTTCCCGCAGCGACAGAATTACTTTTACGGACGAAATATTTAGGCATTCTCCCAGAAACTCAAAAAATTGTTGCCTTTCCTCTGGCTGTGTGTGAATCAGAAAAAATTCTTCAAACTGATCAAAAATCAGCACTGTACGCAGATTTTGCTGGTGATTATAGTGTAGTTGCTCTAGTAGGAAGTGGAATTTTGGCAGAGTGGGGGAGGAAGAGAAACAGAAAGTTTGAGGTTCTGGAATAATTTCTAGTTCTGAGGTTAAAGTTTCAAACTCAGAAGTCAATATTTCGAGTTCAGAAGTCAAAGTTGTAAGTTCTAAGGCTAAAGTGTCAACCTCTAAAGTCGAAGTGTCGAGTTTTGAGGTGGAAGTTTCAAGTTCTAGGGCTGAGATTTCAAATTCTAAAGTAGAAGTTTCGAGTTCTGAACTCAAATTGTTATTTTTTCTATTGTCTGTATTTTCCGTATCTGTAAATTCTTGGGTGTGTGTGTCTTCTGTTATTTCTAATTCTCCTACTTTCTGTTCTAAGTGCTGTGCCAACTCTTCTATCCAGTGATCATAAACTTGTATCGACACAACTAAGTTATCTTGAGTAGCGATCGCTTTCTTTTTCAAAGCCGGGATTAATCCTGCATTTAATAGCGAACTTTTACCAACTCTAGTTTTTCCGTAAATAATTATTAATTTGTAGCCCTCACTACTAATGCGCTCAAGTAACTGTTCCACATCCTTTTGGCGACTAGAGGCAGTAATTTCTGGTGCTATATTTTCTTTTGGGGATGGGGTAGGTTGTGTGCCTATTGTGATAAAGTTTGCTTGCTCTGTAGCTGCTAAGCTACCTGCACCAATAAACGCCCGCAAGCCATATTTTTGTTCAACAGAACGCTGTTCTAGCTTGGTAGAAAATGCTTCCAGATATTGTTTTTGCTGTTTGTATAGTCTTTGTAAACTATTTAAAATACTAATGTAAAGATATGGATTATTGTCAGTAATACCAATTTGTTTAGCAGCTTCTAAATTCCTGATAGCTGCTGGAATTTCGTTTAATTGCTCTTGGGCTTGCGCCAGAATAAATAGACAAGAAATTTTAAGAAATAAGTAACCTGTCAGAGTAGAAGGAGTAGGGAGAGAGTTTTGCTGCCAATGTTCTCTGTTCTGGTGACTATATAAGAATTCTAATGCTGTTTCAGCTAGACTTTTGGCATCATACCAATTGTTTTTTGCCAAAGCGGCTTCTGCCGAAAGATAATGATCTTGGGCTAGTTTCATAAAGCTTTTTTCTTCAGAGGAAGTTTTATTGTTCTTATTATTTTCTACCTCAGGAGAGTATTGCATACTTTGTGAATGCACCTTATTCATTGCAAACGAGTTTATTTATTCTCTCATTCTTGTCTTAGTTAAAATAGCACTTATTTGCGATCGCTAATCCAGCTTTGGGTGTTGCACAATATGGGGATGAAGTAATGAACCACAAAGACGCAAAGTACGCAAAGAGGGCATTTTATGATAGAGAGAGAAAAGAAATTCATATTGTATTCATTTTGTCGTTAAGTTCTCGAATTCGGCGGGAAAGAATACCAATAATATTGACGGCGATTTCAGGAGTTTCATCAATTGCTTCGTAAAGCTGTTCTTGGGTTAGTTCTAAGCATTCACAAGCTTCTAATGTTGTGGCGGAAGCGGAGCGTGGTTGAGCATCAAATACTGCCATTTCCCCAAAAGATTCACCTTTGGGAAAAATAGCTAGTTGTTGTTTACCAATATGAACTTTGACTTTACCGGAGACGATAATGTAAAGCGATCGCCCTTCGTCTCCTTCGTTAAAAATGGTGTAATTTGCTGGAAAGGACAATTCATCCATGACAGAAGCCAATCGAACGATGAAATCATCGCGTAGTTCTTTAAAAATGGGTACTCTGCGGACAAATAATAAACGTTCAACGGTAGTTAGCATAATTGATAGTGGTTAGTGGTTAGTGGTCATTTTTTCTTTGGGTTTTTGCAGCTTTATCAAGATAATTTAGATATGCGTTTAGCTTTGGTGATAGATCATTAATAATAGGTTCAAGCCTATTTAATTGCTCATTTGTCATTAATTTATGAGAGTATGCTCGTTTTAACCAATATTTGGTTTCATGTAAAGAACCTCTAGCAATTTTGACAAAACGTTGATTATTTTGATAATTATGACGTCCTGCTCCTTCTGCGATATTTGCACCTATACTATCGACAGAATGGATAATTTGCTTGCCAAGTGTATCTTTTTCAAAGTAACTCCAACTGATAACAATATCCCAAATCATATCTGCTAGCTTTTCAGCTAATTGTAAAACCTGTAAATCCTCAAAACTCGATTTTTGCATTTTTATCTCTTCACTACTAACCACTAACCACTAACTACTAACTATTAACTTCATCAACTCTTTGACTTGGTTAGCGACAAGCGGATGGGGATCTTTTTGTAGCTGGGGTAATATTTTGATTAAAATGCGGGGTGATACTACGCTTAAATAAGCGATCGCTGCTTCTCTAACAAAACCTGTGGGATGATTTAAGCTTTCTAAAACTTGTTCTGTGGTGAGACGGATGTGGGCAATTTGAGAAAAATGGAAACAACAAGCCAAGCACCAGTCAGAAAGTAATTGTTTATGCACTAATAAATTACGAATACGTTCATTAACTGCCATTTGTTGATATTCTGCCATCTCTGCTGCTATGAGATATTGCAGTTTTTCGGCGGGCGATCGCTTATCCAAAATATTAAGTAGCAAGGATTTATTCGGCAAATTTATAGTATGTTCTAAAATTTCTAATCCTCGTGCTAAGTTTACTGCTGATGCTGAACGTAAATTAAAAGCTGCTGCTTGGATTTTGTCGATGGGATATAGTAGTTGTAGTAATAATAGTAATCTTTCTTTAATATCACTTTCTAAGTCTAATATGGCACGATTTAACAGGGATATGACAGCAATGATTCTGATACCAGAATGATAAGTATCTATAGTTTCTTGGGTTTTTAAATCTATATATTGATTATAAATTTCCAATTGATTTTCAAAGTCTATGTAAGCAGCATAAAGTTGGCCAATAAAATATAATTCTTGCTCAATTAATGTTTTGACTTTGGTTTGATAAAACTGTTCGACTGAACCAAGAATTCCCTCTTTTTGTAACCTTTTGAGTAAAGCACGGAGAATATGATCTCTGCTATTACCCCGTGAGGTTTCTAAAAACTGCCATAAAGTATCTATCGCTTCTAAGCTGGGGATTTGACTAATGGTGCGCCAAGCGTAAATTCGTACTATTTCTGGCTTATAGATATTAGTAGCTAATTCAACCAAGATTGGTAAAGCTTCATTTTCCAGTTTTACCAAAGCCTGCATTGCTGCATTGCGGGTTGATTTGTAATAAAGTCCTCCCAATAAGGCTGGATAGTACTCCTCTAAATGAGTTGCAGCTATCATTTCTATGACTGCACAACGTACTCGCAGAGAATCATCTTGCAATAAATTGGGAATATAAATTCGCAGCGCCTGCAAATGAACTGCTTCTCTCAAGGCTTTGACTGCATTCACCCGTTCTTTTTCTTGGTGATGAGTCAGCATCCGTCGTAAAGTCTTGGTAGCGGCTAATTTTTGTATGGGTGTTCCCTCGCGCAGCAATAGGGCAGCAGCTGTAGCACGGATGATAGAATGTTCTTCTGTGAGATACTTTTCTAGTCTATTGACGTCTGGATCTGACTCAGCCAACCAAAGGTAGCGTAGGGAAAGAGCAAATACTTCGGGACTAACACTATTTTGAGGTAGTTCCAGTAAAGCACGAATTTCTGGTAAATAAGCAGGGTTTACACCTGCTGCAAGCATGACTTCCAAACTGGTTTTCTGCAAGTTAGGAGGTAACTTAACTAGTAGAGGAGCTAAGACTTCACCTACACCTTTGGGGTCAATTTGAGATAAAAGTTCAATACAAGAGCGTTTATCTGTTTCAGTACCTTTTTCTCCCAAGGCTTTAACGACAGCTTGTTTGAATGCACGTAAGTCTGCATTCGTAGCGCTGAGTTGTCCTTGTCCTGCACTTAAGACTAACAGGTTAACGTAACGCGATCGCAAAAACCAAATCACTACCAAGCAGCACAAAGCTACAAGCACAGTTTCTACGACCAAAATTGAAGCGTGTATGGGTAGCAGTTTTCTGCCTAACCACAGGGTAAATAAAATTACAAAACCTGCTGTTCCCGCACCGAAAGCATCAGCAACGCCTCCTGCTAATGACTGAACATGGCTACGAATTTTATCTGGGATTGGTTGGAAAAGTAGAGGTCCACTACTGACAACAAAGGTGTAACGCAGAAGTTCGTCTAGGAATTTCAGAATTACTAGACCCCATAAAAGATTATAAGAATTACCCTGGGGCAATAAACCTAACAAGGGTATAGTTAAAGGCATTAACAAGCCTACGGTAATTGGCAAAGTTGCAGCTGTATAAAATACTCCAAAACGTTCGAGGGCGCGACTGGAAATAAATAACTGCATTCCCAACTCACATAATCCTGTAATTCCACCCAACAAACCCAAAAAGCTAGCAATATCTTTACCCTGAAAATTTGAATTCAACTGAGTAAGATATTGAAAATCAATCAATACTCCCATTGCTTGCAAAAGAGCGAAAAATGCAAATAGTAACCAGGCGTAACGCTTTATCGGTCCGAACAGACGGCGTTTTTGAGAGTATTGTGCTGCTTCTATTTCGATTTGGGGAGTATCAGGAAAAGCCTGGGGATAATTTTTACTGAGATAAAAAAGAATAAAGGCCCCTAAGCCGATGAATACACCAGCTATCGGCATAATTACGTTATCTAGTCCTACAAATAGCAATAGAAATGGCAAACTAAAGCCACTGATCACATCAGCTACTAAAATACCGCTACTGATCAGGGGAAAGGCGCGTTTAATTTCCCGAATATTAAATAGTTGGTTAGCTGCAATTGAGGTGTTGAGATCGTTGATGACGTAGAATGCGTCCACCCATAACCGTAGGAGAAATATGATACAGACTGAAACATAGGAAACGTGTAAACCGATACGAAATAGAACTAGTGGTAAGAACATGCAAGGGGCGATCGCTATAATTACCCGCCGCAAAGGAAAAATCTTTTGCAACCAGGAATATAACATGACTAAAACTGCACCCATAATGGCACTGGCGATATAAATCCAAGGTAAGGATTTAGCCCCGTACTGATCCAGAAACAGTGCTACTGTAGAGTCTTCTGACCACCGTAATCCTATTGATGTGCTGGTGTAAAAAGCGAGCATCAACCAAGTGCGATCGCTTTCCTCTGGTCGGAGATTTACCCACTTAAGTAATTGCGACACAATGCCTTTTTTAGCAGCAGTCCCGTGATTTTTCAGTTCCATGTAGTTTTCAAATAGTTGGTTGTTGATGGTTGGTGGTTAGTTGTTGATTGTTGGTATTCCAAACATCAGACAACAGTTACTCACTAATGAAGGAATGAAAATTTGACTCCTCCTACACCCCACACCCTCACACCAATTTTTTGCTAAGCTGCATAAATTTCGACCCCTCCCCAACTCTCTCCTTAGTAAGAGGAGGGCGCCGTCAGGCGGGTGGGGTTCTTTCTATGCGTCTTCATATTAAATTGGTGTACACTCCCACACTTATTTTCCAGACAGGTATGAGTTCTTTTTGCCATGGAACCTCAAAATGAGTACATAGCAAAAGTCCTGAGTAACCGAGTATTATTTTTCCCACTCAGAACTCAGGACTATCAATTTTATGTGAATTTGTTAGTTGTTGCTCGTTGGTTGTTGACTGATTCCAAACATCAAACAACAAACACCAAACAACAAAATTAAATTATTTCTTCGGAGAAAGAAGCATCATCATGTTTCGTCCTTCTTTTTTGGGTGCTTGCTGCACCTCTGCAACTGCTTCTAGATCAGTCGCCATCCGCTTGAGCAAATCTTCTGCCAGATCGCTGTGTTGTATTTCTCGACCCCGAAACATGACGGTGGCTTTGACTTTATCGCCATCTTTGAGAAAACGTTCTGCCTGCTTCACACGGACGTTATAATCGTGTTCTTCAATTTTGTAGCGCATTTTCACTTCTTTCACATCAGCTGTGTGCTGCTTCTTCCTGGCTTCCCGCGCTTTCTTCTCCTGCTCAAATTTGTACTTCCCATAATCCATAATCCGACAAACCGGCGGATCGGCCTTGTCACTGAGCAGCACTAGGTCTAGCTCTTTTTCCTCGGCTAGTTGCAGCGCTTCCTGTGGGGACAGAATCCCCAACTGGGCTCCATCGGTATCGATGACCCGAATTTTCGGAAAGCGAATTCTTTCATTAATTTGGGGCAAATCGCGAGTTCTTTTTTTCTCAGTCACTGGCATTATGATTTGTGGCAGCTCTTTGTTAAGAATTGAGTTTGGTATTGTGTAATCTGCCTCAGGAACATTAAAAATATCTGAGGACTAAAATAAAGGTCTATATCTAGGTTAGCTAATCCATAGAATAGCCCTTGAGTAATTGTAACTGTTCTGTCATTCTACTCATTCTGAGAGAATTTCTATTCAATAGTTAACCTAAATTACACATCCGCAGCATTTGTTAACTATTGTAGCATTTGTTTGTCAAATTATTGACACCTTAATCTTTCAGTATATTTGGTGATAATACAAATACCAAATCCAACTGTTCAGAATTTATTATTCTCTTTTTGTCCAGAAAGTATATGACGAACCGCAAAGAACGCAAAGAAGAGAAGAATTGCATAGGTAGTTTTGAACTGAGCAGATAATTGGGGATTTGAGTTAATGAAAACAATTTTAGAGTAGTGATTTTCAGTATTATTACTGAGTTTTCAGCCAACAATGCAAGAGTAAAGAGGAATAAAAACCCTATACTCTCAAATCAGTGAACAGTGAACAGTTAACAGTTAAAAACTGATAACTGTTCTACGCTTGTATTCTTAGGAATTAAGGTTCAAATCATAACGCTGACAAAGGGTTTGGAGTTTCTCACGGACGAGCGATCGCACGTTTTCTGGTGATACAATTACGCAATCTGGCGCATACTGCATGACTTCTCGCATAAACCAAAAGGTACTGGATACACGCCTAACAACTCGCCGCACTGGTGGAGTATCTGGTAGCCATTCATTGAATATATCTTCTGGTTTGGTTTGGTAAGCAAAGGCTAAACCATTAAATAAGTGCATTTCTACCTCTATTTGTGCTAAGTGCGATCGCCACTCACCAGCAATTGCGATCACAGCAGCGTCTTGGATTCTATCTAAACGCAAACTCCAGTTATTGCGTAACTCTTCTATATCCAGATTTCCTTGGATTTCCTCACACCAGCAATCAAGATATTGGCGCTTTTCGTGGAGTGTAACTTTGGCGTAACGGACAGTGAAGTTCCATACTCGCTGTGCTGCGTCTTGATAGCAAAGCTGAAAGGGTTGTTCGCCTAGGATAAAGCGGTCAATCTCTAAACGCCAAGGTGGAGGTAAATTTTCTAAAAAACGCTCTATTTCAGTTCGCAGTGGTATTGATAGTTCGCTGCGTTCGAGAAGTAGTTTAGCAATTTCTTGTGCTTGCTCATTTTGTCCGATGTCGGTTAATGCACGCATCGCTGTGTCTAAGGCTCTAATGCGTGTTTGTGACCAATCGTGATTTTTACCGATGGTTAGGTGATGACGAGCGATCGCTTCTACTAGTTTAGAGATGTTTGGGCGATCGCCCCACATCATCCCGAATTCCCGCGCCAGGTTTTCTAATTCGGCTTTATCGCGTTCTGAAACTGACAGTGTTATCGACTGACCTTTGCGACTCATTTTATACGGACACTTTTATTATAAAGACATATCTTGTCAATCTCTATTTTGCGTGCCAATATAGGATTTAACAACCAGTTACGGACACTATTTAAGGATATGTCAAATTACAGCATTTTGCTTAAGCCTGTATATTCCCAGACTGTGTCAACGCCTGAAGGTTTGAAATTACCTGAGAATTGGTCGCTTTCTTGGCATCAAGTCGAAACTTATAAAGCATTACAAGACCCAAATATTGAGGTCATCTTCAATACAGCAATGACTGGCGATGGTAAAAGTTTGGCGGCTTTTCTGTCAGCAATGAATCATCGTACGTACACTTTGGCAATGTACCCAACAAATGAACTGGTGCGCGATCAAGAAAAACAGGTGCAAGGGTATAAGGCGCAGTTTCAGCCAAAGTATGATCCGCAGATACACCGCCTGACAGCAGCGATTTTAGAGGACTATGTGAATACGGGGAAGTTACCTTCTAAACTGGAAGGACTTGATAATATTTCGACTTTGTATGAAATACTCTTAACTAACCCAGATCTATTTCACTACATTCATAATTTCTACTATCTGCGAGCTAAGATAGATAACCCAGATAGGTTATTTCGTCGGATTGATGAGAAATACAAACTGTTTATTTACGATGAGTTTCACATCTTTTCCTCTCCACAGATTGCGAGTGTAATTAATACTATCCTGCTAATTAAAAATACAGCGAACCATCCAAAGAAATTTCTATTTCTGTCTGCTACACCGAATAAATTATTACAAGGCTTTCTAGAAAACGCCGGAATAACACCAAAAATTATTAACCCAGTAGATGTTGGTGCATATAAATTTGATGCTGATGCTGAAAATCAAGGTTGGCGACAGATTAGTCAGCCAATAAATTTAACTTTTCCCCAAGGTTTGGAACCGAATTTGCATTCAACTTATAAATGGCTAGAAGAAAATGCTGAAAAAGTTATTTTGAAATTTTTCCAGAACTATCCCAACAGTAAAGGTGCAATTATTCTCAATTCGATCGCAGCAGTGAAAAAACTATTGCCTAAATTTAAGGCTATTTTTGAACCGCGATGGCAGGTGAGAGAAAATACGGGGTTAACAGGAGAAACTGAAAAAAGAGATTCAGTTGCAGAAGCTGATTTACTCCTTGGAACCTCAACAATTGATGTGGGAGTTGATTTTAAGATTAATTTTTTAGTTTTTGAAGCTGCGGATGCGGGTAATTTTATTCAGCGTTTTGGTAGACTTGGCAGACATGAAGGTTTTGAAACCTATCAAGCTTATGCATTAATTCCGAATTTTTTAGTTGCGAGGTTATTTGAAGAGCAATCCCATCCATTACAGCAGAGTGAAACTTATGATCGGATAACTTTTACGAACGCTATTCGTAGTTCGTGGGTAGACAGAAACGAATTTGAAAGATATCCAAAGCGATGGGGTGGGATACAGTCAGCTTACATTTACTCTAAGCTGCAAGGTAATTCGCACATGAAAGACAAATACCCCGATGTGGCGAAAAAGTTTGGTGCTGATATTCAAAAAGCATTAGGAATTAGTATTAAACAAATGAACGGACAGTTTTATCGCTGTCAAAATGAAGAGAAAACAGAAATTATTGATGAGGCGAGGAGTTTTAGAGGAAGTAGTCAATTAGATTGTGCAATTTACGATTTAACTAATCCTGATGATCCAGAAGTGGATAGGTTTAAAATGTATAACCTTCCTGGTATTCTCAGCAACTTTATTTTTGAGTTGTGGGATGAGAAAAGCTTTATGGAAAAAGCGAAAAAAACAAGGGTAACAACCAAAAGATTTGAAAAAGCTTTGTGTTATTTGAAGTTAAAAGATTTTCGAGAAGTGCGGGAAGATTGGCATTTTTACTATCCACCAAATATCCGCGAATTGGCGAAAACCGGTAAGGTGCAAGTTCTTAAAGATTTGGAGATTTGCCAACCCCACGGTTACGGTATCCAACAAATAAGTGATGCTGTCAGTCGGCGTAAATTAGTGTGCTTTATTTCGGACAGAGACAGAAATTATTTACGCGCTACCCTCAGACTACCAATGCACTTTCAACTTTACCCCCTCACCAATGAACCAGAAAATCGAGGTTCCTGGTATTCCATAGCCTTTGGACAGGATGCGTTGTTGTTAGAAACCCTAACTTGGGATTGGAAACCCAAGGACGATGAAGGATGGATATGTTAGGAAGATTGTGGAGAAAGGGTTTTGCCCGAAATCAGAAGGCAATAGAATTTCAATCCCTAAGAGGTATTACGCAGTATTTCTACCTATATGGTCTAGAAATTTCCGCCAAAGGAACTATTTTCTATAAAGGTGAAGAGTTTGATAAACCAAGTCCCTTAGCAGCAAAGGTTGGTGGTGCAGCTAATGGGTGGGAATACATCGAAGTAAAGAAAAACGACCAATGGATTCGTTTAGAAGAATTACGACAAATTTGGAGAAGCACAAATGACAAGAAATGATTTACTCTCTCGCATTTCCATTGATCCAAATATCTGTTTTGGTAAACCTTGCATTCGCGGACATCGGATTTGGGTTTCTCTGATTCTTGATTATCTTGCAAGCGGTACAACAATTGAGGAAGTTCTTGAAGCATACCCAAGCATCGAACGCGAAGATGTGCTTGCTTGTATCGCTTATGGTTCAGAAATGGCGCGAGGTGCTTTTGTAGAACTTCCTCTAGACAAAAAAAAAGAAGCGAGTGCATGAAGTTAAAGCTAGATGAAAATATCGACATACGTGTTGTAACTTTGTTGCGGTTAGCAGGACACGATGTTGCAACAGTACCAGGACAAGGTTTAAGTTCAGCACCGGATGAGGAATTGATTGAAGTTTGTCGCAGTGAGGGTAGATGTTTAGTTACGTGCGACAGAGGATTTGGTAATCGTTTGAGATACAATCCATCAGACTATTCAGGAATTGTAATTATTCGCCTACCCCCACGTTACACGTTTGCAGACTGGCGTGAAACGATTGAGACATTAATTGCTGGATTAGAAGCAGCAGATGTCACAGGAAAATTGTGGATTATCCAGCAAGGAAAAGTTCAAGAATATCAACCACTTGCATTAGAGGAAAAAGATCCATGACAGATTTTGAAGATAATTTTGATGATTTACCGGAAGAAGTTCCAGATTTTGATTGCACAGATGATGATGAATCGCCGATAAAAAAAGAACTGCTAACAATACGCTTGTTCAAAGAAGCAGTGAAAAAATCGAGAGGTAATCAAGGGGATGCAATTTTAGAAAAGTTTGCAGAATATGTCTTACCTAATCTCATTCAACAGTTAGCAGGTGCAACTGCTAAGGGTGGTAAGTTTTTTGATGTCACAATTCCCAAAATTAACGCCAAGCGTGCTTCTGAAGGTAAACCTCCTGTAGATAGCATCAGAAATGCAGGCGATCAATCGATAGTTGCACATTTACTCAATGGCTTGTTTCCCACCTATCGGATTTTAAGGAAACTGCAAACAGCAAAAGAAACAAATCCAGTCAAGCGAAATTGTGAAGATTTACAAGCTTGTATTTTCATTGCTTCCTATCTACTGCATGATTATGAAAAGTTTCCTGATTATAAAGCATGGTTGATTGAGAATAACATAGCTGAAAGGGATTGGGAATTAGACACACCTAAAAAAGAAGATGCACCCAATTTAGGACGTGAATACATCACCAAGAAAATACGAGACTTTGGCTTGCATTATTTATTAGGTGATGATTGGCAAGATTTTATTGACGATATCATCGAAGTTAGTAATAATTCTGGTGTTAAACACGACTCCGATTTAGGTCTTGCTACTCGTGGATTAGAAACCTTAGATGATGAAAGGATAGATAGTAGAATTCGACAGGTTTTAATCGACTTAGTTTCACTATCTGATTTATTTGCTTCTGTCGTCAAACATCCTAGAGATGTAGAAACTGGTCGCTTACAGAATCTAATTAGCAGACTCAGCAACCATCAATTAAAACTCACATACCATTCCCTTTGCGAAAATCGTGGTGTTCTCACGAATATCCTCAATAATGCCATCATTGAAGCGCACCCCGAAGAATTTTATACCCCACTTCTATACTTACCTGATGGTGTTGTTTACTTAGCTAGTCAAGATGCAACGGAAATTAGCACCGATCGCATTCCTGAAAGAGTAGTTGATAAGGTGAAATCTCTTTGTGCTGACAAATTAAGGGAAAGACAAACTGGATTTAATCGGGATGGAAAAGGATTCAAATTTGCAGATTACTATTGGTTATTCTTTGATGCAATCGGATTAATGGAAGTCAGTATCGATGCAGCTTGTCGATTACTTCCTGATAGTAAAACCGCCTCTAGTGGCAAACGGGGTGAAAGTTTACAAAGCTATCAAACCCAGGGTGAGTTACCACCAAATCTCAACTTGCAATTTCCCAGTGAAATTCGTATTGATAGATTAGCTGAATTTGGTGATATTTTGTGTCGGGGAATTTGGGATAGCTGGTGTGAAAGGGTAAAAGCAGCACAGAAAGATATACCAAAAGCGAAAAGAAAAATACCCCCCGAATTGGATTTAACTCAAAAGTTGGCGGAATATTTGGAATTATCTGATGAAATAGCAGCAGTTAAGCAAATTCAATCCCTGAAGAAAACTGGTGGTGTTCCTTTAGATTGGTACTATCTTGCAGCACAGTATTTCCGCAAGTATCCCGGTAAAGATTTTGCTCAAATCTTGGAAGTTATGCGAGGAATGGTAAGTTATGCAGCAAATATAATTCAGCCAATTCTCAAAGATTTTCAAGATATTCCTGATGGTTGGGAGGATTTAAAAACCTATGTCAAACGAGTTATTTCATTACCAACAGGAGCAGTTGTAATACCAGAAACCGAACCATTTTTACTGGAATTAAAACGTTACAACGCCGCAAAAGTAACGGGAAGAGGAAGAGAAAGCGTTTGTGCAATGTCGAGTTCTGCTTACACTGTCACGGAACAGATGGAGTCAGCAACTTTATTTGCACCACAAGTTTACAGCAACCGTCAGATTTTATTTAACGCGCAGGCTGCAAAACGGCAAATCTGCTCAATATGGTCAATTGAAATCATGTTGAGACAGATTTTAATGAATCAAACTAATGCTGTGGGTGGAGATTTTGAAAGTCGTAAATATCGCTATCTCTATCTTTATCCTACCTACTTCTTTACTCCTGAAACTAACAAATTCTTGCAATTAGCCTACTATCAATTTGCGAGAACAAGATTTGATGCTGAGTTGCGAAAGCATTTCATCACTGATAAACAAATTGCAAAATTCAGCATTCAAAATTATCAGCAAGTCGATACGCTACTGATTAAAGAGAATTTACAACCAGATGACGATCGCACTTTTAAAATCAGCTTTCCTGAAAAGGAAACTCTCACATTTTTCTTCTTAGGATTACCCCCAGGAAGAGAACCAACAGACACCGAATCTTGGGTAACACCTGCATGGCTAGCATTAACTTTACCACTTGTTCTCGATGTGAAAGTAGTCGCATCGGAATCTCCTGTACCACCATTTATTAGTGGTGCAGATTTTGAAGAAACTGTGTTATTAGATGGAGAGCATCAAGCAATTCGTTCTTTGATCAAAAAAGATACTTATCGTTTAGATAGTATTCTTCCGAGCAGTTCAGAAAAACGTGAATTTTCACCATTAAATGCACTAACTGCTGCTTACTGTATTCACCTAGAAGTTAATCGGAAAAAGGATGGTGATCCAGATTGGGGTAAATTGTCAGATTTAGCCAGAGATTTGGAAACAAGTCCCTTATATGTTTTTCATTATCTCACTAAATGGCTACGTAAACCCAAGAAAGATAAAGACGATAAACAGAAAACTCTGGATGCTGTACCAGTAGCAAAAATTCGTCTTTACATGGATTTGTATAAATACTTTGAACCAGGAGAAGAAACAATGAATCAACTGCGTCAATTAACAGAACTCTATCGCCGTTTTTATCGTGCGAAAAGTTCTTATGCTAAAGCCAATGCAATCCTTAAACCTATTGACGAAGCTGCGGATGTGATTTTAAAAATTGATAAAGCATTAGCTGCTGACACTGAATCATTAACAGATGTTGTGGCTGCACGTTTAGCTAAATTAATGAATAACGTCAGACGCAGGGCTGCTGAAGGAAAACCAACCCTTGCTTTCGTTGATGGAAAGTGGAAACCTGCACTTACTTCTGAAGAGGAACGTCAAGCAGTATATGACTTCGCCAATTATTTTGTCAAAGAGATTTTTGAGGTAAGTTTCAAATGCGATCGCGCACGTTTAGCAGGTACTCAACTCAACTTAATTCGAGATACCTGTGAATACCTCTATCGCCTCGCAGACGATGAAGAACGCAAGAATCTCCCGCAAGCAGAACCCGAAGATATTCCTGATTTGGATGTTGATGATGCAGCCTAAATATGTAGAGACGCGATATATTTAGTCTCTACAAAATCTATCTTTTTTGCAACTTAACCTTGGAGAAAAATATGAACTTTCTAAAAACCGTTGACGCTAAATTCTTCCACAACGAAATCCCTGCAAAACCAATGGGTAAGTACGCACATTTTATTACTATTCGCATCACTGAATCTTACCCATTGTTTCAGACTGACGGAGAATTAAATAAAGCCAAAGTGCGTGCGGGAATTGAACATCAAGAAGCAATTAGTCGTTTAGCAATGTTTAAACGTAAACAATCCACACCAGAACGTTTAACCGGACGAGAATTGCTGCGTAATTACAAAATTGGTGATTGGGAAAAATGCGACTACAACGTAGATTTCAGCAAAACAACTCCTGATTGTATTCTCTATGGTTTTGCAATTGGGGATGCTGGTTCGGAAAAATCTAAAGTTGTTGTAGATACTGCTTATTCAATCACTCCCTTTGAAGATTCTCACTTGAACTTTACCCTCAATGCACCATTTGAGAATGGGACAATGAGTAGAAATGGGGAAGTTACCAGCAGAATTAATAGCCAAGATCATATCTTACCCCAAGTTTTCTTCCCTAGTATTGTCACACTTAAAGATCCAACAGAAGCAGGATTTTTGTACGTATTCAATAATATCATTAGAACCCGTCATTATGGAGCACAAACAACACGCACTGGAAGGCTGAGAAATGAGCTAATTGGTATTATCTTTGCTGACGGAGAGATTGTCAGTAACCTGCGCTGGACACAGAAAATATATGACTTGTTAAATTTTGATGGGAAAATTAACCCACCCGATCCACTCAACGAAGATGATGTTCATAAAGCTGCAATTAAAGCAATTAATGAATTAATGACTCAAGAATGTGTCACCCATACTGATTATATTGGGGATAAATTTACCCCTTTATTAGATGAAGTCAAATCAATCACTAGTAACGAAAATGAACTGCAAAAATTATTGACTCAAGCCAATCTAGAATCTTCCGCTTATGCACAGAAATATATTTCTAAGAATTCTGAAATTAAGAATTCCGAGAAAAATAAAAGAGGCAAAAAAGCAGGTGCTGCAACGGAGTAAAAATCATGAGTTTTATTTACCGTTGTCACATCGAATTGCATGATAGTATGTATCATGCCACCCGCGAAATCGGCAGACTCTACGAAACCGAACCAATAATTCACAACTACGCACTCTGCTACGCACTGGGATTAGTAGATAGTGAAAAATATGCAACCACGGTTTCCGAAGAGGATTCCTACCGTTATTTTTGTCCCGAACAAGTTCCCAAATATGAGCAGCATTTAACTCCGCTCAATCAACAGGGAATTTATGTAACTCCTGCTGCTTCTATTCATCATACCTCTATTCTCAATACATGGAAATATGCCAATAATAACTACCATGTGGAGATGGAAAAAACCCAAAAGAATATTCCCAGTTTTGGGAGAGCAAAGGAAATTGCACCAGAAAGTCAATTTGAGTTTTTTGTAATTTCTCAAAAAGAACTCAAATTACCAAAATGGATTCGCTTGGGGAAATGGATGAGTAAAGCTGAGGTGACAGTTAAACAATTAGCAGAACCCAAAGTTACTGAAGGTGTATTCATTTGCACTCATCCTTTAAATCCCTTGGATGTCATGTTTACTAATCAAGTGATTAGTTACGATGTGGTAAATATGCCTCCCGTTAGTCTAATTCAAAATGTACAGATGCGGGGACAGTATTACTACTTTGAGGATATCAAAGAACTAAAAATTCCTGTGCGGATGACATACCGTTTTCGAGGTTAATCACCTCCCAAAACCAGAAGTACGTTTTCTTTTCTTGGCTGATGCTTGCGCCAGCAACTCTGCACTAAAACCTCCTTGATGTTCCAGCATTAGTTTGCGGGTACGCTGGCGTTGGTATCTCTGCACTTCAGCAGCAAGGGGATTTTATCTTCTCCTTGAATGATTTTTCCTAATCTAAAAGCATCTCATGCCACATAGTCTTGTTCTCAATCTCATTCCTCAGTCCCCCATTTACCCTAATTATCTGACTGGCAGACATTACCACGCCCTGTTTTTAAATCTTGTCAGTTCGGTAGATAGAACTTTGGGTGACTTACTCCATGATTCCACCGCCGACAAAGCTTTTACTCTTTCCCCTTTACAAGTAAAGTCAAGTTATACAGGTAATGGTAGTGGCAAGCGAGGATACGTAAACCAAAAAAGTTACACCCTGCAATGGCAACAAGATAAACCCATTCCCCCAGGTACTCCCTGTTGGTGGCGTATCTCCCTACTAGATGACACTCTTTTTAGCCAACTTACACCGCTTTGGCTGAATATTAATCCCGAACGTCCTTGGCATTTGGGTTCCGCGGATTTGTACATCACAAGTATTCTTGGTACTCCCCAATCCACTCAACCTTGGGCTAATGCTTGTACCTATAAGCAATTATATGAGCAAGCAAGTGAAAGCGATCGCACAATTTCCCTTACCTTCACTACACCCACTGCCTTCCGCCAAGGAAAGTATGATACCACTCTCCCGACTAGAGAATGCGTATTTAATTCTTTACTAGCGCGTTGGAATAAATATAGTGGTATTGAGTTTGAAAATCTTTTTCTTGATGCTATCTTTCCCAGTTTCATCAACATTCATACAGAAATCTTAGCAGACTCTCGCAGTAAATTTATTGGCATTGTTGGGGAAGTTGATTATCGGATTTTGGGAGAAGCTGAACCTATCCAAATTAAACAAATTAATACTTTAGCTGACTTTGCTTTATATGCCGGAGTTGGACGAAAAACAACGATGGGTATGGGTATGACACGTAGAGTTTAGTTATTGGTTGATGGTTGATTGTTGTTGGTTATTAGTCCGCTGACGCGGACTAGGTTTGTATAGCTGCGATTTCTAATCGCTAAGTCTAAGTGCTTTATCACCACTATGAATAATACAGAATATATACCGATTGCGGCATTAAACCAATATTCCTACTGTCCGCATCGCTGCTGGCGCATGTTTTGTGCAGATGAATTTATTGATAATCAATACACAATTGAGGGTACAAGTTTACATGAACGTGTACATACTTTGAGTGATGGCAATCGGGAAGACACTTGGCAAATTCGAGCAATTTATTTGAAATCCGAAAAATATCAACTGATTGGCAAATCAGACTTAATTGAATTAGAAAATGGTGAATGGTATCCCATCGAATATAAGCGAGGACGTAAAGGTGAATGGGATAACGATGAGTTGCAAGTATGCGCCCAAGCATTGTGTTTAGAAGAGATGACAGGAAAACCAGTCACTACAGGATATATCTATTATGCTCAATCTCATCAACGTCAATTAGTCGAGATTTCCGAGGAATTAAGACACAGTGCGATCGCCACAATTAAATTAGTAAAAAATCTCCTGGAAACTGGCATCATGCCAATAGCAACCTATAGCAAACGTTGCCAAGGATGCAGTTTTTACAACCAATGTTTACCGCAAGTATCGGAAAAAGTCAGGCGGTATCAAGAAGAAATTTAAGTTAGTAGTTAGTGGTTGTAGAGACGTGCCATGGCACGTCTCTACATTGGTTAGTAGTTAGTTGTTATTTTCTTCTCCCCACCTCCCCATCGATCCAATTCTAATTCCTTCACATAATTTCAAAATCAATCATGGGTACAGTATACATTACACAAGAAGATGCTTTTATCGGTAAAGTTGATGAAAGGCTCAACGTTAAATATGAGAAAAAAACTATTTTGGATGTGCCTTTAATCAAAATTGATGGTTTGGTAGTTATGGGGAGAGCTAGTATTTCCCCTGCTATAATTGCCGAATTAGTTAATCAAAAAATTCCTCTAACTTTCTTGACAAATAACGGTAAATATATTGCGCGGTTAGAACCAGAAATGAGTAAGAATATTTTCTTACGTTCTGCCCAGTGGAAAGCTAGGGGAGAATCACCACAAGCGATTCATGCTAGCAAAGGTTTTGTGAGAGGAAAGTTAAAAAACTATCGCCAAAGTTTATTACAAGCACAACGCCGATATACAGAACTGAATTTGAGCGCTGGTATTTCTCAGTTAGGAAGCGCGATCGCAAATCTTGATCAAGCCACATCTATTGATTCTATCCGAGGTTTAGAAGGTGCAGGTAGTGCCGCGTATTTTAGTTGTTTTAATCAACTGATTCGCGTTGATAACTTTCAATTCCACACTCGCAACCGTCGTCCCCCGACTGATCCAGTCAACTCTTTGTTGAGTTTGGGTTATGCATTATTACGTCATGATGTGCAGGGTGCAATTAATATTGTTGGCTTCGATCCCTATTTAGGATATTTACATACAGAGCGTTATGGCAGACCATCATTAGCACTAGATTTAATGGAAGAATTTCGTCCTATCATTGTCGATGCAGTAGTCTTAACAGCAATCAATCGTCGGATTCTCGTACCTACAGACTTTATTACCGAACCAGTCAGTAACGCTGTTTCTCTCACCAAAGAAGGCTTACATAAATTTTTGCGTCTCTATCAAGAAAAGAAACAAACAAAATTTAAACATCCCGTCATGCAAAAGCAATACACCTATCAAGAATCCTTTGAACTGCAAGCAAGATTACTTGCAAAATACCTCATGGGCGAAACTGAA
>NZ_MRCA01000002.1:434854-768180 GCF_001904645.1 Fischerella major NIES-592 | reverse complement strand
TAATTCACGTCTAATGTGAATTAACAAAGGCGCTAATAGATCATGGGAAATACTCAACAAACCAATGACCACCCAACCACCCATGAAAGATCCATCTGTGTTATCTGTGTTTATCGGTGTGTATCGGTGGTCGATTTCTAAAAAAACATTTTTTACCAGGCGCAAGGAATATTGCGTCTCCATATTCAATTCACATCAGGCGTAATTCCTACTTATCTACGAAATATTGCTGTAATAACCCAATCACCACCTCTGGCTGTTCTAGATGTGGTAGCACTCCTGTATTCGGAATGACATGAAAATCTCGAATTGATCTGGAATTCAACTTTGCTAATCGTTGCCCTAATTTCACACTTGTAAATTGTGCTTCTTTCCCCCAAAAAATTACTGTGGGAATATTTAGCTGTTCAATATACAAACTTAAATCAAAATAAAGATCCCCCCGCAAAAATGCCAAAGCTGCAAATTTAGCATTTGGCTGTTGAGCAGAAAATAAATATGCCTCTACTATTTCAGGTGAAACTCGTTCTGGTTTAGCAAACAAAAAACTTCGCAAAAAGTTATTTACTGCAATTTCATTTTCAGCACCCAAAGCGTAAATTAAACTATCCAACGGTGGAGTGTTAATCACCTGAAGCGGTAGTCTGCGTCCTGCACCTTGCCCAAAGTCATCAAAACCAGAAGGACAGACTAAATACAACTCTTGAAATAAAAAAGGTTGAGCAATAGCTAGTCGAATCATCAAAGCAGCAGTTAAGGAAGACGCCACCACTTTTACAGGTGGGCAACAAGTATGTCTGATAAATTCTGTGATCGTTGTTAAATAATCATTAATTTGATAATCCCGTACTGGATGAGTAGAATCTCCCCAACCAATTAAGTCTGGTGCCAGTATGCGGTGAGAAGCTGCAAAAGCAGGATAAACTTTTGACCATTCATAAGCAGAAGACCCACCACCAAAACTGTGAAGAAATATTAGTGGTGGTAAATCTTCGGTCTCGACATCACACCAAGGTGCAGCAGTTTGGGTGTAGTAAACCATTGACCCTAAAGAGGTGTTAATTGTTTTATGCCCGAAGCCTGGAGGTTGAAACTGAAGCATATTCATCAGTTATTAGTCATTGGTTATTGGTCAATGGTATTCTTTACAATTAACCATTCCTTTTTATTACCCTTTATCTTTCCATTCTCGCTTTTCCCTTATTATTTCCGCTAGTAAACATTTTGTCATCGTGTGGCAAGATGAATAAAAACACTCCATCAGCCCACCATGTTAGGAAAGCTACTAGACGGTCGTTACAGAGTTATCCAAGTCCTGAGTGCCGGAGGATTTGGTGAAACTTATATTGCTGAAGATACCCGCCGACCAGGCAACCCTAAATGCGTTCTTAAGCTGCTGAAGCCTGCGAGTTCCGAACCTTATTATTTGCAGACTGCCAGACGCTTATTTAATAGTGAGGCTGAGATACTTGAACAACTGGGAAATCATGACCAAATTCCTCGTCTGTTAGCTTATTTTGAAGAGAGCGAAGAATTTTGCCTGGTGCAAGAGTTGATTGTTGGACACCCACTCAGTGCAGAAATGCGAAGTGGTCAACCTTGGACAGAAAGCCAAGTTATTCAGATGTTACAGGATGTTTTGGGAGTGTTGGAATTTGTTCACGGATACAATGTGATTCATCGTGATATCAAGCCTGATAATTTAATTAGACGTGATTCGGACGAGAAATTAGTTTTAATTGACTTTGGTGCTGTGAAACAAATGCGATCGCAACTCGCTGCATCTCCTAGTCAAATGACTGCGACTGTTGCAATTGGCACTCCTGGTTATATGCCGGCAGAACAGGCCCAAGGGAGACCACGCCCAAATAGCGATATTTATGCTGTTGGGATCATTGCCATCCAAGCGCTTACGGGAATCTTGCCGACTCAGTTGCAGGAAAATCCTGAAACTGGGGAGATTATCTGGCCTAACCAAGCCCAAGCTTCTCCCAGACTAATAGCCATTTTACAGAAAATGGTGCGCTACCACTACCGCGATCGCTATCAATCTGCGACAGAAGTCTTGCAGGATCTTCAGCAGTTACAACATCCGTTTCCATCAACACAACCACAAATTTCATCTGCCAACGCCCAATCAACTATGCCGCAGCTGATGAATATGTACCCACAAACATCAGTACCCCCTTCTGGTGTCACTGACTACTCCACACTCTCTTCTCAAGTTACACCGCCACCCGCTTGGATCAACAAAACTCTTTCTGTAGCTAGATTCTTACCTTTTGTCGGTGCGGCAGGATTATTTTTATTTAAAGCACCCACCTGGATTATCTTGTTAGGTATTGGTTTAGCAACTTTTGGAGTCGGTTTATTCTTCCTGCGTTCTTCATATCCAAGATTAGCAAAAGATTACGACGCTGTTTTTGCTGTAGTTTTCTGTTTGTGTGGCATACTGCTGCTATTTCAAGAATATCAATCCTATGGCAATCAAGAAATACCAATCACCCAGTTTTTACTAGCAGGAGCAGGTATATTTTCTGCTGTGGAGTGTATTCGTTTGCGTAGCATAAATAAATAGTGACTAGGAATTAGGGGCTGGGAATTAAGGGAATAAAGGCAAAATAATAAAGTCAAAAAATAAAACATAATTCTTCATCGATTTGATTTTTTAAATTTTCCAGTTCCTATTCCCTATCCCCTATCACCTATCCCCTATCCCCTTTAGTTTGTATTAGAAATGTTTAAAAACCCACTTAATCTAATTGGCACAATTTTAATTATTGCAGCCCTTGCTTTATCGGCTATGCCTTTTGTACGTCCCAATTTATTTCGTCGTCAAGATATAGTATTAATAATAGTGTTTTTTATTGCTGGTTTTATTCTATTTTTCAATAATAGATGGTCGAGCAAAGAATTAGTACAATTTAATTTAATTCTTCTAACTATATCCGCTATTTTTTACACTGTTGAAAGTATCCGATTACGAAGTAAAAATCCACAACAGTAAGGATACAATTATGACAAATAAAAATCGCTCTCAATGGGACTTAGGAAGATTTATCGAAACCCTTACCTATTTTGAAGTTGTACCTTTGATCAACTGGATACAAGATTTATTCCAAGGTCGTACCAAGGATAATCAAAATCAACCAAATGGAGCAAAGCAAGTGGGTGTAATACTAGTAGCAGGTGCGACGGGTGGTGTTGGGAAGCGAGTAGTACGGCGACTAGTTGAACGAGGTTATCGAGTGCGATCGCTTGTACGTGATATTGAGAGAGGGCGGTCAATTATTGGTGATAATACTGAATTAGTAGTTGCAGATATTACTAATCCACAAACGTTAACACCCCTAGTAATGGCTAACATCCAAGCCATCATTTGTTGTACAGCAGTGCGGGTGCAGCCAAAAGAAGGAGATACACCAGAACGAGAAAAATACTATCAAGGTGTGAAATTTTATCAGCCAGAAATAGTCGGCGACACTCCAGAAAATGTGGAGTATCGAGGCGTGAAAAACTTGGTAGAAGCAGCTGCGAAATATCTACCTGCTTCCGGAGAAAAAATATTATTTGATTTCACCAACCCATCCACAGAAATGAAAAATATCTGGGGTGCAGTAGATGATGTAGTCATGGGTGGAGTCAGTGAAAGTAATATTCAATTAGTAGAAGGTACAGCTTTATTTGCTGGTAATGTTTCCACTGCTAACTCTGGTGGCTTTGCTTCTGTCAGAACTAAAAATTTCTCTCCTGCTTTTAATTTATCTGGCTACGAAGGTATAAAATTACGTGTGAGAGGCGATGGCAAGCGTTATAAATTCTTTCTCCGTGCAGACACAAAATGGGATGGTATTGGTTATAGTTATTCCTTTGACACCATAGCAAATACTTGGATAGATGTCCGCATTCCGTTTGCGGATTTAGTTCCTGTCTTTAGGGCTAAAACTTTGCAAGATTGTCCACAAATTGCCACGAATCAAATTTCCTCATTCCAGTTAATGTTGAGCAAGTTTGAATATGATGGTGAATTAAATCCACAATTTTCTCCTGGTGGTTTTGCCTTACAAGTTGAATCAATCAAAGCTTACGGAGGGGAAGCTTTACCACAATTTATTCTTGTTAGTTCTGCAGGGGTGACTCGTCCAGGACGTCCAGGAATTAATTTGGAGGAAGAACCACCAGCAGTCAGATTAAACGATCAATTGGGAGGCATTCTGACTTGGAAATTAAAAGGCGAAGACAGTTTACGGGCAAGTGGGATTCCCTATACAATTATTAGACCTTGTGCATTGACCGAAGAAGTAGGTGGCAAATCACTGATATTTGAGCAAGGCGACAATATCAGGGGAAAAATTAGTCGCGAAGATGTGGCAGAAATTTGTTTGCAAGCGCTACAACAACCGCAGGCGTGTAACATTACTTTTGAAGTCAAAGAGGGAGAAGATCGCGCTAGTTCTATAGAGTGGCAAAAATTATTTGCACAACTACAACCTGATTCAGCAAGTCAAAGGCAGCTATAGCAATTCTATTTGATTTGTGACAATGAAAAGACTTAACTGTTGGCGTTCTTGGCGTCTACCCTTCGGGAACCCGCTTCGCGTGTATGGCGGTTTATTCTCCATCTTTATCTTATACAACGCCAGCTCCCGGACTTTTTTAAAAAAGTCGGAGAGCTTATTTGTTATCAATTAATCTGCAATCAGTTCAACAGCATCTCTTCCATCTATATCTTGTAAATAAACCTTGACAATTTCTTCTTTGGCAGTAGGTAGCTGCTTACCAACAAAATCTGGATGTATTGGAACCTCACGATGACCTCTATCTACGAGTACAGCTAGACGAATTACCTCTGGTCTGCCATACTCATTGACAGCATTTAAAGCAGCACGAACTGTTCTTCCCTTAAAAATCACATCATCCACAAGTACAACAATTTTATCTGTCAAATCAAAAGATATCTCGGTCTTTGCTGGAGTTCGTAGCCCTATTTGGTCGAGGTCGTCGCGATAAAATGTAATATCCAAGGCTCCTATCGGTACAGATAGACCTTCTAGTGCTTCAATTTGACGTGCCAGTAGTTGTGCTAAGGGTACTCCTCTGGTATATATACCAATTAGTACTAACTGAGATAAATCGCGCGTCTTTTCCACAATTTGAGAAGCAAGACGATTTACAGTTCGACGAAGTTCCTCAGATGAGAGAATCTCAACTACTTTAGCTTTGGTAGAAACGGTAGAAATAGCCATATACCAGTATCCCCTGAGCGATTTTTATCCTAAACAACCGAGTCATAGGGAATCAGGAATTAATCAGAAGTAATCAAGCTATCAATTTCCAACTCCCTACTTTCATGATTACCTGTTTATGGCAAATAACAACAGAGTCATTACCCCTAACCATAACAAAAAACAACATCGAGTTATTTGCAATGCTTGCTCAATACTAGCCGGGGTAATTGGATGAGTAGCATCTCCCAATAAAGGTTTATGTTTAGCTACGCCGCGATACCAATTAGTTCCTCCGAGCTGTACACCCAAGGTAGCAGCATAAGCACACTCACTCCAACCAGAATTGGGACTAAGATCTTTAGGTGCATCGCGCTGACAAATGTGGATTACATGCAAAGGTTTACCCGACAGCAGTGCTATGGTTATTACTGTTAATCGACAAGGAATCAAAGTTAAACCATCTTCTAACCGTGCACTAAACCAGCCCAAATAGGTATAGGGTGCTTGTCGATAACCCACCATTGAATCTAGGGTACTGCTGGCTTTATATGCCAAAGCCAAGGGAACTGGGCCAATAAATGGCAAAAATGCACCAACTATTGCATAAAAAAGAGGAGCTGTGACTCCATCAATTGCATTTTCTGTGACTGTTTCCAGAACTGCTCGTAAAATTTCTGATTCTGTGAGATGTTCTGTATCTCGACCAACATAGTTACTCAGGGTACAACGAGCATCCTGGATTTTTCCTAATGTTAAAAGTTGTAAAACTGTTTGGGCTGCGGCTCGCAAACTTTTAGCAGCAAAACAACTAGCTAGGAGAATAATTTCTATGGCAATTCCCAACAACGGGTGTAGGGATTTAGTAGTTTGTATTATTAAATAGCCAACAATGCCACTACCAATGACCAAGAAAATACCTAATAATATTCCTGCTAAACGTTGTATGAGAGGATTGTGACAATATTTTAAAGCAAATTTGCTGAAGCGAGAAATTATCCACCCCATTACTCGTACAGGATGAGGCCATCCCCAAGGGTCGCCAATGATATAGTCTAAATAAGCTGCAAGGATTAAAACAATCACAGAATTCATTTGTCATTTGTTATGTTGTATGTTGTTTTGTGTTCCAACCAACAACCAATAACCAACAACCAACGAATAACTAATGACTAAATAATAAAACTGGCTTCTTCACCAAGGGAGGCTTGCCAACTGCGAGCATCGTAATAAAGGTCTGCCAAAGTAATACTGTACAATGCTTCTTTCAATTTTTGGTGCAGCCTTTGCCAAAGAGTAAATGTTACCCAATCTTCTGCTTGTCCTGGAGAAGCTTGATGATGAGGTAAAGGTTCTATTGTTTCACCAACTGCTTCTAATATTTCGCCTAAAGATATTTGTGCTGGTTTCCTTGCTAGTTGGTATCCGCCGATGCTACCGCGAATAGATTTTACTAACCCAGCACGACGCATTTCTATTAGCAGTTTTTCTAGGTAAGGAGCTGGGATATCTTGACGAGAGGCGATCGCTTTCGTGGAAACAGGCCCATAATTCGGTTGTAAACTCAAATCTAGCAAAGCTTTGACACTGTAATGTCCTTTGGTAGTTAGTTTCATTTTCGTAAAGTTTTTATTTGTTGTTTGTTGTTTGGTGTTTCAACCAACCACCAACCAATAACTAAGGATCAGTTTTACTTATCGTTCTGTGTGCCAATAATCAAACAAGTGTAAGTAGACTAATTTTAGCTATGCTTTAGGAAACTTAAACAAACATAGATTACAGTGTAGCAGTCTTTCATAAACTAGAGATAGTTATCAGCTTCAGCCATATTATTTAAATTAGATTGCATAGTAAATATTAATAGACCTGCAAAAATTTGCTGAATTGTGTAATATACTTTGCGGTAGCTGATATAAAAATAAAAGGATTGTGTTATCACTTCCTCAAGGTCAGCTAAAATAAAATCGATTCAACTCACTCAATCGTTCGTTCATTTTCGCTCTAAGTTGATGGCTAAACAGAAAAAAATTGAACCCCTAACCGGCGAAGAGTTGCTCAAGAAAGTCAAAGAACTAGAAAATCTGAGCAAAGAAGAAAAAGCTAAACAGTGTGGCTACTATACTGTGACTAAAAATGGTATAGAGCGCGTCAACATGATGAAATTCTTGAATGCTCTCATTGATGCTGAAGGCATTCAGTTAGATAGCGCACCTAGCGCAAATGGTCGTGGTGGACGCAGTGCTAGCTACAGAATTAGTGTGCAGTCTAACGGTAACTTACTAATAGGTTCTGCTTACACAAAACAGATGAATCTCAAACCCGGAGATGAGTTTATCATTACTTTGGGTAAAAAACACATTCGTCTGAGACAGATAGACTCAGATGAAAGAGAAGAGGTCGAAGTTCTAGAAGCAACAGCATAATATAGTTAATGGTCAAAAGTCCAAATTCAATAGTCATAGTCAATCATATTGACCATTGACTATTGATCATTGACTAATAACTAATGACTAGTGACTACATCTGTTATTGTTACCGATGGTAGATAGTGACAAAGAGCTTTACGGGTGACTGCCACATTACAGGTTAAAGCAATTTGTTCCCGTTCTAGTAATCCTAAAATTTGTTCGGGGTCATCTGACGCTACTACTGGTAACTGATGCAAGCCGCGAAGAGACATGCGATCTAAGGCTTCAGATAAGGGTTCATCTTGATGAGCATAGAGAATATCAGTGGTACAAATATCAATTAGGGTTTGATTGGATAGATTACCTTGATTTGCAGTTGATGAATCTGGGTAGTTTTGCCAAGCAGAAAGGGTACGGTTGATATCTTCTAAAGAGAGGATACCAACTAATTGCCCTAGTTCATTTACTACTAAAGCACTGCGGGTGCGATCGCGTGTCATTTCTAAAGCTGCTTCGATCACTGTCATGGTTGCTGGCAGTTTTTTCGGACAAGGATGCATAGCTTCTTGAACAAGAATTTGCTGTAAAATTTCTGCTTGCTCGTCTTTTAATTCCGAAAGACCTATTTGTTGAAGATTGGAGTTGGAGTTTGAATTGGGCTTTATCCGCTCCACTAACCAAACACTTAAACCGACAGCCGCCATTAACGGTAACACAATGCGGTAGTCCCGCGTTAATTCAAATAACAATAAAATTGCTGTTAATGGCGCTCTGACACTAGCAGCAAGTACGGCAGCCATTCCTACCGTTGCATAAGCAGGGGGGGCTGCCATAAAACCACTGATTGCAGGTGCTACATTTGCCAAAATTTTTGCATAGGCAGAACCTAAAGAAGCACCCAAAAACATTGCTGGTGCAAATACACCACCAACAAAACCACTGCCAACACTAATTGCTGTGATAACCAGTTTTACTAGCAACAACAAAATTAACAGCTGCAATGAAAACTCCACATCTTGCAGCATCGCTTCTACTGTTTCATAACCAATACCTAAAATTTGCGGTAAATATAAAGCGGTAACACCAACAATCAGTCCACCGATAATAGGATGAATAGGTAATGGTATTTTTCCCAATATAGAAAAACCAGGAGCTTTACCTGCAAAGCAAGCTTTTGCCAGGCGAATTAATTGCGTATAAGTCAAAGACACCAAACTCGCCCATAAACCCAAACCAAGATAGAGTGGTAATTCTAATGGACTACGGACTTGGTAAACAGGTAAGGCAAAAGCCGGTTGTCCTCCCAAACCAATATGAGAAATTAAAGCTGCGACTACTGCTGCTAGTAGCACTACACTTACCGCAGAAGTAGCGAATGATGTTGCTCCCAATACAACTTCTAATGCAAAAAAAACACCTGCGATCGGGGCATTAAATCCAGCTGCTAAACCAGCAGCTGCACCAGCACCTAATAATAGACGCTGACGTTCTTGTGATACTTGTAACACCACAGACAGCAGCATCCCAAAATTGGCACCAATTTCTACACTAGGCCCTTCTGGCCCCAAAGAAGCACCACTTCCCAAGGAGACAGCTGCTGCTAACATTTTGGTAACTGGACGCAACTGTCGTTTGATTTCTCCCTTTTGAGAAGCAGCAATCAATGATGAAAGTCCAGGGCCAAAGTCTTGGGTTCGCCAGCGCATTAAACCAACAATTAGTCCACCTAAAATAGGAACGCAAGCTAAAGTCCAAGCACCCCAAACACCGATCACACTCATTAGATTTTCCAGCATCAAATGATGGATCAGCCCGATTAAATAATGAAAAGTTACCACACCCATACCACTACCACTGCCAATAAGCAAGGCCAGAAGTAACACAACTGTTTCTGGGGATGGTTGAAAACGATTAACTAAATAGGTTAAACGGAAGGAAGGGAAACCAAAGGTGGGTTTTTCAGTCACCTTCCTGAGTTCTGTCGGAGGCAGGAGAGTCATTGAGTGAGGAGTAAATCTAATAAAAAATTTAAATTTTTATGTCTTACTTTTCATTGTGAGTGATCATTTAGCAACCAGACAAGTCACGAAATGGGGTCAAGGAAAAAGGAAAAAGATTAAAAGTACAAATAATGACTTTTACCATTCCCCCTTCACCTTTACCCTACTACTGGAAAAAGTCAATTTGGGCAGAGTATCTACATATGTTTGAGAAATTTACAAAGCTTTGGTTAAAAATTTTTTAGTGTGCAACATTAATGTGGCGATAATGCTTAAATGAGAGAGAATTATGGTCGGGGAAATCTACACACTTTTTCAGCAGGAATTCAATATAGCTATTGTTATGAAGACAGTAAGTGGACTAAGCGGACGAGGTAGATGAATACACACACTTTTGATAATCATTATTTAACTTGCCCCATTTGCCAGAATTCTACGCCTACCCCAGTTAAAAGTTATGTTGGATTGTTTAGCTGCCCGTATTGTCACCAAAGGCTAGTTGTTTGTAAAAGTGGTCACTATGTCCGTGATCCGTTCACCTTAAGACAGATAATGGTTTCCTCGACATTACGCCGTCAAAGCCGACCTCTAGCCAGGATCATTCGGGATTTTTTTGTCTTCAAAAGTCCTTTGCTAGCTGTGGTTGTAGGAAGCGCTATTGTTTTTGGTATGATTTCTATGTATCAGCAAAATCGTAACAGTGACACCTCGTCACCAAAAATAGAAATAGAGGAGGGAAGAAAATCCCAGTGAATGATGTCCCTGGGATGCATATCCTCTTCCACAGTTTTCAGTATGAATATATCAAAAAATATACTTGATGATTGTTGGTAGTTGGTTGTTGATTGTTGTTTGGAAAAACCCTACTCTACAACAAGCCTATGAGTGCGTCTACGTAACGGGAACTGCCTTTGGTAGTGGGCTGGACTCACCAACACCAAACAACAACCAAGCAACAAACAACTATTTAATATCTTTTGTCACTAGTTTCCACCCTTCTGCTTGGTCAATAACCTTGAGTGAATCAAGTTGAAGAGCATAAACGGCGGACTTGTCAAGCAATAAATAAGGTTGTTTTTGATTGTGCCAATAATCTTGCAGTTCTTTAAAAGAAGCAGGAACAATATTGCGATCGCTATAAAAATTCAATGAGGGACGGTGTTCAGGGTTAGATGTATAAATTTTGGCGCCGGATGGTGTTGCTTCGCGGATCATGTTGGCCACTGGTTGAACTGGATAACGTTCTGCCAATTCCCAAACCCAGTAATTAGATTTCATAAATAAGAATAGGGAAACATAAGACCCCCAAAACAAAACTTTGAGAAATTGGCGATCGCCTCGTTCTGCCAAAATCGCTGCGAGAGCCATTGTCATCGCTACCGCTGCAAAAATCAGCTGTAACTGTAATTCAGATTTTGCTGTTGGTACGAAACTGAAATAAATACTACCAGCAGTCGCGACCAAAGCTAGCAAAGTTAAACTTACTACCCAAAATCGTGGGTAAGACAATAGCACAGGTAAATCTTCAATTTCCCCTAGTTTCGCTCCGATTACCAAGGCGAGACTAGGATAAATAGGAAATACATACCAAGGAAGTTTTGTTTCCATCAGAGAAATAGTAACTAAATAAACTCCCATCCATACCAACACAAGTTTTGCCCAACTGAGGTTACGGTTTTCTCTGGCTAAATGCAAGCTGGACGGTAAAAAAATTAACCACGGCCAAGTATATTTAAGAATTTCCAATAGATAATACCAGGGTGGGCCGGAATGGCCTTCAACCGATGACCAAATGCGATTGAGAGATTGGCTGAACATACCAACATTGGTAAAGGTGCGACCATACTCCCACCATTGAGCTAGATACCAAAAAGCCACGGGTAAACTACCTATGAGAATTCCTACCCACATATAACCACTAGTCAGCAGTCGTGGTGTATCCCAAAACAGAAATGCGACTACGACAGCAGCTAACAGTAGACCTAACATACCCTTAGTGAGGCAGATTAAGCCGAAAGCGATACCCACACCAAGGCAATAGCGTAAATCGCGGCGCGATCGCAACACACACAACATCATTAATATAAAAAAACATACCACTGCCCCATCCAACATGGCTAAGCGCCCATGACGCACCACTGGCAGCATTGTTAAGTAAACTAGAGCGCTATAAACAGCACAAGAACGTTGACGAAATATTTCTCTACCCACACAATACAGCAATGGTACTGATAGTGCTGTTAAAATTGATCCTGGTAAGCGCGCTGTCCACTCGTTTACGCCACCCAAGCAGTAAGCCCCAGCAATCAGCAAATGCATTAACGGTGGTTTGTTGTGGTACGGTTCACCTCCCAGAGTTGGGTAAAGCCAACTCATTGAGCCAGCAGGGGCGTGCAAAATCTCTTTGGCAACCTGTGCCACGGTTCCTTCATCCCAGTCTCGTAGCGGTAATCCGCCTAGATTTATGGTAAAAAGTAATACAGCTGCTACCAGTAGCACTATTATCCATGTCCAATCAATCCATTTGTTTAGCGATCGATATTGCTTTTCTAGACGACCCCAAGTAAAGCTTCCTTCTTGCATATTCTAGGATAATAATTTAGCTTGCTGGTTCGATAACAAAAAGATGTTTGTGCATCTTTGTGTGTTGCCATTTTGCAACAAATAGAGTCTGAAGTTCCTCCTTGTTTTTAAATTAACTCAATTTTTGCTAATTAATCATAATATTTTTTGACAACTTTTCTGACGTTACTCTTAAATTGATTTCAAGAGCATTGATTGAAAAAAATTTGACACGAAAAACACTAGCTATAAATCTTGATTTGGTGAGCGCGGAGAAAATAAATGAATCTACCTTTTATTTTAGATGTAGCAATTGGTTTAATCTTTATTTACTTAATTTTGAGTTTATTAGCCTCAGAAATACAAGAACTAATTGCTACTGTGTTTCAATGGCGTGCTGAACACTTAAAAAAATCAATTGAAATTTTATTAGCGGGCGATGTTGAAAGTGCAGAAGAAGCTCATGTCATCCAACTTGCAAATAGAATATATGATAATCCCTTGGTTAAAAATATTAATCAAGAAGCAAAAGGATTATTTGTCACCATACCTCGTAAGATTACTTGGGCAATTGGTTCACTATATCGGATGGTGAAAAAACCTAGACCCGGGACAGATAAAAGCACAAGTATTTTTGGAGAAAAGAAACATAGTGGTCCTTCTTATATTCCTGCTGATATTTTTGCAACAACTCTTGTGGAAACACTACAAATACCAGCATTGGTGCAAAAACTAACAGAATCCAGGTTGAAAAAATTTAAAGAAGAAAGACTAGCTGAAATCGAAGAAATTATTATTAAATTACAAGAACAAACAAGTGGTGATGAAAGCCTTGCCAATTTTTTTAGTAATATTTATAAGGAATTTGCGGAACTCCGTTCAGAATTTGAAAAAACTTGTTGGAACTTTCACCAAAAAAAAGCTAGCTTGCAAACAAGCCTGAATCGTATGGCGGAAAGTTTTGATAGATATATAGAATCTTTTCAAGCAGAGATGCCTGAGTATGATTTATGTGGAAAAGCTTTACGAAGACTAAAGTTTTTAAAAAAAGATATTTTTGATGATATTGAGCAAGCAATATTACTAGGAGGGTTACAACCAAATATTAATGAAGTTGTACAAACAATTGACCAAACTAGCGATATATATAAAGAAATCAAAGCAGCAATTCAAGATCAAGACAGCGAAACGCACCAGGGAGTTAAGAAGGCATTCCAGACAATTGAAACTACAGTCATTGAAAATTTACCACCATCTGTTGTTCAAAATCTTGCCGTTTTAGCAAAGCGCGCTCAAGCAAGAGTTAAAAACACAGAAGAAGGAATGAATGCATTGCGTTTAGAAATTGAACATACATTTGATAGTTCAATGGAAAGAGCATCTGGAGTATATAAACGTAATGCTAAAGGAGCAGCGATTTTAATAGGTTTAGCGATCGCTATCACTGCAAATGCAGATGCAATTCATATGATAAGCAGATTATCGAAAGATTCTGCTCTCCGGGATACTATTACCAATAGTGCTGGAGAAATAGTACTACGGAATAGTACAGTTGATTTAGATCAACTTAGGCAAGAAGCAGACGAAGTTTTAACAAATATTTCTTTACCACTTGGTTGGGGTGATGCTAACTTAGAGCAACAAATTAGATGGACACGCCAATCAAAAACTACTTTCCCCTATCTCAAAATTTTAGCTTTGATTCCTGGCTGGTTACTTAGTGGTATTGCTATTGCAATGGGTGCGCCATTTTGGTTTGATTTACTGAATAAAATTGTGAATGTGCGTAATTCAGGGAAACGTCCTAATCATTATGTAAGAAATGTGAATGAGAAGGAAGAAGAGTAGGGAAGTTAAGTAGTGTTTTTAAACGCAGAGGTTCGCGGAGTAGGCGCAGAGTTACGCAGAGTTTGTTTGTAGAGTGTTTGCTAGGAGTTTAGTTAAATTATTTATACTACCCCGGTTTAAAAGCTGGGTTTTTTGTCATACCAAAAGTATTGCAACGGCTTGTAAGATGGTTATCTTGTCGGCCATAATAATGCAAGTTAAGTTTTCAAGTTTTTGGCTTAGCAAAATGAAAAAAGTAAGTAATATTCTTCCTGTGGTGTGTTTAATATTTGTGAGTTTATGGTTGAGGTTGATTAATTTAGGTTACTCGAATTATCAAGGTGATGAAATTAAAGCACTATATAGACCACAAGTAGGGCAAAATATGATTGATTTTTTACTCAATCAAAGAAAAGGACCAATTCAATTTTTGATTACATATATTATGAGTATTTTTAATCCTGAGTATGATAATGAATTTCTACTTAGGCTACCTTTTGCCATAGCGGGTATATTGGCTATTTATTTTTTTTACAAGTTTATCAAACTAGAATTTAATAAGAGAATAGCTCTTTATTCATCTTTATTTATTGCAATTAATGGATTATTTATAGCTTTGACAAGAATTGTTCAGTATCAATCATTTGTAATCTTATTTTCTGTGTTGACTTTATATCTAATCAGTTTGTCCACAAAGTTTACAAGATGGAGAATTTATGGTTTGTATTTAGGTATGTTTTGCTGGGTAATTTCTATTCTTGCACACTACGATGGTATATTTATTACACCATTTGTAATTTACTTAATTTACAGATGGTATCTTGATTGTGAGCCTTCCCATAAAAATAAGCAACTCCTGTATTTAGTTTTAGCAGGGACTATTTTTTTAGTATCAATATCTATATTTTATCTACCCTTCTTTTTCTCCGTATCAGAATCTACTAAGGCTTACTGGTTGGAAAGAATAAGCAAGCAATCGGTTAGTTCTACCCGAACATTTATGACTTATAATCCGTTGTTTATTATATATGTATATGCTGTTTTGGGTTTATTAGGTCTATTGAAAATTAAACAAAATTTTCCAGTAGTCTTGTGGTTATTGTTTCCTCTCTTAGTTTTGGAAACTCTAGTTAGTAATCCTGGTACGCATATCTATACCTATATTTTGCCTTTCTCTGTTTTAATGGCTTTTGGGCTGGAAGTTTTTCAAAGTTTTATCTACAATAAATTTCCTGCAAAATCTCGATATATTAAGAGTTTTTGCTTAACTTTGTTATATGTACCGTCCTTTTTACTATCTCATGTATTATTTATAGATAACAAGAAAGAATATCCTTGGGAAAATAAAAGGGTCTTATTTTTAGAAATAAAAAGACAAAGTAGACAAAGTTTATTTGGATTTCCCTATTATAGGCATTGGGAAAAAGTAGGCTCATTTTTAGAAAATACGGGCAGAAATGGTTACTTTATTACTAATGAAAAGCCAAGTATCACACGATATTATATTCCGAAAAATTATAAAAATATAGAATTACATCCATATAATGACAAAGTTCCTGGTGATATCTACATAATATTTATAAAAAATCCTCAAAATGGTAACAAAAAAATATTAGATAAAGACCAAAGTTATTGGCAAGAACGATATCAGCCTGTAAAAACTTTTTCTAATTATGGAAGAGTTGTCACGACAATTTATCGCTTATCATCTGCTGATTGGCAAAAAATAGTCACTCAATAGTAGTGGTTAGTAGTTAGTAGTTGTTCACTACTCCTCATACTCCTCATACTCCTCATACCTCTCCATCACTTCACCACTTCAACTTCACCAATCACTTGTCCTTTGTTGAAGGAGAACCCCTCCACCTGTAGCTGATAGTGTTGCGGTGATGTACTGGGAGAAATTTTCAGCTTATGGACATCTCGTATTGTTGTACCTGCGGTGATCTTTTCTGGAGTTATGTACCCATCTATTAGGGGTGTGCTGGAAAAATTGGAAATATGATTTTGGCGATCGCGCAAACTTATTTTAATGGAAACATCTGCTGGCGGTGGTGCAAAAAATTGCCAGTAGAATGTGACTATCAATTCATCATTGGCAGATATTTTAGTTTTATTTAAGTCGTAACCTAACAAGCGTACTTGTTCGCCAAAAGACAAAGATAAGGGAAATTGGATGCGCTTTACATCTTCAGCTAAAGCTAATGGTCCAGGATAAACCCATGCGTAGTCAATATCTTGCAGCCGTACGGTATATAAAGGTTGCTGCTTAGCAAAATAAGCTAACATCTTGGGTTCTGGCAATTGACGTTGCAATTGGTTCTTGTAGAATACTACTCGATTAGCCTGTGTCCAAGGTTGAATTCCAGAGGGAATACGCTTGTCTATTGGTAAAACTGGACCGTGAAAATAACTAGAAAAATAGCGACTATACCAACTCGCTACTGTAATTTCCTTGACATTGGGAGACTGGTTCAACCATTGGGCGGCTTGTTCCAAACCCTCCCCTTGACCAATCATAAATATATTTTGGGCTGCCACTGCACCACCAAACAAAGGATTGTAGTAAGTCAAGTAGTGGGGATGGTAGGGGAAAAGTAAGACTAGTTGCAACGCAAAGATCATTAGACAACCCCACTCCCTACTCTTTTCCATTGAAACAGAGAGTTTATTTAGCCAAACTGTCACCCCAGCAATGATTTCCAACCAACCAACCGCCGCAAGTATCGCCAACATTGGTAAACAAAGATTGATGTAACGGTCGATTTTGTTGTCACTGGCTGACAATATCAGTACCACCCAGATAGATATTAAGGCGATCGCAGCGATAGCAGGCATATTTTTTTGCCGACGCCGTAGCTTGGGTATCAGCAATACTAGACTTTTAGCCACCAAACCAAATTGCAATATTGGTGAAAGACGATATACCAGCACTAGGGGATAAAATAAAATTCCTGGGGAGTGGGTAAGTTGTCCTAAGAAAAACAGAAATCCCCGATCTGACTCTTGCAAAACACCATCACGTATCCTGTCAAGAACATATCCAGGTGAAACCCACATGGCTGGAAAAATCAGGATAAATGTAACTAAAATTGTCGCCAGCCAAAGTCGAAAACCTCGCAACTGCTGTTTCCAGCCTCTTGAAGGAAAAGTTTCTTGCCAAACTCCTAACTCAATCAATCCGATAATAATTGCAATCGCAGGTAATAAAAACAATGCTGTGATTTTTGCCGCCGTTGCTAGTCCTAGAAATACCCCCGAAGCTAAAGCAAATTTCCGTTTCCCATCTTTTTGCAAATAAAGTAGAAATAACAGCACAGCCAGAATAGCAAAATCAGCCTGTAGCGCATCAGTAGTAATAAAACGCTGATATGCCAAAAAGAACGGTTCTAATAATAAAATAATAATCGTGTACAAAGCGATCGCTTGCCCTAACAACCGCCTTATAAGTAAATATATACACACCATACAAGCAGAAGTCACCACTGCTTGTACTAAACGAGGAATAATATACAAATTAATCGGAAATTGTTCTAAATTCAGACAACCCCCAACATCCAGAGGTAAATCCACACCCAGAAACCCAGGAAAAAAATTGTTTAGCCAACAATTCACCAACATCCCACTACCAGTTAGCCACATATTGGGAACCCCTGGATGATGCTTGAGAATTGTATGAGTTAAATCTCCCTCAAACAAACGTCTAATAAACTGACTACCACGATAAATCCATAATCTCTCATCAGTATTAAGAGAAGCAGTAATTGCTAAAGTACGTGACACCAGTGAAATTAGGAAGATGACAAGCGACATTGTTATTTGTTGGTGGTTGGTAGTTGTTGGTTAGTGGTTATTTAACACTAATCGCCATCTACGTTAGATTAACTGCTTTGATAGTTTAAAGCTATAGTAGAAATCATAAAAGATATCCATTGGATAGCCAAATGAAAAGAGTAAAGCAATATAGAATTAGACTCACAGAAGAAGAAGATGAATTATTAAAACAAGTAGCTAGAGAAACAGGTCTGAGTGTAGCTGATGTAATTCGGCTGGGGATTAAGTATCAAATTAGAGACTTAGAGTATAAAAGACTTACAAAACTCCGAGAAGACTCAGGCTTTCTCAAAAACTGGGAACAGTACTTTGGTCAATCCATTATTCAGGAATTTGGCAGCAGATGGCAAACAGCTTTGCAAACAGCTTATCTGCAAACTTTGATCGAATACAAAGACTCTATTTGTTACATAGATGAGAAATTTGAGATTATTTCTAGTATTACCGAAGTTGAAAAAAGTAGCGATACTACTCCCATAGTTGAAGAAACATCCCCTGAAAGCATATCCGAACAGAAAGTAAAAGCAGATATTTGTCAGTCTTTAGCAAAATATTTAGGGGGTGAGTGGAACGGGGATGAGGGAATAGTGCAGATATTTCTGAATGGTCTCAAAGCCGACCTGCTATATAGAGAATAAAACGATGGCGCGATCGCATCGAATCAAACTATGTTCCCAATGCAATCAACCCGCATCAGTTCTTTATCGTATCAAACACAAAGAAGGCGGTGAATGGGTGTTTGTTTGTCCTCAATGTTGGTTTTCTGTGAGTGAAAATAACCCATTTTATGTTTATGGTGGGACATGGAAGGCTAATAAAAAGCGGTAGTAGAGGTTTGTAATTTAGTCCAAGAGAGGAGAAAAAACGAACACAGATGGACACAGATTAACACAGATGAATATTGATAAAATTACTATATTTCTAACGTTCATATATCTCTAAAGGTAAAGCATCGGGGTCTTGAAAAAAAGTAAATTTCTTCCCTGTAATCTCATCAATTCTAATCTCTTCAACTTCAACACCCTTAGCTTTTAACTCACTGACAACTTCCTCAATATTCTCCACTTGAAAAGCTAAATGTCTTAAACCACAAGCCTCCGGCTGACTAACTCTTTGCGGAGGATTAGCAAAAGAAAATAACTCAATTTGATAATTCTCCCCCACCCGTAAATCTAACTTATAAGAATTCCTCTCCCTCCGAAAACTCTCATTAATAATAGGAAAACCTAAAACTTCCGTATAAAACCTCTTAGAACATTCATAATCAGAACAAATAATCGCCACATGATCAAACCCTCTACTCTTCATCTTCTTCTCTTCGCGCACTTAGCGTCTTCGCGGTTCATTTGTTTCTCATATAGGGTAGGCAAAAAGCCCACCCCCATAAACAACTAATCCTGCAAAACCGTCTTCGAGACAATCCTAGTTTTCTTGCGATCGCTTTCCGATAACTCTTCCCCGGATTGTAACCTCGTCGCAGAAGTTTGTAACACCGTCGCTGCACCCACATCTCCCATTTGCAAAGCCGTTTTAGCAGCAGTTTGCAACATCGTTGCAGCCCCAGCGCGATCGCCTTGTTGTAATTTTGCCTCAGCCAACTGTGTTTGCCGATACTTAGCTAACGCCAAAATATGCTGTTGTACCTCTGGATTCGCTTCACCTTGATAAGCTGGAACCACACTCACCTCCACAGGTATATTTTCTGAAAGTAACCCAGTCTGATTTTGTGCGGGATCATCATAGCGTACCTGCACACGAGCAATTATATGTTTACCAGCAGGGAACTGTCCCAAATACATGTTGGCTAAAACCACTCTTTCCGTGTCCTTCATCAAGTCTCCCAAACGCACAGCAAAACGCCCATCAGCTTCTTGTTGTACTGGTAATTCAATCGTATCTGGAGACACTTGAGCTACAGGTTTGAGTTCTGCTAGCCGCACTTTTGGCATGAAAGAAAACAGCAAATAAGCATTAGTTAATGCCACAGCTTGAACCCGATTAAAAAGCCTAGCAAACTCATCTACAGCTTGTTCTGGCCGTTGAATATAAGATAAAGTTCCACCACCAGCATCGGCAATTTTTTCGAGAATATCTTGGTTCCAATTGTCACCAAATCCCAAAGTATTCAAAGTTAAATTGTAGCCTGCGGCTAACTGAGCAAATTTCAAACAACGTTTGTTGTCTCCATGTTCATTTTCGCCATCTGTTAATAAAAAGGCTTGAGAAACAGTTTCTTTTTTGCCCTTTGCTAGTTCCTCAATACCCAAACGTAATCCTTCATCAATCGCAGTACCACCATCCGCAGCTAGGCGATTGATTTTCTGTTTAATAGCTTCTCGGTCACTAACAATTTGATTAGGTACTAATACTTTAGCGCGGTGATCAAAAACAACCACACTCAGGCGATCGCCCTCCTTAAGGCGATCAACAATTTGGTTAGCCGCTTTCTTGACAGTTTCTAGCGGTCGCCCACTCATCGAACCACTATGATCAAGGATTAGGCATAAATTCAGTGGTACATTACGATCACTAGCTTCTGCGATCGCAGATAGGGAAATTGCCAACTGACGTTGGCTGTTCATTTGATTGGCATCCAAATTGCCATCATTTAGTGTCGGCAGCAAACTAACCTTCATAACCTCAGGTTTCCATCCAGGATATACATATTTATAAATAACTTCAGGGGACAATATCCCCTCTACGGAAAAGATATTTAGCAAAATAGTTATTTGTTAGTGTTTGGTAGTTGGTGGTCATTCCAAACAACAATAAGGACTAATAACTAACTTAGTGAGAAATCCACACCTCCAACAAGGCTAGCATCGCGTTAGGATGTATTACAGTTAACGGCATTATTTCAAGCAACAGTTCCTATGGACGTTTCTCCCATCAAGGCTGTGCAAGCCCCCTACTACGGCGATAACTTCTACCGCACGCCGCCACCAGATTTGCCCTCTCTACTATTAAAGGAGCGAATTGTCTACCTGGGAACTCCCCTATTTGCAGAGGTGACAAAACTCATCATTGCCGAACTGCTGTATTTGCAGTCTGAAGACCCAGATAAGCCTATTAAAATTTACATTAATTCTACGGGTACTTCCGATGGCAGTTCCGGTCAAATGGCACGGCTATTTGGTTTTGAAACCGAAGCTTTCGCCATCTATGACACGATGAAGTACATTAAGCCCCCTATCCATACTATCTGTATCGGTAAAGCAGTCGGTATGGCAGCGGTACTTCTGAGTGCTGGTACTAAAGGTTGTCGTGCTAGTTTGGCCCATTCCAGCATTGTCTTACACCAGCCCAGAAGCTATGCCCAAGGACAAGCAACGGATATTCAGATCCAGGCTAAAGAGGTCATCACAAATAAAGAGGCAATGGTAGACATTCTTTCACGTAACACGGGACAACCCAAAGAAAAAATCGTGAAGGATATGGATCGCCACTTTTATATGACTCCCCAGCAAGCTGTGGAATATGGGTTGATAGACCGAGTTTTTGAAAAATCCGAAATCACTACCACCCCAGCAACAACTGCTGGAATTCTCTAAATAGTTGTTTGTTGATTGTTGTTTGTTGTTTGTTCTTCCCAATCAACCACCAGCCACCAACAACTAACCAATTAATATTGACAAACGGAGTAAAATATGCCGATTGGCTATCCAAGTGTCCCCTACAGATTGCCGGGTGAACAATTCACGCAGTGGATTCACATTTACAGTCGTCTTGCCCGCGATCGCATCATCTTTTTAGGGGAAGAAATTGATGATAAACTCGCCAATGAGATTATCGCCATCATGTTATATCTGGATTCCGAAGATCCAGGCAAAGATATTTATTTATATATAAATTCTCCTGGTGGTGCGATCGACTCTGGCTTGGCAGTTTACGACACTATGCAACACATTAAATCTGATGTGGTGACAATTTGCGTAGGTTTAGCTGCTTCCATGGGTTCTTTTCTCCTGGCAGGTGGTACAAAAGGCAAACGCCTAGCTTTACCCCACTCCCGGATCATGATTCACCAACCCTTGCTTCCTGGTGGTATGCGCGGACAAGCAAGTGATATTGAAATTGAAGCTAGAGAAATTCTGCGTATCCGTCGGCAGATGAACGAAATTTACGCCCAAAATACTGGTCAACCGCTAGAGAGAATCGAAAAAGACTCCGAAAGAGACTTTTTCATGTCTGCTGCGGAAGCAAAAGAATATGGCTTGATTGACAAAGTAATTGAGGAACGCCCGAATTAGAGATCGGGGATTGGTGATCGGGAACTAGGGACAAGGAGGACAAGGAAGACACGGAGAATTAGTTACTATATTATTCTCCTCACACTCCTCACACTCCCCCCACTCCCCACACTCTCCCCATCTCCCCACCTCCCCATCTCCCCTTCCCTAAAAATGGCAATTTGGTCTTTATGATTGGGTACTTCCAGGATTAAGCTATATGCTGATAGCTGATACTAATGCTTCTTGTAGATCACGATGGATCTTGGAGATTGCTACCGTTTATTGGGTTTAAGGTCGGGTGCTTCTTTTGCTGACATTAAAGCGTCTTATCGACGATTGGCGCAGCAGTATCATCCCGATATCAATCCAGATGACAACAAAGCCAAAGATAAGTTTATTGCCTTGACTGAGGCATACAGGTTACTATTGCAGGTGGTAAATCCACAGGAAATAGTGTCCCAGCCCACTCAGACAGCAACTGTAACTCGCCCAGAACCTACTGTTACAGAAAAGCCGAAAACCACACCAAAAACTAAACCGACGCCACAACCGCCTCAAGTGTCGGAAAAAGAACAACAATTGAAGTGGCAAACTTACGAACAATTGCAAATATTTTTGAAACAAAGAAGGTTTCCGCAAGCGATCGCCTTAGCAGAAGCTTTAGCAGCACGTTTACCAGAAGACGCAGAAGTACGTCAATGGCAAGCGATCGCTTATCAAATTTGGGGAAGGGTGTTAATCAAAGAAAATCAGCCACTCAAAGCCAAAATATATTTGAAAAAAGCCCTCAAAACAGACCCCCACAATAAAGCTTTGTGGAATGAGGTGCAGCGTGATTTCCAAAAATTAGAGTAGATTTTTTGAGGTTTCCTTCACCTTCGCCAAAGCATCTTCCGCAGCAGTCTTCTCTGCATCTTTTTTGCTGCGTCCCCTACCTACTCCATAAACTTTTTCACCCACAAATACCTTAGCAACGAACTCAGGCGCGTGCGAAGAACCCCCTACCTGTTCTGTGACATACTTAGGTGGAGTAGGGGTAATGTTCTTTTGCACCCATTCTTGAAAGCGATTTTTCGAGTCAACACTAGCACGAATTTCAACAATATTTTCTGGTACAGCATCAAACAGTGGTTCTACAACTTTCCGAATCGCCTCGATATCAGAATTATTATCTAAATAGTAAGCACCAACTACCGCTTCAAAGGTACTACTGAGTAAATTCGGATTTTGAAAACCGCCATCGAGAATTGCACCTTTACCTAACCGCATTCGTAAATCTAAACCTACCTCGATCGCAAACTTGGCTAATTGCTTCTCATCTACCAACGCTGATCGCCGCCGCGTTAATTCATCTTCTCCTTTATCAGGATAACGGCGATAAAGATACTCACCACTGAGGAAATTGAGTAAAGCGTCACCGAGAAATTCCAAGCGTTCGTTGTGTTCGCCTTCTGTTGGGTTTTCATGGACGTAGGAACGATGGGTTAGGGCGCGGCGTAGAAGTTTATCATTGTTAAATATGAGTAGTTTGTGCATTTTTATAGTTTATCTTGCTGCGAAATTCGTTGTAATTAACACAAACATCAACATAATTGATCTCAGTCTGATTTGTATTGACAGGTAACTAATGAATTGACTTCACCACAAGTTAGTCAAAATGGGTGATAAAAGTCTGGCTTTTGTCAACAATAGTCTCACTGCTGCTCAGTCCAACCACGACATTCAGTTAGGCGAACGCTAATTATTCTAATCTCCCCACCTCCGCACATGTCCCAGATTTGGTAAGCTAAAAACCTAGATAAACCATTATAAAAACTATGCCTGCGCCTACTATCACTCCTACAACTACCACCTTTCCCTTGGCCGCTGTTGTCGGTCAAGAAGCTATCAAACTAGCCTTACTCTTAGCAGCAGTCGATCCGGGGTTGGGGGGAGTAGCGATCGCAGGTCGTCGCGGTACAGCAAAATCTGTCATGGCGCGTGCGATCCACGCCCTACTACCACCAATTGAAGTGGTCAAAGGTTCGATCAGCAATTGCGACCCCAATCACCCAGAAGAATGGGATGATAAGCTACTAGCAGAGTACCCCTCTCTCCCAATTGACGGAATAGGAACTGAAGTTATCCCTGCACCCTTTGTCCAAATTCCTCTGGGAGTAACCGAAGATAGACTCATCGGTTCTGTGGATGTGGAACAGTCGGTGAAACAAGGGGAAACTATTTTTCAACCAGGACTACTCGCCGCCGCTCATCGAGGCGTCCTGTATGTCGATGAAATCAATTTATTAGATGACCAAATTAGCAACCAACTGTTAACAGTATTATCCGAGGGACGTAACCAAATTGAGCGGGAAGGTATAAGTTTTCAACATCCCTGTAAACCATTATTTATTGCCACTTACAACCCAGAAGAAGGGGCGTTACGAGAACATTTACTCGATAGAATTGCCATTGTTCTTTCCGCTGATGGAGTCTTGGGTCTAGACCAAAGAGTGCAAGCAGTCGAAGTTGCGATCGCCTACTCCAAATCTCCCCAAGAATTTCTCCAGCAATACAGTGAAGATATCGACGCCCTTAAAACCCAAATTATCTTTGCGCGGGAATGGCTAAAAGATGTCTGCATTACCCACGACCAAATCACCTACTTGGTAGAAGAAGCAATCCGGGGCGGAGTCCAAGGACATCGGGCGGAATTATTCGCAGTCCGTGTTGCCAAAGCCTCAGCAGCGTTGGATGGACGCACCCAAGTTAATGCTGATGATTTGCGTCGCGCAGTGGAATTAGTCATAGTCCCACGCGCAACTCAGATCCAGATGCCCCCACCCGACCAACAGCAGCCCCCACCACCGCCACCGCCACCCCAAGACGAACAAGAACCCGACGACGAAAATCAAGAACAAGAAGAAGAGGAAGATAACGAAGAACAACAAGAACCCCCCAGCATTCCCGAAGAATTTATCTTTGACCCGGAAGGAGTTGTTCTTGATCAAAGTGTGCTTTATTTTGCTCAAATGGCACAGCGACACGGTAAATCCGGTAGTCGTAGTTTAATCTTCTCCGAAGACCGCGGGCGTTACATCAAACCAATGCTACCCAAAGGCAAAGTCCGCCGCATTGCCGTAGATGCCACAATGAGAGCCGCAGCACCGTATCAAAAAGCACGACGCGCTCGTCATCAAGGAGATACACAAAAGCGGGTATATATTGAACAAGGTGATATTCGTTCCAAGCGCTTGGCTCGCAAAGCCGGAGCATTGGTAATATTCATCGTCGATGCTTCTGGTTCGATGGCATTAAATCGAATGCAATCTGCCAAAGGCGCGGTGATGCAACTATTGACAGAAGCATACCAAAATCGTGATCAAGTAGCCTTAATTCCTTTCCGGGGAGAGCAAGCAGAAGTATTATTACCACCGACACGTTCGATCGCCTTAGCCCGAAACCGCCTGGAAAGATTACCCTGTGGTGGCGGTTCCCCGCTAGCACATGGTTTGACGCAAGCCGTCCGCGTCGGCTTGAATGCCCAAATGAGTGGAGATATCGGGCAAGTCGTACTCGTGGCAATTACTGATGGGCGAGGTAACATTCCTTTATCGCGTTCTTTGGGTGAACCGCAAGAACCGGGAGAAAAGCCAGATATCAAAGCCGAGTTGTTGGATATTGCTGCGAGAATCCGGGCTTTAGGAATGCAACTGCTGGTGATTGATACCGAAAGTAAATTTGTTTCCACTGGCTTTGCCAAAGAAATAGCCAAAACAGCGGGAGGTAAATATTATCACTTGCCCAAAGCTACAGATAAAGCGATCGCAGCCATGACTAAAGGAGCGATCGCCGATATCAGAAAGTAGTAAACTACTTTTCTTTGTGTCTTGGTGTCTTAGTGGTTCAATTTTTTACACCACCAAGGCACAAAGTCACCAAGTAGGAAATCTAAAAACTAAAGTTCACAGCAATAAGCCCAAACTCCTAGCCAACTTAGCTTTCAGCTAACTTAGGGTTTTTGCCCTAAATTTATTTGAGGGTGAGATTGTGGGCTACTTTTTTATCCATCAATTTAAAGTTGATAAACAGCTACCTTGGTCTTCCTAAAGTAGTTACATACAAAACTGCTTCTTCCGCAGGAATACCTAAAACATCATTTACTAAGTCATCAAAGAAGCCACCAATACCGCTAACGCCTAAGCCGAGGTGAATAGCTGCTAGATTGAGTCTTTGACCTAAATGACCAGCATCCATATGTAAGTAACGATAAACGCGATCGCCATACTGGGCAATGGCTGCTTTGAGATCAGCTGTATGAAATAATACCACTGCTGCATCTCGTCCTAAATCTTGTCCTAAACAGAGGAAATGTAACTCACGCCGGAAATTTTTGAAGCGAATTTGACGTAATTCTTGTGCTTTGGGTGCGTAATAATAACAACCAGACTCTAGTCCATTAACTCCAGAAACAGCAATAAATGTTTCAATTAAATTGAGATCAAAGTAGTCTGGAGAAATATCAAAGCCTTGGTCGATATAATTTTGAGGTTGGTAAGTAAAATCGAGTAAGGCTTTTAATTCGTCAAATGTTAAATCTTCACCCGTATAAGCACGAGTAGAACGACGCTTGAGAATCGTACTTTCTAAATCTATTAGCTTTTCACCCCAGTTCACTGGCGCTGTTACAGTAGAAATTTTTTGACAAAAAGGAAAATTGTATTTATCCTCTAATGATTTTTCTTGCTTAACCTCAGGTAAATTGAGCTTACCAGCAGTTCCTGGTTGGATTTGGGTTGCTTGATGGAAATATTTTAGTAACTCGCCATCGGGAATTTTAGGATAATTAGTTTCTGTAGCAGAAGGTAAAGCAGTTCGCCATGTTGGTAAGTTCTGCTGAATATCTAGCATATCTGCTAAAGGCAGAACTGCGATCGCTCCTTCTTGTAGAGAATCAATATAAAGCAACTCGTTTACCGCCTCATCCACAAAGCCACCAATTAAGTGAGGACGATAGTCTGTAATACTACCAGCTAACTCGATATTACCTAATAAATGTCCCGTATCTAAAAAAATACGACGGTATGCCCTATCCTCATAGCGCCATGCAGAACGATAAAAAACCGCAGTAATAATAATTGCCAGTTGAGTACTCTCTAAAGCCGGATGCCACAAACAAGCTTCTTGTAAAGCTTGCCAAACGTCACTGTCCCAAAAATGCATCAAAGAATGACTCCGACACTGATAGTTATACAGTCCTGGAGGTAACAACGACGCACCACGAGAAACTACATACACTTCCGCTGGATATAACCCACCAGCACTAGGCGCAGCACGGAGATATACTGCGCTTCCCATTGAAGGCATTCTCGCAGTTAATCCATAACTGCAAAACAAAAGCCGTGATAATCTTTGCCACCATTGTGCTTGTGGATTATTGGTAAAAGCTTCTGGCTGATTTTGAATATAGGGCTTAAGGTCAAAGGTAGAACCTATTTTATACTCTTTAAACGGCACTGGTTGCTTTGCCCAGTCTAAACCCCTACTTTTAAAAGCAATAGTTTGAGGCTCATACTTAGTACGTTCGTGGTAGTGCTGAGCAATAGAAGATTGGCGTAGTTCTGGCATAAGAATTGAAATATGTTTCTGCTACAATCTTGGCATTTCTGAGTACTCACATTTCGTTATAAATTGTACAAACCTATTACTAGTCTTTGAAGTTTTTGTATGATTGGCATGAATAGCACATGCTCTTTACAAACATAAAATTTTTAATGTCAAAATTGAAACAAGCTTTTCTTCCAAGAATTTAACATGAATGTATGTATCACTTAAATTAAGTATCAAGCTAATTGATTGTGTAGAATAGGAAATGTCTATCTTAATTTTATCGATTTAGATAACTAATATCATGTCAGCTTGAATACTTGTATTATCCGTTGGGGTCGGTAATAGGTAATAGGTAATAGGTAACTGGTAATTGTTAATCATTTTTCATTATTTTTGGTATACGCAGTTCATGACGGCTACTTATTTTTTAATCAGTTTATTAATTTGATTTTGCATTTTGTCTCGTAATGCTTGTGCTTGTTGATAACTTACTGCACGTTTATTAACTGAACTATTTTTATCATTTTGTTGTAGATGAGTTGTTTCTAAAGGTTGAATAAAGTAACGTAGATGACTTTTAGCTGCCCAAACACCCATGGATGGAAACAGAATGAATGCCAACATCAAAGGCGATAAAGGTAAAAATGGTAATTTGAATAATCTCTGTAGTTTTTGCAGGTTAGTAGACCAAGGATGAAGATTTTCATTGCCAATACAAATAACAGGTAAAATTGGGATTTGCAAACGTTGGCTCAATTGTATAAAACTCACATCAAATTTTTCTAATTTATAACGTTTTTGCCAACCTTTTCTTGGCCCGCGTAAGCCTTCTGGTGCATATAAAAGAATTGTTTGATCTTGCAAAGCTGTGCTAAATTCATTTAGCTCCGCTCTCACACCACCTAAAACTGTTGACCATCTAGGCGGCAACCACCAAATCATCCAAGCATGATCAAATAGAGATACACCAGCTAAAGTTTTTAAGATCCATCCTCGCTCTTTACCTAATAAATAACACAAGGATAAAAAATCCCAAGGAAAACACATTCCGGCATGATTCATGGCTACCAGAATTGGTTTTGTATTTGGTAAGTTTTCTAATTGATATAATTCACCATGAAAATAATGTTCAACGATAGGAGCCAAGATTTCCTGACTAAAAAGCTGTTGATAATTAGGATCAAATTCACTAACTTCTTGTCGTGGTGTTCGACATCCAAGACGCAACCAACGAATAAATATTGCTAAATAGAAACCACCAGGAATTAAAAATAAGATGTATTCTAGCCAATTCCAACCATCAGGATCGCAATGGTAATGCTGCCAATGGCGATTAAATAAAATTAGCCAACCGGGAGGATACCATAAGCAAAACCAGTCAAACCAACTAAATGTATATCTATTACTAGAAGGAGTTTCAATTGATGAGTTAATTATATTTTCTTGATTTTGATTAATCACAGTTAACAAGAAACTGAAAATTATACTGATTTAGTATATTAAGTTTTAAACTTTGTTAATTACATCTTTCTTGAGACATAAAACAAAAAGTTTGTAGTGAGCATTTCAGCATCGACTACAAACTTTAAATAATTATTATTTTTTTAGCTGATTTCTGCGAGCAATTTTACTACTCGTTCTTTGACTTGATCGCGGACACGGCGGAAGGTTTCGATTGATCCTCCTTCTGGATCTTCTAATTGCCAGTCTTCAAATACTTCTCTAATCACCCACTCCTCTGGCAAATTCACTCCACAGCCACACAAAGAAATCACAACATCGTAATCTTCTGGATTAAAATCACTGAGAGGTTTAGAAGTTTGATTACTAATATCAATGCCAATTTCTGACATGACTTGGACTGTCATTGGATCGACATGAGAAGCTTCTAAACCTGAGCTTGTGACGGCAACTTTTTCTTGCCCTAATGTACGAGTAAATCCTTCTGCCATTTGGGAGCGACGAGAATTTTTTTTGCAAACAAACATTATTTTTTTCATGGTTTGATTGATTGTTAATTGTTGATTGTTGGTATATTTGAAGCTCTTAACAATGACAAATGACGACCCCCTACTAATTAGCTTTATTTGTGCCGACTTACTTACTGGTGAAAACTTTTATGAACTCCGATAACTTAATCTCAGCACCAAAACCTTCAATAATGCGTGCAGCTTCTTCTGCTAATAAACGACTATAGGAACGCTCTCGCAAAGAGCCATATAAAAACAATATTCTCGGTGGATGGTCAAAGGTCTTCATTTCCTCTGTGTCCTCAGCGCCTCTGTGGTTTGAAGCTTTTAGCAATCCAAAATCCAAAATCTTGTTAGGGTATTAGCTTCCCCAGCAAATTTTTAACTAAAAGGACTAATACAACGTGGATCTGGCAATGTTGCTTTTTCTGGTTCCCGTGGAAACCAAGCTGCGGTGCGCTTGCAAAACTCAACCAGCATCAACATCACCGGTACTTCGATTAAAACTCCTACCACTGTGGCGAGTGCAGCACCTGAGTTTAAACCAAATAGCATAACAGCAGTAGCAATGGCTACTTCAAAATGATTACTAGCCCCAATTAATGCAGCAGGTGCAGCATCTTCATAAGATAAATTCATTTTCAAAGCCGCTACATAACCAATTAGGAAAATGAAATTTGTTTGGATAAATAAAGGTACGGCTATTAACAAGATGTGCAAGGGATTGTTAACTATTAATTCTCCCTTGAAGGCAAACAGCAATACTAAAGTCAGTAGTAGGGCGGTAATGGCAACTGGAGTGAGATACTTTAAAAATTTTCGTTCAAACCACTCTCTACCTTTATATTTTAAAATCCAGTAACGGCTGTACATTCCCGCTACTAACGGTAAGCCTACATAAATCAGCACTGACAATACAATTGTTTGCCAAGGTACTGTTAAATCATTCGCTGCTAGTAACCATCTACCCAACGGTGCATACAAAAACAACATTGCGAGGGAATTCACCGCCACCATCACTAGCGTATGTCCCTGATTACCGTAGGAAAGATATCCCCACATCAGCACCATCGCAGTACAAGGGGCAATTCCTAATAAAATTGTGCCAGCAATGTAGGAGTTCGCTAATGTTACTTCACTGCCACGAATGATCTCAGTCCCTGCTATCAAAGGACGAAATAACCATCCTAAGAAAAACTGGGCAAATGCCACCATTGTAAATGGCTTAATTAACCAGTTCACTACTAAGGTGAGAATAACAGGTTTGGGCGCACGGATGGCATTTGCTGCTTGAGTGAAGTCAATCTTCACCATAATGGGGTACATCATGAAAAACAAACAAACTGCGATGGGAATGGACACTTGATACACACTCATTGCATCTAGTGCGATCGCAATCCCTGGAAATAATCTACCCAGAGCAATTCCTGCCAAAATACACAAAACTACCCAAACTGTGAGGTATTTTTCAAAAAAACTGAGATTACTCCCTGCTTGCACACGCACTGTACTAGCTTGCGAACGATTTGTTCCCATCAGTATCACTCTCAAATAAAATGCTAATTCTTAAAACTTGGCTTGTTTTCTTAACAACTCGCCAATGCTGAGGTTCACCTCTGCTTCCCCTTCAAAAACTGTTCCTACCTTGCCTCTGGTAAAGTGAACTTTATCAAGGTGATAACCTTCTTCTGGTAAAGGTACATACCCCACAGAAGCTACTGTTGTTGGTGCTTTCTGAATATAGAAATCAACAAAATCTTTAACTGCTCGTTTCTTTTGAGCAGACTGAGCATTAACATAAATAAATAGTGGTCGAGACAGAGGTTGATATTGAATTTTTTCCACTGTTTCTCGAGAAGGCACTACTGCACCTTTACCTTTGCCGCTATCAACAGGTAATGCTTTTAACTTGTTTTGATTTTCTTCTAGGTAGGCAAAGCCAAAGTATCCTAAAGCATTCGGATCTTTACTTATGCCATCTACTAAGACTTGATCATCTTCACTGGCTGTATAATCAGTGCGACTGGCTCCGACTTTACCAACTATTGCTTCTGTGAAGTAGTCAAATGTACCAGACTTGTTACCAGCACCATACAAATTCAGTGGGCGATCCGGCCAAGATGCACGTACCTGGTTCCATTTGGTAATTTTCTTTTGGGCTTCTGGTTCCCACATTTTTTTTAGTTCTGTGGTGGTAATGTCTTTTGCCCAGGTGTTTTGAGGGTTGACAGCAATAGTCAGAGCATCAAAAGCTACAGGCAGTTCTATAAACCTCACGCCATTTTTATTACATACTTTCATCTCCGCACTGAGAATTGGTCGTGAGGCATTATTAATATCTGTCTTTCCAGCACAAAATTTTTCAAACCCACCGCTAGTACCGGAAATGTCCACTTTTACTTGGGTTTGATCCTGGGATTCTGCTTGAAACTGTTTTGCTATTGCTTGGGTAATTGGATAAACGGTACTGGAACCATCTATTGTTATTGCTGCAACTGTTTGTGAACTAGTAACTTCAGTGACATTTGCCGATGGAGAACTTTGCGCAGATGTATTGAATTTTGTCGTGCAACTAGTAGCTAATACCAACATCCCAAGCGCGATCGCTAATTTCTCTCCTGTCGCGCTCATGTTTCACCTCATAGCTTCTTGTGATAGTTATACTTCCTATCATTTCAAAAAAAGTTGATTTGTCAATGATAACTAGACTACATTTTACAAAACATATCAATTTTTCTTGATATGTTTTCCAGAGGAATTACCAAACACAGGCAGTCCCAATGAAAAAACTTCACGAGAACTGCCTCGAACTCGGACACAGGGATGTCCGATTTTCCCCTGTTCCCTACTTACAAGCAAACGTTGCAGAATCTTTCAGAACAGTATAGACTTCCCACTCATCACCATCTGGATCTGTAACCCAAATTTTATCTTGCAAGGCATAGCAGCAAGTTGTGTTGTTTTCAGACCTGACCGTCAGATTGGCTTGCTGCAAGCGGTCGCTTGCTTGTTCAACCTGTGCTGATGACTCCACTTCAATTCCCAAATGGTTCAATTTGCCAGTAGCTGAAGGATTTTCAAACAACACTAATTTTAAAGGTGGCTCAGCAATTGCAAAGTTAGCGTACCCTGGACGGCGCTTTGCTGGTTCAGTTCCAAATAGTTTGCTGTAGAAATCGACAGCTGCATCAATGTTACTCACATTTAGCGCTAGTTGCAGACGAGGCATAATTCAGTAACTCCTTATATTTATTTACGTCAATATTTATCTATATCAATATGCTATTCATGTATATTGATATATGTCAATATAAAAAGTATGAAGTTATCTAAACCTGTCGTATCTTGTTGCTCTCCCTTGCTTACTGGTCGTCTCACTCCTGATGAGGCGATGCATCTAGCCTCAATTTTCCGTATCTTGGGTGAACCTGTCCGGTTACAAATGCTGAATTTGATAGCAGCACAGCCAAATCGAGAGGTTTGTGCTTGTGAGTTAGCTTCCCCGTTAGGAATTTCGCAACCGACAGTGAGTCATCACCTCAAAGTCATGTATGAGGCGGGTTTACTGGCAAAAGAGCGACGCGGGAATTTGATCTACTACCGGATTTTACCGGAGAAGCTAACAGTGTTGCGGGAGGCACTATCTTAACAGAAAAAACAAGGCAGTCCCGATGAAAAAATTTCACCGCCAGGCATGAAAAAACCTCACCCCCTGCCCCTAATCCCCACTCCCTTGGGGGAGTGGGGGCCCCGAGTTCCCCTCTCCTTGGTAAGGAGAGGGGTGTCCTCTCTTGACGGGGTGAGGTTACTTTCAAGGAGGCAGAAGGCAAGAGAGTTTGACTTGTTTTTTCATTTGTAACGGGTGGTACGCTCTGCCTGTGGGGTTCTAATCTGGGTTCCCTACGCGAATAAAACTTGACAGAATACTATTTGGCAAGTCAAATTGGCTGGATGAACCAATTTCTAGTTTTATCCTCTCCTTCTCTTCCTCTCCTTCTCTTCCTCTGCGGTTTTTTATTTAACTCCTCAAACTTAGGTCAACAGACCCCTAAGATTGGTCTTGGCAACGACGTGCTGGCAATATCTGCTGCAAACGACTGTAATCTGCTAAATACTCTTCTAACACAGCGAACTGAGGCAAATTTAGACTGTAATAAATCCAACGTCCTTCCTGACGGGAGAGGACTAAATCTGCTTCCTTGAGAGTCTTGAGGTGAAAGGATAGCTTGGATTGACTTACCCCCAAAGCATCGCACAAATCACATACACACAGTTCACGATTTCGTAGCAATTCCAACACCTTTACCCGTAATGGTTCGGATAAAGCATGAAAGCCAGAAATAATCGTATTAGGGATAGCAGAGGGGGTTTGCATTAATCACAAGCAGGTTATAGGTATGCCTTTTCTATTTTGAACTAGAAACGACAGCCTCGGCTTGATAACGGATATTAGCTTGTTGGAATCTGCGTAAGACTTCACCTAAGCGATCGCAATCTGCAATTAAACTAATTCGCACATACCCTTCACCGCCACTACCAAAAGCATTACCAGGAGTGACAACTACACCAGTTTGTTGTAAAATCCACAAGGCGAAGTCTGTGGAACTCATTCCCTCAGAACAAGGAACCCACAAATACATCGTTGCTTTGGTTTTAGGGATATTCCAACCTAATTCTGTCAAACCTTGAATGAGAAAATCACGGCGGGTACGATAGCGAGTTTGAACTTCTTGTAAATAAGAATCTGGTAGTTGTAAAGCAGTTTCGGCAGCTGCTTGCAAGGCTGCGAAAATACCGTAATCCAGGTTAGTTTTCAGTGTTCGTAAACCTTGAATGACATGGCGATTGCCCACCACAAACCCCACACGCCAACCCGCCATATTGTAGGTTTTAGACATAGTGTGGAACTCCACACCAATATCTTTCGCACCAGAAATTTCTAACAAGCTGGTTGGTTGATAACCATCAAAAGCTAACTCGGCATAACACAAATCATGTACCAAAAGAATTTCGTATTTTCTGGCAAAGGCAACGATTTCTTCAAAAAATTCGCGAGGTGCAGTTGCGGCGGTGGGGTTGCTGGGGTAATTAAAATAAAGTATTTTTGCCTGTTGAGCAACAGTGTCAGGAATTGCTGTCAAATCTATTAACCAATCATTTTCTGGTTTGAGAACCAAACTGTGGACATTTCCCCCAGCAATCACCGGGCCCCGAAAATGAACCGGATAGGAGGGTGAAGGTACTAATACCACATCACCGGGATTGATGTATGCCAATGCCAAATGCGCTAATCCTTCCTTGGAGCCCAGTAGTGGTAAAGCTTCGCTGTCTGAATCTAAAACAACTCCATAACGACGTTGATACCAACTAGTGATGGCACGGCGGAAACTTGCAGTCCCTTCAAAAGGAGGATAGCCGTGATTACTGGGATTATGCAAAGCAGTGACAGCAGCTTCTATAACTGGCTGCGGTGTTGCGCCATCTGGGTTGCCCATGCCCAAATCAATTAAATCCAGCCCTTGTTCCCGCGCTTTATTTTTCAGTTCATCCAAACGGGCAAATGGATAGGCTGGTAATTTTTGTATGCGTTCGGCTGGGGCGATCCAATGCAAGTTCATTGATGTAGTTCCGATGCAGTTAATTGATTAGTTAGTGGTTGTTGGTTGTTGGTGGTTAGTGGTTAATGGTTAGTGGTTAATGGTTAGTGGTTAATGGTTAGTGGTTAAGGGTTATTTACTACTCCTCATACTCCTAATACTTCCCCATCTGCCAATCTCTCCATCCCCCATCTCCCCGATCCCCAATTCAGTGTTCAACTTGTTCATTCATTTCTCTCGTTGAGACACGATGAATAGAGTCTTTGTTATCTACTGGTGCAGTGGTAGAAACCATTGCCGCCATCAATTGCTCCAATGTGACTTTAAACGGCAGCCTATGAATGTCAGAATTGGGAGCGAGGGCAATTTCTGCGGCTTTTTGCAACTCGCCCAAAGTGACACAATCCAAGCCTAGATCACTGAATGTCTGCGGCAGTCCAATTTCGCCATAAAATTTTAATAATTGTTGTCGTGCTGCTGCTGCTAGTTGATTGCCTTGGATCATTTCTTCTAAACGCAGTTGTACTAAAATACCATAAGCAACTTTTTCACCGTGAATACTGCCACTTTTGCAAATATGCGTTAAACCATTGTGTACAGCATGAGCGGCGACAGTGCGACATTGAGCGCCACCGACACCACCAATCACCCCAGCTAATAAAACAGTGGCGTCTACGACTTGTTGCCAAACTTCGCTTCCGGGTTGTTGGAGAGCAGCAGCAGACTTTTGCAAGAGGATATCTCGCAATACCCGTGCTTGTTGCACAGCGGCAATAATTAAAGTTTGGTCTGAGTTTCCACTACTAACTGAAGCTTCATACCACTTTGCGATCGCATCTCCAATACCCGCTACTAGAGTGCGTGGTGGTGCAGTCAGAATCAAATCATAATCAAGAATCAATAAATCGGGACAGCGATCCAACGCCACATCATATAAAAAAGCCCCCTGTTCAGAATATACGTTGGACAGGGCAGTCCAAGCGGCACAGGTAGCTGCTGAAGTTGGAATTGTTACCACTGGTAAATGCAACTGATGCGCGAGTAATTTTGCTGTATCCAGCGCTTTTCCGCCACCTATGCCGATAATTACATCAGCTTGATGTTCCTTTGCAGCTTTTCTTAAGGATTTTAAGCTCGCTTCGCTACAGTCTGGAGTATACTCAGCAAGGGCAAATTGTAACTGCTGATGTTCTAACAGTGGTTGCAGATGGGGTTGGATAGCTTTTTGGGTGTGATTCCCAGTTACAATCAATGGACGATGACCCAGGCGGGTGATTTCGTTGGATACCTGTGTCAAGATTTGAGAGCCACGAATCACTTTTGCTGGTGCTACCGTTAGCAGCATTAACAAAGCAGGAGTTTGAGTAGACAACTTTTCTGAAAAATGAATAGGCATATAACTAATGAATTAACAGTAACATTTCTAGATATTTTGGAAAACTTTTAAATATAAAACACTGTTCATAATCTTTCAAACTGCCTACTACCGTAAAGGCAGGTTTTACAACCTGCCCTAATTAAAAGTTTTGTAGCAGTTTTGATAGGTAGATTAATATCTTAACCAAATAATAATTAATTATGTATTATAAGACACAAAAAAATACCATTCTTAAAGAGAACTCAGCACCACCTTGGGTAGATAGTTTGATAGAGGGTATTAGTACCCCACTTGAGTGATGCAAGTTGATGCTTAAAAAATTACACTGTAATAAATACCGCTCCCAAGGAGTAGGAATATGCAATTGACAAGTGATAGCGGTAACAGCATACCAAACATATTACAGCCCAAGCTAAATAAACCAGAGTTACAATTAGGTTCCAATGGTGCAGCGGTGGAGGAGCTACAACAACTTTTAACTAGTTTAGGTATTTATACTGGTAAAATTGATGGCGTTTTTGAAGAAATTACACAAGAAAGCGTCAAACAATTTCAGCGCCGAGTTTTTTTGCCAGAAAATGGCATTGTTGACGATAATACTTGGCAAGCATTATACACAGGCGGGCCAGTTAATTTACCGGAATTGAAAAAAGGCAGCCGGGGAGAATTAGTGAAGAAGGTACAACGTATTCTGAAATCTACTCAAGACTACATAGGCTACGTTGACGGTGAGTTTGGAGCAATTACAGAGTCAGCCGTGCAAGGCTGGCAAGTACGTAATAATCTCCCTGACACCGGCATTATTGATGAAGCTACTTGGCGAACTTTAAGCCAAATTCCACAATATATGTAGTTAGTGGTTAGTGGTTAGTTGTTAGTAGAGACGCAAGGAACATCGGGTCTGTACAATAGTGGTTGGTTGTTAGTGGTTAGAATTCAGTACCAGCCGTAGTAAGTAATAGAATTTGATAACTGATAACTGATAACTGATAACTGAATTACACTTCCCATTCTTATGATGAGGTGTTGGATTTTGGCAGTTGGGCAAATTTATCCTGGTAAATGTCGATTGCCATTTGGGGATCTTCACGACTAGCAAGCGATCGCTTGATTTGACCTAAATAAAGTGGTATTGACACTCCTGCTTCCGGGTGTATGATTGTACGGGCGCGAATAGTCAACTGGTTGTCACCAGGTCTCCCTAAGCGACCATAAGAATATAAATCACTGGCTGCTTGACGTAAAGTAGCTTCTAATTGCGTGGGACTAATCTGAGGGGGGATAGCAATTACAGTTTGTGTTGAACCATTATCGTACACCAAATTGTACCGTACTGCTCCCGGAATGACTGTGCGTGTTAGAGGTGCTAGGGAAAGAGAAAATAAACCAACTGTCAGCACCAGCATAAAGCCTGTTGTACCCACTAGCCGAAAGCGCAGGCCCCATTTAAAAATAAAACCCAAAAATGTCAAAGCAGCAAAGACCAAGGTGGCAATACCTGACCATTGGGCGTATTGGATAAAATCAGCTTGTGAGAACATAGATATAACTTCAAAAACTAAGGTAGGAAATCTAAAAGCCTACTAGTAACACCCAGAAATTCTACACAATTTCTGGGTGTTACGTTTGCAGTGAAGTGGAATCGGGAGTGTGGGAGTGTGGGAGTGTGGGGAGAAAATGACTATTGACCATTGACTATTAACTATTGACTATGAACAGGTTGCATCTTTATCGACAGCAGTTTCCAGCTTTAGAGAATAAAACTTATTTTAACTACGGTGGTCAAGGCCCGATGCCCCAAGTGGCAATGGATGCGATTAGTCAATCTCAAGTTCATATACAGGAAATCGGACCTTTTGGTACTGAGGTAGGTAGTTGGATTGATGAGGAAACAAAAGCTATTAAAGTGGCGATCGCTGCTGAGTTACATGTACCTCCCGCAACCATTACAATTACTGAGAATGTCACCGTTGGTTGCAATATTGCTATGTGGGGTATCGACTGGAACCCAGGAGATCACTTGTTATTAACAGATTGTGAACATCCAGGTATTGTGGCTATAGCGCAAGAAATCGGACGCAGATTCGCAGTTGAAGTTACCATTTGTCCTTTGATGGCAACGTTAAATCAGGGTGATCCAGTAGCAGTTATTGACCAACACTTACGCTCAAATACCCGTTTGCTAGTTTTAAGTCATATCCTCTGGAATACTGGTCAAGTTTTACCACTTGACAAAATATCCAAATTATGCATAGATAATCAAACTAGACTTTTAGTAGACGCTGCCCAGTCTGTTGGTTCATTGCCATTAAATTTAACTGAATTAGAGGTAGATTTTTATGCATTCACTGGTCACAAGTGGTTGTGCGGGCCTGGCGGTGTGGGCGGTTTATACGTGCGACCAGAAGTGAGAGATAGTTTAAAACCCACATTTATCGGTTGGCGTAGCATTCTCACAGACAGTCAAGGTAAGCCTGTAGATTGGCATTCAGACGGAAAACGTTATGAAGTTGCGACTTCTAATTATCCGCTTTACGCAGGGTTGAAGCAAGCGATCGCTATTCATCAGCAATGGGGAACAGCACAAGAACGCTATCAGCAAATTTGTAATCACAGCGAATACCTATGGCGACGCTTAGGAGCATTACCTCATGTTATTCCTTTGCGCACTTCACCTCCTGAGAGTGGTTTAGTCTCGTTTCAACTCACCCAAAACACTCCCCAAGCCCATCGACAATTAGTAGAGTTCTTACAATCAAGAAAAATATTCACTCGCACAATTGCTGACCCCAGTTGTGTACGTGCTTGCGTCCACTACTTTACACTTGAGTTGGAAATCGACCAACTAATTGAAGGAATTGAGGAATGGTTAGTAGTTAGTGGTTAGTGGTTAGTGGTTGTTGGTTAGTGCGTAGAGACGCGATGTTCCTCGCGTCTGTACAATAGTGGTTATTTAGTACTCCACCCTTACAGAAAGCTGCTACGCGTCTACACACTCCTCACACTCCCCCTACCTCCCTTGTCCCAGATCTCCAATCCCCAATCTTCGATGAAACGTCCAATTTTATACATAGCAATTACCAATCACGGTTTTGGTCATGCGACTCGCAGCGCAGCGGTTGCAGCCACTATCCAAAAGTTATGTCCAGACATCTTGCTAATTATTGTGTCAACTGCTCCACGGTGGTTACTAGAGTCTTACATTGAAGGTGATTTTATTCATCGTCCCCGTGGATTTGATGTAGGTGTGGTGCAAAAAGATAGCTTGGCTATGGATAAAGCAACGACATTAGAAAAGTTGCTAGAGATTAAAAAGAATCAAAACTCTATTATTGCTTCAGAAGTCAACTTTATTCGCCAAAATCGTGTGCAGTTAATTTTGGCAGATATTCCCTTTTTAGCGACAAAATTTGCCAAAGCTGCTGGCGTTCCCTGCTGGATGATGAGTAATTTCGGCTTTGATTTTATTTATCGGAGTTGGGGTGAGATCTTTAGTGAGGTTGCTGATTGGATTAGTGATTGCTATGGTCAATGCGATCGCTTATTTCGTCTTCCTTTTTATGAACCAATGGAAGCATTCAGCAATATTACTGATGTTGGTTTAACAGGTGGCTCTCCCCATTACTCTGACGAGCAAATTCGAGCCATTTGGGGGATTACTGCACCTAAAGAAAAAACTATCTTACTTACTTTTGGTGGTTTGGGCTTACAACAAATTCCTTACAAGCATCTGCAAAAATTTCCAGACTGGCAATTTATTACCTTTGACCAATCTGCTCCAGACTTGTCCAATATCATAAAAATTAAAGATCATAAATACCGCCCTGTGGATTTTATGCCTATTTGTGGGCGAGTTGTTTCTAAGCCTGGTTTCAGTACTTTTGCAGAAGCCACTCGCTTAGGTGTACCGATTGTATCTATTACCCGTAATGATTTTGCAGAAGCAGCCTTTCTGTTAGCAGGAATTTCTCAGTACAATCAGCATCAAATCCTGACACCATCAGAATTTTTTGATGGTAATTGGGATTTTTTACTGCAACCACTGCAACAACCACTTTCTTCAGAACCCATTGCAAAGGATGGTAATGAAGCAATTGCCCATGAGGTTTTAAGTTTTTTTGGTGGTTGATGGTTAATTGTTGATGGTTGTTTGGAATAACTCACTACTAACTACTAACCACTAACCACTAACCACGAACAAATAACCAATTAATATTAAAAATCCTCCGCTCTTACAGGGCAGAGGAATTTTATTCGTAGATGTCCCTGATGAATCTGTTGATGCCAAAAGTGAGCATAATCACTCACTAATTACCCCCAGTTTAACTAGCGGGCAACAACAGAACAACCGTAATTTCCACTAGTATGTAACAATGCACAGATACTCAATAAGTAATTACCGTATTCATGTGCACTTTCTAAAAGTCTTTAATCAGAACTTGAGGAAAATTATGAATGATAAATTAGAGTTAGCAGATTATTGTTCCTCTAGTACAAGCCGAGAATTCATAATTTCAAATGGCTCACTACCAAAAGTTGCTCAGAATTTCCACCACCGGTAAATCTTTGCACAACATCACCACGAAAATTGAAGCTATAGTCGCAGAGTCAGGAGTTGAAACGGGACTTTGCACTTTGTTTTTGCGCCATACTTCTGCTAGTTTGCTGATTCAAGAAAACGCTGATCCAGATGTACTTAGAGATTTAGCAAATTTTATGGCAAAACTCGTGCCAGAATCAGCTCAGTATATTCACGATACTGAAGGCCCAGACGACATGCCAGCACATATACGTACCGCCCTTACTCACACATCAGAAACCATCCCCATTAACAGAGGACACTTAGTTTTAGGAACTTGGCAAGGGATTTACATTTGGGAACATCGCCAACATAGTCACAATAGGGAATTAGTAGTTCATATTTCTGGGTAGCCAAGTGGGGAACTCGGGGCCCCCTCTGGGGATTAGGGGCAGTGGGGTGATGGGGTGATGGGGAGGTGGGGGGAGTATGAGGAGTGGGGGGAGTGGGAGGAGAATAAATAGTAACAAATGACCAATGACCAATGACAAGACCATTGACAAATGAAAATCGCTGATTTAATAGCTTGGTTTGAAGAATGGGCAAATCCAGCTTGGCAAGAAAGCTGGGATAATTGTGGTTGGCAGATTGAACCGGGTGTGTTACAGGAACAAGCAAAGATTCTAGTTTGTCTGACGCCGACTTTGGCAGTAATGGAGGAAGCGATCGCCTATCAAAAAGCTGGTATCTCTGTAAATCTAATTTTTGCCCACCATCCCCTCATCTTTAATCCGCCAAAGTCTTTGTGCAGTGGGAACCCCATTGCGGAAATGGCACGGTTAGCTTTTACCCACAATATTGGTATTTACACTGCCCACACTAATTTTGATCAAGTTCAAGATGGTACTGCTGATGTTTTGGCGCAAATCTTGGAACTGGAACAAGTTTCTCCAATAGTACCTACACAAGCAGGTTTGGGTTATGGGCGTGTTGGTGTTTTGCAACCTGCTTTAGTATTGCAGGATTTAGTCACAAAAATTCAATCTCGACTAAATCCTCCCTCTCTAATTGTTTCTCCCACAGCAGATTTGCAGCAAAAAATTGACAAAGTAGCGGTCTTAGGGGGTTCGGGAGCAAGTTTTATCTCGGCTGTCGTTAAAACTGGTGCTCAAGTCTATCTCACTTCTGATTGTAAGTTTCATCAGTTTCAAGAAAGCCGCGATCGCGGTCTAATTTTAGTTGATGCTGGTCATTATGCTACCGAACGTCCTGCTTGCGATCGTCTGGTGCATAAGTTCCGTAACTTAAATCTTGATTGGGTACAATTAAGTCAACAAGATGAGGATTTCCGCTTGTTTATTCGATGAACTAGGTGTAGCCTTATCTGTTCATCACACCCTCAGGATGTATAGAATTAAGAGTTTTGAATATTTTAGTAGTTTAATAAAGTCTTTACCATAGCATCAGTATCTACTTATCGGTATTATAAATTACCAAAATAGAAGGAATATATGTCAAATATGGGAAAATTTTAATCAGACTAACATATATAAAACCCCTGTCTTAGAAGCGGCAAGCAATGGGTAGAAAATAGCTGTGATTAAAATCACATCAAATCTCAACTCCAATCACTTATATTTGCCGATCTGTATCAACTCAATCAAAATGAATTTATTCCACAGTAGAAGAAATAATTGCCAAATTATGCTCTAATCACAATGATCCGCGCACTTATTGAATCTGCCTTTGAAACAGGATATCTTAGTGTTGAATCCGAGGGTCTTCTTCATCAAATGCTGGCGACAAAAAGCTATCAGCCAGAGGATTTAGCCGCCCTTTCAACATTATTAGATGCTGTTCGCGCAGGTCGTATTAAGCGAGAAGCTTCTTCAAATTTGGTCATGGAATGCCCCAAATACTACAAAAGAAACTAATAAACAAAACTCAGGGAAACTCTTAACCTGTAAGCATGAACGACTGTCGCTACAACTGTAAGCCAAGTGCTACAATGCTCTTAAAACGCAAATTAGCACTGTCAACCCGTACTGTAGGATGCTGCCTCGTCACCGTAAAGGCTCACTTTATAGCTTTTGACTTTTTATTAATCATTAGTTGTTTAAAAGCATGAAGGTTACTAGAGAATAAGCTAAGATCAATTACGTAGGGATAAAAGTAAAGCCGAGTCCCCAGACTTCCCAGCAATGCCAATGAATACAATTAGGCAACTTCGACAACAGCAACCTAAGCTTGTTTTTGAGTATCTTTTATTACATGATGATACTAAGGACTCACCAGCGAATACTATCGACCTGGTCAGGTCAAATCCTGAATTATGTGACTTCTATGAGGTGAACATTCCCTGGATGCCCTCAACAGGTGGGGTTAAGTTGGTGAAATAAATACAAGCCAACTTTAAATTGATGATCTAAAATTTCCATTGGTTGATAACCACAAGCAAGTCTTGGGTTCGGGTCAAACAGAGCATCTTTAAAAGGGTTAATTTTATCAACTCGAAAAGAATGCTATAAATTGGGGAATAAAACCCAGATGTTAACAGATTTACCTAGATTTAAAAAGGCAGAAGCAGTAGATGCTACACCGCAAGATTTATCAACTGTGTTGCGATGGGCGGGAGGTATGTGTGTTCTTGCGGGACCAGCAACGCTGGATTGAACGCGCCCGCATCATCGATATAGAGGGAGATTTAGTGACCCTACGCTATGAAACAGAAGAAGATGAGGAAATCTGCTCTTGGGAGGAGATGGTTCGCCTTGAAAGTATTGGTGCCATAACCCAGAAATTAGCTTCCGTGCCACGTGGCAATGTTGAACCTCTTTTGACCGAAGACTGTCCAGAAGTAGAACGTATCCGCAATCGTTACACAGATTCTAATCCAGACTAAGGGTCTAGTGGTTAGTGGTTAGTAGACCTACTAACTACTAACCAATAACTAAGTACTATTGACTATCACTTAGACGCTCAAAAGCCGGACAGTAACCATCAAGGGTTACTTTGAAGTTATATAAAGGGGACGCGGGATTCCAGCACCGTTGTCCCCTTTGATGTCGGCAGGTTCCACAGCAGTCTACATCAGACCACACATAGCGATCGCTACTTTGATTAAGAAGTTCTCGTTGTGACAACCCCCGCAATACGAGTTCTTCTCCTTGCCAGCGGGCTTCTATTAAACCTGTATCAGCAAATTGTTGCCAACGGGGGTCGGCTGTAATCGCATCGGGAAGGGCAATCGTTACAACCGTTTCTAGCTCCGTGAGTTCACCTTCATAATTCGTCTCTGGTGCAGCTGGTTGTAAAAATGTTTCACCAATCAGTAATTCTACCAATGTCCCTACTGCTGGAGAATGCACGTGGTAACGATTTTGTAATTCCTCCAAGCTAGTCAAGTCTGCCAAATAGGTAGGAGAAGCATGAACAAAAATGACATGCTGGGGTCGCAAATTATGAATTAGTTGGGTAGTACCAGGGCCATCACTATGTTGGGCAAGTAGATAGCTTTCAACAGTGACAATTCCGGGAAACTGCTCATGATTAATTTTTATGTCAGTTTTTTCTGGCAAGAGAATCAGCCAGGGACCTGTATCGGGTTGCATGTACTGACTCAGGTCAGTTGTAGAGTCGGTGACGATAATACAGGGATACTTACCCACGGTTGCACGCTGTTGTGGTTGCAAACGCCGGACACGAGGACGTATCCGTTCATCCCAAAATAAAGGTTGATGACGGGCAAAATTCTGTACTGAGGGTGGAAAATGGGGTAATAACTCTAAGTAGGCATCACAGCCAGTAGCAACAGCACCGTTAACCCAAATATCAAGATCACGACCTGTAAAGTGATGATGGCTGCGTAAAAGCATTAATAGTTCTTGACCCAAGCCTAATGCAGGTGTGGGCATAAGTACAGAATAACGGTCAGCGATCGCTCGATTAATTCTTTCTGCTAGTTGATTTTCTTGGTTGCGACGGTGGGGATGACGAGAAGTACCATAAGTCCCTTCAATAATTAGCACATCTAACTCCAATCCCCGTAATTCTTCTAAACGCAAACCCTCCACTAACCGCGAGTTAGATAAGAAAAAGTCCCCAGTATACAGTAACTTGTAGGTACGCTGTGGCGTAGTGTAGGTAAACAGAATTGCCACAGCACCTGGTAAATGTCCAGCCGGGAATAATTCCACCACCAGACCATCTTTGACTTCTAGTGGTGATCGCAAAGGCAAAGCCTGACAAAATTGTGATAATTCTTGACTATCTTGATCCAGCCAATTTAACGGCAGTAACTTACTAGTTACCTCACTAGCGTAGATGGGTAACAGAGGAAAAGCCTGATGTAGTTTCAGCAAACCCCTAGCATGATCTGGGTGAGCATGACTGACAAAAACAAAGTCAGCAGGCAGAGGCGAACTACCCCGCCGTGCTGACTTCGTAACATCTTTCAGTATAGGTGAAATATCTGCCAAACCACAGTCTAGTAAAAAGCGGTGTGATCCCATCCGCACTAGCAGACACACACCTTCATCTGTGTGGTTGACACCATAGGGAACACATTCCAATTCACTTGCTACTTCCCCTGAATCCATACGAGAGGATGCTGACAGACGATCGCTCATGCTTTCCTCCCCGTCGAACTCATTTTTATCAATATTTCCAACAAACCAAGAGCTTTTACGAGAATATTTATCACTTTATCTAGGGGCTAATTTCCGAACTTACGCCCCTACTACGTCCTTGGAAAGCGGATTTGCTGTTGGGGAGGAAGTCTTCACAGAACTAAAAGTTATCAGTTATCAGTTGTATCACCTGATTTGAGTCTTCCACTATGGGGAAGGTCAGCACCAAAGCTCGATTACTGTTTACTGATTTAGGAAAACTTAGGTAATCAAGAGTCCTGATCAGACAGATGAGGGGCGATTGCCTTTAATTGTGTTTTTATCAATGTGCAGAGCCATTGCCGTGGTAGTTGTCAGAATCGTAGAACCCGTTTTGAGTGCCAAAGAACAAGCATGATACAGTGAAAATTACTGTAAGTGCGATTAATATTAGCTTTACATCCATTTTGCTTGTTGTCCTCTACTAAAATACTTTCTTCTATTATTGAGTGATTCCACAAGCGAGGGTAATCACAGGACAATCTCTACCATTTTTATGTTAATTGTACAATGAGTCAATTTACTGCTATCAGTCCGATTGTAGAATTTTTCTTTGAGACTGTCTATCTGTTCGGGGATGGGGAGGTGGGGGGTTGGGTGGCAATGGGTTGATGGGGAGTGTGAGGGGTAGTGAAACTACTAACTACTAACAACTGTAGGCCGCGTGCATTTGTACCAAGATATTTAGTTTTCAGCAAAGATACTCATACAAATGCTTCGCCCCTACTAACTACTAACCAATGACAATTGACTATTGACTAATGACTGTTTCCAGAGTGGGGACAAAATTTGGATAGGAAATACTTGCTGCTTCTGCACGCTGGATGGTAGTTTTACCAGTGGCAACTAAAGCGGCGATCGCTAAACTCATGGCGATACGATGATCTGTATAACTATCGACATCTGTTCCTACTAGGGGAGTTCCGCCTGTGATTTCCATTCCATCAGGTAGTTCAGTAACTTTTGCTCCCATCTTATTTAGTTGTTGAGCCATAACAGCAATGCGATCGCTTTCTTTGACGCGTAATTCCGCCGCATCTTTAATGACAGTTGTCCCTGTAGCAAATACTGAGGCTACCGCTAAAATTGGGATTTCATCAATTAGCCTGGGTATGATTTCCCCAGCAATTGTGCAACTTTGTAAGCGACTGGAACGCACCCGCAAATCGGCAACTGGTTCACCAGCAACTTCCCGTTCATTCAACCTTTGAATATCTGCCCCCATCATTGCTAAAGCTTCTAAAATGCCTGTACGGGTGGGATTAACGCCGACATTCTCAATGACTAACTCGGAATTGGGTACAATCGCCCCAGCCACTAACCAAAAGGCTGCGGAACTGATATCACCAGGAACAACTACTGTTTGTCCGACCAGTTGAGTAGGGCCTGTAATTGTGACACTGTGAGTTTGGGGATCAATATCTAATTTTGCCCCAAATGCCTTGAGCATTCTTTCACTATGATCACGGGAAAGGGCTGGTTCAGTCACGGTAGTTTGTCCTTCTGTCAGCAAACCTGCCAGCAAAATACAGGATTTGACTTGAGCAGAAGCAATAGGAGAGTGATAATGAATTGGTTTGAGAGCCTGTCCAGAGATTGCCAATGGTGCTAAAGAACCATCTTTACGTCCCCAAATTTGCGCCCCCATTTGTTGCAATGGCTTAACCACACGGGACATCGGACGCGATCGCAAAGAACTATCACCTGTAACAGTAAAAAAGCGTCCTGGATGGGATGCCAATAATCCCAACATTAATCGTATCGTTGTACCTGAATTCCCAGCATTCAACACATCTGTTGGTTCTTGCAAATTGCCCAAACCAATACCTGTAACTGTTACAAGTTCACTATTCAATTCAGAAATTTCTGCCCCCATCGCTTGGAAACAGCTAGCGGTGCTGCAAGGATCTTCACCTAAAAGTAACCCTTTGATTTGGGTTTGACCTTGAGCGATCGCACCCAACATCAAAGCACGATGAGAAATAGATTTATCTCCCGGAATCCGAATTCGACCTTGTAAAGATAATCCAGAAGTGGGCGGCTGAATAAATAATTTTTGTGAAACGTTTTCTTGAGTTTCTACAGTGATCACAGAATGCGACATTGGGATAAACTGACTTGTGACTGCATTGGAAGTTGATCGATAACAAAAGCTTTAACAGTTATCAGTGATCAGTTATCAAGTGATCACTCAATAACTGTTCACTGTTGACTAATTTAAGCTACTGCTAGTTACTTCCTCGCTAGTATCCTATCGCTTTCCTTAGTATGAAAATTAATCAAATAAGCTCAGAATCTATTTAAGTATAAACAAAATTAATTACACATTCTCTATTCTCTTTCCCGTTCCCTGTTAAGAATTCCCTTTTAGTCAGTAGTGTTTGAATACTTCAGGAAGTCAGGCTTTGCGCTTCTACAACGAGTCTGACTTACTTATAATGTTACCAGCAAGTTTCCCTGAACTGAAAGCGGTTTAAGTACAAGTGTATTGACTTTAATTACAAGACATTGCAACCACGTCAACTGTCAGTTGCGAAAGCTAAATTTAGAAAAAGCCTGATTAAGGCTGCATAGATTGGTATCTTACTTGTTTTAGACCTAATTTGTCCAGTTGATCCAAGTCTAGCTAAACAAGGTTCCATTGCTTACGATTAATTGTCGATCACCTGAATATTGATTTCGTTTTACTCCTTAGCTTCTAGCCTCCATCGCTCCCATGCTTACACATCACCGCAAGCCCGTGTGCTTATCACTTATTTCTACAGATCTGCCACTTTGGTCTGTTGTTGAAACTGCTGCAACGCTGTACCAAAAAGATCGCGATCGCTTTCATCTACTGCTGACAGCACCGCCTGTAACCAACAGTAAAGAGGTACTAAATCCCAGTAGTCCCAGGGTCTTATGGCTAGAGATTTCCCCCTATCGAGTCACCATGACCATGCAAGGAAATGCTCAGTTGAGTTATCGGCATTTTTGGGAACGGGGTGTATACGGCATTACCCGCTATTGGTTGCCAAATGAGTCCCTACAACCGAATCAACCAATTCGCTTACGCAATTTTACTGCTAACCTAACCCTGAACGGACACCCACTGCCAGAAAATTTACGAGTGGAGTATGAGTTATGGGCAGGAAAAGTCCAGCTGGGATGCTATATCCTCAATCTGGAAATACATCATTGATTTGTTGGTTGTTGTTTGTTGGTTGTTGGTTGGAACCATCAAGCACCAATCAACAATTAACCAACAACCTTCACCCAATTAGATGATATCTACTGGGTGAGGTGCGATCGCTGCTGTCAGTTCTACACTGAAAATCTTGCGGAATTTAGGTCAAACTCATGTTCTTGTTGATTTTCAACACTGACAGCAACAACCGGATTTCACATAATTCTCGTCCTGAATCCGAATTTCATCTCAATGTCAGTAATAGACGTCGCACTGCTTGTCAAATTGCAGAAGATTTGCGACGTGTTCAAGATAATTACTATCTAGAACGATGCAAAGTTTTTTAACTAGGCATGAGTTAAACAGGGTCTTGGATTTTACCAAAACATCACCCGCAAGTAAACTGCGGGCTAATAGCACAAACCCACTTGAAGTGGTTTCAAAGATTAGTTGTTAAATTCTTAGTGTCTTAGTGCCTTGGTGTTTCAAAAATGATCTTTTTTACCACAAAGACACCAAGACACCAAGAAAAATTTTAAACTAATCCAGAACGCAAGGCTACAACAGCTGCTTGCACGCGATCGTCAACAGATAATTTATTCATGATCCCCCGGACATGAGTTTTTACAGTGTTGGGACTGAGGTAGAGTTTTTCAGCAATCTCTGGGTTGCTATAGCCTTCTACCATCAGTTTCAACACTTCTAATTCGCGTTCAGAAAGATGGGCTACATTGCTTTTGGGGGAAGGTGGTTTAAGATTTTCAATTACTTGTCTAGCAATTTGGGGATCAAGGTAAGTAGCACCTTCCACAGCAGCGGCGATCGCACTTAAGAGTCGCTCTACACTGGCTCCTTTAATACAATATGCATCAGCACCACTAGATAAAGCAGCAATAATTTCTGTTTCTGTTTTATGAGACGTCAGCATCACCACATGAGTTTTTGGTAATGCAGCTTTGATTTGTTGTGTTGCTGCAATCCCATCTAAACGGGGCAAGCCAATATCCATTACCACTACATCTGGTTTGAGTTTTAATGCTGCTTGTACACCAAAATAGCCATCTTCAGCTTGTCCGACAATTTCCAATTGGGGATGGGCCATCAGCGACTGTTCTAAACCCAATTGCATCATTGGATCATCTTCAACAATCAATACTCGTAATGGTGCAGCATCTGGAGGCAAATTGAATTCATAATTCATAATTCACGCCTGATGTGAATTGAATATGGAGACGCAATATTCCTTGCGCCTGGTAAAAAACGTTTTTTTAGAAATCGACCACCGATACACACCGATAAACACAGATAACACAGATGGATCTTTCATGGGTGGTTGGGTGGTCATTGGTTTGTTGAGTATTTCCCATGATCTATTAGCGCCTTTGTTAATTCACATTAGACGTAATTCATAATTTTTCTACTCTTCTACCCGATATCCGAACTCTGCTAAACGAATGCGCGACTGACGCCATTTTGGTTGCACTTTTACAAATAATTCTAGGTAAACTTTGCCTGCAATTAACTTTTGAATTTGTTCTCTAGCAGCGCTACCAACAGCTTTCAGCATCGAACCACCTCTGCCAATAAGAATTCCTTTTTGGGAATCACGTTCGACGTGGATCGTGGCTAGTACGCGGGTAATGGTTGTTGTTTCTTCTACTTTATCGATGGATATTGCTACAGAATGGGGAATTTCTTCGCGTGTTAACAGCAAAATCTGTTCTCGAATCAATTCACCCATGATAAAGCGTTCTGGTTGGTCAGTAATTAAGTCGGGAGGATAGTAGTAAGGGCCAAGTTCTATATTTTGAATGAGTAATTGTTGTAATTCGCTCAATCCTGTACCTGTTTTGGCAGAAAATTTTACTGTCTGCCATTGATGAGCATTTGCTAACTGCGTGTAACTTTCATCTATGGCTAGAAAATTTGCTGTCTGTTGGTCGATTTTGTTTAAACCCAAAATTATAGGTGTGCTGCTGTGACTCAGTAAATCAGCAATGTAGCGATCGCCTGCACCACAAAAAGTTGTAGCATCAACCACAAACAGCACCACATCCACAGATTCAATCGCTATTTTGGCGTTTTGCACCAGCACTTCACCCAATTGATGATGAGGTTTATGAATTCCTGGTGTATCCACAAAAATTAATTGTGCCTCTTTTGTGGTTAAGATACCCCGCAATCGATTGCGTGTAGTTTGGGCTACTGGCGATGTAATGGCTATTTTTTGTCCAACTAATTGATTCATTAACGTAGATTTACCGACATTGGGACGGCCGACAATACCGATAAAGCCTGATTTAAAATCAGGAGGAGCCTGTGGGATCATTACTTCCCCTGCCAAAGAGAAGATGTCATTATTACTACTATTCACCTGTGACTCCGATTTACTCTACGTTTGCAAGAAGTAATTTAGTGTGTAGAGACAAAAGAAACATAGAATCACCCTGACGTTTTTAGCTATTGCCTTTGCTTAAGTTGAATCTACTACTAAATATTACTAAATATATTTAACTACCTAAATGCATTTCACACACTAAGTATCAAAACGTTTGCCTAAGACAATGTTAAGAATTACTAACAAAACTAAACTAAATAGTATCCTAGTTCCAACTAATTAAAACTACTTATGGGATAGAAATTTACGTCTAATGTGAATTAACAAAGGCGCTAATAGATCATGGGAAATACTCAACAAACCAATGACCACCCAACCACCCATAAAAGATCCATCTGTGTTATCTGTGTTTATCGGTGTGTATCGGTGGTCGATTTCTAAAAAAACGTTTTTTACCAGGCGCAAGGAATATTGCGTCTCCATATTCAATTCACATCAGGCGTAATTTATTGATGAATATATATATTTGTGTATTTTTATCCCGTTTTCTTAATTAATCACTCCCAATACAAACTCTCCTTCATTTACGGCTTGATTTGTTGCAACATCATAAACTAATCCATCTTGTTCAGCATAAATATTAGTTAATTGAGGTAACTTCCCGGCTTTATTAAAACTCAGAATTTGATAAAGCTTTTCTCCAGCTTTAATTTCACTTCCTAATTCAACTCTCGCTTGAATCATTCCACCTACAGGAGCATAATATTTCTTAATTTGACTTCTGGCTCTAAATGTCATTTTGTGAGATTCACTACTTGCTAGAGGAAAGCCAGCAATTTTAAGTACTCCTTTGGATGCTAAATAGTTTTTGATTCCTAAAATTCCTTTGGCTACTGAATCAGGATTCATTTGCATACCCATACCTAACTCAAGTGTCCAGGCTTCTACATCAAACTTGATATTTCTTCCTAGTTGTTTTAAATATTTTTCTAATGCTAGCCAAGGCTTAATAAAGGCTTCATCAAAAGCATCTCCGTCATATTCATCAAGTAAAATGCCAAAATTGAGTAAAAAATATTTAGCGCTTTTCTCTCGATTTGGGAAGTAATAAAGGTAATTTAAACCTTGGTTGGTAGAACTATGTAAATCAATTAAGTAATCAGCATCTAAACTCAGAGATTGTAGTTTGTAGCTAAACTTCTCAGTATAAGGTACGCTACTAGGAGAATTAATTTTTTCTAAAAGTTTATTAAATTTTTGCTGAACTAAGGCAAGATAATTTTGTTTGACGACCTCCGAATTTAAATGAAGTTGAGATTTAGCAAATACAGCTAAATCATCAGCTTCTTTTTCGTAATCCCAAAAGATACGGTTCCAATCTTTGGCTTCATAAAGACAGTATCTCCCGGGAGAAAAGTGATGTATACGTGTATTCGTTCCCATCGGATTACAAACAGGAACTAACCAAATTTCCCCAATTAAATCGGTATCATTTAGTGTCAATAAAAATTCAATTAATTGGTGAATTACTGCATTACCTGCTATTTCTGCACCATGCAGATTAGATTGAATGTAAACTTTTTTGCCTGGATAAGCACCAGTAAATTTATATAATTGCAGCGACAAAAAATCACCAGAAGCCATCTGACGTAGAGGAATTGTAGAAATAGTAGGCTGCATTTTTAGTAAGAGGAAAGGGAGATGGGGAGGTGGGGAGTGTGGGGAGTAGGTACTGGAGATGGTTAACAATCACTAACCATTAACCAACAATCAACCATCAACCATCAACCATCAACTAAATTCTCATTATTATTTGTGAAGTTGAGATTTTCTTTGTGATAACTTTATAGTTCACTGTCTTGGTGATTTCATCTACTCCTTAACATCTCAATTTCATCAATGCAATCTCAAGTTATTATTCCACCACCCCTCCAACCCGGTGACTTACTACGAGTCCTTGCACCTAGTGGTGCTTTGCGAGAACTTACAGCATTTGAACGGGGAGTAGAAATCTGGCGATCGCGCGGCTACCGAATAGAAATAATACCAGAGATCGATGACAGATGGGGCTATTTAGCAGGTAAAGATGAAACTCGTCGTCACCACCTAGCATTAGCATGGCAAGATCCCGAATGTCGTGGTATTCTCTGCGCTAGAGGCGGTTTCGGTAGTACCCGGATTTTAGAAAATTGGCATTGGGGATATAGAGACAGGGAAGACAAGGGAGACATGGGGGACACGGAGAACATTTTCACTCCCCCCACCCCTCACACTTCACCCACCCCTCACACCCCATCTCCCCATCGCCCCATCTCCCCAACTTCTTCTCCCAAGTGGCTGATCGGCTTTTCCGACATAACTGCTTTACTGTGGAGTCTTTATCAGGTGGGAATTTCTGGTGTACACGCGCCTTTGTTAACCACGATCGCTGATGAACCAGAGTGGTCAATTGAACGTTTATTTGATTGGGTGGAAGGACGTTCTCTTCCCCCCTTAAAAGGTTGTGGTTGGGGAGGTGGTGTAGCTACTGGTATTTTGCTACCAGCTAATCTGACTGTGGCTACCCATCTTTTGAGTACACCCATCCAACCGGATTTAGATGGTGTCATCCTGGCTTTTGAAGATGTGACAGAAGCACCCTACCGGATTGATAGAATGTTGACGCAGTGGCGCCTGTGTGGTGCTTTGTCTAAAGTTCGTGGTATCGCTTTAGGTAGCTTTAGTCAATGTCAAGCGCCAGTGGGTATTCCTAGTTTTACAGTCGAAGAAGTTTTGCGCGATCGCTTGGGTGATTTAGGAATTCCCGTTGTCTCGGATTTACCCTTTGGTCACGAAGCACCAAATGCAGCATTACCAGTGGGTGTACAGGTGATATTAGATGCAGATCAAGGCATATTGGATATTGTCCAATGAACTTTTGTCAAGAGCGATCCAGAAATGGCTTATAATACGCAAGTTATCCTCAAGTCTGCAAATATTTTGAGGAATTCATTGCATGGCTAAACAATATGTATCTACCGCCTATTTACAGCAGCATGACAGCAAGCTGTATGCTATTTTTGCTTGGAGTCAAAGACAAGCAGCAATCATTCCGGCAAAATCATGGTTGACTGTAATGGAGATATTTGTTCACGAACATTCTCTAGAACAAGCCTATCAAATATTTCAAGAAATTAAATTAGCTCCAACTGTTAATCAAGTCATAGATGAAATCAATAAATACGCAGATTTGCTTTCCAATGCCATAGTATTTGTAGCAGATAAGCAAATTACAATTTATGGCAAAGGTTTTCGGAGTTTTATCGAAAAAGATATGCAGTTTGAACTTGGTTCTTTAAGTCGAGAAACTTACCAAGTTCTCGCACAATTATTTGCCTCTTTGCAATTAGAGAATGACCTCGAACAGATTCAAAATATAGAAGACTTTTCTAAATTAGTAGAAAAACTAGAAAATTTAGGTTTATTATCTCCTGCCACAGGCTCTCTTGATTGGGGAGATTTGAAAAAGACGGTTCCTATTTGTCAAGCATTTGGGTTGACAAGGGGAACTCCTGTGGATCGCTACTATCTCCGAAAATTTATTGACGATATTCATCCACAAGTAGTTGGCAATATTTTGGAAGTAGGTGGTACTCCTAAAGATAAAGATTTCTATCAAATGAATCCGGGTAGTTCTTATCGAATTCTCAATTTAGAATCAGGCCCAGGTGTAGATATAGTCGGAGATGTTCACGATGTATCTGTAATCAAACCAAATTCTTTAGATTCAGTGATTATTTTTAATGTTTTAGAACATTGTTATGCACCGTGGATTGCCATTGAAAATATCCATACCTGGCTAAAAGAGGGTGGCAAATGTTTTGCGATGGTTCCAAATGCAATTCGAGTTCATGCTACCCCGGTTGACTATTGGCGACCTTTACCAGATGCTTTTGCTTGGATGTTTAGAAATTTTTCTCAGCAGAAATTGTATGTTTACGGCAATCCGATTACTGTCATAGCTAGTTATCATGGTATTGCCGTCGAAGAATTAACCCCCGAAGAACTAGACGCTTTTCATCCAGATTATCCCGTCGCAACTTGTATCGTCGCTGAAAAATAATGAGTAGTATAATTTTCGACTACACGCCCGAAATATCAGTAATTCTATGTACTTACAACCGAGCAAAATATTTAAATAACTGTATTGATAGTGTTATCAATCAAACTTTTACAAATTGGGAGCTGATTGTAGTTGACGACGGTAGTCAAGACAATACTTTTGAGATTATCAATCTTTATCTTCAGAAGTTCCAAAATATTCGTTATCTGAAACATCAAAATCGCAAGTTAGCCTACTCTAAAAATGCTGGAATTCAAGCATCATTCGGTAAGTACATTACATTTATCGATAGTGATGATACTTATCAACCACATCATTTAGAATCGCGGCTGCAATTCCTGCAAGCTAACCCAGAAATTGATTTGATTCAAGGAGGATTCGCAAGTGATGAAGAAATTTGGGTAGCAGATTATTATCAACCAGGAAAAACAATTAATTTAAGGGAATGTGTCTTAGGGCCTACTTTTTTTGGAAAAAGACGGGTATTTTTTGATTTGCATGGATTTAATAATATCTCCTATGGAGAAGATACAGACTTTTGGGAACGAGCAGAAAAAATCTTTAAAACTTACAAGTTAGCTGAACCGCAAACTTATAACTATACAAGAGCAGAAACGAGTATTACTAAGAGTGTATTAGAAAATATATCCTGATTTATATTGAATACTGAGCATGAAGATAAAGTTTTTAATCTCCCAAATTAGAAATTATTTACGCCAGTTTATGAGTTTGGCTTGGCAAATTTCAATTGTGGGAGTTTGCTTATGTTTGTTATTAATTCTATCTAGTTGTCAAGCTACACAAAGTCAAGACAATGGAGTTATTCATCTGACACTCTGGCAGGGGATTAATCCCCCTGTCAATCGAGATGTGTTTCAAAAATTGGTGGATAAATTTAATCAAACTCATCCAAATATTCAAGTAGAATCTATTTATGCTGGTCAGCTTGATCAACAATTGCCAAAAGTCTTAACAGCAGTGGTGGGCAATGTTCCACCTGATATTCTGACATATTATCCGCAAATTACAGGTCAGTTGGTAGAACTAGGCGCAATTCGACCGTTAGAAGATTGGTTAGAGAAATTGCCCATAAAATCAGAAATTATTCCAAATTTATTTGAAGAATTACAGTTAAAAGGTCGCATTTGGTCAGTACCACTATACACCAGCAATATGGGGATTTTTTATCGACCAGAGTTATTTAAAGCAGCAGGAATAACTGAACTACCGAAGACTTGGGAAGATTTGCGACAAGTTGCGAAACAATTAACTATAGATCGTAATGGCGACAACCGTCCCGAACAATACGGAATCTTACTACCTTTGGGTAAGGGAGAATGGACTGTATTTAGTTGGTTCCCTTTCCTATTTGCTGCTGGGGGAGAGATTATCAAGAATGACAAACCAGATTTGCTGAACAAAGGAGCGATCGCAGCCTTACAATTCTGGCAAGATTTAATTAAAGATGGTTCAGCTAAATTATCGCCCCCAGAACGAGGTTATGAGGAAGATAATTTTACCTCCGGTAAAGTGGCGATGCAGATTACTGGTCCTTGGACTTATATTATGAAGTCTAATGTCGATTTTGATGTATTTCCTATACCTGGGGAAGTTGAGCAAGCTACAGTCACAGGTACTGGAAATATGTTTGTCATGAAAACTACCCCAAAAAGAGAGCAAGCTGCGTTTAAGTTTTTAGAATACGTTTTGAGTGAAGAATTTCAAACTGAGTGGAGTATTGGTACGGGTTTTTTACCAGTGAACATTAAATCTGCTCAAAGTCAAGCTTTTCAAGAATTTATCAGTCAAAAACCAGTGTTAAAAGTGTTTTTAGAGCAAATGTCTGTAGCACGCGCTCGACCAATTATTGCTGGTTATAGCCGTCTTTCTGATAGTCTGGGGAGAGCGATCGAAGCTACTTTGTTGGGTGAATCTCCGCAAAAAGCTTTGAAAACTGCTCAAGAACGTTTGGATATGATTTGGGGGAAGTAGGAGATCGGGGATTGGAAGGAGTGTGGGGTGATGGGGAGTGTGGGGAGTGGGGAAGTGTGAGGAGTGTGTTGACGCGCTTTGCGCGGCTTCCCGTAGGGTGGAGTGTGAGGAGAATAATATAGTAACTAATTCTCCTTGTCTCCTTAATCCCGATCCCCTATCTCTTTTCTACTCCCAATCTATCCAACACAAAAGCATACTCAAACGCCAATTCTTTGAGACTTTCGTAACGTCCAGATGCGCCACTGTGTCCTGCACCCATGTTAGTTTTCAGCAGGAGAATATTGTCATCTGTTTTGAGTTCTCGTAGTTTTGCTGTCCATTTTGCAGGTTCCCAATATTTCACACGAGCATCATTTAATCCAGCTGTAATTAACATATCTGGGTAATCTTTAGCCTCGACGTTATCGTAGGGGGAGTATGATTTCATGTAGTCATAATAGACTTTATCGTTGGGATTTCCCCATTCTTCCCATTCCATTGCTGACAAAGGTAGGGAAGTATCCAGGATAGTTGTGACTACATCTACAAAAGGTACATCCGCAACTACTACTTTAAACAAATCTGGGCGCATATTGACTACTGCTCCCATCAATAAACCACCAGCACTACCACCGGAAATAGCAAGCGCATTACTTGTTGTCCACCCTTCGGAGATCAAATATTCTGCACAGGCAATAAAATCTGTGAAGGTATTTTTTTTGTGCAAAAATTTGCCATCTTCATACCATTTGCGCCCCATTTCTCCACCGCCACGCACATGAGCGATTGCAAATACAATTCCCCGATCTAGCAATGACAATCTAGTTGAGGAAAATGATGCTGGGTAATTTGCTCCGTAAGCACCATATCCAGTTAGATACAGAGGATTTTTGCCATCTTTTTTAATTCCCTTTTTATAAACAATAGATATAGGAATTTGTGTACCATCAGGAGCCGGAGCCATCAATTTTTCACTGTTATACTGGGTTCTGTCGTAACCTCCCAAAACTTCTGTTTCTTTTTTCAACTCCCGCTCATTTGTTTCCATATCGTAATCAAATACAGATGGCGGTGTGATTAAAGAAGTGTAGTGTATCCGCAAAGTAGTAGTGTCAAATTCCGGATTACTACCTTCAAAAAAGGAGTAGGTCGGTTCGGGAAAAGTAATATTATGTTCTTCTCCAGTTTTGAGGTTTTGTACCCTACCAATTGGTAATCCATCCTTGCGTTCGTAAATCACCAAGTGATTGGCAAACAAACTAATTCCTGATAACATCACATCTTCCCGATGGGGAATCACAGTTTGCCAATTTTCTTTACTTGGTGAATTTACCGGAGTTTTCATTAACTTAAAGTTAATTGCCTGCTCATTTGTGACTATATAAAAATAATCATTGTGATGATCAATTTCGTATTCTACCCCTGTAGTTCGGGGATGAAATAACTGAAATTTTCCGCTAGGATTATTAGCATCTAAATAGTGGACTTCTGATGTGATTTTGCTCCCCAAGCTCAACAAGATATAAGCTTGACTGCGAGTTTTGCCCACTGTTAAATAATAACTATCATCCGGTTCGTGATAGATAAGAATATCTTCCTTGACATCTGTTGCTAATGTATGTCGAAACAGCTGAAATGGACGATTAGCATCATCTAATTTCGTGTAAAATACTGTTTGATTATCATTCGCCCACGCCAAGGAAAAATAAGTATCAGAGATACTTTCTGGATAAAGTTGACGAGTATTTAAATCTAAGAAAAACAGTGTATATCTTTCAGAACCAGTTGTATCTACCGAATAAGCTAATATTTGATGATTAGGGCTAACTTGTAGTACTCCGATACTAAAAAAATCATGCCCTTGGGCTAGTTCATTTTGGTCTAGCAGTACTTCTTCTGGAGCATCAAGACTACCTTTTTGGCGACAGTAAATTGGATAAGCTTTACCCTCTTCTGTGCGCGAATAATAATAATATTCATCTTTACGATAAGGCACGGAAAGGTCTGTTTCTTTAATCCGAGACAGCATTTCTTCATATAGCTGTTGTTGGAAAGCCTCCGTATGCTGCATCATGGCTTGGGTGTAAGCATTTTCTGCTTCCAGGTAGGCGATCGTTTTTGGATCTTGGTGATCGCGCATCCAAAAGTAATTATCAATCCGCTTGTCGCCGTGTAACTCTAATACCTGCGGTCGTTTTTCCGCAATGGGTGGAGTAACTGTTGTTTGTGAGGAGTCGATTTTGTTCATCTTGTTTCACCTGAGTTTGCTGCAACTAATGGCGTGCAGTGATGCGGCGGGAGTAAATTTTCAACCTGCAAAAGCCAATGGCTGGAATAACTCCTAGAATAATTGCCGTCAATGCTTGTCCACTTAAATACAATATCTGAGCGCGACTGACTTCTGGAATCAGATCTTGTAAAAAAGAAAGTAACCAGACAAAAATACTGATACACAAATACGAAAATGACGGTAGGAAATTCCACCACCAAGCACCTGCTGTCTTCCGTCGCAATACTAACCACTGGAGAAATCCTAGCCAAATTCCCGACAAAACATAGGAGATTGTTGATAAACCTCCAAAAAATATTACATCCTCAAAAGATAAAGTTTTATTCAAGGAGTTAGCTATAGATGAAATATACTCAATCCATGCTGTAGAGACATTATTGGAAGCGAGCCAACCAACACTGGTAGCTAGTATCCACAACCACCATGCAGATAGATAGCGGCGCAAGACAAGTGCTTGATCAGCAGCAAAAATCATCGCAAACACAACACTGCTAATAGATTTTAGCCATCCATCCCATGAAGGTTGTTGTTGCAGCAGACCCGGCGAGAGTGTTTGCAGGAGATATTTTTCTATAGCGATACTGGCAATTCCACCTACAACCCATCCGGTCAAAGTCATCAGCGTAAATTGGATAAAAAATTTACGTCGTTGCGATCGCGGTATCAAAAGACTCAATCCAGTTCTGCTGCCATAGATAGAACCTTCTCCAGAAGATGTATTGGATTCTATTTTCATAGATATTCAAGTAAAAATATTTACGATCAAGATTAAATACTGAAATTAGAATAAGGTAAAAATAAAAAATGTAAATATTTATGGCCATTGGCGATCGGGGAAAGAGAAACAGCGAAGACGCGGAAAGTGGGTGACACCCGTATTTGGTAGAATATACGCGCATTTGTAAGATGAATACAAACAAACTTGTTTGCTGATGTCAGCTAGATATTTATTCCATAAAGCGGTCAAAAATGCACTACAGAAATGAAGACTGGATAGTAACCGATGACCCACTGGAAATAAAATTTGAGGAAGTGACCGAACAAGGTAAAAGTAAAAAGTTAATGGAGTTGCGTAACAAAATGGATTGGCTACCCTCAATTGATTTATCTCACCTGCGGCTATCGTGGTCAAGATTTCCAGCATTGGGTAATGGATCTCTACCGATGGATTTTGAGTGTTGTTACCCGCAATGAAGAACAAAAAGGTTTTGTTGTACACCCTAAACGTTGGTTAGTTGAGCGAACTTTTGGTTGGTTTAACTGGTGTCGGCGATTAAGTAAGGATTATGAAATCTTACCCGAAACGACAGAAACCTTTGTTTATATTGTGATGATTCGTTTGATGCTCAAACAACTTGCGTGATTCAAATCACCTATTACAAACTTTTAAGACATCCTCTTAAATCATTAAATCAGGAAAATTTTCAGTATTTTTTTGTTTACGGCTTACTGAGGGTTGCTAGATGTTGCGACCCGTGAAAAGTCAGTTTCTTCTCCTTGTCTTCCTTGCTTTATGCCCAATCCCCAATCCCTAAGTTCCCTGAACAACGGCAAAGCTGGAATGATAAGCTAAACAATGACATAAATAAAGAGTTTAGGATGAGTTGTTAATGGGTATTTCCTCTAATGATCCTCTTCTCCTCAGGGCAGCTCGTGGTGAAGTTGTAGATCGTCCGCCAGTGTGGATGATGCGGCAAGCGGGACGATATATGAAAGCTTATCGGGATTTAAGGGAGAAATACCCTTCGTTTCGTGAACGTTCCGAAATACCAGAAGTGGCGATCGAAGTTTCCCTGCAACCGTGGCGGGCTTTTCAACCAGATGGTGTAATTTTATTTTCCGATATCGTTACACCATTACCTGGTTTGGGCATAGATATGGATATTGCCGAAGGGAAGGGGCCAATTATTCACTCTCCCATCCGCACCCAAGCACAAGTTGACAACTTGCTTCCCCTGGAACCAGAAAAGTCTTTGCCGTTTATCAAAACTATATTGCAAGCACTGCGCCAAGAAGTGGGCAATAAATCAACGGTGTTGGGGTTTGTAGGTGCGCCGTGGACTCTCGCAGCTTACGCTGTAGAAGGAAAAGGTTCTAAAACCTATTCCATTATTAAAAACATGGCATTTTCTGATCCCACGATTCTGCATCAGTTTCTGGGAAAACTCGCAGATGCGATCGCTACCTACGTGCGCTACCAAATTGACTGTGGCGCTCAAGTTGTGCAAATGTTTGATTCTTGGGCAGGCCAATTAAGCCCCCAAGATTATGAAACTTTTGCTTTGCCTTATCAACAAAGAGTTTTCCAGCAAGTTAAGGAAACTCATCCAGATACACCCCTAATTCTATTAGTTAGTGGTAGTGCTGGTTTGCTGGAAAGAATGGCAAAATCTGGTGCCGATGTAATTACTGTAGACTGGACAGTAGACATGGCAGATGCCCGGGTAAGATTAGGCAAACACATGAAAGTGCAAGGAAATCTTGATCCTGGCGTGTTGTTCGGATCTAAGGAATTTATTCGCGATCGCATTCTCGACACCGTTCGCAAAGCTGGTAATTGGGGTCACATTCTTAACCTTGGTCACGGTGTTCTCCCTGAAACCCCAGAAGAAAACGTCGCCTTCTTCTTTGAAACAGCCAAGCAACTTAATGCTGTTAGTTGTTAATAGTTAATAGTTAGTAGTTAGTAGTTAGTAGTGATGAGTTGGTATTTAACTACTATATTTATAATCTGTAACCACTAACCACTAACAACTAACCACTAACTATAATTTATGACCAAAAAGCGAATTTTTGTGACCGGTGCAAGTGGCTGTATTGGTCACTATCTTAGTGAAGCATTAATTAAAGAAACAGACCACGAGTTATATCTTCTAGTTAGGAACCCAGAGAAATTAAAAATTGATACACAAGTTCGTCCGGGTGTCACCGTTTTGCAAGGTGATATGCAACAAATCCAGCATTTTGCCGACTTGCTGAAAACAATAGATGTCGCAGTATTGACAGCTACAGCTTGGGGTGGGACGGCAACTTTTGATATTAATGTTGTCAAAACTCTAGAATTATTGAGTTATTTAGATCCAGCTATCTGTGAACAGGTAATTTATTTTTCGACTGCGAGTGTTTTAGACAGTAGCAACCAACCACTCAAAGAAGCCGGAGAACTGGGTACACATTATATTCGCTCTAAATATGATTGTTTACAGAAAATCGGGAAATTAGCGATCGCGCCCAAAATAACTGAAGTTTTCCCCACCTTAGTTTTGGGTGGCGACGATAATAAACCGTATTCACATATAACACCTGGTATTCTTGAAGTCACAAAATACATAGACTTCATTCGTTTTTTTCAAGCAGACGGTAGTTTTCACTTTATTCATGCCCGAGACATTGCCACAGTCGTACGCTATTTAATAGACAATCCGCCTCAAGAAAATGAAAGCAGGCAATTAGTTTTAGGTCAAGCACCATTAACCGCCAACCAAGCAATAGAAGAAGTATGCGCTTATCTTGGCAAAAAAATTTACTTTCGCATCCCTGTGTCTTTTTCATTAGCTAACTTATTAATAGTCTTGTTTCGTATTCGGATGGCAGCTTGGGATAGATTTTGTATGAGCTATCGGCATTTTACTTATCAAAAATTTGTCAATCCTGATAGTTTTGGCTTACCTAATTACTGTGCCACTATTAGCGACGTTCTACGAATTAGTGGTGTGCAAAGTTATCGGTAACTTCTATATTTTCATCGGTGTGTATCGGTGTGCATCTGTGGTCGAGTTTTTTTTAAGATTGTGGCAAAGTCGTAAAGATAATGATTACGAACACCGATGGACACAGATGGACACAGATGTATACAGACTTGGTTTTTGTGTGGGCTGTCTGTATTTTTATCGGTGTGTATCGGTGTGCATCTGTGGTCGAGTTTTTTAAGATTGTGGCAAAGTTGTAAAGATAATGATTACGAACACCGATGGACACAGATGGACACAGATGTATACAGACTTGGTTTTTGTGTGGGCTGTCTGTATTTTTATCGGTGTGTATCGGTGTGCATCTGTGGTCGAGTTTTTTAAGATTGTGGCAAAGTTGTAAAGATAATGATTACGAACACCGATGGACACAGATGGACACAGATGTATACAGACTTGGTTTTTCACTGTTCATTCAAGCCAGAATTCACCATCGATAGCGAAATTTGTTGAGAATTCCAGAGTTTTAAGAAAATTTGCTTAAAGTCGGTCATCACCCTAGCATGGGAAAATCAGTACATATAGAGTTAGAGAGGAAAACCCTATAGTTATGCATTTAAGCGAAATCACCCATCCCAACCAGTTGCACGGTTTATCAATTCGCCAGTTGCAACAAATTGCCCGCCAAATTCGAGATAAGCATCTGCAAACCGTAGCAGCGACTGGGGGGCATTTAGGACCAGGGTTGGGTGTTGTAGAGTTGACTTTAGGTCTATATCAAACACTAGATTTAGACCGTGATAAAGTCATTTGGGATGTTGGACACCAAGCCTATCCCCACAAACTGATTACAGGACGCTACAGTAATTTTCATACCCTGCGGCAAAAAGATGGAATTGCTGGTTACTTAAAACGTAGTGAAAGCAGGTTCGACCACTTCGGCGCAGGACATGCTTCTACTAGTATTTCCGCTGCTTTAGGTATGGCTTTGGCGCGAGATGCTAAAGGAGAAAAATTTAAAGTTGTTGCGATTATTGGTGATGGGGCATTAACTGGTGGTATGGCCTTAGAAGCCATTAATCATGCGGGACATCTTCCTAAAACTAATCTATTAGTTGTCCTGAATGACAACGAAATGTCCATATCTCCCAATGTTGGCGCAATTCCTCGCTACCTTAACAAAATGCGTCTTAGCGGCCCGGTGCAATTTTTCAAAGATAGTTTTGAGGAACAATTTAAGCAAATTCCTTTTGTGGGTGAGTCTCTTTCTCCTGAACTAGGACGCATTAAAGAAGGGATGAAGCGGCTAGCTGTGCCAAAAGTGGGTGCTGTTTTTGAAGAACTTGGCTTTACCTATATGGGGCCAGTAGATGGGCATAATTTAGAAGAATTGATTGCTACTTTTCAACAGGCACATCAAATTACTGGACCTGTGTTAGTGCATGTGGCAACAATAAAAGGCAAAGGTTATGAAATTGCCGAACAAGACCAAGTTGGTTATCATGCCCAATCTCCCTTTAACTTGACTACTGGTAAAGCTATCCCTTCCAGTAAACCGAAACCTCCTGCTTACTCAAAAGTATTTGCCCATACCTTAGTCAAACTTGCCGAACAAAACCCAAAAATTATCGGTATCACTGCCGCAATGGCAACGGGAACAGGTTTAGACAAACTGCAAGCCAAGCTACCTAATCAATATATAGATGTAGGTATTGCTGAACAACATGCCGTCACCCTAGCCGCCGGGTTAGCAGCTGAAGGTATGCGTCCTGTTGCTGCTATCTATTCCACATTCTTGCAACGTGCCTACGACCAAATCATCCACGATGTTTGCATCCAAAACTTACCTGTGTTCTTCTGTATGGATCGTGCAGGAATTGTTGGTGCTGATGGCCCTACCCACCAAGGGATGTACGATATTGCCTACCTGCGCTGTATTCCCAACATGGTACTGATGGCACCCAAAGATGAAGCCGAACTTCAGCGCATGATTGTCACAGGTGTAAATCATACTACTGGACCGATCGCTATGCGTTTCCCTCGTGGTAATGGCTATGGTGTCCCCTTGATGGAAGAAGGCTGGGAACCCTTGGAAATAGGTAAAGCCGAAATTCTCCGTCATGGAGATGATTTACTCATCTTGGGCTACGGCACAATGGTACATCCAGCCATGCAAGTTGCAGAAATTCTCAGTGAACACGGAATTGAAACTACTGTGATCAATGCCCGTTTTGCTAAGCCCCTGGATACAGAATTGATTTTCCCTCTTGCACAAAAAATTGGACGTGTTGTTACCTTGGAAGAAGGCTGCGTGATGGGTGGCTTTGGTTCGGCAGTTGCAGAAGCACTGTTAGATGCTGATATTGTGGTGCCTATCAAGCGGATTGGTGTACCAGATGTGTTAGTTGAACACGCAGAACCAAATCAATCTAAAGCAGAATTAGGTTTAACAAGTCCACAAATTGCTGAAAAGGTTTTACAAGCTTTCTTTAATCAGCAAAAATCCGCAGTTATGTAATAAAATTAACCCCAAAAGCACAAACAAGGAAGGGGAAAGGAGATGCAAAACAGAGGAACTGGGAAACACAAAATACGCATCGGATGCGGAGAATAACCAATGTCCGATACCCAATCCCCTGTTCCCTATTTCCTATTCCCTGTTCCGTGTTTCCTCATAACCTTCAAAGAACATGATGTTTCAAACTAACCAAGTATACCCTATCATCTGGCACAACGACTCAGTTTCGCTGATTGACCAAACGCGTTTGCCAAATGAGTATGCATTTGTAGAAATTAGTCGCAGTGAAGATATGGCAGTTGCCATCAAAACCATGATTGTCCGGGGTGCGCCTGCTATTGGTGTTGCTGCTGCCTATGGTATTTATCTTGGTGCGAGAGAAATTCATACAGACAACCGGGATGAGTTTTTGCAGGACTTGGAAAATGTCGCCCAAATGCTGCGTTCTACCCGCCCCACAGCAGTCAATTTGTTTTGGGCAATATCCCGGATGATGAAAGTAGCCTATGAAACGATTGGCACAGTAGACGAGATTAAAAAAGCTCTTTTCCAAACTGCCCAAGCCATTAATGCTGAGGATTTACAAACCTGCCAAGATATAGGTAACAATGGCTTAAAAGCCCTACCTACTCAACCAGGACAACTAACCCTACTCACCCACTGTAATGCTGGCGCATTAGCAACCGCAGGTTACGGTACAGCTTTGGGTGTAGTGCGTTCTGCCTGGCGAGAAGGACGCTTAGCACGCTTGTTTGCCGATGAAACCAGACCCAGATTGCAAGGAGCAAAACTCACTGCCTGGGAATGTGTACAAGAAGGCATCCCAGTTACGGTAATTACTGATAGCATGGCTGCCCACTGCATGAAACAAGGTTTAATTCATGCCGTAGTTGTGGGTGCTGACAGAATTGCTGCCAATGGAGATACAGCAAATAAAATTGGTACGTATAGTTTAGCACTAGTATCCAAAGCACATAACATTCCTTTCTTTGTTGCCGCACCCCTTTCTACTGTGGATTTTGACTTAGCTGATGGTAGTCAAATCCCCATTGAAGAGCGCCATCCAGGAGAAATATACCAAATTGGTGATACTATTTTGACACCTGATGGTGTGGAATTCTACAATCCCGCTTTTGATGTTACCCCAGCAGAATTAATTACAGCCATCATTACCGAGAATGGTGTGTTTGCCCCCAGTGAGTTAAAACAGCAAGAAGCAAGAAAAGCAGCTTAACAACAGAGGAGACTTATGAATAGCAAAAGTATGGTCAGGATTTAATCACAACAAATGCGATCGCTTGCTTATGAAAATCAAATGCAAAGCCAACTGGATGCGACATTTACTAAAAACAAGTGTAGTTATTATTACAACTACTGGATTACTTAGTGGATTAAAATCGACCATTGCTCAAGTTCCAGCCAATAACCTTGGTCAACAACTGCTGCAACAAACAAGTCAATGTATCAGGAGTAAATTAGCTGACAGTTCTCCATCTAATTTAGAAGCTTTGCAAACAGCTTCCATGCAATGCGTCTTGCAGGTAGCAATGTTAGCAGAAGATGGGAGCATTCGTCCTGATGCAAGCGATCGCATTACCGCTTTAGTTGCAGCTACCGGAGTCAGCCTTCCTCAACCTGTTAGCCAAGGACAAGCCAACATCCCACTCAAATTACTTCCTAACACCAATGTTTTTACTCTGCCAGTTCAAATTGGTGGACAAAGCAAAACCTTTCTTTTAGATACAGGTGCTTCTGCTTCTATTATTAACAGTCAAACGGCTACCCAATTAAACCTTCAGGGTACACCTATTCCTAACGACTTCATGAAATATGTAGTAGTAGGAAATGACTGTTCAAAAGTACAAGCTAGTTTCCATAAATTACCACCTGTGGCCGTAAATGCAGCTAAAGTTCAAGGTTTATTTGCCATAGGCATGAGTCAAAATTCAATTCCAGTCAATACATCTGGAGTTTTGGGTTTAGATTTTTTAACCAATTTTGATGTTGTAATTAATCCTAAAAAATTGCAACTGCAACTTTTACCACCTTCACCACCAGTGACAGGGGCAATTCCCCTACAAGGCAAACTAGGCAATATGATTGCCCAAGCCAAAATCAACGGTCAAGGGCCTTTTAACTTCCTATTAGATACAGGGGCTGAAACAACAGTTATATCTAAATCATTAGCTACAAAACTAAAAATAGACCAAACTAAATTAACCAAAACAGAAGTAAGTGGATTTTGTGGAACAGAAAAAGCTCAAAAAATCAAGTTATCACAATTAAATTTACAGCAACATCAAGCCACTCAAATCGATGCAGTAATTTTGGAAAGCGATAATATTTTTAAAGTCTTAGGAATTCAAGGTATTATTGGTCAAAACTTTCTCAATAGATATCAACAACATTGGCGTTTTGGCAAACGTAATCCCCTTGGCTACACAGAATCAGGCAGCTTAGTATTAACACCTTTATCAAACAAATAGTCATAATAACTAAAAACCAAAAAAGGAAATCATCAACCCAAACCACACACGCCAAAACCATCCGTGTTCATCCGTGTGTATCGGTGTTCGCCTTGCCAAAAAACATTGAACCATCAAGATAACTTACAGCCACAATCAAAGTCGATGAATGTCGAACACAGATAAACACAGATACACACCGATAAACCATCCGTGTTCATCCGTGTGTATCGGTGTTCGCCTTGCCAAAAAACATTGAACCATCAAGATAACTTACAGCCACANACACAGATACACACCGATAAACCATCCGTGTTCATCCGTGTGTATCGGTGTTCGATATAAAAACACCCGAACCACACGCCAAAAATTTTGTTGGCATAACATCCCGCCTGCGATGCCAGCATAACATCTAATATAAATTTGTAAAGACGCTCACTTTGAATCGAGCATGACCATAACACAGTTAAATAATCGCTATAAAGTTATCCAAGTACTTGGTGCAGGTGGGTTTGGCGAAACATTTTTGGCAGAGGATACCCACATGCCTTCTCGGCGTCGCTGTGTGATCAAGCAACTCAAACCAGTGACAAACGACCCGCAAACCTACAAAATGATTCAACAACGGTTTGAACGGGAAGCAGCCACCTTAGAACTTTTAGGTGAAAGTAGTGATCAAATTCCCAAACTCTACGCTTATTTTTCCGAACATGGACAGTTTTATCTTGTTCAAGAATGGATTCAAGGTCAAACCCTAACAAATCTGGTCGAAACTCAAGGAGCAATCAGCGAAAATCAAGTTAGAGAAATTTTATTGAGTCTTTTATCAGTCTTAGACTATGTCCATAGTAAAGGCATTATTCACCGAGATATCAAGCCTGATAATATTATTCTTCGTACAGTTAATAATCAACCTGTTCTGATTGATTTTGGTGCAGTTAAAGAAACGATACGTTCAATCATCGCTACACCAAATTATTTAACTCAATCTTTAGTCATTGGTACGCCTGGGTATATGCCCAGCGAACAAGCCGTAGGACGCCCGGTGTATGCTACTGACATCTATAGCTTGGGTTTGACAGCAATTTATCTGCTAACAGGCAAACCGCCACACGAGTTACCAACTAACCAACAAACAGGGGAAGTCATTTGGCAGGATTTTGTCCCTGGAGTATCACCAGAATTAGCAATGATCCTTAAACAAGCAACTCAGCCCCAAGCTAGCGATCGCTACTCGACTGCTAGGAAAATGTTACATGCTTTGCAATCTGCAAATACTCTTCCCCCGAAACCATCATACTCATCAACTCAATCAACTATCGCCCTGTCCCCTGCTGTCGCACATACCCAGCAAACCCAACCTTTAGGTTCTGCCCAAAAGTCTGCTTTTATCCCTGCGTCTACCACTTCTGACAAGAATTGGCAAAAACCTGCTGTAATTTTTGGTAGTTTGGTTATGGGTGGTTTGATTGCTGGAATCGCGATCGCAAACATCACTCGCCAACCACCAATAGAAGCAACTATTGATACAAATACTCCCCCAGAAACTACAGAATCACCCATTGCTACAAATCCTACCTCTACACCATCATCTGTAGCTCCCACCACCGAACCTACCGATGCACCTGTTGCTTCCCAACCTCTTTTAATACCTACCTCTCCACAGCAACCAGAAACTTCCATTACTACTACACCTCCAGTTGTATCTGCACCGCAGCAACAACCATCAACATTTGCACCACCTCCAGTAGCACCGCCCCCAGAAGATTCTCAAACTGCGGCAGTCCCAACACCAGAACAGCCTGCTGAAGATCCTACTCCAGCTACACCTACACCACCCCCACAGCCGGAAAATCAACCAAAAGTTGCCACTGCTAACACTAGCAACCTTAGTGTTCCTGCTTATCCCACAGGTACTTCGGAAAATACAGTGAAATCAACGCTAGGAAAACCCACTAAAGTTTCTCGAGGCTTATGGAACACCCGCGCTTATCTTTATCGCTTACACCCAAATCAGGTTGATCTTGGTTATTTATTTGACCGTAAAACTGGAGTATTACGGCAAACGGAGGTATCCTTTGCCCAATCTGTTCCACCCCAGGTAATGCAATCTACTTTGCAAGGAATGCTGGGAGGAAATGGCTCTGGTGAAATTAATCAAGCCCTGCAAAGAGTGCATCAACGTCAAATTAACCAATACTCATTTAGTGTTGGTGGAGTAGAAGGTGTAATTCAACGCAACCAAGAGGATCAAATTTATATTGGTGTCTGGGATGCAGACTTACATTAAAAATAAGCCCGCTTTTGCGGGCTTTGTAAATTAATAATTTGATTGCAATAAGTAGAATAACAAAAACTAACCACAGAAGCGCAGAGAAGGCAGAGAAATAAGAGGTTTTCACCACATAAAAGCTTATTTCCTTAAGTCCCCCTAATAGTAGAATTTTCAACTTGCAGAATACATATTTTATCTGGTGTAATCAGCAAAAGTTTTAAGTGTAGAGGTACACTCCGCGATCGCTTAAAGCATTCTTAGAAGAAAAGGACTTTGTTACCGTAAACTACCTACGCTCCCGCAAGCGGTGAGCGTAGGCTTTTAAGTAGCCCTGAACTGTCGGTGCTGAGTTCACAACACAAACAGTTAGAGCCTCTGGGCTGGTTTACGCATCACGCTCGTAAATTTTATTAGATTTAAAAAAGGAGCCTAACACAGGCTCCTTATTAATTCGGAATTCGCAATTAACATCAAGTTTGCATGAATTACTTATAATTCCCGTTTAACCTCATCCAGCCTCCGGTACTCCTCTCCTTGCCAAGGAGAGGGGTAGGGCGCGAGGTCTTTTATTATAAGTAGTTAACCGAACTTGATATAACTTAACAGATCATTCCGAATTCCAAATTTTCAATTCCGAATAGGAATGACTACTTCACACTTGCCTTACCACCGGCTTCCTCGATACGCTTCTTCGCATCTTCGGCAGCTTCCTTAGCAATAGCTTCCTTAATAGGCTTAGGCGCAGATTCTACCAAGTCTTTTGCTTCCTTCAGACCCAAACCGGTCAATTCGCGTACGACTTTGAGGATAGCAATCTTCTTATCAGCTGGAACATCTTCGAGAATCACGTCAAATTCGGTCTTCTCTTCTACGGGTTCAGCCGCCGCAGCAGCACCAGCACCGGGAGCAGCCATCATCATCATGCCACCAGCAGGTGCAGCAGCACTAACACCGAAAGCATCTTCAATTTGTTTAACCAACTCAGCAGCTTCCAGCAGAGTCAGGGATTTTAATTTTTCCAAAATTTCATCAGTTGCAGCAGACATTGATCTAACTCCTGTAATGTAAATTGATTGATAGTTAGTAGGGGCGAAGCATTTGTACGAAGATATTTCATTTGTAAGAAAGATACTAATACAAATGCTTCGTCCGTACAGTAGTTAGTAGTTGATTTTTCACCACTAACCACTAACTTCTTCGCCGCCTTTTTCTTTATCGGCATAGGCCTGCAAAGCACGAGCCAGCGAACTGGGAACCTCGTTGATACCAACGGCAACTTTGGTAGCTAAGGCGTTGATTGCTCCGGCAATTTGTGCCATGAGTTGCTCTTTGGATGGCAAATCACCTAACGCCTTAACATCCGGCTCTTTCAGCAGGCGACCTTCCATAACGCCGCCGCGTAATTCTGTCTTTTTAGTGGCTTTTTGGAAATCTTGGTAAGCTTTGATTGCAGCCGAGAAATCCTCTTGAACCAACAAAAAGGCGGAAGAACCTTTGAGCAATTCCGACAAAGGTTGCCATTTTTCATCATTTTGAATGGCAATAGCCATCAAGGTATTTTTTGTTACCTTGCATGTTGCTCCTGCTGGACGCAGCCGTCGCCGCAGGTCTGTAATTTCGGCAACTGTTAGCCCTTGATAATCAATCACCAGTGCTAATTGTGACTTACTCAAAGATTCTTTGAGTTCAGCAACAATCTCTTTTTTATTTTCTATGGTTCTACCCATACTTGTTTCACCTCCTTTAAAGGTTTTGTTGTTGGTTATTCAAAACAACAAACAACTACCAACACTCACCGAAAACAATAAACCCCAGCCTCATAGCCGGGGTTTTGGTTGAAAGGTAGATTTGCAACTACCCTTCTCCTGATGCCAGAACTACCACACCAAGGAAGGGTAGAAATTCAAGCAATCTGGATGCAAACCTCGGCAGGGTATTAAGCCAACGGCACCTGCTGTCTCCGGCTTTGCTATTTAATTTTTTTGCTAATCATTGGTCATTTAGTCATTAGCAAATGACAAAGGACAAATAACCAATGACTAACTTTATGCTGCTTCTGTTTTCAGGTCGCGTAAAGCGTTGATATCGACTTTAATCGATGGGCCCATAGTGGCAGACACGTACATTGTGCGCCAATAACGACCTTTTGCTCCGGAAGGGCGGTTGCGGTCAATTGTTTCTTGTAAGGCTTTTAAGTTTACCAGTAAATCTTCTGGTGAGAATGATGCCTTACCAAACATAACATGGACGATACCTGTACGATCAGCACGGAACTCTAATTTACCTGCTTTGAATTCTGCGATCGCACTTGCTAGGTCAAATGTTACTGTACCACCTTTGGGTGAAGGCATCAAACCACGTGGGCCGAGTAATTTACCAAGCTTCGCTACCTGTGGCATAACATCAGGTGTGGCGATGAGCTTGTCAAAGTCCATCATTCCTTTTTGAATTTCGTCTATCAGGTCTTCTGAACCAACGATATCAGCGCCTGCGTTGGTTGCTTCTGTGACTTTTTCACCTCTAGCAATGACTGCCACTCGTACTTCTTGTCCTGTACCTTTAGGCAGTACAACCGTTGTCCGCAATTGTTGATCTGTATACTTCGGATCAATTCCTAAGCGAATGTGTGCTTCTGCTGCTTCGGGAAATTTTGCTGTTGCTGTCTCTTTTAAAAGACTTAAAGCATCTAAGGGAGCATACTCCCTATCTTCTACTTTTTCTAACAGCGCCTGTAAACGACGCGATACTCTTTTGGTCATTTTTCTCTCCTGGGGTCATTAGCGAGGTAAGTTCTCTCCCCCGATAAAGTTTTTTGGTTGTTTGTTGTTTTTTCCTAACAACTACCAACTATCAACAACGAACAAATAACTAATCAGTTATTGTCACGCCCATGTTTTTGGCAGTGCCTGCAATAATCTTCATCGCTGCTTCAATATCATTAGCGTTGAGGTCAGGCATTTTTGTTTGGGCTATCTGCCGCAGCTGCTCTTTTGTGATTGAACCTACTTTCCTTTTGTTGGGTTCGCTAGAGCCTTTATCAATTTTTGCTGCTTTGGTAATCAATACCGATGCGGGTGGAGTCTTAAGTACAAAAGTAAAACTGCGGTCTTCATATACCGAAATTTCTACTGGTATCACCATTCCAGCTTGGTCTGCTGTTTTGGCATTGTACTCTTTGCAGAACATCATAATATTAACGCCATGCTGACCCAAGGCGGGCCCAACTGGCGGTGCTGGGTTGGCTTTTCCAGCATTCAGGGCCAATTTAATGACCGCTACTACTTTTTTCGCCATTTGTGATTAGCTCTGTTTTTGAACCTGATTAAATTCCAATTCTACTGGTGTATCACGTCCAAATATCGACAGCAAGGCTTTGAGTTTACTCCGTTCTGGGCTAACCTCTATGACCTCACCTTCAAAATCTTTAAACGGACCAGTAAGCACGACTATCTTATCACCAGTAGCCATGTCAATTTTGACAATTGGCTCTTGTTCTGTGGTCTGTTTGAAGATTCTTTCTACTTCTGTTTGACTCAGTGGCATCGGTTTAACGTGACCGCGACCTTTGCCACTACCACGTCTTTGCTCTGCTCCCACAAAGTTAATTACATGGGAGGTATTTCGCACCACTTGCCAGGTATCATCATCCATGATCATCCTTACCAGCACATAACCAGGGAATACTTTTTCCTCGGTGTGCTGACGGCTGCCATCCTTACGGATTTTCACTGCTGGCGTGTGTGGAATCTCCACCCGGAGAATTTTGTCAGCTACATCAAAGGTTTGGATGCGCTGTTCTAGGTTTGTTTTAACACGCTTTTCACAGCCAGAGGCTACTTGTACTGCATACCAGCGGGCTTCTTGCTCTCTTACCGCAGGTTCTGAGCTCTCATCTGACTGCAAAGCCAAATTGTGACCTTCGTCTGTTGCAGAAGTCATCCGAATACCTGTTGTGCTGCCCAAGTAAAGAATTTATCGACCAAAAAAATTAAAGATGCGGAGAGTGACACCATTAACAATACAGCTGCTGATTCACTCACCAGCTGCTTTCGACTGGGCCAAACTACTTTTTCAAATTCTTCTTTAATTCCTTGAAAGAAGTTTCCTAAGCTAAAACTATTGCTGGTTTCTTCCATTTCTGCTTCATTTTTCTTGGCCACGGTCGCTTGCTCCCCCATTGCCTGATAGCTATTAACTGGTAATTTTCTATTTATAACTGTAGCTCTGGCTCAAACTAAGGCTGTTTGAGGCTAGAGGCTACAAGTATAGATTTAATTATACTCAAAATCAAATACTAACACCGCTATCATTATAGCGATCGCATTTGTTTTCGGTTTGCTTGTTCTCAGTTACAGCGCGCCCTGGAGGACTTGAACCCCCGACATCAGGTTTTGGAGACCTGCGTTCTACCAACTGAACTAAGAGCGCATGTGCTATCTTTGATTCAGCTATTGCGTTTTGCCTTTATCTAGTTTAACGCAATTTGGCATTTTTGGTTAACTTTTTTAGTCGGGGGACAAATCAGCGGCTGATGCCGCTTGATGATTGAGTTTTCTCCCATATCTTACTGATCTATCACAAAGGGCGGTCAAAGCGTTGCTTAATCCGAGTAGCCTTGCCAACACGATTGCGTAGATAGTAAAGCTTCGCACGCCGTACCTTACCACGACGTATGACTTTAATGTTGTCAATTCGAGGAGAATGAATTAGGAAAACCCGCTCCACGCCTACACCTTGAAATACACGACGGACTGTAATGGTTTCATTAATGCCGCCGTTGCGTTTAGCGATGACAACTCCTTCATAGGGTTGTACGCGGTATTTGTCTCCTTCTTTAATTTTGACTCCGACTTTAACGGTGTCACCGACATATATATCGGGCACATTAGATTTCAGCTGTTCCGCTTCGATGGAGCGGATAATCTCTTGAGCGTTCATAGTCAATCAAAAACTCACAATCATCCATAATAAATCTACTATCGCTTTTGAGTCTAGTAAATTTTCACCAAGCCCTTCGGGCAGGGAATAGACAACAGGCAATAGTGTATGAATACGGTGTAAGGGTATGAGAGTGTAAGAGGAAATTAAGAGTTTTCTGAAAATTCATAATTTTTTAAATACCCCTGAATTTTTACCCATACCCTCACACCCTTATATATGGCAACAATCCAAAATCTAAAATTCTGTTAGCGGATGACGTTTCCGGGAGTTGTGTCGTCAAATAGAAAGATGTATTTGAAGATGGCCTTGCCACAGGTGTGAGTGTTATGAAATTTAGTGTGGTCATCACGACCTACAACCGCTTAAACTTGCTTAAAAGAGCAATAGACTCTGCTTTAAACCAGACCATTGCTACTGAAGTAGTGGTAGCTGACGATTGTTCTTGTGATGGTACGCAAGAGTATGTAAATAGCTTAATAGAAAAGTTGTCACTCAGTGGAGACTCACGACTTATATACCATCGCAACCAGGTAAATTCTGGTCATTCGGCAACTGTCAATGCTGGGATTAGTAAAGCTAGCGGTGAATGGATTAAATTTTTGGATGATGACGACTACTTAGCCGTTAATTGTCTCGAAGAAATGGCAAGGGCGATCGCACTCCAACCTCAAGCAGTGATTTGTTCCTGTATTGCCGCTCAAGTGGATGAAAATGAAGTTGAGTACGATCGCACTCCTCAAGTAGGGCCTGGTTTAGCTTTTTATGTCCCGCAAGCTGACATTCATTACGGCATGTTGCTGGAACTTCTACCTTTTGGTACACCTGTACAAGTAGCTTGCCGTCGTGATGCTTTTGTGCAAACAGGAGGTTGGGATTCTAAATTGGATGCTAATTGTGATGATATTGATTCTTGGATTCACATTGCCAAATTTGGAGATGCGATTTTTCTCAATCAATGTCTTGCTTACCGCACTATCTGGCCCGGTGCTTATAACCACAAGTTTTCTCCATCTCAGCGCTTGAATGCAAATATTTTAATCAAGGAAAAGCTTTATGCTTTAGTTGATGAAATGCATCATTCTCATATCCCCGCTCTTGCGGATATTAAAAATTATTTGAAATTACATTGGTTTATAGTAGCTCTTAAGCAAAAAAACTTCCATAGTATCATCAATATCATCTTTCCTTCTGTCTTGTCTTGGAAAGCTTGGCAACTTTTGTTGAATGCCATCATAGCACGTCATTTTCATTATCAAAATAGTCATGTTCGTAAAGTTGTACTGATTGATTTATGATTATTGGCAATATGGTAAATATTTTTTGCGAGAGGACTGTGTAGTAGTTCATGGTTTGTATTCAATGAATAATATTAAATAATTAATAGTAAAAATTAAGAAATAATACCAATTTGAACAAGGAGTATGACAGATAGAGTTACAGAATATATACCAGCAATAAGTTTCCCAATTTCAACTCCGAAATTGTATTAGTTGTTTTTCAACCTACCTACTTACATCAAAATATTGATGATTAATTTATGCGAATTATACATATATTAAACGAGGTTCAAGAAATTGGTAACGGTATTGTCAATGTAGCTGTGGATCTAGCTTGTCTGCAAGCAAAAGATGGTCATAAGGTGGCAGTAATATCTGGTGGTGGAAGTTACGAAACTTTACTAGCAAATTATGGTGTTAAGCACTATCAATTAGATCAAACACGCAAACCAATTAATCTCATCAAAGCCGCTATTGGATATCAGGCAATTGTCAAAGAATTTCAGCCAGATATTGTCCATGCCCATATGATGACGGGAGTAATATTAGCAGCTTTTCTGAGAAACAAAGATAAAAGTAAGTATAGTTTAGTTTCTACCGTACACAACGAATTTCAACGCAGCAGTATATTTATGGGGCTAGCTGACCGAGTAATTGCTGTCAGTAAAGCAGTTGCTGATGCTATGACACGACGTGGTATTTCTCAAGAAAAATTGTGGGTAGTATGTAATGGTACTTTGGGAAGCCCCCGCAACCGACCCCTCAAAGACTATGAACCTTTACCTTTACAACATCCAGCGATCGCTACTGTGGCAGGGATGTATCATCGTAAAGGTATAGCTGAGTTAATTGCAGCTTTTGAGCAAGTAGCCTCAGATTTTCCCCAAGCACATTTATACATAGTCGGAAACGGGCCTGATCGCCATGAGTTTGAGGAACAAGCAAGCAAAACAGCTGTCAGTTCACGCATTCATTTTGAAGGCTTTCAACCAGAACCTCAACGTTATCTACTAGCTTGTGATATATTTGTCCTTGCTTCTCACCGTGATCCTTGCCCCCTAGTAATTTCCGAAGCCCGTGAAGCTAGTTGTGCAATTGTAGCTACAGAAGTAGATGGCATTCCCGAAGCATTGGATTACGGGGAAGCTGGTATTTTAGTACCAGCAAAAGACCCGAATACTTTAGCAGCAGCTTTGGTTAAACTTTTGAGTAACCCAGATACACTCCACCAGTGGAAGGTAAAGGCAAATCAAAACCTAGAACGGTTAAACGTTTACCGTGTTCATCAAGAAACACTAGCAGTGTATCAAAGGATAGTTAGTGGTTAGTGGGGAGATGGGGTGGGGGAGTATGAGGAGTATGAGGGGTGTGAGAAGTGGTAAACAACTAACCACTAACCATTAACAACAGACGCGATTAATCGCGTCTGTACCTACTAACAATTATTTTTTCAAAGGAGCTGATGCATTAAGTTTGTAACTGGCTATAACTTGGTTAACTGTTGGTAATAGTTCTTTATACTGCTCACTAGGTACAATATAGGAGTCAATAGAAATCTTGTCACCTTGAGATTTAATAAAGCTATTAGCTGTGAGTGACCCGGAAGCATTTCCACTTTTAGCTGTATAACTCCAAGTAATCCTCACACTGCCATCGTTTTGTCTGACAGGCTGATCCATTCTAAAATCAGGTTCTGACTCAAATTTGTTGATAAACCGCTTCAAAATATTGGTTAATTCTTCTTGAGTGGGAGTGTTTTCAGTGTTGAAAACATTGACTTGAATTAGACCATTCTCAGTTGGATCAAGCCAATAGATAATTACTTCGTTGGCATTACTGTTATCCCTGAGATTCCAGCCTTGGGGAACATCGATAGAGAACAAACCAGTGTCGTAGGAATAGGTTTGTAGGTTGCCAATTACGACTGGTCGGAAGTTACCAGTTGTGGTTCCGGAGGTTGAAGTTGAAGAACTTGAAGAATTGGAAGAACTTGAAGTAGAAGGTTCACTAGGAGTAGGACTGACCTGAGTCGGAGTTGCTACTGGTGTGTCAGAGTCTTCTTGTTCGGAAATACTAGCACCGATAAAAGCCAATGCTACAATCAACACCCCTAAAGCCCCAAGGCAAGAATAAAGAATGATTGCTGCTTTTGTCCAAGCTCTTTGGTGGGCTTTAAAGTCTTCAATACTACGCCACTGCCGACTTCTCCAAGCCCATGTGTTACCTTTTGCACCTAAGACAAAAGGCATCGGTATACCTACGTAAGGAACCCAAGATAACAGTCCAATCCAGACTTGATTGGTGATACTCCATAATGGAGACATCAAAAATGCTCCCCAGTTCCAACCTTGAATTTCCGGAGGTACGGGAACGTTGGTATTAAATGTGCCACCTCCACCCAGCCAACCAGAATTCGTGGTTGCAGCAGGTGAGACGTACTGTTGAGGATTGTAACTTCCACCCGACCAGTTTGGGTTAGAACCCAGGGGAGTAACAACAGGCTGGATGTGTTGCGGGGGTTGTCCACCTGGGTTGATAACTGTAGGTGGTGGGGAATATCCTCCAGGGTTTGGTAATGCAGGTGTATTGTATTGGGGAGAAGGTTCTGTGGGTGCAACGTAATTATTAACCGTAGGAGACTGTAAAGCATCAATCATGTCTTTGGCGGTAGGATAGCGATCGCCTGGATGATATGCGATCGCTTTATCTAGTACCATCCGCAAACTAGGACTGACATTCATGGCATATTGATGCCACATAATCTCTCCAGTTCTAGGATCTGTCTGCAACTCTTGCGGCATTCTCCCAGTCAACAAATAAATCATTGTGATTGCTAAGCTGTAGAGATCGCTGCTGTAAACAGGCCTACCAGCTGCCTGTTCTGGAGGCATAAATCCTGGTGTACCAATGACAATCGAACTCGTGGGATTACCTTGAGAGTTGACGATTGTACCCATTGATTCCCGTACGGCCCCAAAGTCAATCAGTACCGGTATATTATCTGCATCCCGCAAAATTATGTTGTCTGGTTTAATATCCCGATGGATGATGTGTCTGCTGTGTACGAAGTTGAGAACGTACAACAAACTCTTGAGTATTTCTCGCACAGCACTCTCACTCATGACTCCTTCAGTGTGTACCTTTTCAGTGAGAGTCTTACCTTCTATATATTCTTGAACTAAATAAAACTGACCTTGTTCAGCAAAATACGCATACAAATTGGGAATGCGGTTGTTGCTGTTTCCCAAATCCTCCAAAATAGCAGCTTCCCGCTGGAACCTGTCTTGTACCATTTTATATATCTGCGGATTCTCTGTCACAGGCTTCAGCTGCTTAATCACACAACGACGACCCGAAGGCAAATGTGTATCTTCTGTTAGAAAAGTTTTGCCGAAACCACCTTCTCCTAAAACTTTCACAATCTTGTAACGATTGTTAATAATAGTTTGTAACATTATAATACACAACCTCTATGTTATCTTAATTACTTGATACCAGATGTATCTAGTACAATACGGCGGAAATAATTAAAATTTTAAGATACAGAAAAAGCTTACGTGATAAGTTTTTTACTTTTCCCCTCCTGTCTGTTGGCTGCTTGTGCTAGTTATCTAGTACTTAAAACAATCAATGGAGCAGAGATTACGGAAACTCACTATCAGGAATTTATCTTTGATTGAGTGAATTTACAAGGTAGATACCTGAATCAACTCAGTTCACAAAAAAAATTATGAATTTCTTTACCTTTCCATTGTTGTTTTTTGATGGTTTAATAGTAAACAATTATTAGTTATTTTTTGATGACAAATAATCAATGATTTTAGCTGTATAAAATCAGCTTTTAAACTGTTTGATATACTTTTATAATTATCTTAATGTTTAAAAACTTACTATATTTTTTGCGCATTTTGTGTAAAGAATTAATATTTTATGTGTATTAATAATTACTATTGGCTGGGTAGGGGATTAGCCTGATGAGTAATGCATTTTTACGTATGGTTGCTGGTAGTCAAGAGTATTCCTACTCGCTGCTAACCACTGGTGAGATGGTACTAGGACGTGACCCCAATAGTTGTCAAATTGTCTTAGATTCCAATGTTCATAGCATGGTTTCGCGGCGTCATGCGGTCATTCGCCCATCTCAAACACCAGATGGTAGAACTAGCTTTTTAGTTTGCGATCTCAATAGTGCTAATGGAACTTATTTAAACGGACAGATTTTGCAGGGATGTCAAGAACTACAAAATGGCGATCGCATTACTCTTGGCAATAACGGCCCAGAATTCTTTTTCGAGTATCAGTATCAGTACAACCCCCAACCTGTTGGGATACCACAGCCAGCGCCCGCAACAAATCATGCAGCATTCAACTATTCCGCACCCTCACCTAGTACAAATGACGATACTAGCCTGTCGCAACTAATACCGCTTTTCTCAACGCCTAAAGATTTAACTCGCAAAGCCTACTTAGTACCAGGGATCATCACTGTTATCTTCGTAGTACTACTGTTTTTTGTCCAAGGTTATTTATATCAAATATTGCTAGGAGCGTACTTAGCTGGCGCGACCTTATATTTTATCTACCAGTTATGTGGCAAACCGAAACCTTGGTGGGTGCTAATTGTTTCAACCATAATCACAGTGGTAGTTTTGGCTAGCCCCATACTTGATATTTTCATCATTGTGTTTCGCGGCATTCTACCAGGAAGCATACCTGAAGATCCGACTAGCCTCAGTTTTCCCGAATTATTTATTCGCTTCTTTTTTGGCGCTGGGTTGCTAGAAGAATTACTCAAAGCCTTACCCATCATCATATTTTATTTAATTGGCAAATCGCTAGCATCCCCGAAACGGGAACGTATTGGTGTTTGGGAACCTTTGGATGGAATTTTGCTAGGTTCAGCTTCCGCAGTGGGCTTTACTTTGTTTGAAACTTTAGGTCAATATGTGCCTGGTAGGATTGCAGAAGTGGCGCAAGAGATGGGAACAGAAGCGGCTTTGGGAGCAGGGTTGCAATTACTGATTCCACGAATACTAGGCGAAGTTGCAGGACATATGGCTTGGAGTGGCTGGTTTGGATATTGTATTGGTTTGGGTATCCTCAAGCCACGTCTAGCTTCGCGAATTCTCCCCATAGGATACTTAAGTGCTGCTGGGCTGCATGGTTTGTGGAACAGCAGCGCGGGTTTGGCGGGTTCGTTGGGGGTTTTCGTTTTAGGGTTGTTGGTAGTGGTTGGGGGAATATCTTATGCTTTGTTGGCGACAGCAATTATCAAAGCACGGGCTTTGTCGCCGACACGTGAGCAGAATTTCGCCACTCGCTTTTTTAAGTGATGATCCAAGATACATTAGTGGTTCGTTTTTTCACTCTTCATAATTAATGCGATGAACAGGGTTCAAGGTGTCGCCACTTACATCCAAGCACATGAATTACTTGCCTCTCGCAATTTTTGCAAATTTATATAACTGAAACTATTCCCACACTGTTTTCAAATCTAAAACAAATCCAGGCAAAATATCTTCTCCTGATAAACTAGCAGGAAGCAGCAATATTTCTGTTTCTTTTCCTGGTCGATAAATTTCGACGCGGCCAGTTTTTCTATCAATTAACCAACCAAGTTTTACCCCTGCATTGATATATTCTTGCATTTTCTTTTGTGTTTCTTGCAAGCTATCAGTGGGGGACAATAACTCTAAAACAAAATCAGGAGCAATGGGAGGAAATTTTTCCTTTTGTTCTGATGTCAGTGCATCCCATCTATCTTTTTTTATCCAAGCAACATCGGGGGAGCGATCTGCACCGTTGGGCAATTTAAAACAAGTTGAAGAATCAAATACTTCACCCAATTGAGTTTTTTCGTTCCAAAAAACAAATTGAGCAGTCAATCTAGCATTGTGTCTCCCAGTTTCTCCCCCAGTAGGTGACATTATAATGATTTCTCCCAAAGCATTACGCTCAAATTTAACATCAGGATTATCCCGACACAATTGATAAAATTGGTCGTCGGTTAATTTGATGATGTTGTTGAGGTTAAATGTAATAGCAGTCATAATGCTTTGGTATGAGCAACACAGCTAATTTTAGTTTAGAATTTCCTCAACGTTCCCAACTGCATGATCACAGAGTTTATCCATTTCCAACTCAAAACCTCATGCAGTAGGGTATAGAAACAAGGAATGATAAACAACGTCAATAGTGTTGCTAAGGACAACCCTGCAAACACCACAATACCCAAAGGTTGCAAAAATTCTGAACCTTCCCCAATTCCCAATGCTAAAGGGAACATGCCTAAAACTGTGGTAATTGTAGTCATTAACACTGGGCGTAGACGTTGGGGAGCTGCTTGTAAAATTGCTGTTTTACGGTCAATGCTTTGCTGTTCCCGAATTTGATTTGCTAGTTCCACCATGATGATGGCGTTGTTAACAACGATACCTACTAGCAAGACTGCACCGACAATCACTGTTGCGCCAATCGCTGTTTTGGTAATGTAAAGCCCGAAAATACCCCCTGCTAATGCCAAAGGAATTGTAAACATAATTACCAAAGGGTCGATCAGGGAATTGTATTGCACAGCCATAACTACGAAGACAAGAAAAGCGGCTAATCCTCCCAACAACCATAAAGAGTTTTGTAACTGCTGATTAGCTTCTGCTGTCGAACTAGGCAGGACAGTCACACCTTGAGGTAATTTTAAGTTATTCAAGACCTCATTCACTTGGGCTTGGGCATCACTGAGATTTGCGCCTTCGCTCAAGTTACCAGCAATAATGAAAACCTGACGCTGGTTAATTCGTTGGATCTCTCCGGGGGCTTGAGCATCGACAATTTCTGCAACATCGCTAAGACGGACTTGGCGATTATTTTCTACAAATAAAGGTAATCTTGCCAGTTGGGAAGGCGATCGCACAGATTCTTCATTTAACTGCACCCGCACATCTACAAGTCGATTACTGCGCTGTAGCTGTGTTGGTACACTACCTTCAATGGCAGTCGCAATTGTGTCACCAATCTCTCTAGCAGTTAATCCTACGGCTGCAACTCTTTCCCAATCTGGACGAATTTGCAATTCTGGTTGACGTGCATCAGCATCGGGGCGGAACCTGGCTAAAGTAACTTTTTCTTCTAGAGTTGCTAGTAATTGCTGTCCGGCTTTTTGTAAGGTGTCTGCGTCATTTCCTTGCAGAACTATGTCAACCTCTGCGCCCCTGACTGGAGAATTGGTAAGAATTAAACCCCGTACTTGTCCAGGAGCAACGCGCAAACGCACACCTGCTAAATTTAGTTTGTTAAATTCTTGGGTGACTCGTTCAACATAAGCTTCCACATCAGAGCCAGGTTTGAGGGTAATGGTGCTAGAACTCCGTAGGGGATTTTCGCTAGTATTGCTACCAAATAAGCCACCTCCAATTGTGGAAAATACGTATTCAGTTTCCGGCTGATTCTGGAGAATTTCATCAACCGCAGCCATGACTTTTTGGTTATTTTCTAAAGGTGTACCGGGAGGAAACTGAGCAAATAAACTCGCTTGTCCAGTATTGATCCGGGGTAAAATTTCTTGGGGAATTTGTGGTGCTACCCATAAACTGCCACCACCTAAAAAGGCGATCGCGATCGCTACTGTCAGCAAGCGAAATCGCAAAATTTTACTTAAAAAAGCACCGTAATTTCTGGTTGCACCATCAAAACGGCGATTAAACTCCCGCAGGAACCAAAAATTACTCAAACCACTGGAAATAGGCCATGCTAACATCCGCGAAGCTAGCATTGGCACTACGGTGATGGCAATTAAGATAGAAGCAGCAACAGCAAAGCTAATAGTCAGAATTAATTCATTGAATAGCAGCGAAATAAAGCCGCCTATCAGCAAAAACGGTAACACTGACACTAAGTTGGTGCTAGTAGAAGCTAGCAAAGCGGATTCTACCTGTTGGCTACTTTGTTCTGCTTGTTGAATCAGTTGCCATGAACTGAGGCGAGTTCTGGTATCCTTACCAGGAGTCATACCCGCACCTTCGGCAATATTCTCCAACATAACGATGGAGTTATCGACTACGATACCTACGCCCAACGCCAAACCACCCAAGCTGAAAATATTTAAAGATAGCCCAAACAATCCCATCAAGATGATCGCAGCTAAGGTAGCCAGGGGAATCGCAACTACAATAATTAGAGTTTGCCGCACTGAACCCAGAAATAACAAAACTGCGATCGCGGCTAGTGCTGCTCCGATTAAACCAGAAGTGGCAACGTTGGAAATAGAATTACGGATAAATCGTGATTCATCCAAGGTAGGTGTAAGAACTGCTCCCTCTGGAATGACACCAGATTTTCGCAATTGCTCGATCCGCTTTTTGACTTTATCCACAACGTCTATAGTATTAGCATCCGGTTGCTTTTGAATGCTGACTTTTACTGCTGGTTGTCTGTTAAGTAAAACCGAAAGGCGTTGGTTTTCTGTACCATCAATGACTTGAGCAAAGTCACGTAGGTAGACGCGGCGGCTAGGAATAGAAGTGGAGGAAGTAGGGGGAGAAGAAGAGACTTCAAAAGAAAGATTGCTGATTTCATCCGCACTCTGGAAGCGTCCGACGGTACGGGTGAGAGGTTCGGAATTTTGCCCAAAAATTCGACCGCCAGAAATGTCTTGGTTGCGGTTGGTAAGTTCGTCGAGTACATCTGTTAAACCAACACCAAGGGCTTGCAAACGATCCAAATCAATATTTACCCTGACTTCTTCTTGTACTCCCCCTGATACATCTACCCCTGCGACACCAGATACAACACTGAGTTCACGAGCTAGTTCTTCTTCGGCAAATACACGTAAATCAACACCTTCTAATGAGGGCGAAGTTAAGGCTAATTCATAAATCGGGGATTGGGAGGGGTCAAATTTGAAGATGCGCGGTTCTTCAATTGTGTCTGGCAAGCCACTTCTCGCTCTGTTAAATGCAGCTGTAGCATCGTTGAGGGCTTGGTCAATATTACCCCCTGGTTGAAAGAACAGATCCACATTTACCTGTCCTTCACGGGTTTGAGAAAAAATTTGTACCACACCCTCAGTAGCCGTAAAAGCTTGTTCCAGTGGTCTGGTGATTTCATCAATCGCTACCTCTGGCGAAATTCCGGGGGCTTGTACCCGTACACCGATGCGGGGATAGGTAATTGATGGCAGTAAATCTACTGGTAGGTTTGTAATATAAAATATGCCTATTACTATGACTGCAAGGGTCAGCATCAGTGTACCTATGTGTTGGCGAATCGAGAGGGCGCTGATACTCAATCCCCCAGTTTTTTTTGTTGCCTGCATTTTTTTATATTCGGGTAGACAATAGTATTTTTCGTTGTGGTTGTTAGTGGTTAGTGGTTATTGGTAAACTACCTATCTATTAACTACTAACCAATGTACAGACGTGCCATGGCACGTCTCTACAACCACTAACAGTCTTCATGGTTATATCTATTTCGCCACTGCTGCGGAATCCACTTTTTCCGAAAGTATTGAAAGACGTACAGCATCACCTTCTTTGAGAGGCTTACCACTGCGTACCACATACTCTTCACCGGGTTGTAAGCCAGAAATGATTTCTACATTGCCGTCATTACTTTTGCCTAATTTTACAGGTCTAGTTGCAACTGTTGTTTTACCTTGTTCTCGCTTCACCACAAACACCTTACTCTGATCACTTTCTGTTTTCGAGTTTGGATTTTGGTTGTTCCCCCCTTCTATTTGGATAGCAGTTAGAGGTACTACTACACGTTCTTGTCCCTGTTCGGTAAAATTGACTCTTGCCAATAGTCCACTACCGATTTTTGCCCCATTATTGGGAATCACTATTTCCACTGGTACTAAACCTAAACGAACTGTGCTGTCAGCTGCGGGAGAGATACGTGCTACATTGCCAAAGTATGTATTATTAGGAAAGGCATCTAAGCGTACTTGTACTGATTTTCCCACCTGAATATTTGCCAGTTCTAATTCGGAAACTTCGACTCTAACTTTGACACGGCTAAAATCACCGATTTTTAGAACTTCATTACCTGGTTGCAAAAGATTTCCGGGTTCTGTGACCTTTTCTAGGACAGCCCCAGCAATCGGGGATGTCAACTTGGCATAGGAAAGGCGTTCTTTAGCTTCTGCTACCAAGGCTTGTTGAGCAGTTAATCTACCTTTAGCAGCAGCAACAGCTTCTTGTTCTGTGCGTACTTGCTCCTGTGCAGCGCGCAATGCTTGCACTGCAGTTTGGGCGTTAGTGCGTGCTTGTTGGGCTGCTTGTTGAGCGATCGCTCCTTGTTTGAAGAGTTTATCTTGTCTTTCGGCATCGGCAAGGGCTTGTGCTACTTCTAATCGCGTCCGTTCTACCTCAACACGCGCATTACTCACTTGAGCATTCGCCCTTGCTACTTCTGATTTGAGCGCTGCTAGTTCTGCTTCGGCTTGATTTAAGGCTGTTCGCAGGAGTGTGTCATCTACCTGTCCAAGTATTTGACCTTGTGATACCACATCCCCCACATCTACGTTCAAAGCCAAAAGCTGTCCTTGGATTTGCGATCGCAAAGATACGGTGCGGAAAGGTTCTGTATTGCCTGTAAGCTGTAATGATTGTTGCAAACCATCTTTGCGAGCGATCGCCACATCCACAGGTGTTGCACCATCTGCTTGTCCAGATACACCACGATGCTCTTGCTGAGCCTCTGCTGATTCTTTGGGAAGTGATCCGCAACCCCCCATCAACAATCCCATACCTAGCCAAGAAACCAGCAACAATAAAGATGAATTCGGCAATAAGGGGGAATTTTTAAATAATATACGCAGCTTATTTCCGTCGCAAATCATTATATTTGGCTCCTACTGGGGCAGCTTTTGCCCAATACCGTTTATTAACAAATAGTCTCAATAGATAACGTGAATATCACTGAGGTTGTATGAACAAGGGAAAACATGCCGAAAACAAAAGTTTAAGTTTTATTTCATTAATTTTGCCAAAATTTATGTACATTAAATTACTTTTTCCCAAAAAGTATTTCCAATGAAGATACTAATCGTCCAAAATTAGAAAAACTTAGCTTGAACTGATACAATTATTAACATTGACTAGAATGATGATTTATTAGGCTGTAGCCAAAAATTCTTTAATTATCCAGAGAATCTCTAAAAACTCAACATGCTATCACTCCTTGTAGTTTTTATTTCTATCCTAAAAACTACACCTAGCAAGTACATGAGGAAAAAGTCATGTATACACCCATGACTTAAGTCATACTTTCGCTATGACAAAATTTGTATCTACAAATGCCGACTCTGAACTACGTACGAAAAAATATTCTCCGCGTATCTCTGCGTTAACTCTGTGTTCCTCTGCGTTAAAAAATAAGTAAAATTTTAACTTTAAAAATTTCGATCAATTTTTCTTGATGCATAGCAAGCACTTAGCTACTTACCACTTATTTGTAGTTAAGTTTTGGAAAATAGAAATTTTTCTAGCGTTGTAGCAAGCATATCAATAACCTTCAGCAATTTAGATTATATTAAAAAAAGTAAATAATTTGAAAAACAGGACACACATTATGTATGTCCTTATATAACCAACTTAAATTAACTTGGCGCGAGGAAAACTGCCAGTGACATCACCATCACAAATTTTACAAACAACCGACGAATCTCTGCTTGCGGAATTTTTCCAAGCATCTGTGGGCCAATGGCGCTCGGAACGCCGCTATTACACTCTACCAGAGGGAGAAACCAAAGAAATGGTGAGTGTCATTACTATCAGTTTTTTGGAGCAGGGATGCGAAAAATTACGTAAGCTCGCTCAAATGCACAGTTTGCCTGATACAGTGAATTTAACCTGTGGTGCTGAAGTCATCTGGGAAAGCACTAATTCGATTTCAAACAAGAAGGAATCAAAGGGAACAACTTTATTTGGGGCTTTAGGAAACACAATATATCGCGATCGCGGTTTTGCCACAGCTAAACCAGTTACAGCCCAGTATTACTTTCCCAACCCCACAACACTATGTTTGCGAACTGAATACAATAATTCAGTATTTGAAGAAGAATTAAAGCTAGTCGGCAGCAAATACCGTACACGCCAATCTATAATTTCCCGTGCAGGTGAGCAGTTGATGATTGGTCAATATCTAGAAAAGCGGATTTAGTCAGTAGCTAGAGATGAGCAGAAATAAGGTTAGAGTTTCCACCCCTTCTGCCCTCTGCTTTCCACTTAGTAATGATTCCCTGACTTACGGTGATGCACAGCAGTGACACCATCACTAAGTACTTTGCCATTATCTATAGTCGCGTACACAAGCCAGTGGTCGCCTGCTTCCATCCGAGTTTGTACGGTACATTCCAAATAAGCCAAGGCATCTGTCAGGATAGGATTGCCGTTCTCCGCTTCTGTAGTAGCAACACCAGTAAAACGATCTTGTGCTGGCCCAAAGGGTTTAAGGAAGTGTTTCATTAACCCTATGTGATTCCCTTCTTTGAGAATATTGAGAACGAATTGATTACCGGAGTGTGTCAATGGTTCAATAGCCCGATCTTTGGCAACAGCAACAGTGAAACCAGGAGGATTAAAGCTAGCCTGAGATACCCAAGAAGCTAACATTGCGCTAGATATATCCCCTTGCTTAGCTGTAATCACGCATAGAGAACCAACAATCCGCCCTACAGCTTGTTCAACATTGCTGGCGGGTTGACTGGAAGTACGAACTTTTTTGGCTTTTTTCAGTGCTTGGGCGAAGTCTGTTCCAGCTTCTTCACAAGTTTGCAAAGTGACATCGTTGGGTTTGAATTTGACTCGGATAGGTTCAAAGCCAAATTGATAACCAGCATCTTTGAGTTTGCCTTCAATTAAATCGATGGCTTCGCCACTCCAACCGTAGGAACCAAACACACCCGCAAGTTTATTTTTGGCAGCAGTGGAAAGTACAATACCCAAAGCAGTCTGGACTGGTGTGGGTGCATGTCCACCAAGAGTAGGGGAACCAATGATAAATCCTGCCGCTTTCTCGACAGCAGCTTGAATTTCGCTGGGTTCGGCGAATTCGCAGTTAATGGATTCAACGCTGACACCTGCTTTAGTAATACCGTGGGCGATCGCTTGGGCTAAGGTTGCGGTATTTCCGTAAGCTGAAGCATAAATTAATGCCACGGTAGTATCTTGAGATGTCTGCTGCCGACTCCACTCCCGATAGGCTTTTGTTAAATCAATTAAGCCATAACGCACCAACGGCCCATGATTGGGTGCGTACATCCTCACTGGCAAATCAGCAAGTTTTTCCAATGAAGTTTCGATCTGACGGGCATGAGGAGCCATTAGACACTCAAAATAATAGCGTCTGTCTTCGAGAAAAATTTGCCAGCCTTCATCAAATACCTGATCGCCGCAGATATGCGCTCCAAATAGTTTGTCTGTGTATAAAATTTCCGTTTGTGGATCGTAGGTGCAGAGTTGGTCGGGGTAGCGGGGGTTAGGTGTGGGAATAAATTGCAGGTGATGACCTTTGCCTAAATCGAGGGTTTCTTCCCCACGTTTTACCAAAATGGGCAAATCTGGATTTTCCAATGCCCCCCGCAAATTGATTGCTCCTGGATTAGAACAAACGAAAGTTATCTGTGGGGCACGTTCTAACAAAACTTTTAAAGTAGCAGCACGGTTAGGGTTAACGTGACCGAGAACCACATAATCTACTTGTTTTAAATTCAACCTTTTTTGCAAAGCATCTAAGTAAATTTCCGTAAATGTTTCGCCTGGTGGATCGATCAGGGCAATTTTATCCCCTTGAATCAAATAGGAATTTGCAGTTGTACCCTTGGCGAGGGCGTATTCAATTTCAAATCTCAGACGAGTCCAACTGCGCGATCGCAATATTGTTGTATCTGTTGCGATCGGAAGAATTTGAACGTCACGGGGTTTTGTGGATGTCATGGTTTTTTAGGGATAGGGAAGTGTGAGGAGTGAGGGGAGTAGGGGAGGTGGGGGAAGTGTGAGGAGTGAGGGGAGTAAAAGAAATGTTTTATCTTTGTACTTCTCATACTTCTCATCCTCTGATACTTCTCATCCTCTGATACTTCTCATAACCCTCACACTCCTCATACCCCTCATACCCTAATAATGATTACCCACCTTACGGTGATGCACGGCAGTTAAGGCATCTGGCTTACTCACCCTTCCGGCGTCAACTGTACTGTACACAACCCAGTGATCGCCGCAGTCCATCCTACTGATAACTTCACACTCCATGTATGCCAAAGCATCGGTGAGGATAGGCGCACCGTTTTGGGCACTTTGGGTTCTAACTCCTTCAAAACGATCTGCACCAGGGGCGAAGCGTTTGAGGAAATGTTTCATTAAGCTTTGGTAATTACCCTCTTCCAGGACGTTCAACACAAATTTATCGCCCACTTGCATGAGTGATTCGATCGCCCGATCTTTTGCCACTGCAATTGATACTCCTAAGGGTTTGAAGCTAGCTTGACTAACCCAAGAGGCAAGCATGGCACTTTTCACATCACCTTTTTGGGCAGTAATGATATACAACCCACCACTAAGTCTACCTAAGGCCTTATCCACGTCAGCATCCAGAGATTTCATCTGTTTGATGCTTTTATCCCGTGTCACCCATTGCCCTAAGTCTGTTCCTGCTTCTTCTAAAAGCTTGTAGGTATTTTCTGTGGGTGTTTCTCGAATTTGAATCGCTGGGAAGGCTGGTGTTAAACCCAAATCCCGGAATTTATTCATCAGGGGATAAATTGGTTCGTCATCACCACCATTGGATTCAAAAATCCCCACGGCTTGTTTTTCTTTAGCCGAACCTAAAACTGTGCTAAGGGCAGTTTGTGCGGCTGGGTTAGATACTGGTGGTGTGCCGACAACAATCCCTGCACAACGACCAACAATTTCCCGGAGTTCTTGCAAGTCTGCGGTTTTGAGGTCTACCAATTCCACCGCTACACCGGTTTTGGTAATACCATTGCTCATAGCTTGGGCTAAGCGATCGCTCCAGCCATAACCAGGAACGTAAAATACTCCTACTGTAGTTTCTGCCTTGGTTTGAGATTGACTCCAACTGCGATAGCGTCCGGTGAGTTCTTCAACGTTGTGATAAAGTAGTGGCCCGTGACCTGTGGCAATCATGCCGATTTTTTCCAGTTCACCCATACGTTTGAGTGCAGACAGCACCGACCGAGCATTAGGAGCCATTAAGCATTCATAGTAAAATTCAAAATCTGGAGATATGGCTTCTAAATCTTCGTCAAAAGTGTCGTCCGAGCAATAATGTAACCCAAAAGCATCACAAGTAAACAGAATTTGGGTTTTATGGTCGTAGGTAAAGATAGTGTCGGGCCAGTGTAAGTTGGGTGCAATGAGAAATTCTAGCTCATGCCCGTTTCCTAAATCTAAGCGATCGCCATTTTTCACAATTCGCCGCTTGAACGGTTGATGCACCAAGTCTTCCAAAAACTGAATTGCCACCTTGGAACCAACAACGGTAACATCCGGGGCGAGTTGCAGGACATCTTTAACTAAACCACTGTGATCTGGCTCGGTATGACTGATAATTAAATAGTTAATGTCTGCTGGATTAATTTGATTTTTAAGGCTATCTAAATATAACTGGCGAAACTTTTCGTGAGAGGTATCGACTAAAGCAGTCTGCTCACCGCGTATGATAAACGAGTTATAGGTAGTACCGTTTTGTAGACCAAATTCAATATCGAAGCGATCGCGATCCCAGTCTAGAGAACGAATCGTGGTTGTTTGTTCAGCAATATCGACCACCTGTACGGTTAGCCTTTTCTTGGGGTTTTCGGTGAGCGCTACCATAACTGCCCTCCATAGCAAATGAGTATTTTTCCTCTATTGCTATTTTGACACGGAGTTATTGTAAATATTTATTAATTTATTTATAGATTGCTTAAGAAAAACTAAAAGTATAAAAATGTGGTTAGCTCTTATAATTGGCAATTCCCGCTTGCACTGGGGCTTGTTTGATGGCAAAACCCTTTGCCATACCTACGATACAGAACGCCTGTCTAAGTCATTCGTATATTCTTTATCTAAGTGTCAAACACTGTCCGAGGTACAGCAAATCCTTTCTTCTAGTCCCCACACTCCACGCCAGTCGCTCTTTGTTGGAAACCAACAAGACTGCGCTGACTCCTCCACTCTCCCCACTTCTCACACTCTGCCCACTACCCCATCTTTCCCCCTCCTCCTTGCTTCAGTGGTTCCTAGCCAAACAGCCTTATGGTTAACTTACCCCAATGTAGGTGTTGTTACCTTAGAAGACATACCTCTCCAAGGTATGTATCCTACTTTAGGAATTGACCGGGCTTTAGCTTTGTGGGGCGCGGGGAAAACTTGGGGTTTTCCCATGTTAGTAATAGATGCGGGTACAGCACTCACCTTTACTGGTGCTGATGCTAACCAAAATCTTTTTGGCGGCGCAATTCTGCCAGGATTGGGTTTACAAATGGCGACTCTTGCCGAAAATACAGGGCAATTACCAAATGTAGAATTACCCCACGATTTACCGCAACGCTTTGCTGTGAATACTCAACAAGCAATCCAAAGTGGGGTGATATATACTTTGTTGGCAGGAATCAAAGACTTTGTGCAAGCATGGTGGCAGTCATTTCCCCAAGGTAAGATTGCCATTACTGGTGGCGATCGCACTTTGTTAATTAGTTATCTTCAATCCCTATTTCCTGAGATTGCAAAGCGTTTGATTGTGGAACCGAATTTAATATTTTGGGGAATGGAAAAAACTCAGAACGCTCAATTTTTTCATAATTCATAATTCATTAGTCTTAATAAAATTCCGAATCTCTCCAGCCACAATTGCTGCACACATCTCCGGTAAATTATTTCCTACGTGGGCAATAATTTTTAAGTTGGCTTGTGGAAGTAAACTCGCGTATTTATTACTCTTAGCTAATGCATCAGGTGTATCTTTGCCGCCCTGTAAAATCAAAACAGGAGTTGTTAAAAAATCTAATCTTTCTTGTAGTAATTCGGCACGAAGTTCTGGTAATTGACGTAGGAACAATAAATTACTCGCTGTAGGATATTGCAACATAATTTTTCTTTCTTGCCAATCCTGTTTAATTTGTGTATCTAAACCTAAGATTTTAGTCAATGGACTAAGTATCTTTAATATTTTAAATATCCACAGGGGACGTTTCATCAAACCCTGTATTTTTTTGCAATTATTGTCTAATTCCTCAGTCTCTACACCCTCTGGTGCTACTAGTACTAATCCATATACTTGTTCTGGATACTTTAAAGCATAACTTGCAGCAATCCAACCGCCAAGGGAATGCCCCACTAAATACATCCTTTCTAATTTCAAAGCTTGTAAGAACTCAGCAAGATATTCAACTTGCAAATCTATTGAGTAGTGAATATTTGGATAATCAGACTCACCAAAACCAAATAAATCTGGTGCAAAGCAATGAAAATCTGCTGAAAGCGACTCCATTATAGCTACCCATTCACTGCTATCATTCCAAGCCCCATGCAAGAAAACTACAGCTATTCCATTTCCAATTTCACGCCAGAATAATAACCCTTGAGAAAGCTTTCTCCGAGAGTTACGAAATAAGTTATTCATTTTTAATTTAGTAACTAAGTTATTTTGGTGAATGTTGTTTGTTGTTTGTTGTTTGCAGAAACTACCAACAATCAACTACGAACAATCAACCACTATAAATTATGCCAGTGTTGTCAGACCGTTGAAGTAATCTTCTAGTTGGCGATTATGATCATGAGACATACACTCTTGGGGTAAAGAGTTGAGAGGAAAAGCCTGGATTTCCATTACTTCTAATGTGTCTTGAATCTCCATTTTTCCTTGCACATCTGCTTCGACTACAATACATATTGAATGGATTCTTGGATCACGGTCTGGCGCAGAATAAACTCCTACTAAACGCCGAATCCTGACTAACTCCAATCCTGTTTCTTCCATCAGTTCTCGGCGAACTGCATTCGGTATATCTTCTCCCCAGTCCACCATACCCCCTGGTAATGCCCAGCGACCATTATCTCGCCTCCGAATAAGGACTATTTGACCATCGGGTAAAATTGGAATAATACTTGTACCAGGGATCGGATGACGGAAAATAATCCCCAGTACAGTTTGTCCAAACCGCCATAAGCTACGTGTGGACTGGATTGCCACAGTAAAAAAAGCCAAAACGTTCAATCTGCTAATTTCGGTAAATTGTGTGTTGTATTTTGAAATTACCCAATAATCACATTCACTCAACGGAATTGTTGAGTATGTTCTTATACAAGAAAACTTGTAATTTTGGGTTAATGCTAATGATTAGCTTAGAACATAGTAAATTCTAACATCTACTTGGAATAATTATTGTGAATGTCAGTATACATAATTAAAATTTCTGGAGCAAGATATATACTGGTTGAAAACTAAGTTAAATATTTATTTAGTTTAGAGAAATTATCTCAAAACCTTATATAAAATTCCAATCTTTATTCACTGAATTTTTTAAATAGTTTTCCGATTACATTTATTTTTTTGACTTATATATTCCAATATGACTTTGTGTTTTAATTTATAGAAATAATATTTTTCAGTAGAAGCAATAGCTATTTAGATGTTATTAATGCAAATAACAGATGTTCACAAAACAAAGCCAATCATGTTGTTGAGTTAGTTATTTTTGTTTGTATTTAATTTTAAACTCATGTTAATTTGCGTTTTATTTTATCATTTACCCTCATCAATACCTCTAACTAAAGACAGAGTTATCAAATAAAAATCTGAATTTAAGTTGACACAATCACACTAGATACGTTAGTATAGGTTGCTGTTTAACAATCTGGCGCATTAAAACCTGGTAAAGCTAGGCAATAAAAGCGTCTAGATAAAGCCCAAGGCTGATTCAGAATAAGTCTAACTTAAGGTAAGCTCAAACCTTATTAAGAGCAAATAGGGAGAATGAATCACACCACACGCGATGAAGAGGGCAACCTCCGAATGCAGTGGCTCCCAAATTTACGCCTGTGGACAAGAGGATAAAGCAGTCACCCTTGTGGGTTTACCTGTTGTAGGAACTGTTATGTCAGCGCTCTTGGTAGAAGCAGGAAATAAAACCTCCTCGAGTCTGATAATTATAGATTTGAGTGGGTTTTATATAGCGATTTCACAGGTTTAGCCTGTCTTTTAAATAATTCTGCTGCTTTTTGCCGCAGGAATATCAAAGCTAAACTAGGCTCAAACTAAAATTAAAGATAATCCTAGCTAAAATTGCCTAGATATTGCCTAAGTAAGGCTTTTTGTTGTTTATTCATGAGGTGAACATGGCTAAGCGCCGCAATCCGAAAAAAGAAAAGGCGCTACGGAACCAGGCGTATGCCCGAAAGTTTCGTAAACGAACTACTACAGGACGGATGCAGAGAAGGTTCCAACAAAGACCACCAAAGAGTGAAGAAGATGAGGGAGCAGCAGCAATTGATGCTGAATAATCTGGCGTGATTTCGACATAAAGATTTTTTGACCCTTCTCTACTAGGAAAGGGGTTAGGTTTAGGTTTCGTCGAACTCACTTTAAATTTGATGTGAGCTGACAATAGATAGGATTTATTGTCAGCTCACATTTTGTTGCTCACTCTTCACTGATTTCTAAGCACTAACAAATAACGCAAATAACGAAAATACCCTAGAGAGATTTGATGTAACATTTTTACAGTAGTGATCGCTTGTTAGCAAAATGAAAATTTGGTAAATTTATTAACAGTGATCGCGCAGGTTTTGAGATAAATCTGCCTTTACCTTCTTCGCAGTAGGCGGTAGATAGCAATTACAGATGGAATTGGCATCCCTGTAGGATTACCCTGATAATTAGGTAATGCTGCTGATTAGTTAGTGCGATCGCAATTAAATGCACCATCAGTAGTTTGTCCAGCAATACCAATTTTGAGGTTTAAACAAATAAAAATTCCGCAAAGCATATATATTTGTGGGCATTGCTGAATGTGATCATGAATTTTGTTTGTCTACATTTTGTAGACGTAGCAATGCTACGTCTGGTCACACCCGTAAATTGTAAATTCATATTTTGATTCAGCAACGCCTATTTTTGCTAAAGTATTGCTAATAACAGCATCTGTTGAGTAAAGACTTTGCACTCCTGTAATCCATCGATAAAAGCTTTGAGGTTCTCTCCGGGATGCTACCCTTAGATGCAAAGCGTCTGCAAACTTCTCGCAAAATCCGAAATTGGAACAGTCTTTGCGCCTGAGTTGTCCTATCTTATAAAGATGGGTAGTAGTGTGGTGAGTGATACTGTGTTTTTGAGCATTGTTATTCCGACATACAATCGCAAGGCGATTTTGGAAAAATGTCTTAGGGCATTAGAGACACAGCAATTGAATATATCCAGTTCAATCACTGGTTATGAAATTATCTTAGTAGATGATGGTTCCACTGATGGGACATTGGAATGGTTAGAGACACACAAAACCGAATTTCCCCATGTGCGAACCTTTCAGCAAGACCATCAAGGTCCTGCTGTAGCGCGGAATTTAGGTGTAGAGAAAGCGCAGGGAGACACTATTATCTTTATAGATAGTGATTTAGTGGTGACAGAGAATTTTCTGCAAGCTCATGGGGATGCACTAGTGCAGGGACGGGAAAAATTGGGAAGCGATCGCTTTTTTACCTATGGCGCAGTCATTAACACTTGCAATTTTGATCATCCCACCTCCGAACCATACAAACTCACAGATTTTTCTGCCGCTTTTTTTGCTACAGGTAATGTGGCGATTCCTAAGCATTGGTTAGAGAAAGCGGGATTGTTTGATACTAGTTTTCAACTTTATGGTTGGGAAGATTTAGAACTAGGCGTGAGGCTGAAAAAACTAGGTTTAACACTAATTAAATGTCCACAAGCAGTAGGCTACCATTGGCATCCACCCTTTAGCTTGGATCAAATTAAGAGCTTGATTGATAAAGAAATTCAGCGTGGCAGGATGGGGGTTTTATTTTATCAAAAACACCCAACATGGGAAGTGCGAATGATGATTCAGATGACTTGGTTACATCGCTTATTGTGGGGGATGCTTTCCTTAAATGGTACTTTGAATGAGCGTACAATGGCTCCTTTTTTGCAATGGCTGATTAATAGAGGTAAACCCCAATTGGCTTTGGAAATTGCCCGAATTTTTCTCAATTGGTATAACGTCAAGGGCGTATATGAAGCGTATGCGGAAGTGAGGTGATCAAGAATCGGGATTCTGGAGGGACACAGGAGACAAAGGGGACAAGGAAGAATTGTTAACAAGTCTCTTGCCAATTACCCATTACTCATTACCAATTACCCATTACAAAATATGCTACCCTAGTATGGTTCTTTAAATTCCGCACATCCAGGCGTTCGGGTGTTTCCCATGAGGAAATACACCTGGGTGGAGGTTTAACCCGAATTGGAGTAAAAATATGCCAGTAGTTTCTTTGGCTCAAATGATGGAGTCAGGAGTTCATTTCGGTCATCAGACCCGCAGATGGAACCCAAAAATGTCTCCATACATTTATACTGCCCGTAACGGAGTACATATCATTGACTTGGTGCAAACAGCCCAGTTGATGGAAGAAGCATATACTTATATGCGATCGCAAGCAGAGCAGGGCAAAAAGTTCCTCTTTGTTGGCACTAAGCGACAAGCAGCAGGTATTATTGCTCAAGAAGCTTCCCGTTGTGGCGCTCACTACATTAACCAACGCTGGTTGGGCGGAATGCTCACTAACTGGGCGACAATCAAAACGCGGGTAGACCGTCTCAAAGATTTGGAACGTCGGGAAGAAAGCGGTGCTCTTGATTTATTGCCAAAGAAAGAAGCCTCAATGCTACGCCGCGAGTTGGCGAAGCTTCAGAAATATTTGGGTGGCATTAAAACAATGCGGAAAGTCCCCGATGTCGTGGTAATTGTAGACCAACGTCGGGAATACAACGCAGTGCAAGAATGCATTAAACTCGGAATTCCCATTGTGTCTATGTTGGACACAAACTGCGACCCTGATGTAGTGGATATTCCCATCCCAGCCAATGATGACGCCATCCGCTCAATTAAACTAATTGTCGGTAAATTGGCGGACGCGATTTATGAAGGCCGTCATGGTCAGCTGGATGTAGAAGAAGAATACGAAGACTACGAGGGCGCTGAGGAAGAATACGATTACGAAGAAAGCGATTTTGCTGACTCGTTCATTCCCGACGATGAAGAGGAAGAATAAATTAGGTAATGGGTAATAGGTAATGGGTAATGGGTAATTGGAAAGAAAAATACCGATTAGCAATTATCAATTAGCTATTACCAAGCCCTAGTTAAGATAGAAATACTCAAAACCCAAGAGCAATTAAAATTGTCAGTCTAGGTAGGAATTGAGGCAAAATGGCGGAAATATCTGCAAAACTCGTCCAGGAGCTACGCCAAAAAACTGGCGCAGGCATGATGGACTGCAAAAAAGCGCTAAAAGAAAATGATGGTGATCTAGCAAAAGCCGAAGAATGGCTGCGTAAGAAGGGTATTGCCAAAGCCGGAGCCAAAGCTGATCGGGTAGCAGCAGAAGGACTCGTAGGCAGCTACATCCACACTGGTGGTAGAGTCGGTGTACTTGTTGAAGTTAACTGTGAGACTGACTTTGTTGCTCGCCGCGAAGAATTTCAAACCCTGGTGCGGAACATCGCCATGCAAATTGCGGCTTGTCCAAACGTAGAGTATGTGAAAGTGTCAGACATCCCACCTGATATCGTCCAAAAGGAAAAAAATATTGAGATGGGACGCGATGACATTGCTAACAAGCCTGATAACGTTAAAGAAAAAATCGTTCAGGGACGCATTGATAAGCGCCTGAAAGAAATGACTTTGCTTGATCAGCCTTACATCCGTGATCAAAGCATCACAGTAGAAGAACTAGTTAAACAAGCGATCGCCCAACTTGGTGAAAATATCCAAGTACGCCGTTTCGTTCGCTTTGTTCTGGGTGAAGGAATTGAGAAGCAAGAAAGCAACTTTGCAGATGAAGTAGCTGCTCAGATGGGTAATAAGTAATTTTAGTTGTTAGTTGTTGGTTGGTTGTTGTTTGTTAATAGTTTGATAGACTAGTGACCATAACAGCTAACTACCAACGATTAACTATATTTTAGGACAGGTCAATTTACTATATTTGACCTGTTTTTTTGTAATTTACTAACGTGGAAACTTAAAAATGTTTGCTGTCGCTGAACCGAGTCGTTACTTCCATCCCACATTCCGCACCCAAAATAGAATGTAAGCGTATCTTTGTACTATTATGTTTGGTTTGCAATGGGCAATCAGTAGAGAATATGGTGAGACCAATGGAGCGAATTGAGCGGGATCTTGCAGCTTTAGAAGAAGCGATCGCCGCGATCGCGAAAGAACTGCAAACCGCTTATACTAGTTATCTCAACACCTTAGGGCAAGCCGTACAACAACAGTTGATTCTGGCGGCTTATCACTTGTGTACTCAAAGGTATTCCGAAAACTTTCTCAAATTAAGCTTGAGTCAGCGGCAAAATTTGCAGCAGTCACTCCGTAAGCTAGGTAAAAAGTCAGCTGAGCAGTTGCTAGCTCTAATTAATGGAGAAGAAGAAAAGTTACAGCCGCAGGACGTGGAAAGTAAAAAACTCCCAGAATGCAATCAAGATGCTCCTGAGATTGTCTGTGCACAAGAAACAACTGAGATGGAAAGTGAAGCACAGGAAGAACAAGAGCAGCCAGAAAAACCAGAAGACACAACTTTACCTCCCGATACCACTTTCCCCTCCTCTGCAAACCCGATAGAACTGGCAAAATGGCAACAATTCTTAGAGAGAGCCACACAATATACCCTCAGAAGAATTTCTCATGAGGCTAATCTCCTCCTACAAAAAGCCAAAATCTTGCCTGAAAAATTGCCAGAACCGATTTTAGAAGCGGTTGGTTCAGAAGCATCTGCGGATATAGTACCAACTCCACCTAACCTAATGAGCTTGGTGATTGAAATTGAAAATGGGCAAAAATCAGAAGAGTCTGGCTTGACACAGCTTATGGCTATTAACCTGCGTCTTGTGGAAATTGAGTTTGCTGACACCAAACTTTCATCTGAGCGCAAGCAGATTCGCAATATTCTAGTCCAGCTTAATAAACTAGGGTTAGAGTATCAAAAAAAACTGCGGGAACGGTCAGTTGCCCAAGCTGAAGCAGCATGGCGTGCTAGTTGGTATGAAGATTAGTTTTTTGTCATTTGTCCTTTGACCAATAACTCTTCACCTCTTCTCCAATTACCAATGACTATCGAAAAACCAGACTGGATACGATTGCAAAAAGCCCTGGCAATAGAAGAAGAACAGGGTTTTACTGACTTGGTGGGTAGACAATACCGCTTCAGTGAGTTCTTTACCTTAACTTTCGGTAAATTTCCCAATGACTTACCAAGTTATGAGCGCCGCCGCTGGCAACAACTGGCGGCTCAATTTTCCAATTATCCAAATCTGGGACTTGAAGATAGAAAAAATTTAGTATTGCAGACTAGTCAATATCTTTATCAACTGGAACAGCAGGAAGGAGAGGCGGGGACGCGGGAACAAGGGGGACACGGGGGACAGGGAAGAAATATTACTTCTTTGTCTTCTGCTACCAAATCTAAAAAACCCAATCCTAAATCTCAAATTGTTGCAGAGGTAAGTCGTACTCTTGCCCCAAAGCTAGATCAAAAATTAAAGGATTTACCGGAAATTGGCTTACGCAAGGCTGAAAAATTAGCGCGCCTCGGTTTATACACTGTGCGCGATTTGCTTTTTTACTATCCCCGTGATCATATTGATTATGCCCGTCAGGTGAGCATCAGTGAATTAGAGGCGGGTGAGACGGTAACAATAGTGGCGACGGTGAAAAGTTGCAATTGTCGTACCAGCCAAAAGAATCAAAAGTTGACAATTTTAGAACTTTTACTGCGGGATAATACTGGGAAAATCAAAATTAATCGCTTTTTTGCAGGTACGCGCTTTACCAGTCGTGCTTGGCAAGAAAATTTAAAACGTCGTTATCCAGTTGGTAGTATTGTGGCGGCGTGTGGGTTGGTAAAAGGAACTAAATATGGTTTAACGCTAGAAGATCCAGAACTAGAAGTTTTGGCGAACCCTGGTGATACGATTGAATCTTTAACTATTGGGCGAGTAGTACCTGTTTATGCCCTAACTGAGGGTGTGGGTGCGGATTTAGTGCGACAGGCGATGATTGCTGCTTTGCCAGCTGCGGCGCACTTAAAAGATCCTCTACCTAGTGGTTTAAGAGGGAAATATGAGTTAATGGAATTGAAAGACGCGATCGCAAATATCCATTACCCTTCAGATAACGACACTTTACAACATGCCCGTCGCCGCCTCGTCTTCGATGAATTTTTCTACCTCCAACTGGGTTTACTGCAACGTCAGCACCAAGCCAAGCAAGTTCAAACTAGCGCTGTGCTTGCACCCAGAGGTCAATTATTAGATAAATTTTACGAAATACTGCCTTTTAAGTTGACTAACGCCCAGCAACGTGTGATCAACGATATTCTCAACGATTTGCAAAAACCAGTGCCGATGAATCGTCTAGTACAGGGTGATGTTGGTTCGGGGAAAACGATTGTCGGAGTAGTCGCTATCCTAGCTGCGATTCAATCTGGATATCAAGCAGCACTCATGGCTCCCACAGAAGTACTAGCAGAACAACATTATCGCAAGCTAGTTAGCTGGTTTAATTTACTATATTTACCAGTAGAATTACTGACAGGTTCCACAAAAACTGCAAAACGGCGACAAATTCACGCCCAGTTAGAAACAGGAGAATTGCCTCTGTTGGTGGGAACTCATGCCTTAATTCAGAATCCTGTCAAATTTCATCGCTTGGGTTTAGTAGTCATTGACGAACAGCACCGTTTTGGGGTGGAACAACGAGCAAAATTACAGCAAAAAGGTGAGCGACCCCATGTATTAACTATGACAGCTACACCAATTCCTCGGACACTGGCGCTCACAATTCATGGGGATTTGGATGTGAGCCAAATTGATGAATTGCCCCCAGGGCGGCAAAAAATTCAAACCACAGTATTAACAAGTCAGCAGCGTCCTCAAGCTTACGATTTGATGCGACGGGAAATCGCCCAAGGACGGCAGGTTTACGTAGTTTTACCCTTAGTGGAAGAATCAGAAAAATTGGATTTGCGATCGGCAACAGAGGAGTATCAAAAGTTAAAAGAAAGTGTGTTTCCTGATTTTCAGGTCGGCTTGTTGCATGGTCGCATGAGTTCTGCTGAGAAAGACGAGGCAATTAATAAATTTCGCGACAATGAAACTCAAATCTTGGTTTCTACTACCGTTGTGGAAGTCGGTGTAGACGTACCTAATGCTACAGTTATGCTCATAGAAAATGCGGAACGCTTTGGCTTGTCGCAATTGCACCAGCTACGGGGACGTGTTGGTCGAGGTGCAGCACAATCCTACTGTTTACTGATGAGTAGTTCCAGAAGTCCTGACGCTCAACAACGACTCAAAGTATTGGAACAGTCTCAAGATGGCTTTTTTATTTCCGAAATGGATATGCGGTTTCGTGGTCCAGGTGAAGTACTGGGAACTCGCCAATCAGGTGTACCAGATTTTACCTTAGCGAGTTTGGTGGAAGACGAAGAAGTATTAATGCTAGCACGGCAAGCTGCGGAAAAAGTCATAGAAATAGATGCAACCTTAGAGCGTTGGTATTTGATGAAAGAAGAATTAAAGTATCGCTATGAACGGTTAATGGGTGGAGCGATTTTGACCTAAGAAGGGATCGGGAACTAAAACTTACCTGTAGGCGTATTCAAAAAAGGGAAGAAAAAATACATTCCATACCTGAATCAAAACCAAAAAATTTTCGTCTATTGAATATAACAACTCCCTAATTTGATTGATATCAGTGTAAATTCTATGTCTATGTCATCACGAATCTTGAAATTACTTGCAGCTAGTGGTCTGGGTTTAACTGTATTTGTAGGTAATGCGATCGCCTCCGCACAAGTTGGCGATGTGGTAGTGCCAACACAACCAGTGAACGGTACTTCAACTACAACTAGTTCTTCAAGTACAACAACCAGCACTTCTACTACATACAGTACCAATGCCCGATTTAGCTGTCAAAACTACAACGGACAGTATACAGTAATGTACCAACCAGAAAGCCAACCAGGGCAATTCTTTCCTTGGGCGACTCCCCAAAGATTGGGCGGTGGCTGGGATGAATATAAACGCTGCGTGACCATAGCCCAACGCTTGGAAAGTTACCGCCCAGATGGCTTAACAGAACTCCGTAATGCCACACAGAATGGATACAATGTTCTCTGTGTAACTAGTGAAGCTAACCCAGCTTGCCGAATTGTACTGACAGTACCCCCTGGATACGACCCCTATAACGTACGCAACAGCGTCTTCCAAAACCTGATCTCAGCCGACAACGGTCAGCAAACCATAGCCGTCAATACTTATAGCAGTCGTAATAGCGGCGGTAGCCAAATCGAACAAATATATAACCAGGCTAGAACTATTTTTGGTGGCGGCAATAATAATACCCGTACATCTAAGGGGCCAGTTAATCTCAAACCTTTCTTGGATAAGAAAGATGGTGGTACTGGTAGCCAGCTTAAAAAAGGTGTAGCAATTAAAACCCAAACTCAAACCCAAACTCGGACTCAATCTGGTACTCGTCTCAATCCTAGAAATTTCAAGTAAGTCAAGAGTTAGTAGTTAGTGGTTATTAGTTATTAGTTAGTAGTTAGTAGTTGGTGGTTGGTTGAGCATTGGGCATGGGGCAAACAAGTCAAAAGTTCTTGATGCGTGAATTTTGAATTTTGAATTGATAATGTCTCCCTTGTCCTCCTTGTCCCCCACCCCTCACACCTCCCCAATCCCAAATGAGGGGTCTGACCCCCTAGCGTATCATTAACTCTTTGCTTATAATAACGCTTCCAAATAACCGATAGGACCAGCGCCAGGTTTTGCACCGTATTCACTGGCGCTTTTATTTTATTTATTTTAATTCTGCATGACGGCATCCAACAGCTTGTCAGCACCAAAACGAATTGGATCTGTACAAGGTAGTCCGGTTTCTGCTTCTGTTTGGGCGATCGCTGCTTTTGCTTCTGCTTCGCTGAACTGACGAGTGTTGAGGGCAATTGCTGCTACTGGTACTTTTGGGTAAGCACCACCTGCACTGGCAACTGTTTCATAAAGTTTGACTACATCTATTAAAGGTGGAATTGGTATACCATCAGCAACTTCTGTTTGTCCTGCCCGATGGACTAAAATCATTTGTGTTGGTTGGGAACCACGTATTAGGGGCAATGTTGCTGTGGAACTAGGGTGCAGTAGAGAACCTTGCCCTTCGATGTGCAAAATATCGTAGTTTTTACCATAGCGCATGACCATTTGTTCTACTGCCCCAGCAGCAAAGTCCACGCGTACAGCATCTAGGGGTATACCATCCCCTTCTAACATCAAACCAGTTTGCCCTGTAGGCAGAAACTTAGAACGCCAGCCCCGCAATTTTGATGCCCAGTGTAATTCTAAGCTAGTTGACATTTTGCCAACTGCCATATCAGTTCCCACTGTCAGTACCCGTCGACAGGGAAGGGTACGCGCCATCGCCGTAGCTACACCCAAATTCGGCGGTTCTTTCCGCACATCCCAAATCATTTGTCCTGGCTTCAGGAGTGCTTTTAAGTCGGGTATGGTTGATAGTGGTACGTGCAAACCATTTACCAGCGACATTCCCGCAGCTAAGGCATATTTGATGTCATGCCAGTAATCATCTGGTAAAACGCCGCCTAGAGGTGCAATGCCAATTACTAAAACTTGCGGTTTGTACTCTAGTGCTGCTGAGACTGATGCAACTATAGGTACATCGCGGCGAATACCTGTTAACTCTGGCAAGGATTGCCCTGGACATTCGCGGTCGATCGCTACTACAATCGGGGCTTCACTGTAACGTAAAAGTGATAACCCTGTTTTTCCGCGAGTTCCCTTGATTCCCTCATGCAATAAGATAGCTACTCGTTGATTAAGTGGCAGACGCACTGCGTTGTACCCCCAAGCCTGGTAAGTCGTTTGGTATAATTTTTCCTGCTTGTACAAATGCCCCTGTAAAAGGGTCATCAATTAAATTCAGGTGACTATCTAAATCTAAATAGTCAGCAAGTGGCGCTAGTTGTGCGGCTGCTGTGTTGAGAAGCGCACTATCAGAATAGCAGCCAAACATGACTTGCAACCCATTGGCGCGGGCTGTATTTACCATCCGCATCGCCTCGCTTAATCCCCCCGATTTCATTAGCTTGATATTAATTCCATCGACAATATTCGCTAATTGAGGGATATCAGCACTGGTGAAACAACTTTCATCCACAAAGATAGGTAAAGGCGATCGCATCTTAAGTTCGGCTAAACTTTGCTCTTGACCTTGTGCGAGGGGCTGTTCTACATACTTTACACCCAAATCTGCCAACCAATTACACATGTAGATCGCATCTGCTAAATTCCATCCACCGTTGGCATCAACATATAATTCCTGTGTTGGTGCTTCTTCTCGTACCGCCATCAACATTTTTTGATCGGCGTCAATACCCTCTGGGCTACCCAACTTGATCTTGAAAACACGGACATCCAGAATTTCTAACCAATCCCTTACCCTAGCTTTTGCCCCTGCGGTTGAATTAATCCCAATAGTTACAGAAGTTGGTGCGATCGCATTTCTATCAAGTCCCCATAATTGCCACAATGGTAAGCCGATGCGCTTTCCCAACCAGTCATTCATTGCTACATCTAACGCTGCTTTCGCTGCCGAAGGAATTTTGGCTGTTGTTAAAATTTGTTCTACTTGCTGCCTTTGCAATGGGCTATGTGCTTGCAAAGCAGGGGCGACTTTCTGCAAAGCATCTTTAATAATTTCTGTTGATTGCGGATAATTGCCTATACTAAACGGCGACGCCTCTCCCCAACCTTCAATACCATCATCGGAAATCTTCACCCAAACATTAGTTGTCTGTGTTGTTGTCCCACGACTAATAGTCAAGGGAAATCGTTTATTAACCGTAAAGATTTCCACCTCAATTTGCATAATTCAAATTTCAGTTTAATTCTTAGATTTTGGATTGAATCCAAAGATAATTTTTGGGAATTCTACCCTGGGAATAATTATCGGTCAACACTTTGTGTCTTTTCTACTTTTTCACTAGTATTATTTTATAAAAACCTTTGTGTTTTTTGTGTTCTTTGCGGTTCGTTAATGTAAATATTCCACCCTGTGGCCATCTATCATAACAGAAAATCTAAATATTCATTTACCCAGACTGAATAAACTCTATGGAAAAATTAAAAAAATGGCAATTATTACATTCAAAAATGGTATTAAACCATCCCTGGTGTCAAGTTAGGCAAGATGAAATTCTTCTACCAAATGGCCAAATTATAGATGATTTTTTTGTCCATATTAAACCAGAAGTAGCATTAATTTTACCCATCACTACCAATAAAGAAATTGTCTTTGTCCGCCAATACAGACACGCAATCGAAGAATTTTTTCTAGAACTACCAGCTGGCAGTTTTGACCCCAATCAAGAAAGCGCCGAAATAGCAGCGAAAAGAGAGCTAGAGGAAGAAACTGGCTATACAGCTAAAGAAATAAAAAAAATAGCTACTTTATATGATCGACCCAGCAAAGATACCAATCGATTACATTTATTTTTAGCAGAAAATGTCAGCAAAACGAGTGAACAACAACTGGATATCACAGAAGAAATAGAAGTAATTTTAATTCCTGTAGGATCAGTTTTAACAAAAATAATCCAAGGAGAAATTTGTGTGACTGGTAGTGTTGCGGCTCTGTTTTTGGGATTAAATTTAATTGAGCAATGTCATAGATATTAGATATTATATTTTGGATTATTTTTACATACCAATCTAGGAGATTGTACCATTGAGCAATTCTTCAGTCAAAATGATTCTCAGTGATTCACAACGAACAGCATGAATCCCATCAATCTAAAATTTTGGTGGGAGAATATATATACACTAGTCCTAACAACAATAATCCAAAACCGATTTGTACAGGTGCAGGAGCCAATATTAACCCCATGGCTAACAGCATTCCTCCACTAAATACAACGGCAATGCGATAGACTTCCTCCCGTATTTTTATTCCAAGAACAGTAGCACTTAAACCAATAACTAATAATAACAAATAGCTTGCCAGCATACTTATCTCCTTTAATACAACGTTGGCTACCCATCGCACCTACACGATAGCAATATTTTAAAGCTTAGAAATATCGAACAATCTCGATATAAGTAAATAAAAAACAAAATACAACAATCTATAAGCTTTTACTTATAGATCAGTGGCAACATGAGTAACAAACGTAGAAAAAGCTTCTTCATTACGACGATAGTAAGTACACTGTCCTATGCGTGTTGAGACAACTAACCCCGTATCTTCCAGCATAGACAAGTAATGAGATATCGTAGATTGAGCTAAACCAGTTTTCTTCTGAATACTACCGACACAGACTCCAACTGTACGCGGGTTTACATCCTGACAAGGAAAATTGGCCTCAGGTTCTTTTAACCAATGCAAAATTTGTAACCTAGTCTCATTCGCCAGGACTTTAAAAATATCAATATCTTTACTATCCATAATCCAATTATATCGATTTATGTCGATATATCAAGTTTAATAAATTGTTGTGAGTTAATAGTTCGTAGTTGATTGGAACAAACAACTAATTGACGACTTGACCACCATGACTACGAGGATCATCGCTGCTAGCTGGTGGTGCTACTGATGTGGAAACTTTGGAAACTTTGCCACTAGCTTGAGCATACGGCAGGGGTGACCCAACAGCCAAGGCGTCTAAATTACTTGCCATAATAGTACGGGGTTGATCGCCAATTGCTTGGGCAATGGGTTCTCCATTTTCACTCAAGAACACAAAATGGGGAATACCATCAACGCGATACTTTAGCATCTCGGGTAGCCATTTGCTATTATCCACATTCAGCATCACAAAATTCACTTTTTCTGCATACTGCTTTTCCAATGCGGCAATATCAGGAGCCATTTTTTGGCAAACAGTACACCAATTAGCATAGAATTCCACTAGCGATGGCTTACCATTGGCTAAAGCTACTTCTAGAGGAGTAGATTCCTCACCCAGCTGAGTGAGAGAAACTGTGTTACCCTGAGATTTCAAACCGAAAACAAGGCTAACACTAAGAGCGATCGCCACTATTGCGACTAAAAAGTTTCTTACACGTGTCCCAGCGTTGAATTCTGATTTAGTTGGAGATTTTCCAGAAGTATCGGTACTCATAACAGAATTTATTAAAACTTATTAAGCATTCTTATTTTCAGTTTACCGCTTTATTTAATTCTGACTTCCAACTTCCAAATTTCCCAATCCCTGTTTCCAAAACCGTGAAAAAACGAGTCACCCTCACTTTTCCTAAACGTGCCATTCAAATGCCAGTCACCTACCGACTAGCAAAAGATTTCAATGTCGCTGCTAATATTATCCGCGCCCAAGTAGCACCGAATCAAATTGGTAAATTGGTAGTAGAACTTTCTGGGGATATAGATCAATTAGATGCTGCTGTCGAGTGGATGCGATCGCAAAATATCAGCGTATCTCACACTTTAGGAGAAATAGTCATAGACGAAGAAGTCTGTGTTCACTGCGGGTTATGTACAGGAGTTTGTCCTACCGAAGCCCTAACCCTGAACCCAGAAACCTACAAACTGACATTTACGCGATCGCGCTGCATCGTCTGCGAACAGTGTATACCTACCTGTCCAGTGCAAGCAATTTCCACAAATATTTAGTTTGTTGGTAGTTGGTGGTTAGTGGTTAGTAGTTAGTAGTTAGTAGTTAGTAGTTAGTAGTTATTCCTCCACTCCTCACACTCCTCACACTCCACCCTTACGGGAAGCCGCTACGCGTCTACACACTCCTCACACTCCCCCATCACCCCATTGCCCCCCAACCCCACAAAGTGGGGACCCCTAGCCCCCCATCTCTCCCCACTCCCCACTCCTCAACTAACCTAACTTGAGCACATCTGCAATCACACTATCATCACTCACCAGCCTATGATTTGCTGGAGAATCATAAACTACTAGTAGCGAAGGTATTCCACTGATCTCTTCAAACAGCGTTATGCCTTCTGCATGATCATCTCGATTACCAAAGGGAATATCTTGTACATATTCAGGGTAGTGTAGGACATCATCTTGCAAACAGGGGTTAACATGCAAACGATAAACTTCCACTGGGCCATCTAAATCCATCGTTGGGCCTGCTAGGATCAGTAAATCTTCTCCAGCTAGATGTAAATCTCTAATTCCTAAACCATTCAAAAATACAAAATGTTTTTTATAGCATTGACCTGTTTTTGCTATTGGTTTTAGTGTTAGTAGTCCTGCTTGCAAAAGTTCTACTTCTATTTCCAAAATTACAGCCCAACCCCGTAATACTGGCCCACGCAAACCCAAAAAGATTCGATTTTGATGAACTGCTATACCTTCTATATCAAAGCCATTCTCTTTCCCGGGAATTTTGGCTTTGACAAAAAACCCCAGATGAGGATCATCTGCCAAAACTTCCATCAATATATTTGTAGACTCAGTTAATTGCAACTTAGCAGCAGTTAGCTGCATATTTGCATCTTCCGGATGGGGGCAAGATTTGCATAACTCTCCGTTAACAAGGGGAATACGTGCTAGGATATATCGATTTGGTTCCGATGCAACTTTAGCTAATCTCTGAATGTTTTTGATATCTGATTTATCTAGTTTGGGTTTTTTGCGTTTCCAGCTATGGGAACCAATAATCCAGAGATAGCTATCACTATACTCGATACCCTCAATATCAATTTCTTCCTCTTCTGGTGCAGGTAAATCAATAAATTCTGCTACACGAAATTGCTTATGTTCACCAAAATGATTAGCATTGATATAAGAAAGGCGTTCAATAGTTGAAGTTTCATCTGATCCAAACCATAGATGCTTTTCTGGTGTTAGCATTACTGCCGATAGGTCTTCTCGGTGTTCTTTAAAGCCATCAGTAAATGTGAGTAAAACCTTGTTTAGCAATGTTGAGTTTTTCATGTTAAATCTTTTCTAAGTGTTTTCCCTAGTATCATTCTTTGTTTAAGTATTAAATAATACCTGCTATTTATTTCAATTTTATAAATTTATTAAATAATTAGCTAGTTAGTACATTTTCGCGTCAAATCTTAACATTTTTAAACGCAGAAGAACACATAATTCGCCATGAGTTAATGAAAGTTCGTGCTTAGTTAGAGATTTTTGAAATCACAAATAAAATTCACGTAGCTTTACATTATTTAAGATGAACAATTATATGAATTTTCAAAAAAACAATTGGTTGTGAACATAATATTTAAGTAATTTTCTATACAAAAATTTACAAATCAAATATTGTAAATTTTAACTAATGCTATTATTCAAGAAGTATAGGCAATAGAAATAACTAGATAAGGCGTATCATTTTTTATGTCATTGGCTGTCGAACCGAAAGTAGAAAATTTTGGATATTATGCTTATTCAGCAATTCAAAAACACTTTAAGAAAACCTTAAAATGGGAATCAGAAGTTAAAAAAGATAAAGATCCGGAAGCATTACATCAAATGCGAGTGGGCATGCGCCGCTTACGTACAGCTACTAGTCGGTTTGCGATCGCTGTGAATCTACCAAAGGTTGTAAGTGATAAAAATATCGGAAAAATAGCGCGTCGTCTTGGCAATCTTCGAGACTTAGATGTATTAAAAGAAACACTTGAACATCTTTCTCAACCACAATTACCTAAAAAAGAACGGCAATCTCTACAAACAGCCTTGGATGCTTTGGAGAAACAACGGGAAGAGGCACTTGCAGATGTGCGAGACACCTTCAAAGATGAAAATTATAAAGCAATCAAACAAGCATTAAAAAAATGGTTAGATGAACCAAACTATCAACCACTAGCGTCTTTACCAATGCAGCAAGTCTTACCAGACTTACTTTTACCAGAAGTCAGCAATTTTTTACTACACCCAGGTTGGCTAGTCGGGACTGAAATCGAAGAACATCAAATAGTAGTTTTGCACAATTGGGAAGCAAAAAAAATAGAAAAAGAATTAGCAACCAACAGCAAAACTCTTCACAGTCTACGCAAGCAAGCTAAACGCACACGTTACCAAATGGAGTTATTTTCCGATTTATACAGTAAAACTTACACAGCTTATATTGCAGAATTAAAAAGCATCCAAGATATCTTAGGTTCCATACAAGACAGTATAGTATTAGCTGAGTGGTTAGAAAGTATCTTTGAATCAGAAATTCAAACTCAAATCCCCACCATTGCTGCCTTACTAGCAGAAAATCGTTACCAAATGTGGCAACAATGGCAACCATTACAAGAACGATATCTACAAGGTAAAACTAGACAAGATTTGCACTTCACAGTACTTCATCCTGCCTAAATTAACTTTAATATCATGTCCTTTTAAAGACTTATCATATCTGTGAAGTCCGGTAATTGGTAATTGGTAATGGGAAAAATCAATGCCCAATGCCCAACTGCATCAGAATAATATCGTCAGTAATTAGCCGGACTTGATATAAAATTATAGAGTTGCACAACCCTCTCTTACCCCTTCGTGTACTTCGCGTCTTCGCGGTTCATTTTTCCTCATCTGTGGATAAGTCCTGTTACTGAAGCTTTTAAACTTACTATGCTGCTGTTATAAAAAACAATTAAAACATATACATAAACAAAAGACGCACACCAATCAATCATCTGTCTTTATCAGTGTGCATCTGTGTTAATATATCCTCCTCTGGGCAAGCAGAGACAAATTCAAGAATCAGCCTTAACTTACGAATAGGCCTCCATAGGCAGACAAGAACAAACAAAATTCCTGTCTCCAAAAGCGGCATCAATACGCCCAACAGCAGGCCAGAATTTGTGTTCGCGTGTCCAAGGCGCAGGATAAGCAGCTTGTTCACGGGAGTAAGGATGATTCCATTCTCCGATAATTAGACTTTCGGCAGTGTGGGGTGCATTTTTCAGCACATTATCTTGCACATCCGCCTTACCTGCTTCAATTTCGGCAACTTCTTGACGAATACTAATCATCGCATCGCAGAATCTATCCAACTCTTCCTTAGACTCGCTTTCGGTGGGTTCCACCATGATTGTACCCGCCACAGGCCAAGAAACAGTAGGTGCGTGGAAGCCATAGTCCATCAACCGCTTGGCGATGTCATCAATTTCGATGTTGGCGGATTTTTTGAGCGATCGCAAATCTAAAATACACTCATGAGCAACATACCCATTTTTGCCTTGATACAAAATAGGATAGTGTGCTTCCAGCCTTTTAGCGATGTAGTTGGCATTGAGAATAGCCACTTTCGTAGCATCCGTCAAACCTGTTGCACCCATCATCGCAATGTACATCCAGGAAATTACCAAAATCGAAGCACTACCCCAAGGTGCAGCCGAAACAGCCCCTATCGATTTTGGATTGTAGTCTGGCATCGCAATCACAGCGTGTCCAGGCAAGAATTCTACTAAATGGGCAGCTACACCAATTGGCCCCATACCAGGGCCACCACCACCGTGGGGAATACAAAAGGTTTTGTGTAAGTTCAAGTGGCAAACATCCGCCCCAATATCTCCCGGACGACAAAGCCCCACCTGGGCATTCATATTTGCCCCATCCATGTAGACTTGTCCACCGTGGCTATGAACAACAGCACAAATTTCCTGAATTGCTTCCTCAAACACGCCGTGGGTAGAAGGATAAGTCACCATCAAAGCAGCGAGTTCATTGCTGTGCTTTTCTGCTTTTGCCTTGAGATCATCCAAATCAATATTACCTTCAAGATCACAAGCCACGGCCACCACTTTCATCCCACACATCACCGCACTTGCTGGGTTAGTTCCGTGGGCAGATGTGGGGATTAAGCAAACATTGCGGTGTGTTTCCCCGCGACTTTCATGATACTTGCGGATTATCAGCAACCCAGCATATTCACCTTGAGAACCAGCATTTGGTTGCAGAGAAATTCCCGCAAAGCCAGTAATTTCTGCTAACCATTCTTCCAATTGCTGGAAAAGAATTTGATAACCTTGAGTCTGTGACTCGGGGGCAAAGGGATGAATTTTACCAAATTCTGCCCAAGTGACTGGAAGCATTTCTGAAGTTGCATTCAACTTCATCGTACATGACCCCAAAGGAATCATTGATGTAGTTAATGACAAGTCTTTGGTTTCCAACTTGTGCAGGTAACGCAGCAACTCGGTTTCTGAGTGATAACGGTTGAAGATGGGGTGAGTGAGGTATGAGCTTGTACGCTTAAGGGGGAGGTGGGGAGTGTGAGGGGGAGGGAGAGTAAACTCATCTCCCAGGGCGAAAATTTCTAACAGGTTTTGCACATCTTCAATTGTGGTTGTTTCATCCAGCGAAACACCTACAGCAGTTTCATCAAAAATCCGCAGGTTAATTTTTTTTGCTTCACAACCAGCAAGAATTTCTTGTAAACTACGGGTTCCTAGTTCTACGCGAATGGTATCAAAGAAACTTTCAGAACTAATTTTATAACCCAGGTTTTTCAATCCTGCTGCCAAGGTTCCAGTCAATGTGTGGATATTCTCGGCTATTTTTTTCAATCCTGCTGGGCCGTGATAAACAGCATACATACTTGCCATCACTGCCAGTAACACCTGTGCCGTACAAATATTACTAGTAGCTTTTTCTCGACGGATGTGTTGTTCGCGGGTTTGCAAAGTCAAACGTAATGCTGGTTTACCTTGGGCATCTTTGGATACGCCCACAATCCGTCCTGGGACTTGCCGCTTATACTCTTGTTTGGTAGCAAAGTATGCTGCATGGGGGCCACCGTAACCCAGGGGAATACCGAAGCGCTGAGTACTACCAACAGCTATATCAGCACCAAATTCACCCGGAGGAGTCAATAGTGTCAGACTCAAAGGGTCTGCTGCTACCGTTACCAATGCTCCCACAGCATGGGCTTTTTCGACAAAAGCGCGGTAGTCGTAAATAGTGCCATCACTGGCGGGATATTGCAGAATTGCCCCAAAAATCGGTTCTAAGAAATCAAAAGATTCATGGTCGCTGATGATAATCTTGATTCCCAAAGGCTTAGCCCGGGTCTGCAACACATCAATAGTTTGGGGATGGCAGTTTTGCGAGACAAAGAAGGCATTTGCTTTATTTTTGCAAATACCATAGCTCATACTCATTGCTTCGGCTGCGGCTGTTGCTTCATCTAGTAATGAAGCATTAGCAATTTCCAAACCCGTCAGATCGATAATCATAGTTTGGAAATTCAACACTGCTTCTAGTCGCCCCTGGGCAATTTCTGGCTGATAAGGAGTGTAGGCAGTGTACCAACCAGGGTTTTCTAGAATATTACGCTGTATCACCGCCGGAGTGATAGTGTCGTAATATCCCATACCAATGAATGAGCGGAAAATTTGGTTTTTTAAAGCAATTTCTTTTAACTTTGCTAGTGCCGCGTACTCACTAAGTGCTTCTGGTAAATTTAAAGCACGAGGTAGCCGGATGGACTGCGGTACTGTTTGGTTGATGAGATCATCTAGGGAAGAAACCCCCAGCACATCCAGCATTTGCTGTATGTCATCGGCATTAGGACCAATATGTCTTTGTTTAAAATCACTTAATTTTTCAGTGCTTTCGCCCAGAATTTGCTGATTACCTGACTGGGGACGAGGAGCAGATATTACCACAAAGAGCTTCTCCAGACGTTACTATTTCATATTTTGCAATAAGTATGCTTGATGTGTTGGATCTAAAATATCAGTTCATCTAAGATTCATCAAATTTTCCCGGACAGCATGGGGGATAGGGAGGACAGGGGAGACAAGGGGGACACGGGAGAATATCAATGAAAGAAATACTCCTCACACTCCACCCTTACGGGAAGCCGCTACGCGTCTACACACTCCCCACCTCCCCACTCCTTCTACCCCTCCACTTCAGCACTATATTCCTGTGCTGTGAGCGCATCATCAATTTCACTAGGGTCATTCACCCGTACTTTAATAAACCACCCCTCACCGTAGGGATCTTCTGCTATTTGTTCGGGAGATTCGATCATCTCCTCATTACGTTCTATAACAGTGCCAGTTACTGGTGAGTTTAAATCTTCAACAGCTTTTACGGATTCGATTGTGCCAATTTTTTCTCCCTTGGTAACAGCGTCACCAATCTCTGGCAATTCCAAAAATACAATATCTCCCAGTTGATCTACGGCAAAGGCGGTAATACCAATTGTGGCTATTTCACCTTCTAGGCGGACATATTCATGAGTATCTAAGTATCTTAAATCCTGTGGATATTCCAAAGACATATCACTTCCTTTTCCACATGCAAAAATTTAACATGGTTAATGACTAATGGCTAATATAGCGGTTTTCTATAGCAGAAAATACAGGTTTTTGTAGGTTCACACCGCTATGTACCTCTGTTTATTTTGTGATCCGAGTTTGAGAACGGTAAAAAGGTTTCTTAACCACTATCGCTGGGTATGTTTTACCACGAATTTCTATATCTAGCTGCTGACCAGTGTTTGCTAGCTGGGTGGGAACATATGCTAGGGCAATGGGATAACCAAGTGTCGGTGATAATGTACCACTAGTTACCTCCCCTACTATTACACCTGCTGATAACACTTGGTAGCCATGACGGGCAATATTGCGTCCTTGCATTTGCAAACCGACTAGTCGGCGCTGCACTCCCGCAGCTTTTTGTCGTTCCAAGATAGGACGCCCAATAAAATCTCCTTTGGTATCAAGATGCACTAACCAACCTAAACCTGCTTCTAAGGGCGTGGTGGTATCATCAATATCTTGTCCGTAAAGTGCCATTGCTGCTTCTAGTCGCAGAGTGTCTCTAGCACCAAGTCCACAGGGAATGACGCCAGCCTCAACAAGACTACGCCATAATTTTACGCCTTCTTCTGGGTCCAGCATCACCTCAAATCCATCTTCGCCTGTGTAGCCTGTACGAGCAAGGAAGGCGGGTTTACCCAAAATCGATGCTTCTAAGTGTCCGAAGGCTTTCACTGATGATAAGTCTGCTTCCACAAAAGGCTGAAGCAACTCAACAGCTTTTGGCCCTTGGACAGCAACTAAAATTTTTTCTTTGGAAAGGTCTTGAAAATTGATTTCTTGAGTGTCAAGGTGTTGCAACAGCCATGTTTTATCTTTACTGGTAGTCGCAGCATTGACTATCATCACTCCCTGCTGTTCGCCGTCAGAGTTTTCCCCTTGATAGTAGAATATAATGTCATCAATGATACCAGCGTTTGGATTTAGCAAGACGGTGTATTGAGCTTGACCTAGTTGCAGACGACTTAAGTCTGATGGAACCAGGTACTGAAGTTGTGCAATAAGGTTTTTCCCTGTGAGGGTAAATTTGCCCATGTGGGAAATATCGAATATCCCGGCAGCATTTCTTACTGCTTGGTGTTCTGTGGTAATGCCGCTAAATTGTACAGGCATTTCCCAACCACCAAAGCTAGTGAGCCGCGCTTTGAGTTCTTGGGCAAGAAAATATAGAGGTGTTTGATATAGGGGAAGGGCGTTTTCTTCTGGTTTAGCCACGGGCAATTTTTTCTGAGGTCAACATCTTATATACTACGGAATTGATTCAGGTAAGGGCTGCGATCGCTGGCATTATTTAAACCACAAATACACAAACGACACTAAAAGCGATCGCATTTTTTCCATAGCAAAAAACCTGCCTGCGATTCAAATCCCAGTCTCATCACTCAAGTCTGCTTAAGCAGACTGTTTAATTTATTTGAGTATCTAAATCCCAAACCGTCTTGAAAAGCTTTGATCACCGGAAGCCGCAAAGCGTCTACAAACTTTTCGCAAAATCCAAAATGGTATTAACCATGATGTTTAATAATTAATTGTGTAAGTGTTGAGATTTATTAAGTTAAAGTTATGAAGTCTTGGCGAGTATTTGCAGTCCTTATCTTAGCTATGGTGGTGCTGTTGTTTCCCCTGTCAGCAGAAGCAGCAAAATCTTCCAGCAGCCGTTTTGCAGGCTATAAACAAATGAGTAATGCAGATTTTTCTGGACAAACCCTAATCCGTGAAGAGTTTACTAAGGTGAAACTGGATAAAGCTAATTTTAGTAATGCTGATTTACGTGGTGCTGTTTTTAACAATGCGTATTTAGAAAAAGCAAATTTACATGGTGCAGATTTTACCAATGGTATCGCTTATTTAGTTGATTTTCGGGATGCTGATTTAAGTGATGCAATTTTTACAGACACCATGTTGCTCTATTCTACTTTTGATAATGTTGAGATCACAGGTACTGATTTCACCAACGCAGTTTTAGACGGGCCAGAATTGAAAAAACTTTGTGCTAGGGCAAATGGTGTAAATTCTAAAACTGGTGTATCTACTAGAGAATCTTTAGAATGTAGTTAATATTTATTGGTTAGTAGCTGGTTGTTGTTACAAAAATCAACAACCAACCGCTAACAAATAATTCTTTGCCAAACGAGCGTGGAGGGATTCGAACCCCCGACCTACAGAACCGGAATCTGACGCTCTAATCCACTGAGCTACACGCCCTTGCACTACTGACAAATGCAGTCGCAATATAAAAATTATAGCATAAAAAAGCTATAAATATAGCTTTTTTTGGCGTTACTGAATCAAAATATGAATCAAGCGTTACAAATATCACAGGAGTAAGGGCCATATTGAGTGGGACTGAAGCAGTATGCACGAAACGGAGCTATTGTGGCAATCATCAATGAGAAATTAAGTATGCGATTTTGTCAGACACAGAAAATAAAGTAAAAGGGTTATCTATTCGGTGTTGTCGATTACATTACTAAACCCTTGCAGCAAGAGGAAGTAATTGCCAGAGTCCAAATTCAAATTCATTTGCAACTTGCGATCGCGACTCCGCTTCGTCAATCTGCTGTCTGTTCCCGTTTACTCTTTTATCTTTGCTCTATCTTCATAGATATAATTTGTAATAATTAGATTAATATCAAACTCAACTAATTACTGGATAATATCCCTCTGTTGCCTCTCAAGTTAGAAGAGGATTAGAGAAAAAACTACTATCAGTAATCAGTGGGGTTTAATTTAGTAGCCTGTTAATAGCTGTTTACCTATGAAACCAGATGAGATTGAAGCAGTATTGCAAACAGCCTTTAATCGCTGTGAAATAGCTAACTGCCCTCTCACTGATATACAAAAACAGATATTGCTGCAAGTAGTCGAGCAAATTCAAGGAAACTCTCATCTAGAAGTGTCACCTGAAACTAACCCATTAGATGAGTTGACGCCGCAAGAGTTACAAGCTTTTTTAGGTTACATTAAAGCCCAGGAAGAGCAAAACCTCTCATGGAAAGCGCAGCTACTAAATGACTGGCTACGTGAAAATGACTCTGGAGAGGTACAATTTATCCGCGATCGCTACGGGTTACAATGGCTCAACCGCATTCAGCCGTATCATTTTAATCAGTATTCTGAAGATACATTAATCCTGAAAGTGGGCGATCGCATAGAAGTCTGCAATGCACTATGGGAATGGGTACAAGATGATGGCCCCTGTCCACGGGAATGGTTTACTTGCATAGTCATTCAAATTGATGAAGTTCAAAATGGCAACGAATCTTTTACTAATTGCGTTGTTCGCTTTAATAACGGCGCTGAGTATGAAATTCAAGGTATTTACGAGTGGAATCGTTATAACTGGCGCTGGATATAAGGGATGGAGATGAGGAGATGGGGAGTGTGGGGAGTGTGAGGAATAACCAACTACTAATGTACAGACCCGATTCATCCCATCTCTAACTACCAACAAATGACAATTAACTAATAAATGAAAGACCCCGGTAGTTAGCTGTCTACCGGGGGAGGAGGTTTTCGCAATTCGCTAAAGGACGGCATATGATTACTAAATTTACTTATCCTTTGCGTGAAAAGTTGCCAAAATGGCAATTATTTAGATCATGTTTGCTTAAGCACTTATGCTATCCGCTTTTAGCGGTAATGAGTAATTGGTAATTGGGCATAAGAAATAATTAACAGCAATTAAAATTGACGTTGGCGCTACATTAGATAAATTAAGAACTATAAAAAGTTTTACTAAAACCCAAAGTATGGAAAAGCAACCGATCACAGTCATAGGAGGTGGACTCGCTGGAACAGAAGCAGCTTGGCAAATTGCTCAGGCGGGAGTACCAGTAATTCTCTATGAAATGCGCCCCCAACGCTTCAGTCCTGCCCACCACACGGAACATTTAGCGGAATTAGTGTGTAGCAATTCCTTTGGGGCAATGGCAAGCGATCGCGCTGCTGGTTTGTTACACGAAGAACTGCGGCAATTAAAATCGATTGTCATTGGCAAAGCTGATGAACACCAAGTTCCTGCCGGAGGAGCGCTAGCAGTTGATCGGGGACAATTTAGCCAAGATTTGACACAAACCCTCTCTCAACATCCCTTAATTGAATTGCGTCGGGAGGAAGTACGTGCTATCCCTGAAGGTATTGTAGTTTTAGCAACAGGTCCTTTAACCAGTCCCGACCTAGCCGAAGATTTACGTCGCTTTACCGGGATGGAATATCTCAGCTTTTTTGATGCTGCTAGTCCAATTGTTGTCGGGGAAACAATCAACCATGACATCGCTTTTCTGGCTTCCCGCTACGACAAAGGCGAAGCCGCCTATCTCAACTGTCCCATGAACAAAGAGCAATATCTACAGTTTTGGCAAGAACTATGTAACGCCGAACAAACAGAATTAAAGGATTTTGAGCGAGAAACAGCGAAATTTTTTGAAGCTTGTCTGCCCATAGAAGAACTGGCACGCCGAGGGGAAGATACAATGCGCTACGGGCCTTTAAAGCCAGTAGGATTGTCAGATAATCGTACAGGTGAACGATCCTATGCTGTAGTGCAGCTACGACAAGAAGACAAAGCCGGGCAACTTTGGAACATGGTAGGATTCCAAACTAACTTGCGCTGGAGTGAACAAAAGCGCATCTTCCGAATGATTCCTGGCTTAGAAAATGCTGAGTTTGTGCGACTGGGGGTGATGCACCGTAACACCTTTATTAACGCTCCCCAGCTGATGCTATCCACCTTACAATTCAAAAATCGTCCCACATTGTTGGGCGCTGGGCAGTTAATTGGCACTGAAGGCTACACAGCCGCCGCCGCCGATGGATGGTTAGCCGGGACAAACGCCGCACGCATCGCTTTAGGGAAAGAACCGTTAACTGTACCACCGACAACAATGATGGGGGCACTGTTTGAATTTATCAGTTCAGCTTCACCCAAGCATTTTCAACCCATGCCACCCAACTTCGGTATCTTACCAGAGTTAGGAGAGAAAATCAAAAATAAACAAGAGCGCTACGGACGTTATCGCGATCGCGCTTTGTCTGACCTCAAAAGGTTTATTGTTGATATGCTTAGTTGTTAGTTGTTTGTTGTTTGTTGATTGTGGTTGGAAACAATCAACTATTAACTATCAACCACCAACCACCAACACTAATTACCCGATCTTTTTTGGTCTTGAATTGATTCCTCTTTGGTAATTGCTAACCCATGTATGCCAATGGCTGCGATCGTAGCGCCGATAAATCCCCAGGTGCCATTAGTAAAGGCATTCATGCGATGCACCATACTCCGATGATAGGCTAATTGTAATTGTCTATCATCTGCTCTTCTTTGCCTTGCTAACTGTTCTACAAACCTTTCGGTTCTTTCCATCGTCGCATAATCAGCATTGTATGCATAGATCGATGTTGCTACTACCATCAAGCCTGGAAAAACCAGAGCAATCAAAAGAATGGCTCTGCCTATACTCATAGAAACCTCGTATTAACTTTAGAATCCTCTGACTTGAAAATGGATGTGGGGGTTTAAGGATGTAGGGGTGTAGGAAAAGTCATATTTTCATGCAAAGGTTGTGGGATTTTCCCGTGATTGACTATGTTGAAGACGGGGAAGAAATAACGAAATGAGAGCTAGAACTGCCAATAAAGCTAACTGATGAAGGCTGGGTGTGAGGTACAGAGGTAGATTTGGTAGCTTACCCCTATCCTGATACACCCAGTCAAGTAGTTGTGTTTATTTGCGTCTAGTTACTTATCTTTAAATTAATGCTGGCACAACTAGAATTTTGCTTCAGTGTCTAGCGAACAAATTTCATTGACGAATATTGATTTGGTTGTTGGTTGTTGGTTGTTGGTTGTTAGTAGTTAGTGGTTATTCCTCCACTCCCCACACTCCACCCTTACGGGAAGCCGCTACGCGTCTACACACTCCCCACACTCCCCACACTCCCCACACTCCACCTCCCAGTAATTCCCTAGCCCATACTATATATGGGGTTACGAGGATTGACCAATTCTGCTTCTAACTCAGCCAGCTGAATTTCCTGCTGTCCCACAATTCCCAGACGACGCAAGTTGAGAGATTGATTGATAGCTTCTTTTTCACCAACAACAGCAATCAGTGGAATCTTGCGTGCGGACAGTTCTCGAATTTTTTTGGCAATCGTGCGATCGCTCACATGTAATTCTACTCTCGCTCCAATTTGTTTTAGCCTTCTGAAAATCACTTCTGCCCAATCCGCAGATTTTTCGGAAACTGAAGCCACGGCTATTTGCACAGGAGCAACCCACAATGGTAAAACTCCATTGTGATTTTCCAACAAGATGCCAATCCAGCGTTCTAAAGAACCTAAAATTGCTTGGTGCAAGATCACTACCTGCTCTAAATCTCCTTTTTGATTGACAAAGGACAAATCAAAAAGTTGAGGAAAGTTAAAATCGACCTGAATCGTACCACATTGCCACAATCTTCCCAGATGATCTTGCATACTGATTTCAATCTTGGGACTATAAAAAGAACCCTCTCCTGGCGCTAATTCATAGGCGTAACCCAGCGCTTGAACGGCTGCAATCAAGGCATATTCAGCCCGATCCCATTGTTCATCTGAGCCAAGACGTTGTTTTGGTCGCAGGGCAATCCGAATGGAAAAGTTATTATATCCAAAGGCTGCATAAACTTGTTTGACCATCCTGAGAAAATTGCTAATCTCATTCCGGATATCAGCTTCCCGACAAAAGATATGGGCGTCGTCCTGGACAAACTGACGCAAACGCATACAACCAGATAGCGTTCCCGAAGGTTCGTTGCGATGAGCCATACCAAATTCCATCAATCGCATCGGTATTTCTCGATAACTCCGCTTGTAAGATTTGTAAATGGCAATGTGCGCTGGACAGGACATCGGTTTCAAGGCGTAATCTGGTTCTTCCTCAGCGTCCGAACTACTCACGATAAACATGTTTTGACGAAACTTTTCCCAGTGTCCTGATCGCTCCCAAAGTGATCGACTCAAGGCTATGGGCGATCGCACTTCCTCAAAATTATGAGCTTGATAAATCTCTCGCATAAAATTTTCAATCAGCCGCAACAGCTGAAGCCCGATTGGGTGCCAAAAGATCATTCCCGGACTATGCTCCTCAAAGTGAAATAGATCCATTACTTTTGCTAGTTCTCGATGATCAGACATGGTTGTATCTCCTGTAAATCAATGTTTTGCTAATAAAAAACCCTCTAGGTTTGACCTAGAGGGGCGGTTGAGTTTCAATTTGCAAGGCAGCAATTATCCTCACGTCCCTCCAGGCGCGATTGTGGTGGTAGTGGTAGTGAGGTGAATAAACTGATAAATGAACATCTGATTTTTCCTTATTCGGATTGCCATAAAAACTCTAAACCCTCCTGGGCATTGCTGGAGGGTAGATGAAGTGCTATCGAATTTCAAATCAACGCGATCGCCTCACAACCCTCCTGAGTTGGTAGTAGTAGTGGTAGTTGTTGTTAGGCGAATGCTTACTGATCTCAACACAGAACTAAGTAGCTCTGCTCAACACTCTGCTACCTAGTGCGTCAACCTCTGTGATCCTCTGCGTTTAAAAATAAACTCAAACATTTGGGATGCTCCCGCAAAAAAACGCCTAAAGCAACTCAATGATTATGCTTTCATTCAATTACGTCTGTCGCCGTAGCTACTTCCCCGTTACACTTAACAAATTTTTGGGAACACTACTCATGATGTTTTGAGCGATCGCTTAGCTCTATCTAAACAACATGAGAGCGCTATTTCTAGAAAAAAAGAGAATTTATGATTTTATTTGTCTTGCATTTTGTGGAATTTTATGCATTTTACTAGGACTACCAACTAACGCATCAGCAACGACATCTGATGCAATTACAAATTTGCGACAGCAGCAGCAGCAAATTAATCAACAGCATCAAAGTGTCAAACAGGAACGCGATTACTTAACCAATTTACAGCAAGCAGCCCAAGAACGGCTGAACGACTTGCAGCAAAACCTCAAAACCACTAACACGCAAATTCAAGATAGTGAATTACGCCTCAAACTAGCAACAGAAAGCTTGCAGCGGCTACAAGCAGATTTAGCAGTCAAAGAAGTTGCTTATCAACAACGACAAGCGGCGACAATTGCTAGACTACGCTTTTTGCAACGTTCCCCAGTGAACCAGGGATGGGCAGTTTTGCTGCAAAGCCAAAATCTCAGCGATTTTATTAGTCACCGTCGTTATTTGAAGTTAGTTTATCAGGCAGACCAGAAAATTTTAGCTAAACTTACAGCCCAGGCTAACGAGATCAACAACCAAAAAATAGCAGTAGAACAGCAAAAAAATGAAATAGCCTTGATGAGGCAGCAATTACTTGCTCAAAAAGCAGATTATCAAACCCAAGCAAACTTGCAGCAGGAATTAATTGGGCGTCTCAATAGCGATCGCTTGGCATTAGAAGCAGCACAAACCCAGCTAGAGAAGGACTCCCAGGCAATTACAACTTTAATTCAACAAAAGGTAGCAGAGGCAGAAGCAACAGCCAAGACAAACAGCCGCAACAGCGTCATCATTCGTGGTACAGGTATGTTTGCATATCCTACCGATGCACCTACCAGTAGTCCCTTCGGTTGGCGAGTACATCCCATTCTCGGTTATCGCCGTTTTCACGCAGGTCAAGATTTTGCTGCTAGCTACGGTAGTACAATTAGATCCGCCGACTCAGGTACAGTCATTTTTGCTGGTTGGTATGGCGGTTATGGTAAAGCTGCAATTATTAATCACGGCAACGGTCTAACTACACTTTACGGACATACTAGTGAATTATATGTTTCGGAAGGGCAAACAGTAAAACGCGGACAAGCGATCGCTGCTGTTGGTTCCACAGGTTTATCTACAGGACCCCACTTGCACTTTGAAGTTCGCAAAAATGGTACACCAGTAGACCCAATGAATTATTTTTGATGGTGATAGCCAAAAGGGTATACCTAGTTAGCTTTTAAATTTTAATGTTTAGCAGTATTTGCTACTGGTGCAAGTTATAAATTACGATAAATCTAGTTTACCCTACAGGAAGGCTACCGCCTACGATTAATGAAGACTTGAATCCCTTACTAATTTTCTTTTGGTTTTACCTACTTTCGTAGTTCTGCCTTCTTCAATCAAAGAAGAGCGTGGAAATAAACTTAAAATATGACCATATAAATTAAGTAACCAATATTTAATATTAAATCTTGTTTGTTTTTGCTTGTTTACAAGCTTTTGCAAAATATCGGGTTTAATTTTTTCATATTCTGTTTTCAGAATTGTTTTACTTTCATTAAGAGAAGATATTGCATTGACCTTTTGGCTATAATCTAACCAATCTAATAGTTGCTGACGCTGAAATGCACTCAGAGTTAAGGTGATAACATTCACACAAACTGTTGGCTCTTCTAAAGCAAAAAATAGTAGATGATAGTAGCCAGTATTTACTAAATTTTGTACTAGTTTTTGTCCTTTAATATCTTTTAAGTCTAAAAAGCAAGATAGCCATCGTGTCAGTTGAGCTTGTGCATCTGATAACACAGTTATCCATAAGATAATAGGATATAGATTTTTTTGAAAGATAAATTCTGTATAATTATTATTATCTATAAATTTAGCGATTTCTTTTTTAGCTAACATCGCCCAAAAAGTAGGTACACTTCCCTGTGGAGTGGGTAATAAATGTGAAAAGCAAATTGGAGCTATTGGTTGATTTTTCGGCCAACTCTTCTGTAAACAAATTTTTTCAGATAATGACGTAACAGGTACTAACTGTAATAGTTCTTGATTTTGAATATTTTTCTGGTTATCAGAAATAAGATTATTATATTTACGCTGTAACTGTTCTAATACTACTAATATTTGACTAATATCTTGAGGGCGATCGCTTACTTCTTTAGCTAAGCAACTCATTACTAATTTTTTTAGTTCCTTGGGTATAGATATCTGAGGTGCTATATCTTCAAACATAGGGGGCATTTGAAAGCGATGAGCTTGATACCAATCAGCAAAAGAATTACTTTTTATTTGGAATGGATGTTTGCCTGTTAGCATTTCAAACATCAATACTCCTAAGCTGTAGATATCAGAACGCACATCTAAGAGTTTACGTCCTTCCATATGTTCTGGAGAACAATAAGGTAAACTACCAATAAAAGACTCAGCGAGTGTAATTCCAGTACGCTCAGTTAAAAATTTGGCAATACCAAAATCTAAAATTTTGACAATCCTATCTTTACTATCATCTTCGATAATAAATATATTTTCTGGTTTAATATCTCGGTGAATAACTGGGAAAATTTCTCCTTTAATACTGACACCCTGATGAGCGCACTGTAAACCCAAACAAATTTGATGACAAATTTCTAAGAAATTTGGTATTTTCAAAGTCTCATTCTTCAGAATTTGTTTAAGGTTTTTTCCTTGCAGGTACTCCATAACATAATAAGGAATTTTGTCCTCAGTGACACCATAACTCAATACTCGAACGATGTGTGTACTTTTGCGTCCTAGTTGAGCGCCAATAAAAATTTCTCTAGCAAAGCGTTGAGAAAGTTGTTGATTAGCTAAATTCATAGACAAAATTTTAACTGCAACTGCCATACCTCCTTTTGCAACATCTTCTGCTAGGTAGACTCTACCCATTCCACCTTTGCCAATTAAATCTCTAATCAGATAACGATTGTTGAGAAATTTGCCGATATAAGTATCTAATTCTGTTTTTTGTCTTACTTGACGATGAATTTCATTTTGCAACATAAAATGAATTATTCCTTGATCTTTTTAATATTTTAAAACAACAAAATTAATCAACATTTTTAAACCTTATTTATTTACTATAAAAAGCAATACAAGTGATTATAAAAGTTTGACAAGTTCATGCCAGTAAAAATATGTAAATACCTGTAAAACTGGTTTAACATATTTATGAATTAACAAGTATGAGAAATTACACTGAAACTGAATGACTAGTTCATAATTTTGGGGATCAAATCAGTAATTACACTGATTTTTTCATAGTTAGTAGTTGCTTGTTTCTGTATTTTCCTTTTCAGACTCTACGCCAATTGCTACAACAGGTAGAGTGAAAATTTTTGAGTTTTCACGGGATTTTAGCCAGATTTTTATCATTTCTTCTGCCAACTTTGGGTATACTGCGGAGTATTTTAACTTGCAAAAACAGGATGAAGTTAAGGACTGCATTAAAGTTATCAGTTCAAATCAACTTTTAACTAGAAAGTGTATAGGATTCCTCTTTGGTTTTTGCGAAGCTAGGTACACCTCGAAGAGTCTTCTTTTTTATTACAAGAGTTCCTATTGCCTGCCTCCAAGAGTAAATTAATTAATAAAATCGGATTAATATAGCAGTTAACACTAAAGTTATATTTAATGGTCTTAGTTGATTATTAAAGTCTTCTTTGACACTTCAAATCAAACCAAAACAGTGAAGCAAATCAGAAAAATTTGGACAAATATAGACCCATTTTCATTAAATTTACGCCTAACCCTTGGCATAGCTGCATTTTCAGCTTTGGTATTAGGTAGCCTCGCTACATGGACTAGTTGGAAAATGCAACAAATTTTAATTGATAGTCATAAAAATGATATAGAACAAATAGCCAAGCGTTTACCACAAGACGTACAACTTTATAGTGAAATGATGCAACCTGAAACTGGTTTGCAAAAGGCTATTAATAATTTGGCGAATACCAATACATTATTATGGTTAAAAAGCCCTGACAATAAAATAATAGCAAAATCTGCCACATTAGATTTATTGTCTGATTTTATGGTAGATGAATTGATGTCTTTAACTAGGATGCCAATTAAATCACAAGTTTACAAAGTTAATCAAAGCTACTTTGTTTTATGTGGTGGATCGGTAGAAGTGCAGGGTAATTTACTAGGCGATTTATTTGTAGTTAAGGATATTACCCGCGAACAAACGATGTTTGTGGTAATGGTACAAAGTTTAAGTATTACTAGTATTTTGGCAATTATTGTGTTCATAATTGCGATCGCATTTTATATTAAGCGTTCTCTGCAACCTCTGCGCCAGCTAAGTCAAATGACTGCTGTCATTTCCACAGAAGATTTAGGAAAAGCGCAGTTATGTGTTGATAATGCACCTAGCGAAGTCAAACAATTAGCTCAAACTTTAACCATGCTATTATCGCGCCTCTCCCAATCATGGGAGCAAGAGCGAGAATTTGTGAGTAATGTTTCTCACGAGTTACGTACACCCTTAACAATTGTACATGGTTATTTGCAAAGCGTCTTGCGAAGACAAAATAACTTAACTCCAACTCAACAAGAAGCTTTAGAAACTGCTGCATCGGAAGCTGAACGTACCATTCGTCTGCTACAAGATTTACTTGATTTAGCACGAGCAGATAGTGGTTATTTGCAGTTTCAAATGAAATCTTATGTCCTGAATGACTTAGTTGAAGAAGTCGTGATCATGGCAGAGAAATATAGCGATCGCGTAATTACCATCGACTCAATCAAATACCCAATTGAAGTAAAAGTAGATTACAGTCGTCTCAAACAAGTATTACTGAATTTAATTGATAATGCTGTTAAGTATTCTGAAGCTGGTACACCCATAACTTTTAAGTTGAATCAACTTCAGGACAAAGCTATTATTCAAGTTTGCGACAAGGGTTATGGCATTCCTTTGCAACACCAAGTCCGTATTTTTGAGAGATTTTACCGCGTCAATGAATCTCGCTCTCATGCAACTGGGGGTTGTGGTTTGGGTTTATCGATTGTCAAGACACTTGTAGAGGGTATGGGAGGTAGTGTGAGCGTACAATCAAAGTTAGGAGAAGGAAGTACGTTTACAATCAGTTTACCTATATAGTTAGTCGCAGCAGACAGGGATAGAAGGCAATAGGCAATATTTGTTAACACAGTCAAAACTTTTGAATATTAAAGGCAGATGTTAAGCCATTTGATTGCTAACGCAGTTAAATAATCAAGTGCAGATGAGCTTTACCTACTTTAGAAGTGAAAATATGACAGCACATATCCTTTTGGTTGAAGATGAAGTCAAACTAGCGCGATTTATGGAATTAGAACTGAGTAGTGAAGGCTACAAAGTAAGCATAGCCCATGATGGCATCACTGGACTAACTTTAGCACGAGAGTCATCGCCTGATTTAGCAGTTCTAGATTGGATGTTACCAGGACTGTCTGGTTTAGAAATTTGTCGCCGTCTGCGAGCAACAGGTATTATAATGCCAGTAATTTTGTTGACAGCAAAAGATGAAGTGAGCGATCGCGTGGCAGGATTAGATGCAGGAGCCGATGATTATGTAGTCAAACCTTTCAGCATTGAAGAACTGCTTGCGAGAATCCGCGCCCATCTCCGTCGCACTCAAGAAACAGATGAAGACTTGTTGCAGTTTGCAGACTTGAGTTTAAATCGGCGCACCCGTGAAGTATTTCGAGGTAAACGAGCAATTGAGTTAACAGTAAAAGAATTTGACTTATTAGAATATCTCCTTTCACATCCGCGTCAAGTTTTTACTCGTGAGCAAATTTTAGAAAAAGTTTGGGGTTACGACTTTATGGGTGATTCTAATATTATTGAGGTTTATATTCGTTATCTACGGCTCAAGTTGGAGGAAAATAACGAAAAGCGTTTAATTCATACAGTGCGTGGTGTGGGCTATGTATTGCGGGACTAAGTAATCGAACATAACATTAGGATTTAACCAACGATTCCTGTTGCTCAAATTTGGCAAGGATTAAAGGATATCTGTTGTCCTGAAAATGAGATTGTATGCGATCGCAGTTGAGTTTATCCTGTACCCACCGATGGGAAATCTCACAACAATCCCCGATAACGAATAAAAACCAAAATAACCGCCCACGACCCCAAGGCGACTTTTACTGCCACCAGAATATTAAGTATAGGGATAACCCCGCCACTGACAAGTGCGCCCAATTCTCCGTGGGGTAATTCTAATCCAACCAAAGTGATCACCGCCAGTACAATGAAAATCAGAACCGAAACCTTCTCCCAGGTAGCAGCGTGCCAGCGCTTGTAGATCGCCTGCATCCACTGTGATGATGAGGTAATCGCCACTAGACCGATCGCCGTTCCCCCCGCTACCCCAGCTGCAAAACCACCACCAGGACTCAAATGCCCCCGAATCGCCAATTCGATACCCACCAACGCGGCAATTGTTGCTCCGAGGCGCGCCAGGACAATTGATGGTTGATCGGTGAATTGATAGATTGTACAAGACGGTCTTTCATTCGCCAACAGAAAACTAGCACCCAAGATCGCAATTGTAAATACAACTACTTCAAAGATAGTGTCGTACAGACGATTCCTGAAAATGATCGCTGAAACTGCATTCGGGACTCCACTATCTCGGACAATGGACTCGACTATAGAGATTGACAAGTCTGGTGCTGGGTTGGGAATGACGAGCATTTTGACGTACAGCGCTATCCCTGCGATAATATAGACCCATTTCATCAATGCTTCTCCCCTGACTCTGGTGTACTTACATAAGTTAGGGTTGTCCCTGGTAAAGAAAGTTCGTTTTGTATGATTTCATAGATGCGTTGCACCCTGGTCGTGGTGTGATACGATGGCTCTTCGTCCCCAGGTACTGCACCGTTTTGATCGCTGTGTTCTGCTCGGCTACAAGTCGCATGGACTTCTTTGTCCAGCAGCGCCCGGTGCAAAGCCTGCATATTTGTGTAGGTTACTAATTCAAGGCGCATATGCCGTTTGCCAAAAATTGTTCGTAACTCATCCATCAGTTGCCCAAAATGGTGATCTTCATCTGCCTCCACCGACTCGTCTTTAATCACGCCCAGACGCATGACTAGCGAGGAACGCACCGTAATTGCATAGAGAGTAATTGCAAGCATAGTACCCACCAATGCTTCAGTCAAAGCAACATCCGGCGCTCCCAAAACTGCATATACCAATACCGCCACTGCTCCCAGGATGCCACGGATGACTAAGGCGTGGTATGGATTGACCTGAAGTACCAGCATAGACGCAGCCAAAGGCAGCAGAGCGATGATGACATAGATATAGCTATCAATCATTATTACCTCCTCTACTGGAACAGTATGCCAACACATACCCCAGCATCGTATTCCAGATTGCCAAAGAGATAATGGCGAGGATAAGTAACGGCCATTCACTGGGAATCTTCAGAAGCAAGCCGAAGATAATGCTCATCGATCCCAGGGTATCTGCCACGGAAAGACTATGCAGCTTGAATAATACTGAACGCTTGCCGAGCAGGTGAGAGGTTCCCCAAAACGAGAAGACAATTCCGATGCCGATGCAGATATAGCTAAACAGGTTGATCATAAGTAGTTGGATAAAATTTAACAGGGAACAAGAAAATAATGTGTGTAATTAATTCCGTCTAAGTACTTATCTCACTCAACTTGATACATCACTCATGCGTTTAATTACATGGGCCAGCAGCATTAATGCAGCATTCCCCACACTAAGGATAATTACCCCGGCAACACCGATCATCCAATCATCACGCAAAACGGATATGACTAAGATCATGACTGATGTCTTGGTTGCGATACTGGAAAATGCCAACATTTTCTGCCAGATACTGTCATCCTTCCATGCCTCGTAGATGGGGATGAGCAGGGTCAAAATCATTGCAATCACTACCAAGTTCAAGTTCATGCTTTTTTCTTCCTCCGTCGAACTCGGTGGACTTCATACCAGCCATCTTCTTGGTATTTCAAGACAATAGTCTTTGGCGTAAATGTGATCAGAAAGATATCCAAAAATATTAGCCCAGGCGTTCGTCCTGGTTTAACTCGTTCTAAGGTGACTTCTTCTTGGTTATGGGGACGGAGGATGATTTCAAATGCTTCTATATAGGCTTGTGGAATTGCCACAATGACCTCAAATATTGCCCGTAACCAATCCTGTAATCTTCCTAAGGATTTGGGACTTCCTGGTAATAGAAGGGCAATACTCACACCAATGATGATATTTGCCACACTCAAATTAGCGGTGAGCAGAAACCAGATGACCAGTCGCAATATCAGATTTAAATACCCAACCATGCAAACACCATCCAAAATAATAGGATCAACATCAGACTCATCATTCCAATCAGATGCTCAAATTGTTCAATTACACGCGGTAGCTTGAGTACTGATCGTCGAAAAATCAAAAAATATGCGATCCAGCCCACACCGATAATCGCGAGTGGTTTGATAATATTTGCGACAGTATACGCCTCAAAGTACACTATATTGGCCAGAATCAGACCAGCAATCAACAGGATTACCGCTGGCCAAAAACCGCGTTGCACCTCACCCTGTCCGCCACGTGGTAGAAAGATGAATTTGGCAAATGATATTGCTGTTCCCAGGGCTGCAATGTTCATGGCGATCGCTTGCCAAGGGAGAAAATTTTTCGATGTCAACACCTTCGCCCCAAAGCCGGACAACATGGGAAAGCCTGAAATCGAGAAACTGGCCATGACTAGGGCAATCCAGACTCCAGTATGAATCGGCTTCTGTTGCAACTCCTTGAAGTTGCGGCTAGGTAAGGCGCCGGCGATCAGAAACAGCGCTGATTTGACCAGCCCGTGGGTCAATGCATAAAAGCCACCTACTTTCGGTGCAGCCAGGATAAAGCCTAACTGGGAAACTGTGTGAAACGCCAGCATTCGCTTGGTATCCTTTTCAAAGACTGCATAGAACACTCCCAGCAGTGCCGTCCCAACTCCGAAGAGCCTGATTATTGGATCAAACTCATTTACCATCAGCGCACAACGCACCAACGGATAGACACCAGCTTTGACCACAATTCCCGACAACATGGCCGACACCGGTGTTTCGGCTTCGGAATGGGTCAACGGTAGCCACAATCCTGATATAAAGATTCCTCCCTTGACCAAGAGTCCCAGAAAAATTAGAGCAATTGCTTCGGGAGGTGCGCCGCGCAAACTGGCAAAACTAAACGAATGATTGGCCTTATACGCCAGCACTGCGCCCACCAGATAAAACAGCATTGCCACGTTGCTAATAAACAGATAGCGTAAAGCTACCCAAATCGAGCGATCGCTGCGGGGATAGGCAATCAAGAGAAACGCGGCAATCCCGCTCACCTCTAGCGCCACATACAAGCTGATAAAATCTGCACAGACAAAGGCGGCATTAATACTGCCATGCAAAATGATAGTCTGGGCATAAAAAAAAGCTGTCTTATGGCTGTACCAACAGTAGAGCATGACCGCCACCGTTACCAGGGCATTTGTCAATATGAAGTAGCCACTCAATTGGTCAATCACTAATGTGACGCCGAAATTATCCAGTAATTGCAGTGTCAGTGGCGGTTTGGTAAATAGCAGCATCGCATATCCACCAGAAACAAGGGCCATCCCCAGTGCGAGGTAGCGATCCAGTTTCGGGATTAGATAAATTACGAACCCTAAAAAAAACGGGAGTCCGATCCAGGCAATCGTAAAAGTACTCATGGCGTATTATTCTTCTCGATTTCGTTGCTTTCTAATGTTGGGTTATCCCGTGCCAACTTCATGACACCGACCAGCATTAAGGCTTGAATCGAAAAGCCGATCACAATCGCCGTTAATATAACCGCCTGGGGAACCGGATCAGAGTAAGCGACATTTTTGACGTCTGAAAAAATGGGTGTGAACAAGCCATCTCGCGATGCTATCAGCACGTAATAGGCGATAACCCCCGTACTCATCACATCCATAGAAATAATCTTCATCACAAGATTTTTTTTAAGGATAATGCCGAAAAATCCGCACAATATTGTTGCAAATATACATGCTTCTAACACGGGAATTGCCTGTTGGATAAGGGTTGACCGTAACTTTATGTAAAAAAATAAACTACTTTTCTAGAACTTTAAAAATTCCTTAGGAATCAACAATTCTGTTGGCTATAGCTGTACAATTCTATCCAGAGAAGGTTTTCGGCCACTGTGGCCTGTTCGTTCACTTTTTCTCATCACCCTCCCTAGATATGGACGGAACACTTGATCCCGGATTTGCCGACTAAAAATTTCGTCAAACCTACCACACCATGACTCAAAACATTTTGGCATTACTGATACAAATGCCTGTTTCATTTGACGCTACTCCTTATTGAGTCTGACGCAAAAGCCACTCCCAATAAGTATTTTCGCTTATTTTTGTACTGCTTTTTTACAAAGTTTCATATAATTTTTCCATGGAAATGCATTGATATAACTCTATACATCAAATCACATTACATCAATAATATTATGGCAATCTGGTTTAATGCTTCAAAGGTTTTGAAGATAGAAGCTTTTTTGTTTAAGGCTTATCCATACTTTATCCCTATACCCTAGCCCTTTGGTAATGTAAGTTAAAATCATGTACTCTCTTGGTGTCTTAGTGTCTTTGTGGTTAATAAAATGATTTTTTCACCACCAAGACCCAAAGACACGAAGGTGAAAAGTTCATAATCGTGCAAAGTTTATTGGGATTGGAACCCACCACTATCTTGTGTGTGTCAAAAAGTGTTAGCGTTGGAAATTAAGATTTCTCAGACGACGTAATAGCCTAATCAGTGGTGATTCTATCTTGAGTTCAAAAGCTAAAAATTGGGTGCGTTGCAGAGAGTTAAAGTTATTGTCGCTGACAAGGATTAATGAGCGCTGTCCATTTGGCAATTTGGAACCAAGAGTTAAACCTTCGATGTTGTCTAAAAAGATGTCAAGTTTTCTTAAATCTAAGAGTAGTTTTTTCTGGACTGGTTTAATGTTTTTGGTATCTAATGCCAAAATACTTTCGACATTATGAATATCCGAAGCTCCTGCTAAAGAAACTTGAAACAGTGCAATATAAAATCCTAAATCAGTAAAAGCCCGTTCCAAACTTAGAAAATGTCCTTGGTTGTCAAGAGCTATTAAATCAGGTATGCCGCTAGCAAATTTACGGGATATATTAAAAAATGGTGCGATTGGTTCAGTGAGATAAAGAAATTCTTTTTCTGGTTGATTGGTCAATAGATTATATTGCAAAATTCGACATGGACTACTAGTATTTGGCTTTGCTGGTGAGCCATCTTGAATGAGAGCATTCTCAGTGACTGTGAATAAATTGTTCTCGTTAGGTGTAATGGTGAGACCTTCAAAAGCTAAGTTGTTGCGTATACCTTGTTTTCCACTCTTCTCTGGTAAAAATTTCGTTGGTATAGTTAGTGTTGTTAATGCCCTACCGGAAGATAAAGAGAACTCTTTGATAAAAGGGTTTATTAATTGATTTGCATCACCTTCGGAAGAAATAAATACTGTGGATTTGCTAGTTAAGGCTATTCCTTCTGCATCGATACTACCAGCAGCAAATGTTTTACCAGCTTCATTAAGTAGTGGAGTGACAGCAATAGTAGTAACGCCACTATCTTGAAGTGAACCTTTGCTTAGATCTATTTTGAAAGTGTAAAAACGAGCAGCAGCTTTGTTGCTACGGTCATCAGATATGGCATAATACAGGTCATTTTTAGCATCATAGGTGATGCCAGATAAACCTCCCACTTCTGTTTTTTGAAATAAAAATTTTTTGGGTAAAGTAGCAGAACCAATAAATTTTATTTCTGCAATTTCAACAGCAGCTGAGCTTAAATTACTAAAGAATAAACTGATGACTAAAATGGGGAGAAAAAATAAAATAATTTGGGGAAATTTCCGGATTTTTCTGAATAAGTGCATGGCTAAGCGTTGCTAACTACAAAAATCAACAACACGATATCATGCTCAGTCCGCAAAAAAGTTGACAAGCCAGTCTTTGACGCTGCGTGTAGCGCGGCAATCATCTTCGTTGTAAGATTGAATTTTTTCTAGTAAGGTGCGATCGCCTGTTCTTAACCACTGATCATACCAGTATATACACTTAGCCCCACTTGCTTCTGGATTGCGCCACTCGAATCCTAACCAACGAGCGATCGCTTTTAAGGCGTAACTTTCCACGGGCAATGCTACACTTTGGGTTAATTTTTCATATACATCTACAAACCGATTCAGTATGGGCTGGACAACAGCGTGGGGAGTACGGTAAAGTTTGCCCAGCCGTTTGACTGTATCAGATTCGTACACGCAAAAATGATAAATTGGCGCATCCGGATATTGCCATACTAAATCCAAAAATTGCTGCCATATTAATTCTTCGTCTTGTGGTTTTTCTGCTAAAAAAGAATAAAATTGTTCTGTATTGGTTTGTCTGTCAACAACCAAAACCCCTAATAAGTAATCCAAATTCAGATCTGGTTGGGCTTCAATGTCAAAATAAAACTCAATCGGTGCTGTAAGTGATATATCTGGATGTGAGTTATTAACACTCAGATAATTTATTTGCTGTGGAGAAAGTAGCAGTGAATTCAGTTTTGGGTAAATACCACTGACTACCATAGTTTCGTTTGTAGTTCCATCATCTTCGATAGTGGAAATTTTGTCTTGACAAGGTAATATGAGTGGGCGATTTTCTAATACAGCTTGAGCTTGGATGACAATTTTACAAGCGACTTCGCTATCAAAACCAGGTAGATTTTCCAGTAAAGTTGGACTTGTTTTTGCTAAAGATTCTAATGTGGTGATATTTAGTGCTTGTAGTTGAGTGTAGCGAACGGGTGTGACACCTGGTAGTAGAGAGAGGTGTTTTTGAGATTGAGCGATCGCATAACAACTACTATACCAATGGCAAAGGTTGCATTTTTGACGACTAATAAATACTTCTGGTGCTTGCTGTCTTTCCAGAGTTTGAATTAACTCCCACAACATTCGCTGCATTTGTGGCATAGCTTTCATCAAATCTACTGGATATCTGGTCTGTTTACCACGTAAAATTAGCCAAGGCGTTTCGGGTTCTGCTTGCTGCACCATCGCTAAAACTTGGGTGTGAAATGCTGCTACAGTTTGATACTCCAGCTTAGGACGTTTTCCCAGTTCAATATTCACCGGAACATACATCCAATCTCCAAAGCAAGATTGTCCTGGCTTTTTTATGAGTAAATCTGGACGGCTGAGAAGGGTATATCTTTCTAAATTAGGAGAAATGGGAGAAGCAGACGGGAAACGAAGACACGGAGAAATGGGCGATGTTGCTGATAAGTTTTCCGCATCCGTATCTGTAATATTCTCTGCGTCTGTCAATTCATGTGGGTACCACTGGACATCAGAGTACTGAGTTAACAGCACACCATGATAAATACACTCTACGCCCTGCTGCATTAATTCCAAAGTAGCGGCTTTCGCTCTGTTCCAGTCTCCTTGGGGATAACTGGGTTTGTAAAAATTCCACTGTGAGACAATAGTTTTTTGGTATAAGATTTTGTCTTGTTGCAACTTTAGGAGCAAGTCATTTGCACCATCTGTTTCCCTGAAGTCACCGTGGATATCTAAATAAGGTCGGCGCTTACAGCGATGGTATTGCAGTAGTAGTTCAGCATTTATTAACATTTAATATATTGTAAATCCCAAAGGCTGATAAGCTTGGGGTTTTGGGACTAAAGCTACCAGTTTTGATTGTTCTACTCCTGGTATTACACTTTTGTATTGTTTAGCTTTAGTAGACTACCAAACAGCATTAATTTTTGTATAGCCTTATATTATTCTAAGATACTACAGTTGTGATAGTCTATTGGCAACAAATTTACCAGAAAATCTCTTAGCGTTACTCGTTACTTACCAAGCCAATAAATTCTGCTGGGCAAATTTCCACGGAATTATTTTTAGTCATTGTAATATACGCCTAATGTGGATTAAAAATATGACAACAATCTTGTTGAAAAATTAAACACCGATGAACACAGATAGATTATCAGTGTGCATCTGTGTTCCATGAGTGTTCGTTAACCAATAAACTCTGGACATTGCCAAAAAACCTTATTGCTTCTTAAATTCACAATTAGATGTAACATTTTTATTAATCAATTATTGAGCATAGAAAAGGGCATCTTTTTAGAGATGACCGTCTTGCAGGATAACACCCGCAAAGGGTGTACCTACACCTTCCCAACAATCAGCAACAGTGACTAAATGTGTGATTAGCCACACTCACAGTCACAGACGTGATATTAGTAATTTTATTAACTCAATATTTAACTGCCACCTGTGTATATACTTAAGTTTTTCTCACTGTTGATTTAGTGTAGATAATGTCGAAAATAGTTTTTTTCACTACGCTAAATGTGCTTAGCAATGAATTTCTCGTACTGACTGTAGCGATAAACTACGCCAGAAATGGCAGCGATAATCAACCACGAAAGCGTATTTAGTCGCAAATCAAAAAGCGTCACATCTACTGTATTAAATAATACCCAAACTCCAAAGACTACTTGATAACTGAAAAATATTAATCTGTCTTCGGTTTTGAGAGTTTTGGAATTTAGCAACAGTTGCATACTTGCTAGAAATATCCAGCCCAGTAAAGTGCAAAATAAAATAGTTGCGGGTAATCCAGTTTCAGCAGATAGCATCAAAAAAAAGTTGTGGGGATGGCCCAACCAAATATGCATTTTTGCTTGGTAAAGTTGGGTAAAGTTGCGTAAACCCCAACCAGTCCAAGGACGTTGCTGAGTTAATGTCCAGGCAAATTGCCACTGAGTTTTGCGCAGGAGAGCAACTGGTCTATCTGGATACATTTGGTCATTTAACCGCGCCCAGAAGTAAGCAGGTATGAATTTGCGAAATAATTCAGCGATCGGTTGAGGAGCAAAGGCAGCTAAAAGTATACTTGTGGCTATGGCAGTGATACCAGCAACCAAAAAGTGCCAACCTTGATAAAGTGCATAAACTAAACAGGCAAAAACAGCGATCGCCCATGCATTACGTGAGTTGGTTAAAATTAATCCCACAAAATCAACAATTACTATTATGGTAAGGAAAAGCAGTGAGAGAGTGGGAGAAAAAAGACGCAAGGGAGAATAACTAATAACTCTTGAGTTTTGAGTTTTGAGTTTTGAGTTTTGATATTCTTCTAACCATAAACCTAACCCCAGCACAAAGGCTATTACCAAATAACCAGCCAAAGTGTTAGCGTACATGAAGGTAGAAGCCATACGACCAGGTGGGTTTCCTCCTGATGCGATCGCCCAACCAAAAATCTTTTCCCAGTATCGTGGTGTAGTCCAACCAAAAAATAATTGCCCTAAGCCAATGACGACTACCACTACAGAAGTACTCACTAAAATCCAAGATAGCTGTCGCAGTTGTTGTGGTGTTTGAATTAAGACACTAAAAGCTGCAAAAAATAAAATGAATGGCAAGAAATTCGATAGACCAAGAATTGCCTCCTTTTGATCAAAGGCAAACACAGTACTAAGAACAAGCAATATACTTAAAAGCGTAAATCCTAAATTATGAGGTTGACGAATAATACTACGATATTTTATTAGCCATGTTCCCAACAATGCCACACCTAAAAGCACGCTTCCCCACAATGGCACTAATGGAAAGATTAGCAATCCTACCTGGGCGGAACTCCACAAAAATTGCAGTTTAGGGTCAGGATGACTTAAAAAAGGTAATTTATACTTGGTCATTTGTTTTTTGTCATTAGTCATTAGTCATCTGTTATTTGTCATTTGTCTGTTGTTTATTCTCAGTTGTTTCTTATATTCCAATAATCAACAACTAATGACCAATGGCTAATGACCAGTGACTATTTCGTCAAGCTATTTCCCAGCATTCTGCACGAGTGAGCCGAATTTGAGCTAAAGCGAAGATAGTTGGAATTATTCGACCATAGTTAACAGCGATGGTTCTCCATCCTAAATCCGCAAAAAACCAAGCCCACATCATCGGCCCTAAAAATGCAAACACACTCCTAACAGCACCATAACGAGCTGCACTTACAGCCATACCCCGTCGTGCCATCTGCAAAGTAACGTAGTTTTGAAACTGCATTGTAGCAGTAGCTCCACCTTGGAGTGCGGCTTGTTTGGTGACTTGATAGGTAGCGAAATGCATCGCAAACTGACGAGCAATTTGCTTCAGCAACAGTGGCTGGATCACAGAGGTGACAGCTAAAGCGCTACCTCCTTTTAAAAGTAACCCCACAGGATCACGCTGCAACGAAAGTGGTAGTGGTTCATTCAGCTGTGATTTTGCTAACTGACGCTGCACTTGTGCAGTTAATTTTTGTTTTTCTTTTTCCGGCAATTTTTTCCACACCCGACCCAATAGATGTAAAAACACTTCTGCTTCTAAATCGATCGTTGATAAATCATGAGAATAAGGAATTTTTAAATGTTTACATACCTGGACTAGCGCTTGCCGATAGGTTACCTGGTTTGTACGTCCTCGCAATACCGTCACACCATCGGCTGCCAAAAAACGAAAGCGTTCTTCCAGTGCGTCTAGCCAAGCTTCACGACCTTGGCTTTGTATTTCTATTGGTTCAGGTGTCTGAACATAATCTAGGGGATTGAACTTACGGCTAAACAGAATTGCCGTTAAGTCTTGCAATTCATCTTCGGTTGCAAGTTCGAGTGCCGCCCTCAGTTCATCCAATTTCCCTGCCTCCCTTCCATGCAGCTTTATCCTGTACCTTATTCTACTATTAGCTTGAGGGTAGATGGCAGAGGCATCGGGGCAGAGCACAAGGGGTGATTCATATCTTACACCTAGTTGATGTACCCGCCTCAAATCAATTCGGGGCTTAAAGCTGAAGTTAGCTCAAAACTAACTAGGATAATGGTTGTAACCTACTTGAACTCTTTGGGTACACTTGCTTAAAACTAATGATAATAAGACCATTGTTTCACTAAAACTGCCTGGAAAATCTACTTACACCTACACAGTACAAACAGTGTGGCAATTATACAAAAAAGGTGTTATGCTTTTGGACTCATTAATTCACACATAATGCAATCTTATTTTATTTGGAGGAAACATAATTTCAGTCTTACTTGTTGCTAGTTAGTAAAGGTTTAAGATGATTATCAATTTTTTACTAAATCGCAACAACGGTTGATTATAAAGTCTCACAACTTTGTTAATAGTGTGAACTTTTTGGAGCAATAAGATTATTTTTGTATACTTTATGAACCAAAAATCATGAAATTGAAATAATTATTATTAGATACAGATCTGTCAATGCTGACCAGGGTCTTAGTTATGGATTTAAGTATTTGTTGATTCCTCAAAATTAATCTTTATTGAGAAAGACTGTTCCTATTTTCTCACACTTTACCTTAATAGTAGGTTCAGTGAAAAAAGAGCAATAAATACTTAAATTCTTTGCTATTTACTGGTTGTAATCATCATTTGATAAATATCGCTCTATATCAGCCAGCGGCTACCAATTGATTCAAAAAGGGGTTTAGAACCGATGAAAACTGTACTCAATTTAACACAGCAATCAGTCATAGCAGAAATTGAAAGTGTTTTAGATACTTATCCTTATCATCCATATCAACAAGCGTTTGCTATTCCTGAGTTACGCCAAGACCTGATTAACTATGTTTTTAGCCGTATTCCTTGTATGTACAGTGCGATTGAACCCAAGCAAGCTTGTTGTCTAAACTACAAGTTACCTCGTAGCCCCTTGGAATATCAAATACACTTAGAGACCTTGATTCACCAAGGTATTTATTCAATCATGCAAGAAAAATCTGATGGGATCAGTCGTCATCTCTGTGAAACGGTTCAACCAGGTTGTGAACCATCTCACTGGTTTGGATAAATACGGTTTTGTCGGTTGGTCTTTGTTAGTTGTGATTAGGGATAATCAAGCACTAAACTATTCTCAAAACAAGACTTCTCGGTTAAAGTCTTGTTTCTTTGTCAGCGATCGCATTTAAAGATCATTTGTGAAGTGCAAGACATCAGTTAATCATGTGATGGAGTTGATAGCGCGATCGCAATCGACAAGATTTGAGTATAATTTGCTACCTTTTAATCAAATAAAAATATCCATAAATATATTTAACTATTTTCACATTTAAATAATGTTATTTTTACTGATATATCTGAGTATGATTCCGAAATGCTACAAATAAAAGTTGTAGCTCTTTATATCCCCACAACAGTGGGATTTACGCTTTTTAATTATTCACGCACTTTTTATGAGCAGTAGTAGTTCCGTATTGACAAAAGTTGCGAGAGTTTCTGGTATTGCTTTGCTGACTGCATCTACCACAGCTGCAATTACCCATCAGCCTAGTTATGCCAGTGGTACAACCTTCTTTTGTGCTGTTAGCAAAGGTTATCCAACGACATTTGCCAAGACTAATAGTGGAAGGAAAATACCAATGATTCGCTGGGTTCCGAACAATTACTTTCCCTCTAAGTTATCTCCTATACAACGCTGTCAAGAAGTATCGGATAGATTTCAAAGAAGCTATGATAACGGTACTCTCAAAACCATTATTTCTGGTACGTTGAATAGACAACCTGTTGTATGTGCTGCTGCCACCACATACGATACTTGTAACAACAATAATCTTTTATTTACTCTCAAGCGTGGTACTAATGCTAAACAGGCTGTGGAAAGGCTCTTAGATCGTGCTGGTTTAGCGGCGGGGAGAATACTCAATCAGAATAGTGATAATACCCAAATTTATGTGGATTTTGATACATATATCAACAGTATCAAGCCTGAACCATAGATTGATACCTGTTTTTTATCCACACTCATAAATATGGTGAGCAAGGCTTTACCATATGGACTTCCCAGAGGTCAAGCCTTTTATATTTGAGATTCGCAGTGTGCCAAAATAGGGATAGGGGACAAGGGAACCAACTTTACAGCCAACCCATAATCCATCCGTGTGCATCGGTGTGCATCGGTGTTCGCTTTCTCAAAAAACATTGGACTTGTGAGACGACTGACAGCCACAACCAAAGTGGATGAATGACGAACACAGATAGACACAGATACACGCAGATAGATCATCGGTGTGCATCGGTGTTCGTCAAATCAACATTCATAAACGATCCCTGGAAAATAGGAATAGGGGACTGGACATCACAGCCAACCCATAATCTATCGGTGGATGACACAAAGACCAGCACACATGAGAGTTTGACGACTTGTCTTTTGACAGGAGGTGAATATTTAGCTTAAAGTTCCCTATGGAACAAAATCAGCTTTAGCATGTTAGATTTGTGGCTGCTTGTAACCTTAGGATTCTTAGGAAGCTTTGGACATTGCTTAGGCATGTGTGGCCCCTTGGCTGTGGCTTTTTCTTTGTCTCATCAACAAGAAGCTTGTAACTGGCGGCAGCAAATCAAATTTCACACTTTGCTAAATTTGGGACGAATGCTGAGTTATACCCTAGTTGGTGCAGGAATTGGGGTACTGGGTTCTGTATTACTTGCCAGTGGTCAAATGGCAGGAGTTGGTAGTCAATTACGGCAGTGGATAGCGATTCTCACTGGCATTATGTTAATTTGGTTTGGGTTAGGACACATCAAACCCGACTTTTTGCCGCGCATACCAGTGTTACATCCTTTATTACAGGGAAGTTTGCACAGCCGCTTGAGTAATGTAATGGTCAAACTTTCCTCAAAAAACAGCTGGTGGACACCAGCAGCTTTGGGGATGACTTGGGGTTTTATGCCCTGTGGCTTTTTGTATGTTGCCCAAATTAAAGCTGCGGAAACTGGTAATTTGTGGATGGGTGCAGCAACAATGCTGGCTTTTGGTTTAGGAACGTTCCCAATGATGTTGGCTGTAGGTGTGTCTACATCCGTCTTAAGTAAAGACAGGCGCAGTCAATTGTTTCGTCTTGGTGGTTGGGTAACTCTCACCATTGGTATGCTGACACTGCTGCGGACTGGTGACACTATGGCAGATTATACCGGTCATGCAGCACTGATTTTGTTAATGCTAGCCCTCATTGCTCGTCCGGTAAGTTACTTGTGGGCAGCACCTTTACGTTATCGTCGTGCTTTAGGGGTAGGTGCTTTTGTACTTGCCGTTGTCCACGCCGTCCACATGATGGAACACTCTCTGCAATGGAATGTTGATGCTTTCTGGTTCTTACCGCCTGAGTTTCAATTGGGTATGACTGCGGGTGCTATAGCGTTGGTATTGATGATTCCTGCTGCTATGACAAGTTTTGATTCGTTGCAAAAGTCTTTAGGCAAGCGCTGGCGACAGATTCATCTATTGGCTATACCAGCTTTATTATTGAGTTCCATGCATACTGTGATGATTGGTTCCCATTATCTTGGAAATAAATTAACAACAATACTATTGGGAATAATTACTTTGGGTGTATTGCTCGTAAGAACCAGATTTTTTTGGTCAATATTATCCTTAGAAAAGTTTTATGTATCTGTTAGTAAGCCTAATCAAGAAGGCAGAAGGCAGAAGGCAGAAGATATAAGCTAATATATGACATCAACGTACACGCATTATTCATCTGTGTCTATCGGTGTGCATCGGTGTTCGATTTCTAATATAAAACATCATTTTTGAAAACAGATCCCCGATTTCCACAAGAAATCGGGTATCTTTATTTTTCACATCATCTCAATTATTTGACTCAATTGTTGTTGAGCCATCAGCTTTCACCCAAGCGATCTGAGCAATAGAGCGATCGCGTGCATATTGGCGAATTGCTTCGGCGTCTCGTCCTCCCAAATCCATTTCTACTCGCACCAAGTGAGTAGAATTACGGAGTTTTTGGGCGTAAGCAAAAGCAGCATCATAGGCTTGGTTGTTTTCTGCCACAACTAACCAGTTACTAGGCGGTGTTTTTTGCGGTAATTGCTGATAACAAGAAAGAATCTGGTATAAATCTTCAATAAATAATGCAAAGCCAATACCAGGAATATTATCACCTTGGGGGTGATACTGTCCTAGAAGCTGGTCATAACGGCCACCACGACCTAATACTCTTGCTCCGGCTTCAGTATCACTAACTACTTCAAAAGAAATGCCAGTATAGTAGTCGAAGGTTTGAATCAGGCTTAAATCTAGAATTAATAGGAAATTTCCCTGATTTTCCAGTAATTCAACCAAGGATTTGAGGTTATTCACCGCCTCTTGTTGGGGAGCATCTAAATCGAGGCTACTGACTTTCTGTAGAACATCTACACTGTTACCGCGCAAATCCAGGATTGTTGTGGCGCGGGAACGTAATTCTTCTGTTAAGGGTAAATTGTCTATCGCTACTCTGTCAAGATGGGCGATCGCATTGCGGACTTGGTTGCGTAAGTTAGCAGGAAATACCTGCAACAGTGATTGGGTAATTCCCGCTTCACCCAAGATTAAATACCAGTTGTTAATTGAGAGTGCTTGCAAACAATCTGCTAGTAGAAGCAATACCTCTACATCAGCAAGTAAGCCGCCACTACCTAATAATTCTACCCCGGCTTGATAGAATTCCTGGGGTTGATTGCGCCGATAATCGCAAGTGCGCTGAAAGACATTGGTATTGTAGTATAGACGCTGGGGATAGGTGACCCCCGCCATGCGAGTGACAGCGGTACGAGCAATTGAGGCTGTCAGTTCTGGACGCAGTCCCAATTCTTCATCTTCAGCATTTTGTAATTGAATCACAGTTGAGCGTTGAATAGCACCTCCCGCCATCAGCGTATCTATCCGCTCTAGGGTTGAGGTGATAATTCTGTGGTACCCCCAGCGGTGAAATACCTGCTGTAGCCTGTTTTCTATCCAGCATTTCTGAGCGACATCAAGGGGTAATAGATCTCTAGCTCCCGCTGGTGGTTGATACACCATTTATCCTCCGTTACACTAGTCCTGTTTTGTTGCAAAGTCCCTCGTATATCGGATCATATTATCTGATTTGAACGCCATTAGAAATTTTCGTCTCCAGTACCTTGCTGTCGGTGAGAAATTTGCTAGCAGTGTGTTGTACTCAGCTAGTGTATTGTTTTAGTCCAAAGATTAGGGGTAAGCTGCTACGATTATGCGATCACACAGTCGCCCCTGTCACTGACTATTTTTTCTTCCCACCAAACAAACCACCAAACAAACCGCCACCTCCCGATTTATCTGGCTGCTTGGTTGCAGTCTTAGAAGGTGAAGTCACTTGGGAGCTAGTAGGTCCTAACCCCAAAGCTTTTTCTATTTTAGGTTTCCATGTCAATGCTAGTTGATCGTTGGGGTCTAATTTTAATGCGTTATCAAAGTGAATTTTGGCCATTTTCAGCTGATTCTGTTTCATATACACCAGTGCAATGAGACTATGACAGCGACTATTCTTAGGTTCTAGCTTCAGAGCATCTTGTAACTCTACCTTGGCTTGGGCAAATTGGTTTTTATCAATTAAAGTTTGAGCACGACGGAGGTAATGTTCTGCTGCTGAATCTTCTTTGGCTGCTGCTGGCGGGGGTGGAGGTGCAGTTGCTGTATTTGGCTGTGGTGTAGTGGAGTTAAGTGTGGGTTTAGGAGGAGGAGGCGGTGTTGAGACTGCTTTGCCTGCACTCCGCATGAGGTAAACTAAATTCAATTCACTGATTTGAGCAATGACTTCTATTGATTGCTGTAAATAGTTATATTGAGTTTCTGCTATTTTGGCGATCGCCATTTTGTAAGCTTGTTCTAAGTTGGGTATACTTACTAATTGTTTTGCGACATCGCTAGTTAGTTCCACCGAAGCAGATTCTTGAACTAAACGCCTGCCCATCTGCGAGAGAACTAGGGTGTATTCTGTATAATTTTTTTCTTGAGATAGTTTTTCGTAAGCGGGGTTCACCAATTTTGACAATAAATCGCTCGCCAGTTCCTTTTCTACTTCACCAGACAAAGCGCAACTATCCGGATGTAGGCGGCGGGCTATTTTCAGATAGCGTTTGCGGATATCTTGAATACTTGTATTAATTGGCACGCCTAAAATTGCGTGGTAGTCTATGAAATCATATTTAAACAATCCACGATCTATTTTGAAGGACATAGAGCAGTTTTATACTAATAAATATGTGATTTTACTAGTTTATCTTCTATACTCAGCTTAACTGCAAGAGTTTTTTCCCTTATGAGCCTCTTTTACACAAGATTTCCTATTTATATTTTCTGACTGTGCGAATCAATACTCACATTCCTCTAAAAAACCTACACCTGTCCGATCTCCCTACCTCCCCACTCCCTCTTCTACTCTGCTTGAGCCAGGAGTTACAGAGTAAGTTTAGAATATTAGAAAAAAGTTTAGCGCTAGGTGAATCAAACAGCCGTGAATCAGAATGGTGCAATGTCACAAAGCAGCGAGAACACCTACTACACTCTGCTAGGACTGCATCCGAGTGCATCGCCAATCGAGATCCGTCGTGCTTATCGGGAATTGAGCAAACGCTATCATCCTGATACTACAAGCTTACCTACAGTTGTCGCCACTGCCAAATTTCAGCAAATCAACGAAGCCTACGCTACCTTAAGTAACCCAGAACGACGGTTAAGTTATGACCTGAAAATTGGTTATTCTCGGTTTGGAGTAATTCAAGCACCACCCGATTTAAATCGTCCCGTTTCCCGTTCCTACGACTGGTCTAAATCAGCTTATCTTGATGCTAGCGATCGCCCCCTCTCATCAGGTGAAATCTTCGCTTTATTTATTCTGGGTTTAACATTTTTAGGTTGCTTGCTGTTAGCGATCGCCATTGGTTTAACTCGTGGTGAGACCGTTTTACAACCTGTAGGATTGATATTACACCTGTTAATTTTTAATTTTTAATTTTTAATTGTTATGTCTCTTCCCCCTTCTGACACACCACTATATAACCACCCTCTTCCTCAAATTGAGCAGTGGTTAAGAGAACAAGGTTGTGAACAAGATGAAATGCAGCTACATTGTTGGCGCGTCCAGCGTCCTGGTTGGCAAGCAGAACTTTGGCTAGACATTGAGCAAATTGTAGTTCGATATCTCAATGTTGGAGACAATGGACAGGATATCCAACGCGCCTTCAAATATTCCTTGAGTCGGCGAGATGTGGAACAGGCTGTGTTTTCCGGACCATAGTGAACAAGAGTAGAGGAGTAGGGGGAGTGTCAGGAGTGTGTAGACGCACTGTGCGCGGCTTGCTGTAAGTGAAGTAGGGATCTATTTGGAGTGAGATAAATAATTTTCCCCTCACACCCCTCACACCCCACCCTTACGGGAAGCCGCTACGCGTCTACACACCCCTCACACTTTCCCAAACCGCCTTTCCCGTTGCTGATACGCACACAAAGCGCGGTGGAATTCATGGCGATCAAAATCAGGCCAGAGAGTATCGGTTATATATATTTCTGAATAGGCTATTTGCCAGAGGAGAAAATTTGAAACTCGCATTTCTCCACTGGTGCGAATTAATAAATCAGGGTCACAAATACCGATAGTGTAAAGATGACGTTCAAAGGTGGCTTCATCAATTTCATCTGGTTGGAGTAGACCTTGTTGGACTTTTTGGGCGATCGCCCGACAAGCTTGAATAATTTCTTGTCTACCGCCATAATTAGTAGCGATTGTAAACTTGATTCCACGATTCACTTTCGTTTCTTCCATCGCACGGCTAATTTCTGCTTGTAGCGATCGCGGTAAGCTGCTCAAGTTACCCACAAACCGAATTTGCACATTCTCTTCCACCATTTCCCGCAGTTCTTGACGCAAAACTCGCTGAAATAGAGTCATCAAAAAATCAACTTCTTCGTGCGGTCTTCCCCAATTTTCCGTAGAAAACGCATAAGCCGTCAGGGCTTCGATCCCCCAATCTTTACAACAACGGAGTAAATCTTTTAAGGCATCAACACCAGCTTTATGACCCATGATTCGGGGTAGCCCTTGATGCTTTGCCCATCGACCATTGCCATCCATAATCACCGCAACGTGCTTGGGCAGTAGTTCTCGTTTTAAGTCAAGAGGCAGATATTGCAGTTCAGTTTGTTGTGCTGTCATTTTTTGTCTCGCGATGCGGTCGATGGTAATCCGAGTAAACGTGAAACCAATGCTAAGGCCTGACTACGAATCTGACGACCTAAACTGATCAAACCAGGAGCAACAGCCTCCCGATCCACAGTTGGGGAAAATCTCGCTTCTAGAGACTCTTTCAGCTTCGTAATCGTCAGTGGTCTATTTAGAGTTCCCTTTTCCGCTAAAGAAATAGAACCTGTTTCTTCAGATACAACGACACAAATGCAATTCTCGACCCGCTCAGTTATTCCCATCGCCGCCCGGTGGCGTGTTCCCAACTGGCGCGAAGCTGTACGTCCCGAAAGCGGTAAAATTATACCAGATGCCACGATCCGAGAACCTCGTATCAATGTAGCACCATCGTGTAAGAGAGTTTTCGGTTGAAAAATTGTTTGTATTAGCTCTTTGGACACTTCAGCGTTCAGTTTTACTCCTGGTACAGAAAAATCCCGTTCATCAATAGGGCCAGTCGTTTCCAAAATTAGTAGCGCACCTATCCGATTTTTCGACAGTTCTCTGACTGCTTCGACTATTTCATCAATTACACTATCAGATTTAGGAACTGCTAGACGGGACGGTTGAAATAATTGCCAGAATTCACCACGTCCTAATTGTTCCAAAAATCGCCGAAACTCTGATTGGAGAGCAACTGCCATTGCGACAGCACAGCCAATCACTAACTTTTCTAGTACAAAATTTAGCAATTGTAGCTGTAACCTCCCACTGATGGCTGATGCCAGCATCAAAATAATAAAACCTCGCACCATCCACAGTGTCCGGCGCTCACTGATAATAATTAGTATCATGTACGTCAGCGCCAGTACTAAAACAATATCCAGAGTCTCAAGCAGCAAAGGCTGAGACCAACCTTGGTTTATCAGCCATTGCTTCCACCAATCTCCCATGACATCTGGGGTGAAACTATGAAGTATGAAGTGTGAAGTATCAAGTGTAAAGTATGAAGTGTGAGGTATGAAGTATCAAGTGTAAGGTATGAAGTATCAAGTGTGAAATATAAAGTATGAACTATAAAACCTAAATTCTTATTTTTATTCTTCATCCTTTTCCTTCAGCCTTGAGTTTTCATCCTTCATCCTTCAGCCTTGAGTTTTCATCCTTCATCCTTCAGCCTTTATCCTTCATTCTTCTTAAGTCTTTCTGGTAGGCAGTCCTGTCGAATCAAATCCTGATAAGTTTCGCGTTGCAAAATCAAATTTGCTTCGCCATTGGCTACTACAACAGCAGCTGATTTGGGCAGGCGGTTGTAATTAGATGCCATACTGTAATTGTAAGCACCAGTTGCCATAACTACGAGAATATCTCCAGATTCAGTCTTAGGTAGTTGGGCATCCTTGATCAAAATATCCCCTGATTCACAATGTTTACCAGCAATTGTAGCTGTTTGTGTCAAGGAAGCAGACATGCGGTTAGCAACTACAGTACGATACACTGACTGGTAGGTAATCGGACGGGGATTATCAGACATACCACCGTCAACTGCTATGTAAGTACGAATACCGGGAATAACTTTAGAAGAACCTATAGTGTAAGCTGTGACGCAAGCTGTGGCAATTAGCGATCGCCCTGGTTCGCAAAGTAATTTCGGCAAAGGCAAGTTTTCTGCTGCACAGGCTTGTTGAATTACTTCACAAATTGGTTTTACCCACTCTTCAATGCTAGGGGGATCATCTGATTCTGTATACTTAACCCCTAAGCCACCACCGACATTTAAATTGGTAAGATTTAAACCGTAGCTAGCAGCTTTAGTTAACCACTGCACCATCAGCGCCGCCAAGTCTTGATGTGGTTGGCGCTCAAAAATCTGGGAACCGATATGGGCATGTACCCCCACGCAATTCAGGGCTTGTTGTTTACTTACAAAAGCAAATACCTCATCCAAATCTCCTGGATCAAAACCAAACTTATTATCTAAATGTCCTGTACGAATGTATTCATGAGTATGACAATCGATACCAGGTGTCACCCGCAACATAATACGGACAGGCTGTTGTGCTCCTGCTAACTCCACGCTTTGCTGCAAATCACGCCAATTGTCCGCCATAATGGTAATGCCAGACTCAATCGCGTAACACAGTTCTTCACGAGATTTATTGTTACCGTGGAAGTAAATTTTATCAGGACTCACACCCGCATTTAGGGCTGTGTAGAGTTCGCCTCCTGATGCTACATCAATTCCTAAGCCTTCTGAAGCAGCGATCGCACAGACTGCTAAACAACTCCAGGCTTTGGAGGCATATAATACTTTAGATTCACCCTTGTAATAGCGCTGGAAACTTTCCCGGTACTGGCGGCAAGCTGTTCGCAGGGTTTCTTCATCCAAAATGTATAAAGGTGAACCAAACTGCTGCACAAGAGTTGTCACATCACAACCCCCTATTTCTAGGTGGTCTTGATTATTCACTTTCGCAGTCAGTGGTAAAATTTCTTGATTGGGTGAAATATTAATGTTATTATTACCAGTTTTTGGTAAATACTGTCTACCAGAAAGTTGAACCCCGGCAGGGTGAGTCGATACCATAACTATTAAGAGTTGTCCTTCGTACTAATTACAAGCGATGAGCGGATATGCCGATTCCCAGTTTACCGAATAACGTGCTTTTTCGCCCCTGTCTTCTGGGATTGATTTAGTAATGGGTAATTGGGAATGGGTAATTGGTAATTGGGCATTGTTATTAGCCATCAACAACCAACAATCAACAACGAACCACTAACTACTAATCAATGATCAATGACCAATTAGAACTGAAATCAATAACAACAGATGATTTAGGTGCGGTTGTAGAACTAGATCAGGCTTGTTTTAGTGGTCTTTGGACGCTGGACGCCTATAAACGAGAGTTAGATAGTCCTAACAGCGTTTTACTCGGTTTATTTGCACCTTTATCTAAGGTAAAACTGCTGGCTATGGGTTGTTTTTGGTCAATTTTAGAAGAAGCCCACATTACTATTTTGGCGGTTCATCCCCAATATCAACGTCAAGGCTTAGGACAGGCTATTCTTTATTTTTTGCTTAAGACTGCTTATGAACTGGGTTTAGAAAGAGCTACCCTAGAAGTCCGAGTTTCTAACAAAGCTGCAATTTCTCTGTATCAAAAATTTGGTTTTAAAACAGCAGGACAGCGACGGCGTTACTATAAAGATAACGATGAAGATGCCTTGATTTTGTGGTTAGGAAATATCCAATATCCAGAATTTCAAGATACTTTGGAAAAGCTACGTATCAAAATGAGCAATCGCCTCAATCTATACAATTGGTCCATAGTTGATTCTTAATTGTTGTTTGTTGGTGGTTAGTTGTTGGTGGTTGGTCATTTGTCACTATTTATTCTCCTCACACTCCACCCTACGGGAAGCCCCGCAAAGCGCGTCTACAAACTCCCCACACTTTCCCTTATCCTCCTTGCCCCCTCCCAATCCCTGATCCCCTATCCCTAAAAATTTATTTTTTATAAAAAATTTTAACTGTATATGGTTTTTATTATCTATAAAAAATTTTCATAATGTCCAATAGCAAATTGACAATTATACAAAAATATGATATATATCATTCGTTGGGATTTGCATTAAAAACATTGCAAACCCAACTCTTTCTTGGTTGTCAATCTCTTCAAAGACAGTAAATTTAAACTCCTCAATACACACTCAATAAAAAGTAATAAAAAGTTAACAATTCCCATCAAAGCTGGGTGATCCCGAATTGGATGTCTATTTCTTTATACAGACATTCTATCGATTTGGCTGTGCTAAAATCAGCGTACCGGCACGACGCAGGTGATGGGAAAAATGCCATGTTTGAACGCTTCACAGAAAAAGCCATTAAGGTAATCATGTTGGCCCAGGAAGAGGCACGCCGCCTGGGACACAATTTCGTTGGTACCGAGCAGATCCTCCTGGGTCTGATTGGAGAAGGTACCGGAGTGGCGGCTAAGGTGCTGAAATCCATGGGCGTCAATCTCAAAGACGCTCGGATTGAAGTAGAAAAAATCATAGGCCGGGGTTCAGGCTTTGTAGCCGTGGAAATTCCGTTTACGCCACGGGCAAAGCGAGTTCTGGAACTATCCTTGGAAGAAGCGCGCCAATTAGGGCATAACTACATTGGCACCGAGCATCTGCTGTTGGGCCTGATCCGAGAAGGGGAAGGTGTAGCAGCCAGAGTGCTAGAGAATCTGGGTGTGGATCTTTCTAAGGTAAGAACTCAAGTTATCCGGATGCTGGGAGAGACTGCTGAGGTTACACAAGGAGGTCCTTCACGCGGTAACAAAACCCCGACCTTGGATGAGTTTGGCTCGAATTTGACCCAAATGGCATTGGACGGCAAGCTGGATCCAGTGGTGGGACGCGCCAAGGAAATTGAGCGGGTGATTCAAATCTTGGGTCGCCGCACCAAAAATAACCCAGTCTTGATTGGGGAACCAGGGGTTGGTAAAACCGCGATCGCAGAAGGTTTGGCGCAGCGCATTGCCAACAAAGATGTCCCCGACATTCTGGAAGACAAGCGCGTAGTCACCTTGGATATCGGTTTACTCGTAGCAGGTACAAAGTACCGGGGTGAATTTGAAGAGCGCCTGAAGAAGATCATGGATGAGATTCGCCAGGCTGGAAATGTCATTTTAGTCATCGACGAAGTACACACCCTAATTGGTGCAGGTGCGGCAGAAGGTGCAATTGATGCGGCAAATATCCTCAAGCCGGCTTTAGCAAGAGGTGAATTGCAATGTATTGGTGCTACCACCTTAGATGAATACCGCAAGCACATAGAGCGAGATGCAGCCTTAGAACGCCGTTTCCAACCAGTAATGGTCGGCGAGCCCTCAGTCGATGAGACAATTGAAATTTTACGTGGTCTGCGTGACCGCTACGAACAACACCACAAGCTGAAGATTTCTGACGAAGCTTTGATTGCGGCAGCAAAATTGTCTGACCGCTACATTAGCGATCGCTACCTACCAGATAAAGCCATTGACTTAATCGATGAAGCTGGTTCCCGGGTCCGTCTGATTAACTCCCAATTGCCACCCGCAGCCAAAGAGTTAGACAGAGAACTGCGACAGATCTTAAAAGAAAAAGATGATGCAGTTCGCGCTCAAGACTTCGACCGAGCTGGAGAACTGCGCGATCGCGAAATGGAAATCAAAGCCGAAATTCGCGCGATCGCTCAAAGCAAAACCGGTACTGGTCGCGCAGAAGGTGAAGAACCAGTAGTTACAGAAGAAGACATTGCCCACATTGTCGCTTCCTGGACAGGTGTACCAGTCAACAAACTCACCGAGTCTGAGTCCGAAAAGCTGCTGCACATGGAAGACACCTTGCATCAGCGCCTAATTGGTCAAGAAGATGCTGTGAAGGCTGTTTCGCGGGCAATTCGTCGCGCTCGTGTCGGCTTAAAGAACCCCAACCGACCCATTGCTAGCTTTGTCTTCTCTGGACCTACCGGTGTCGGTAAAACCGAGTTGGCAAAAGCATTGGCATCTTACTTCTTCGGTTCGGAAGAAGCGATGATCCGCTTGGATATGTCCGAATACATGGAACGTCATACCGTCTCCAAGTTAATCGGTTCGCCTCCAGGCTATGTTGGTTACAACGAAGGTGGTCAGCTCACCGAAGCAGTACGCCGTCGTCCTTACACCGTGGTGCTATTCGATGAAATCGAAAAAGCGCACCCCGATGTCTTCAACATGCTGCTGCAAATTTTGGAAGACGGTCGTTTAACTGATGCCAAAGGTCGCACCGTAGACTTCAAGAACACCTTGCTGATTTTGACTTCCAACATCGGTTCCAAGGTAATTGAAAAAGGTGGCGGCGGTATCGGCTTCGAGTTTGCTGAAGACCAAAGCGAATCGCAGTACAACCGGATTAAGTTCTTAGTCAACGAAGAACTCAAGAACTACTTCCGTCCAGAATTCCTCAACCGTCTGGATGAAATTATCGTCTTCCGTCAACTGAACAAGGAAGAGGTAATGCAAATTGCCGACATTATGCTTCGAGAAGTATTTGGTCGCCTTACCGAGAAAGGAATCAATCTCGAAGTGAGCGATCGCTTTAAAGAGCGCCTGTTACAAGAGGGTTACAACCCCAGTTATGGTGCAAGACCTCTACGTCGAGCTATTATGCGCTTACTAGAAGACAGCCTCGCAGAAGAGATCCTGTCTGGTCGCATCAAGGAAGGCGATACTGCCATTGTTGATGTGGATGAGAGCGGTAATATTGCGGTCAGAGGCGAACAGCGCCGCGAATTGATGACACCTGGAGTTGAGTAAGATTTTGGGTTGAATCTAAAATTTAAATTGAAAACGGTAGAGGATGAAAATCTTCTACCGTTTTTGCTGTCATTATTTTGGATCAACATTGAGAATTAACACCCTTTTAATTGTAGAGTAATGTGTTCAACGCAAAGGGGCGCAAAGGGTACGCGGAGGAGCGCAGAGTTAGAGGTTATTGGCTACGCGTTTGATACCTTCTTTGAGGTGGAGGACGTTAAAGTTGATGAGAAGACCAAGTTTACAGTTAGCGAGCTTGAGGTAAGTGAGGAGTTGAACGGAGTGAATTGGCTTCAATATGTCTACGGATTTGATTTCGACAATGACTTTGTTTTCTACTTGCAAGTCTAATCGATAAACACAGTCTAATTGCACTGATTGGTAGATTAAAGGTAAAGGAACTTGTTTGTTAACATTTAATCCCGTTTTTTTTAGTTCATAATACAAACACTCTTCGTAAGCAGACTCCAGTAAACCTGCTCCTAAAGCCGTGTGGACTCTCATCGCACAACCAATAATCACTCCACTCAACTCATTTTCTGTCATCAATTTTGGGTGAAAAAGCAACTACTTTTAACTTGCCCAAAATTAAAATGAATCACATCATTACCAAGAAACAAGCGCAGAAAAAGCAAAAAAACTTTGCGTTCCTCCGCGTCTTCCTCTGCGTTCCTTTGCATTTACAACTCTTGCACAAACTCCGTCAAGAACCTAAACGCCTTCACCACGTAAGTAGCACACTCTCTGGGAGAAGTATTGTAAAACGATCGCCACGCACTACCTTTGTCTTCATCATAGCGATCGCCTCTTTCTGGGTGTTCATCTAACCATGCTAATCTCACAGCGTGACCGATTAATACATCTAAGACAATATATTCTTCGATTTGCAAATCGGGGTTTTTGGATGCGATCGCTGCTAATTCCATTAATGTTTCGATATTAACTTGGCGATATTCAGGAGCCTCTATTTTATTTAGCAGATGCTCTACTTGCAGAGCAAAGTTCTTTTCCCCGGCTGTCATCTCCGAGATGATTTCTTCACTTTCTAAGCGGTTGCGACGCTCTAGTTTATCGCCAATCACCAAACCTTTGCAATGGTGCATTAACAACCAAACTTGTTTGTAAAAGTCTTGAGGTACACGTCCGGTTGCGCCTTCGGCTTGGCGGAACCGTCGCCAACCACCTGGTTGTACTTCGATATCGTCAACAATTCCTGGTTGTACTACCCAGTCAATATCACTTTCTTTCTGTTTGACGTGTAAAGACTCTTGCTGGCGTAATAGTTTACTCATACCAGCGTATTCAGCTAATACCTGCCGTAGCCGGGTTTTGACTTCAAAGGGTGAAAGTTGCATCAAGGTTTCGTAGGCTTCATCTTGAGTCACTTTCAACTCCTGCGCCAGTTCGCTGGTAAGCAACAAAATCAGATAACCAACTCTGAGGGTGAGTAGTCCTTTAAACAACTCTGGTTCTGATTTGATTAAGGTACTGAGATAAATAAGGATTTCTTGAGTTAAAACGCGATCGCGTATATCTTCGCGACAAAAATGGTTGATTTTCTCGACTATTTCGTTGTGGGAGAGGGGTACAGTAATCAACGACGCTTCACTGTAAGCTTTACCCACTGCAATTTGTTTACCCCGCACGATGATACTTGTAACTACGTCTGATAAAGCAATATACGCCATTTGGCGCAGCCCTGCTGCACGTCGTACAACGGCCCAAATTCCTAATTCTGCGGCTTTAGTGTAAACTTCATCAAGTAAATCCCCTACTGTGACGGGATTTCGTGGGCCACCAAAACCTGTATCAAATTCTAGCCCTTGCAAACGCGTCAGTGTCTGCAATAACTCTATTTGTTCATAAATATTTTCTGAGGAACGCAAGTAACTTAGCAGTAATCCAAAGTTGGTTTCACATTCTACTTGAAATTCTTGAGTATGTCCCAAAGGCCAATTTTTATCGGGATGTAGTGCTAAATAGACGCAGCGAGGTTTAGCATCTTTGACAGAAGACAGGGTAAATTCAAACTCTGGGAAAAAATCAATTCGTTCGATCGCTGCTGTTAACATCAGCTGATTCAATCGTCCTAGTTTTACCCGTACGCCGTTACAAATACCATCTTTGAGTTCTTGCATTAAGTTAAGTAATGCTTCGGAACCTGTTTCTAGCATGGTGCGCGTCAACATTAAAGTTAAAATCGGACGCCCTAAATCACTCCAATACTTTTGAATATAACCAAGTTCACTGCGTAAGTGCGCTACCAAAAAATGGTAATCCAGCGTTATGTAAAACTGTTGAAAGTCCAGAAATGAGGGTAAAAATACAACTGTTTCGTTACCAATACGAAATATTCTAGAAGTAGTTAAACTGCGAGGACGGCGGGGTGGACGTCCTGTTAAACCAAGTTTGTCGTTACGTCCAATTTGGGCATAAATATTGATAAAATCATCAGCTTGGCGGACTTGAATTGGTTCTACTTGCTTGGGTGTTTGGGTTTCAATCCCGTGAACTTCTAATTCTGCTTGTAAATCTTCATCTTCTGCTAATAAAGCGATTTGCACCAGAGGTTCTCGGTGTTTATCCATGCGTAAGTGTCGTCCCAAGGGATCTATATCACCCACAGCAATTAATCCTTCACTGAGCATTTGAGCCAGATAATATAGACTCTGTGCCCATACTAAAGGGACATTTTCATTAGGTAAACGAGGCTGAGTTGATGGTGCTTTTTTTTCTGCTTCTACAAATTCTGCTGGTACATAATAAAGTTCTGGTAATAAACCTAAACCATCCCTTTCTACAAGTAGAAACTCTAAACGTTCTTGGTAATATTTAGCTTGTTCTTGATTGCCGCAAAATAGCCCATCGAGAAATAAGTAAGTGAAAAATAGTGGCCATTCACATTCAATATTTTCAAATTGTTTGAGTTCCCACGGTTCATAGTGCAAACGCTTAGTGTCTTCCAAAACTGTTTGGTGTCCGTCGCGTAAAAACCGTTTGCAGCCGTATTTGCCTTCTAGTTTTGTCATAATCTCCTTGCGAGTGCGATCGCGTAGATGTGCATCTTCAACTGCAAACGCTGGGAAACTAATCACACTCAAAAGTGCCGCATCTATTTCTTTAGAAGCTGATTCTCTTGGTAATAAAGATTCCAAAGTAATTCTGGCACGGGCAATTTCATCTGGCAATACATGAATTACTGATGCTTGACTACCACGTACACCAAATAAATCTAGTCCATCGATTGCTTCTAAAGCAGCTTTTGCCATGCCAATGGAACTAGCATTTAACTCTGCATTGCCATGATTAATTTTATTACCTCTTTCCCAAATTCCATAATCTGGTGTGCGATAAGCCCTGCCAATGTAGTAAACCAAATTTTGCACAAAGTTGACTTCATCGAGAGTAAAAATTATTTGCAATCCTGAAGAAGTCATTTGTGCTAGCATTAGCACAAATATTGATGTCGCATCTAGTTGCAAGTGTCCCCATTCTTCATCACCAACAACAATATCTCCCGTAGCCGTGTTGTATTTGGCATGTAAAGCATCTAAGGGTGACTGAGTATGTTTAAATTTTTCGACTTTGTGCGCTTGGCGCATCATCGCAAACAACAAACCCCGCATCAACTTAACGACGCTGTGTTCTAATTCATAGGTGTGTCCTTTATCTTCGTCTACTTTGCGGTATGCTAATCCTAACCCCCAAACTGCCAAAATACTGTAAACATTGTCACGTACCCAAGCATCAGTGTAATCACCGTGAGCCGTGATTGCTGTACTTGCAGGCAGTAGACCAGTAATCGGATTTTGCCGTGCTAGGATGATTGTTTTGATTTGCTGATAATAATACTCTAGACGATCTTGCACTTGAAAAGCTTTTTTCATGATTGGACTAGAGAGTAGATTCCGGAAAGTAACCCTGTGACTTTGTATTTTAAGTATGTCAACCAAGTTAGAAATGTTTCTGTAACGGGCAATAAGATTACAGTCTCAGTTCAGGGGTTGATTTATTATCTCTTGTGAATAGCTAATTGAACATAGGGATGAGAAACTCTTTCCTAAATATTGGGAAGAACAGACAAACGAAGAATAAAAAAATCAACATTTGATTTTGTCTATTTTGTTAATAATTATCTGTAATTATCATGCTAATCTTGACAAAAATAACTGATTTTACTGTCTATTGTTCTAATTTTAATTAGTAGATATTGTAGCACAAAATAGTTTTGATAGGAAATATTAGAAAACTCAAAAAATAATAAATAGATAAATTTAGTATAAGTTTTTAGCAATGAGGAATTATGTGTGTACGTTACAACGAAAATCAATCACCATTAGTAAAAATTGTTTACTCTCAAGTTATATTTAATGGCAAGGTAGAACTAGTACCCTTAGAGTTATATGCTGATGGTAAACTTAAGCGCCAAGAAATAAATTTATTGGCAAGTTAGGGTGTTAATTACAACGGACTTCTGCTATGAGGTTTGAGAATTGTTTGTTAAGAGCCTCGAAAGGACGCCTTTTTTGCCAGCAACAATTAATGTTAAGAGCTTTCTGTGTTTTTTTAGTATTGGGCTACATCAATCTTGTGATTATCTTTTTAAATTGGCTAAATAATCCGGTGCTGCCCAATATAGGGACGAAGTCGTGTAGACGTACTCATAGACTTCAGGTAGGGTACAGCAAGGCGAACTAGTGTGTTCTTGGGGATTTGCGAGATCGCGGTGGTTCCAAAATTTAAAATTCTGTTAGCGGATGACTACTAGATCGCAGACTGACAATAGTAACAATTATCATTAGCCAAACTAGCTGTGCCAGTATGATTGCTTAATTTCTGTCTGTAATGCCTAGAAAATATATTGAAATAATGACTAATTCTCAAGTAGGAATTATTTTAACTTCATGAAGTTTAAAAATTAATCCTCAGAGAAGCTTGACACAATTGCTAGCAGTAGTAGAATCTACTCAAAGTAATCAAAAAAATCAGGGTAGCTAAGTGGGTAGCTTGTGTGCAACATCACGGAATATCCGCTTTCACGCTTGGCATCCGCCGGATCATCTAAATGATTCCAAGTTATTATTAATGACTTAGCGATGCCTTGATTGGTTATCAATGTTGAGTTCCTAAGATTTTATGGACCAAAGTCCACAAGACGGTAGTACTATCCTCCTCTAAGCTGGCGAGATTGTCTCCCAGCGCGGGGGAGACAATTGGGAGGTTATGAATAAATGCTTGTACAGGACGTTCGCAATTGTGTCATTGACGTTGCTGACTTAAACCAGCTCAAATGGGATTTAAATCGCTTACAAGCCGTTGATGTAGGGGAGTACATTACACAATTGCCCAGCAAACAAAGGGCGATCGCATTTCGTCTACTCAACAAACATCAAGCCACAGACGTTTTTGAATATCTACCTCCAGACGTGCAAGAAGAATTAATTAATTCTCTGCATGATGTGCAGGTTGTACAAATTGTTGAGAATATGAGTCCCGATGATCGGGCAGAATTATTTGATGAGTTACCCGCAAAGGTCGTTAAACGCTTATTGCAACAACTTAGTCCGGAACAAAGGCAAGTAACAGCAACAATTCTTGGCTATCCTGAAGGCACTGCTGGTAGGGTAATGACCACAGAATATGTACGCTTGCGGGAGGGATTGACTGTAGGTGAAGCCTTGAGCAAAATTCGTCGTCAAGACGAAGACAAAGAAACGATTTACTACGCCTACGTTACAGATGACAATCGGAAGTTAGTGAGTGTTGTCTCTTTGCGACAATTGTTGTTTACTTTTCCTGATGTTCTGATTCGAGATATTGCTGGCGATCGCGTTGTCAAAGTCAAAACAGAAACGCCCCAAGAGGAAGTCGCCCGGGTCATGAAGCGCTACGATTTAATCGCTTTACCTGTAGTTGATCGGGAAGACAGATTAGTTGGGATCATCACTATTGACGATGTGGTCGATATTATCGAAGAAGAAGCCACAGAAGATATTCAAAAACTGGCAGGGGTGAGTGGTGGAGATGAAGCCACTTTGTCGTCTCCCTTGGTGACGCTGAAGAAGCGTTTACCGTGGCTATTTGGGGTGATGCTGCTGTATATCGGAGCATCGAGTGCGATCGCACCGTTTCAGTCTACAATTTCAATGGTGCCCGTGTTGGCTGTAATTATGCCCCTTTTCTCCAATACGGGCGGTACTGTAGGCATTCAAGCATTAACAGTGACAATTCGCGGACTTGGTGTTGGAGAGGTAACACCTAAGGATACTTTAAAACTTCTGCGTAAAGAACTGACAGCAGGAGTAGGTACAGCCTTAGCTTTGGGTTTGACAATGATTTGTCTTTCCTTAATTTGGGCGCCTCCCGAAGAACGTTGGGTATCATTAATTGCTGGAACAGTAATGGCAATCAATACCCTCGTCGCCGTCACTTTAGGGACTTTGTTACCAATGGTCTTAAAGCGCCTGAAACTCGACCCAGCGTTAGTTAGTGGCCCATTAGTGACGACTATGCTAGATGCGATCGGCTTTGTGATCTTCTTAACACTGATTTCTACTGCTTTGCGTATATTCCACTTAAAGTAAAAGGTAGTTGATTCAGCTTGCAAATGTCTTTTTAACTACTTTAAAAGTAAATTTTGCAAAAGTCTAGGTCAAGGTTAACTTGATGATGGAGAATTTCCCGATGGGGAGGTGTAGAGAGGCTTTCACCCCATCACCCCATCACCCCACCTCCAGCACTCCTACAACGCTTCTGGTGGTGAAATATCTGGCCCGACAGTTACACCAACACTAGTAGACTTGATTCCCGGTGTAGTTCTAGACTCATTATGCTTTAATGACTCTGAAACAGAAGAAGAGCCAGGAGTAGGAGTAACCGCATTTTGATTTACCAGTCTGCTAGTCTCTCCTTGTTGTGAAACATATGATAATCCACCGATAGCACTAGCAACAAGGGCTGTATAGCCTACATATAAATGCATGGGGCGAATTTCAAAGCCAACTCCTTTAGAGGTTTTTTTCGACTCACCCCAAGAAGGTAAAACGGATTTTGTTGGTTCTGGTGCTGGTAAGGAAGCAGCTAAAGCTGTGCCATTAAATCCTAGAGCATTTCCCATTAAACGGATAAAACCACGTACAAAAACATCTTCTGGCAGTAACTCCCAGTTGCCATTTTCTATCGCTTCCATTTGATTAGCTGAGATGTAAGTGTAAACGCAGAGTTGTTCCAGAGAAAGACCTCTAGACTCACGAGCTTGGCGGAGTTGTTGCCCAATTTGACGCAGACTTTCTGTACGTCGTTCGTCTACGGATTGCTTTGTTAGCTCTTTTTTGGAAGCTATTTTATTTTTGAGCGATTCTAAAGGTGTTTTTACTGCTGTCAGATTATCCTGATTGGCTATATTTGCTACTAGGTTAGGCTGAGATGATAAATTTTCTTCTTTAGTATTTTCTTGGCTTTCTTTAGTATGAAATTTTACGCTTGTTAAATATTTTGATAAGTTATTGCTATTATCTTGTTGTGTTTGTTGTGTGAGATCAGCAGTCTCTGTTTGTGGTTGATTATGTGTCTGTTTTTCAACAGGGTTTTCCTCTTTTTGATAATGTTGAGTTAATTGTCGAAATGCTAAACCAATCGCTTCTCTGCCCACGGCTTTTAGCAACATTTTGCCTTGCTCGGCGGAGTCGCCAAGTAGTTTTTGTATAGTAGCTAAAGCACGACGATAAACTTGAGAATTATGCAGTTCTGCTTCTATTTCTCCTAAAAGCGATCGCAATTCATCTTGAGAAATTTCAATACTGGGATTACCCAAAATTTGTAAAAAGTACACAGGTGTAGTAACCATCACTAGGAGTCTCTTTAAATAAAGTTATACCTGTATTATTTATTCTCTCTTTACGCTCATAAATCCGGATTTTTAGTTTTCAATTTAGTGCTGTTTCCCAGACAATAATAAATTATTTCGGCAGTCTATTCTCAGAAATTTACATAAGGAAATTTGCTGAGTAATAAGTTAAATATAATACTTCTTATAAAACAAGTTCTTTAACTCTTCTGCCCTCTGGCTTATTCAATGACTTTATCCTCTCCCTGACACAGCTTGTTGCATGAAAAAAGTACTGCTTGGATGTATTTGTATTCCACAGAAGCTACTTCTGCTACGTTATTATGCCCAGCACCGGGAACCAGAAGTAATTTTTTCGGTTCAGGAGCAGTAGTATATATTTCTTCACTCATGAAAGCGGGGATAGTTATATCGCTGACACGATGAATGAATAAAACAGGCATTTTTAATTGAGGTACTTTTTGGATTGAATCAAATCGCTGTGTCAGAATTAAATCGACAGGAAGCATGCGAAAAATGTTCCTGTATACTACTTGCTCAATTGAGGTAAAAGAGCTTTCTACAATCAATCCAGCTGCATTTGGCTGTTTAATAGCTAGATCAATAGCGATCGCACCTCCCAAAGAATGACCGTAGATAAATATTTGACTAAGTGCAATCTTTCGCTGTTGTACTAAATAATTCCAAGCGATCGCTGCATTTTCACAGACTCGCTTTTGATTGGGAAAACGACCTTAGCTGCGACTGTAATCTCGATAGTCAATTAATAATACCGAAAACCCCAGTTGATAAAACCTACTGGCATGGGTAATATTTGCGCCAATATTTATACCATTACCATGTAGATAAAGTATAGGTTTCCCATTAGATTGATTTACCCTGAGCCACCAACTATGAATATATTCCACCTGATACGATTTAATTTGTACAGGCAGCCAAACTTCTTCATAATGTAAATTTAACAACGTTAGCGTCGTTTCAATGATAGAAGATGGAAAAAATATAAATTGTGGTTGTTGTAAAAAAAGAAGTATACATACAGCACAGTAGCTCAGTGCCGCAAGCATTCCAACCCAAACTAATAAATAGGTTAACAATTGTATTTTATGTTGCAGCTTATTTTTTCAAATGCCAGTATTTATGTATACAATATAATCACTAAAATCTGTAATTGTAGTATTTGACAGTTAACATTGTTTATCAAAAAATTTATTATTGAAAAGTTTAATAAATAAAAAATAGTAGATTATCAGTAGATTTTGGGAGATGACAGTGACGTCGTTCAATGAGGCGCAACAAAAGCAACTCAAGGAAATCGGAGCATATTTACGACAGATACGCGAAGACAAATCCCTGCGTATAGAACAAATAACTGCTCAAACCCTGATCAGACAGGCCTTTTTAGAAGCATTGGAAGAAGGTCGATATGAAGATTTACCAGAGCCAATTTTTGTACAAGGATTTATCCGGCGCTACGGTGATGCACTTGGACTTGATGGTGTATCATTAGCCAAAAATTTTGCAATCAACTTTTTCCTTCTCGATTCTGAAAATGATGGCAAGAAACCACAAAAAAACTCAAGTATACATATCCCTCTTGCTGTTCCTTATGCAGTATTATTAACGGTTGCTTCTTTTATATTGTTTTTTCGCCTCAATCCCAAAACTCCAGCCGATTCTGTTGCTCAGGAACAAAAACCCAAAGCTTCCACCCAAACAACAGTATCTCCACCTACAGCTGTGTCGCCAACATTGTCCCCATTTACCACCCCAGTAGCTACAACTCCCTCACCAGAAACATCTCCTTCCACCCCAGCAACTTCTCCAGTTGAAGTGACAGTCGAACTACAAGGGGAATCATGGGTACGAGTCAAAGCAGATGGTAAAACTATGTTTCAGGGGACTTTAAGTAAAGGAGAGCGAAAAACTTGGACAGCAAAGAAGGAATTGACTATACGTTCTGGTAATGCAGGTGCTGTATTAGTTTCTGCTAATAAAAGTGAACAAAAACCTCTAGGAGATCCAGGAAGGATAAAGACAGTAACTTTTACCCCTGAATCAGTCAATAGTCAATAGTTTTTGCCATTGACCATTGACCATTGACTAATAACTATACTTGCGGCGTACGCAAGTGCCATGGAGTAGATTGTTCATAAGCATAAGCCACTTGAAACAGTTGATCTTCTCGTAGGGGTCTACCAATCAACTGCAAACCAATCGGTAGTCCATTGTCATCAAAGCCACAGGGTACACTTATACCTGGTAAACCTGCTAGATTCACAGGAATAGTCATTAAGTCAACTAAATACATACTTAGAGGATCAGCAGTTTTTTCTCCCGCTTTGAATGCTGTAGTGGGGGCGGTAGGACAGGCTAAGACATGAACTTGTTCAAAAGCTCTTTCAAAATCTTCTTTAATTAGGGTGCGTACCTTTTGGGCTTTCAAATAATAGGCATCGTAGTATCCTGCTGAAAGAGCATAGGTTCCTAGCATAATCCGACGTTTGACTTCTGCACCGAAACCACTAGCACGAGTACGGGTGTACATCTCCATCAAATTTTCTGCTTCCTCAGCACGATAACCATACTTGACACCATCATAACGAGCTAAATTTGCTGAAGCTTCTGAAGGGGCGATAATGTAGTAGCTAGGCAAACCATAACGAAAGCGGGGACAGGAAACTACATGAATTTCTGCACCCAGATTTTGCAGTTGATCAAGTGCTTTGGTAATAGCCTGTTCAACTTGGGAATCTAAACCTTCGCCAAAAGTTTCTTTAATAATGCCAATTCTCAGTTGTCCCCTGGGTTTGAGATCCGGTTTTAAGCTAGCGGCGTAGTCGGGAATAGAAACTTTTAAGCTGGTAGAGTCTTTTGGGTCATAACCTGCGATCGCTTGCAACAATATCGCTGCATCTTCCACAGAACGAGCAAAGGGACCAATTTGATCCAAAGACGAAGCAAACGCCACCAAACCATAACGCGAAACTAGTCCGTAGGTTGGCTTGATCCCCACCACACCACAAAAAGAAGCTGGTTGACGAATCGAACCCCCAGTATCAGAACCCAGAGAAATAACACATTCTCCTGCTGCTACCGCCGCCGCCGAACCACCAGAAGAACCACCCGGAACTCTCGATAAATCCCAAGGGTTAGCAGTGAGTCCATAGGCTGAGGTTTCTGTGGAACCACCCATAGCAAACTCATCCAAATTGGTTTTACCCACCATCACTGCATCGGCTGCAGCCAACTTTTGTGTTACCGTTGCCTCATAGGGCGGCACAAAATTTTCTAATATTCGGGAAGCACAAGTAGTAGTAATTCCCTTTGTGCATATATTGTCTTTAATGCCGATGGGAATACCTGCCAGTAAACCAATTTCTTCGCCTGCGGCGATTTTAGCATCCACTGCCCGCGCTTGTTCCAATGCCCGTTCGGCAGTTACACACAAGAAACTGTGTAATTTTGGCTCTAGCGCTTGAATGCGGTCTAAAGCTTCTTGAGTAATTTCTACGGCAGAACGTTCTTTTTTAACTAGCTGTTTATGCAACTCGCGGATGGATGCCATATTGCTTCCTTTGTGACTCAAGTCATTGATTTTAGTACAGTTTGACAATTTATGCTCAGTTGAAAGTTAGTAGTTAGTGGTTGGTTGTCGGTGGTTGATGGTTAAGTGTTTTACTCCTCACACTCCACCCTTACCTTAAGCCCAGGAGCGCGTCTACACCCCATCACCCCATTGCCCCTAATGCCCACTCCCTGTCGGTCGTAGGGGCCCCGAGTTCCCCACCTACCCATGCCATACACTCACAATTAGATTAATATGTATTTCACACTGAGTAAGTCGGTGGGAATAAACATAATATATGTTACGAACAGTAAAAAATGAACCAAACCCTTACTAATGACAAATTGTGCCGACTTACTTAAACAATTTTATAGAATTAACTAATTATCAAGATTTCAGTATATTAGAGAAAATGGTTAAAATTATCACTCGTAAATCATTAGGTACACAGAACGTATATGACATTGGAGTAGAGCAAAACCATAATTTTGTGATTAAAAACGGTTTGGTTGCTTCCAATTGTTTCAATAAATCCCACTCTACAGCTTACGGGTATGTAACTTATCAAACGGCATATTTAAAGGCTAATTATCCCTTAGAGTATATGACGGCGCTGTTAACAGCTAACAGTGACGACACAGATAAGGTGCAAAAATATATTGCTACCTGTACAAACATGGGTATTCAGATCGACCCACCCGATATTAATCGTTCTGGCGTTGATTTTACTCCTTTGGATGGTAAAATTCTGTTTGGATTGTCGGCAGTGCGGAACGTCGGACAAAATGCGATCGCTGCTATTTTAGAAGCCAGAAAATCTAAAGGTGAGTTTAAGTCATTGTCTGATTTTTGCGATCGCGTTGATTTGGGTGCTGTTAACCGTCGCACTTTAGAATCACTAATTTATTGTGGAGCTTTTGACAAAATTGACTCCAACCGTAATCAGTTACTGCATGACTTGCCTCTAGTATACGACTGGGCCCAATCCCGCGCCAAAGATAGAGCTACAGGACAAGGTAATCTCTTTGATTTATTAGGCGGCGGATTTGCTAGCAATACTCATAAAAATACAATACAAAATAGTTTTGATAGCGCCCCAAAAGCTAAACCTGTTCCTGATTTACCCCCTCAAGAAAAGTTACGTAAAGAAAAAGAATTATTAGGCTTTTACGTCTCAGATCATCCCCTCAAATCCATACGCAGTTCAGCACGAGTCCTAGCACCAGTTAATCTCTCTCAATTAGGTGAACAAAAAGAAGAATCTACTTTATGTGCAGTAGTAATGCTTAATAATGTCAAAAAAGTCATCACCAAAAAAGGTGATCCAATGGCAATCTTACAAATAGAAGATTTAACTTCTCAATCAGAAGCAGTAGCATTTCCTAAAACTTACGAACGTATTAGTTCACTTCTGCAAGTTGATTCTAGATTAATCATTTGGGGTAAAGTAGACCGAAGAGATGAGCAAACTCAATTTATTGTTGAAGATGCAGAAGCAGTAGAAACTGTACAAATGGTGATGGTAGAATTAAGCGTTCAACAGGCAGCTACGATTGAAGAACAACATCGCTTACGAACAATTTTACAAGAGCAATCAGGGGATAAACAAAAAGCAAAAGTCCCAGTAATCGGAATTGTGCAGTCTGGAACTTCCCGCCATCTCGTCCGTTTTGGACGTCAATTCTGGGTGCAGGATTCTCGAAGTGCTGTTTTAGCTTTACAAAATGCTCGATTCTCTGCTCACACACAACTACTTACTAATAATTAGATAATTACGTAAAAATTAATAGTAAACATTTATGTTCACTAAATCACAATACTAGTGTTATTAAAGTAATTTTGTGTATAGATCTCTTCTATCTTTATGTACTCTGTTTTTCTGCGGTTTATTAAAGCATTCTATATGGGAAGAGTTTAGTTATTAAGCAATACGGTTCAGATAAGACCACAATCTTTCACTGAACTATATTGGGTTATTGAGGAAAAGTAATTAGTTTTCCCATTGCCATTGTTCAGTAATTAACCGTAGCATTTAGAAATATAATATGTTTTTTAGTTACTTCTGCGGATGAAGCTCTCTTGGTAAACATGGTATCTTTTTATGCCATGAGAATAAATGCAGTAACCAGGGTAAGGAGCAAACACTTGGTAAGCGCAAATGCGCTAGATCAGTTTGTTACATATTGCAAAAAAATTCAACCTCAATCTCAAGAAGAAATTCAAAGATTTTTTGAGGGGGTTGTTGGGTTTCCTTACGATAAGGAACTTTTGTTGCAAGCATATTTATTTTTAAATATCAACAATTTATTTCCGACCTGTGCTGGGTTGTTGTTATTTGAAAAGTCTCCTATCGCCGACTATACAGATTTAGGTAAATGTGATTTCGTCTACCTTACTTCTCAAAATAAATTGTTTTTAATTGAAACAAAATTTATTGATACAGAAGCAACAGGAGCAACAGAAAGAAAACGAAGAAACAAACATAGAAACAAAGTTTTTGAACAGGTTATCACTCTGAAACATCGATTCAGTCAGTACTGGAATATCAAATTAGAGGAATTAGAATGTGGTGTTTTTACAACCGATCCGGAAATTGATTGGAGAGGAGATGACGTAAATGTCATAACTAGATCAGTGCCGATTGAAAAATTAGAAAAGTGGCGAAAACAGTATAAATTAGAAGGGGAAAGGGATGGGAAAAAAGAAAATTGAAACTTTTGATGATCTAAGAGTATGGCAAAAAGGTATTGAGTGAGTTAAGCAAATATAATATTTCCCTTGCCGCTTTATCCCTTACCCCTCCCTAAGAACTAAACTATGTAACACTAGAGAGGGAAAGCGCACACAAGAGGTATCAAGAAGGTGTTTAGAACACTTTTGGTAATTGCCATTGGTTTCTTACCATCGCTATTCTCCCTGTGGTTGATGCGTAAAACCCAGGCTAGAATGCGATCGCACCTCAGACGCGTGGCGAGAAATTTTCCCAGAGAACCAATTCCAGTAGATTCTAGACCAGAACCAAGCGATCGCTATTACTTAGAAGGAGTAGGTTATCTCATTGGCGACATCAGCTGTCGGTATAATGCTCGTTCTGGTTACTTACGCTGTGCTGTCAATCCTAGCGGACCGTGTGAGGGTTGCCGTTACTATGAAGCCAAAGAATTCCGTAAATGATAATTAATTTATGTTTGATGTGAATTGAAGCGATGACAAAAATTATATTTTATAAATCGACCACAGATAAACACAGATTGACTTGGTAATAAGTTAATTGCTAGTTTTTCACCATTACCAATTACCCATTATGACTATCTCTAACAATTCCAAGGTTTTTGAACAGTCCAGTGGCGATCGCTTGATTGATAAACTTCCACTCCCAAAAAACCCACTTCAGCAACTAAGTTGCTCACTTCATCTATAGTTAAAGCAGCGTGCAGAGAATCACGAAATAATTTTTTTTGATGCTCGTTGTATTCTGCACCAATACTGTCAACTAAAGCATTCATTGTTGCTTGATCGCGAGGTCGAAATAAATCACGAATAAAAATGCCACCGTTAGGTTTCAACACGCGCTTGAGTTCTTGAAAAAAAGACAAAGGATTTGGTAAATGGTGAACAAGACTATTTGAGACAACCATATCAAATTGCCTATCTCCGTAAGGCATGTGTTTAACATCTACCAATTCCAGGCGAATTTGCTCTTGCAAACCAGCTTCTTGAACATGATGGGCAGCAATTTGTAGCATACTTGCAGCTAAGTCAATTGCAATTACTTGCCACTTATGTCGCATTTGACACATTATAATTGGAATTCGACCCGTACCAGTACCAGCATCCAATACCACACCTTGCTCTGATGGCCCCAAAGCGATCGCTTCTTGAGCAAAAGCACTATTTACCTCAGTAAAATCCATTGCATCATACTCAATAGCCTCTTCGAGGCTATCCATCACTTCAGGTTCTAACACTCTTTCCATAGTCATTTGTCAATGGTCAATTTTCATTATGTTAGTGGTTAGTAGGGGCGAAGCATTTGTATGAGTATCTTTGCTGAAAACTAAATATCTTGGTACAAATGCACGCGGCCTACAGTGGTTAGTGGTTAGTGGTTGGTGGTTAGTAGTTAGTAGTTAGTGGTTGTTAACGATAGTTCAATTACCCATTACCTAACATGTAAAGAAAAATCTACCTTTTGGGAACACTAGACTTATCACCAAAATTATCAGGGAAAAGTCGATGTGGAAAGGCGGATTTAATCATAACTCAAAAAATACACTCCCCTTGCACATATCGGAAACATACCTCAAAGCAAGGAAACATAACACAATTACCCATGAATTTCAGGACAGTTCCCAAGTAGAAATCCAAGTTCTCCAGGAACAAGGAGAACACGCATTGGAAGCATATAGGCTACTACAACTTGGAGTTCAGCAGCAGCAAGCTGGTGAATTACATTTGGCAATGAAATCTTTGCAACAATCTTTGGCGTTGTTTCAAGTAGCTGGAGGTTGTCAAAAACAAGCACAGGTCTTTTGTTGTTTGGCCTTGATCGCTTATAACTTAGGTGACTACAAAGGTACAATTTCCTACTCCCAGCAATGTTTATCTCTAGCAAAAAAAACAGCTGACTTACAGTTGCAGATCCAAAGTTTTTCGCATATGGGCAATGCCTATCGTCACCTGGGTGAAAATCAAAAAGCAATTGAATCTTTACAAGAGTGTTTGCAGTTAGCACAGCAAGTACAAGATGGACGGAGCCAGATAGCAGCGCTGAATAATCTTGGATTAGTCTATAAAGCTTTAGGTGATCTATCAAAAACAATAGAGTTACAGCAGCAAAGTCTGTTAATTATCAAGCAGTTCCAAGACAATTGGGGCGAACAACAAGTATTAAAAAATCTCGGAAACGCTTATTATAGTCTGGGAGATTACGTAAAAGCGATCGATTACTACAAACAGTGTATAAAAATTTCTAAATATCTAAATAATTACCGTAGTGCAATTCAAGTTCTTAAGAATTTAGCTAATGCTTGCTATACTCTAGAAGAATACGCTGATGCAATTATGTATCATGAAGAACGTTTAAAAATAGCTACAGAAATACAAGATCAACGTTCTCAGGAACAGTGCTTAGGCAGCTTGGGAATAGCTTGTGAAGCCTTGGGAGATTATGCCAAAGCAATTGCTTACTATGAAAGGCGCTTGGAACTAGCTAGGATTCTTAATGACCGTCGTAGTGAGGAACAAACCCTTGCCAGTCTTAGAGTAGCTTGTGAAGCCTTGGGCGATTATGTCAAAGCGATGCAATATCAAAAGCCAGATCATGGTAGTGATAATATTGCTTATTAAAGATATATTTCGCGTCAATATAAGTAGAGTGTTCGTCTAATTTTGGAACAAAATAGCTAACTTCATATGACCTCTCAGAAAAGTAATACAAAAGATGCTTCTGCATCGTCAGGAGTATGGCACAGTGTGCGGGAAAATTTCGGTTTGATAGCTATTGCCTTAGTTTTGGCATTCTTAATCCGGACTTTTATTGCTGAACCTCGCTACATTCCCTCAGATTCAATGGTGCCAACTTTACATACAGGCGATCGCTTAGTAGTAGAAAAAATCTCTTACTATTTTCATCCTCCACACTTGGGCGACATCATTGTTTTTCAGCCACCGGAAAAACTACAACAAAAAGGATATCCGAAAGACCAAGCCTTCATTAAGCGTGTAATCGGTGAACCAGGTCAAACAGTGGGAATTTCTGATGGTAAGGTTTACATCAATGGACAACCCCTACAAGAAAACTATATTGCCGAACCACCAATTCAGCCGTTGACACAAGTGCAAGTCCCAGAAAACGAATTTTTTGTCATGGGAGACAATCGTAACGATAGTAATGACTCCCGTTACTGGGGCTTCTTGCCTAGACAAAATATCATCGGTAGGGCAGTTTTTCGCTTCTGGCCCTTTGATCGGATTGGGTTTGTTTAATCTTGTTGTTTGTTGGTAGTTGGTTGTTTCTAAAGCCCAATACCTAATAACTTTTGCCCTGTCATTTCCAAACAACAATCAACAACTAACCATCAACATTTAAAACCTGAGATAATACATCAGCTGGGCCAGGATGTCACCAGAGAGATTCAAGCGTCGCTGGAAATCTACTAAGTTACGATAGGGCCCAGCTGATTGGCGATTGTCAACGACTGCTTGAGCAATAGATGAGTCTATAAATGGTATTTTTGCTAAACTCTCAACTGTTGCTGTATTAGGATTTATTGTATAAGTAATATTATCTACAGATTCATCGTCATAATAACTAAAATTTAAAATCGCCTCTAAAGGCTTGAGTCGCTGCACCGATATACTTAAAGCAGCAGCTAAATCTTCTATACAGTAGAATTTTACACCAGTACGTGATAGTTCTACAAGAGATCGCGCCTGATGAATAGACAACCCTGGTAGGCGCAACCAATCATCTACATTCGCCTGGTTGACGTCTATACGTATACCTAAAGATACAGCGATCGCGATTTCTTCTATGGACTGAAATCTGTAGTAGGGGTCATTCAGCAGTTTAGAACGCAGTTTTTGCAATCTAGAGTTAAATGTAAATGGCAACCTGTTTTGGTTCATAGAATTTTTGTGGATACTGGTTAGTGGATAGTAGATAGTGGTTAGTAGTTAAAATTGCCCAACAACTACTAACCAATGTGCAGACGTGCCATGGCATGTCTGGTACAACCACTAACAAATTATGAAATTTGATCAAGCAATTGACGGCGTTTTTGTTCAAATTCATATTCAGAAATTAATCCATCTTGACGTAAAGCATCTAACTCACGCAAAGCATCTGCAACCGCCCCGACTTGATTTGCTCCTGAGTGTACAGAACGAACTACAGACTTACCTTGATTAAAATTCTGATCAAAAGCTTCTTCATCTTGAGCTAAATACCAAACTCCTTCAATGGCGCTTGCTACCTTCGGAATTGGCGTCCACGACAGCAGCACATATAAAACGCCCCACAACGGCTGTCCCAAATAAAACTTATGTAAACCAGAAATTGTTAACGTGCCAGCAAAAGCTAAAATTGCAGCAACACTTCGGCTTTTTCGCTTAGTCAACATCTTTGTTTCCTCATCCAACCAACCACGCAAAACAGCTATAGTAGCAAAGACCCTTGATAAAATTAGCATTGCTGCTATCTAAATATTTATTGTATTGAAGCTGAGGAATTGGTAAGGCTAATTGGTAATTGGGCATGGTTAACAACCACTAACCAATAACAAATTCGTCAAGTGTTGATATCTTGGTAAAAAACCGTACTTTAACCGAAGCTTATTTTTTAGGTTAGTTCCCTAGACTAAAATAGACCTAGAGACAAAAGTTTAAGACAAAGTGAGCTACTGGTCATCAGTACTCATAGGGTACAGAAGCAAAATGGGATTCTTTGACTCCGAGATAGTTCAACAGGAAGCAAAACAGCTGTTTGAAGATTATCAAGCGCTTATCAAACTTGGCAGCAATTATGGCAAGTTTGATCGAGAGGGTAAGAAGCTGTTTATTGAGCAAATGGAAGCGATGATGGAGCGTTATCGCGTTTTTATGAAGCGATTCGAGCTGTCTGAAGATTTTATGGCGCAAATGACTATCCAGCAGCTGAAAACTCAGCTTAGTCAGTTTGGTGTCACACCACAACAAATGTTTGATCAAATGCATATCACCCTAGAACGGATGAAAGCAGAACTGGAAAAACAGAACTAGAGGCTAGGGGCTAGAGGCTAGAAAATGAAAAACGAAAAATACAAAATTACGCCTGATGTGAATTGAATATGGAGACGCAATATTCCTTGCGCCTGGTAAAAAACGTTTTTTTAGAAATCGACCACCGATACACACCGATAAACACAGATAACACCGATAAACACAGATAACACAGATGGATCTTTCATGGGTGGTTGAGTGGTCATTGGTTTGTTGAGTATTTCCCATGATCTATTAGCGCCTTTGTTAATTCACATTAGACGTAAATTAAAATTTTTTAATTTCTGATTTTTAATTAACTTGTCCCTAATCCCCAATTTCTAGCTGCTAGTTCCTACTTTTTAGGACGAGGAAACTTAGATGGTGGCTTGAAGTACTCTACTGGCTGATTTTTAAGTGCTTGCAGCATAAAATCTCGCCAAATAGGAGCTACCATAGTGCCGCCTGTAGCACCAGTCGCTAATTGTCTATTGTCGTCTCTACCCACCCAAACAGCAGTTGTCAGCTGGGGTACAGTACCGACAAACCAAATATCTTTTTCTGAAGAAGTTGTTCCTGTCTTACCAGCTGCTGGACGGCCAATAGCCGCATTTTTACCAGTACCATCAGTAATTACTGATTGCATCACATTAATAATAGCTGCTGCTGCCCAAGGTTCCAAAACTAGCTGGGGCTTGGGAGTATTATCTAGCAACACATTACCACTACTATCAGTAACGCGGACAATTACTGTTGTTGGTGACTGCCAGCCATAATTGGCAAAGGTAGCATAAGCGCCAGCCATTTCCAAAGGCGTCACCCCAATTGCCCCAAGGGGTAAAGAAGTCACTGGTTCCATCGGACTCATAATTCCTAAGGTACGGCATGTCTCAACAACTTTGTTCATGCCAATAGCCTTACCAATCTTGATCACAGGGACGTTACGAGACAACTTCAAAGCAGTACGAATTGACATAGCTCCACCATAACCGCCGTCGTAGTTGCGGGGGCTATACCAACCACTACCATCTCGGTAGCTAACTGGAGTATCGTACACTATCGTTTCTGGGTCGTACTTGCCAGTAGCAAAAGCGGCGTAGTAAACAAAGGGTTTAAAGGCAGATCCTGGTTGCCGATAAGCTTGGGTGGCGCGGTTAAATTCACTCGTTTTGGAATCTACACCTCCCACCAACGCTTTTACGTAATGGGTGCGGGGATCAATTGCCACCAAGGCAATTTGGTTCTTAGATAATCCTTGCCCAAGTAACTTTTTGTGCCACTTCCTGACGGTATCCTCTGCCATTGCTTGAAACTTGGCATCAACGGTGGTTTGTACCCGCATTCCACCTTTTAACAAAGCTTCACGACCAAATTTCCTTGCTAGTTCTTGAGATACGGCGTTGGTTACATAAGGTAAGGCACTACCTTGGAACGACCGAATTCTACCTAGTTTGATTTTTTCTTTTAAAGCGTCGTCGTATTCTTTTTGAGTAATCCAGCCCAAAGTCAGCATTCGTCCCAAAACTTCCTTTTGCTGGTATTTAGCTTTTTCCATACTGACAAACGGGCTAAACTCCTCTGGGGCTTGGATTAAACCCGCCATCATTGCCGACTCACCTAGAGTTAAGTACTCTGCCGACTTATTAAAATAACTGCGCGCCGCTGTTTGCACACCGTAGTTGTTGTGACCCCAATACACTTGATTGAGGTACATTTCTAAAACTTGGTCTTTTGTAAGTATTTGTTCAAGGCGAATTGCCAATACTGCTTCTGCGATTTTACGGGTAAATTCACGTCTGCGCGACAAAAACAGGTTTTTCACCAATTGCATGGTGATCGTAGAACCACCCTCACGCACGCCACCAGCTACCCAGTTGGTAACAACAGCACGCCCCACACCTTTGGGGTTAATGCCGTGGTGAAAGTAGAAGTCAGAGTCTTCGCTTGCTAGTACTGCACGTTTGAGGTGCGGGGAAATTTTATCTAGTGGTACTACCTCTCGGTTAGCTTCACCGTGGATACTCGCTAATAACTTGCCCTTGATGTCATAAATATAAGTAGTTTCTGAAGGGAAAAAATTACGTAGCTGTCTCACATCAGGCAAGTTGCGGAAACTGATGGCTAAACCAACTAATCCTCCCGCGACAATGGAACTCGCTAGCATGGTAATTGATAGCAGAGTACCGCCAGCTACCTGACCGACTCCTTTCAAAAACTCAACGCCAGATGAAGGGCTACCTTGGGATTGCTTTTCTTCAAAAGTCCTAGACGACACGGCGTTCTCACTTCCTCACTTGTAAATATAACTATAATTTCTTCAAGTCAGCAAAACGATTAATTTTTTGCAATTATATTAGTTTGGCAGATAAAAGAACGGAAGCATTGCTAGTGACTATAACCCACCCAACTTCCATATTGCAAAGTATAGATAACAGTCAATATCCTAATAATATGGCGCAGAATTTTTCTTGGTTACATCGCGGCGTTGTCGAAATTTTTCCACAACCAACTGATTCGGACAGTGAATCTGAAAGTTTAGAAAAGCGCTTAGCCACAACCGACCGACCTTTGCGGATCAAATTGGGCATTGACCCGACAGGCGCGGACATTCACCTCGGTCATAGCATACCAGTAAGAAAACTGCGAGCTTTTCAAGATGCTGGTCATACAGCAGTGTTAATTATTGGTGATTTTACGGCACGGATTGGCGATCCTACAGGAAAGTCAGATGTACGTCGCCAACTTACACAACAAGAAGTTGAAGCAAACGCTCAGACTTATCTTGATCAAGTACGACCTATATTAGATTTTGACACACCCGGAAGGTTAGAGGTGCGATATAACTCAGAGTGGCTTTCTAAGCTGGACTTGGGCAAAATTTTAGAGTTGCTCTCAACCATGACAGTGGGGCAAATGCTAGCGAAAGAAGGATTTGCTGAACGTTATAAAAAAGAGAATCCTATTTTTCTACATGAGTTCCTCTATCCGTTAATGCAGGGTTTTGATTCTGTGGCTGTGGAAGCTGATGTGGAATTGGGTGGTACTGACCAAAAATTTAACATAGCGGTAGGGCGAGATTTACAGCGTCATTTTGGACAGAAACCCCAGTTTGGTTTACTATTGCCTCTTTTACTTGGCACGGATGGTCTGCAAAAAATGTCTAAGTCTTTAGGTAATTACGTAGGATTACGAGAGCATCCTAGTCAAAAGTATCAAAAATTGCAAGGTATTCCAGACCACCTGCTCAAAGATTATTTTGAACTGTTGACAGATTTACCTCTAGACAAACTACCAGAAAATCCACGCGATCGCCAAAAACTACTCGCGCAAGAAATAGTCCGGCAGTATCACGGACAGAGTGCCGTCGATAACATTGAAGCAGGAGATCTACCCGAATTTTCTCTATCTAAAGTAGAATTTCCGGCAAAATTATCCTATATTCTCAATGCTAGTGGCCTATGCAAAAGCAGTGGAGAAGGAAAACGGAAAATTCAAGAGGGTGGTGTGCGACTCGATGGCGATCGCATCACCGATGTGGATACTGCTTTCCAAGATAAAAGCGAATTGTACGGACGGGTTTTGCAACTCGGGAAAAATAAGTTTGTCAGACTTGTACCATGATCGGTAATGGGTAATGGGTAATAGGGAATAAAAAATACCAATTACCAATTACCAATTACCAATTACCAAGACTAACGTGATAGACCCTAAATGAAAGCAGAGCAAAAAATTATTGTTCCCTTAGATGTAGCAAATATAACAGATGCGATCGCCCTGATAGAAAAATTGCCACAAGTCAGTTTTTGGAAACTAGGTTTAGAGTTGTTTACAAGTACAGGACCGCAGATTCTCCAGGAGTTAAAATCCCGGCAGAAGCGGATTTTCCTGGATTTAAAATTTCATGATATCCCTAACACCGTTGCTGGCGCTTGTCGAGCGGCAGCAGGTTACGGCGTTGATTTGCTGACAATTCATGCTACAGCTGGTAGAGACGCCCTGAAAGCAGCAACAGAGGCAGTGCAAACAGGTGCAGCACAAGCAGGAGTGGAACCGCCCAAACTGATTGCCATCACAGTTTTAACTAGTATTTCTTCCCGACAGTTGGCATTTGATTTAAAAATTCCCCTAGAATTGCCAGAATATGCTCTGGAAATGGCATTGATGGCACAAGAAGCAGGATTAGACGGGGCAGTTTGTTCGCCCCAAGAGGTGGCACAACTGCGGGATAGTTGTGGAAATGAGTTTTTACTAGTTTGTCCGGGGGTACGTCCCACTTGGGCAGAAAAAGGAGATCAAAAGCGATCGCTTACCCCCAGCCAGGCACTACAAGCAGGAGCAAATTACCTTGTAATTGGGCGTCCCGTCACTGCTGCTGCTGAACCTGAGTTAGCCTGGAAACAAATTTGCGAGGAGTTAGCAACAGTGGCATGAAGCCTAAAGCTAAAAAAAATCAAAGAGTGGAGGAACGTTTAAACGGTAAAGGGAAAAATGCCAACCCTTTACCCGACTTCTGCAAAAAACCTAATTGTTGCTTGTGGCTTGCAGCTTGCAGCTTCTGGTTGTTCACCTCAAATTTCCTTAATTACCAAGCATTCGCACAGAATCCTACCTCTTCACCAAACAGCAGGGAGCAGTTTTTTTGTTCAGAACCAAATCTAGAAATATTGACTACACAGCTTCTGCAAGATTTACCTAGTTATGCCAATCGTGTTATTCAACGCGCCCGCCGTTTTGGTAGAAAAACCGATATTTTTAGTTACGTATTAGCAGCAGGTAGACCCGAGTTTACACCACTACCCCTAAATTTAACTGGAGAAATCCCTAAAGAATTAAAATATACTGAAAAAGATGTTAAACAAGTCTTTTTTACTACTTTAGAGCGGCAATATATTGGTAAAAAAGCTGTGGAATTACAACAATTTCACTGGCTATTTTTAGCAAAAGCTGAGAATGGATGGTGGATGGTAATGATGTTTTCTCGAACTGCTTCTGACCCTAAACAAAATCCTCCCACACCACCACAGGATAGCAGTCACGGTGTTATTGCCCAAGGGATTCAAACATGGTTAAGAGATTGTCGTGCAGGAGATGTGCGATTTTGAAGAAAGGCACAGGAGATACTCCTTCGAGTTCAAGGAGTGCCGTGGCAGATAGCAGAAGGCAGCTATGTACAATTAGGGGGATTGGGATCTGCCACTGTCGTGTTGACCACCAAATAGAAGATTTGCGGGGGTCTTAAACCCAAGTGGGCTGTGGCTTAAAACAGATAGCTGGTAATCACAACTGCGGAAACTATCAAGACGTTGAAGTTGATAGTTGGTGCTGACTTGTCAAGGATATAGAAATCCTATTTGATTTTTGCACGGAACTCACTACAGTTTTTGTTCTCTATTACCCGTTAAAAGTTCCTTAGCTCAACGAATAATTTACGCCTAATGTGAATAAAACTATGACAACAATCCTGTTTTTATACTCGAACACAGATGAACACAGATGAACACCGATAATCTATTTGTGTGCATCTGTGTGCATCTGTGTTCGTTAACCAAAATAAAACCTGGACAATTGCCCAAAAATTTTATGTTGCTTCTTCAATTCACAATTAGGCGTAATTCATAATTCATTATTCACAATTTCATCATATTTAGCGCGGACTGCTTGGATATCTTGCCACATCAACCATTTAGGGCTACCAACTTCGCGGGAAGGGTTACGCAGTAAGTAAGAAGGGTGAAAAATCGGCATACATAAACGTCCTTCCCACTCCATCCAAGTTCCACGAATTTTAGTAATCCCTCGTTTATCACCAATTAAACCTTTGACAGCAGTTGCACCTGTCAAAAGAATAATTTTTGGGTTTACTAAGCGAATTTGTTCTAATAGATAAGGTTTGCAAGCCTCGATTTCTTCATTGGTAGGAACTCGGTTATTTGGTGGTCGGCATTTATTTATGTTGCATATGTATACGTCTTTTTCTGTATTTAGTTTTACCGATTGCAGAATTTTTTCTAAAAGCTGTCCTGCTCGACCCACAAATGGTAGCCCTGTTTCATCTTCGTTTTGTCCAGGTGCTTCACCTACAACCATGATCGGTGCTTTGAGGCTACCGCGTCCGACAACAGCATGGGTACGAGTGTTTCCTAAATTACAGCGATGACACTGATTGCAATGCTGTGCTAACTCGACTATATCGGCATAAACTCCTGTAGGAATGGGAATTTTGGCATCTGTGGGTATTAATTCTTTTTTATCAAAATTAGATGCCTGTAAATTAGATTCCCCAAAAAGACTAAGTTGATGTTCGCTGCTCATGAAACTTGCAATATTAATCTAAGCACAAGGTGTCTAATCTGAGTAAAATTTTTAACCCAAAAACTTGCACATTTAGCCCAGCAGTGCAGTACCTCGTGTCTGCTAACATTACGAAATTATACTTTCATTGGGCTATTGGTGAACCTTTCTACCAACAAAAGTGTTTTTTAGTTTAACAAAATAGAAATTTTGTTCAATTTGACAAAAATTCAGTCATGATCAAAGCAACGGTATCGTCATGTACTGGGGGAAAACAATGTCAAATACCCCGCTTTTTAATGATCGTACCCAAGCTGGAGAAAGACTAGCCGAAGTAGTTCAGGCGACTTTAATTAAACAAGCATCGGCATCTGAAATCAAGCCTGTACCAATTGTCTATGCTTTGCCGCGAGGTGGACTAGAGGTAGCAGCACCAGTTGCGCGTGTTTTGCATTGTCCATTAACAATATTAGTAGCGAAAAAGATTAGCCATCCAGAAAATCCAGAGTTGGCAATTGGTGCGGTGACTGCTTGTGGGAGTGTAATTTGGGAGCAGTCAAGAAGATTATCTCAAAGAAATAATTGGCGATCGCACACAGCATTAGATACAGCAGTTAACCAAGCAAAATCTTTGGAAGCAAAGTTAAGTGTTGCTTGCCCACAGGTGAATACAGAAGGCGCTATAGCCATTATCGTTGATGATGGTATTGCCACGGGAATGACAATGGCAGTGGCTGCTGTTGCGATCAGAAAACGTTCTCCAGCAGAGATTTGGTTATGTGCGCCAGTCGCACCACTACGATTAGTACCCTGGTTGCATCAATGGGGCGATCGCGTCATTGTTTTAGCCACACCAGAACCATTTGCCAGTGTGAGCAATTTTTATCAAGAATTCCCCCAACTAGAAACCAAAGAAGCTTTAATGTATCTACAACTAGCTCAAGAGGAATGAAAAAAAAGAAAGCGATCGCTGTTTTTAAGATCAATGACAAAGCGATCATCTTTAGAGAAATTTAATTTTTGAAAAATTCCCCTACGGGCTTATCCCCATCCCTCAAGGGCTTGTCATTACCCACATTTTTGTAATAGTTGGAGTTCGCGTCTTCTGTTATCCCGCCCAGAACTAAAGTTCTGGACTCATAGCCTAAGTCCACTTAAGTGGACTGAAATTTTTGTCGAGTCTACTATTTACTAAGTGCGATCGCAAAGTACACACCACAAAACAACAATGCAAGTAAAACATCAGATACTGCTATTGTCAGTATCATCTATTGAATTTACCCACTTTTGAGTATGAGTTAAAAAACCTCATGACTCAATTGCTGTACAGATCGCACTAAATCATTTGGCGTACCAATGTCTAAGTAAGTTCCATCCGCAAATACTTCTGCTTGTACGTGAAAACCCTGTGTAATTGCAGCTTGAATGACGTCTCCAATTGGCACTTCTGATAACTGAGGCAAATTAGGATTAGCCTTGAGAGGAATGAGGTACTCATGCAGAAACTGAGTAAAAGCTGGTGTCCAAACGGCAATACCCCACATATAACGCAATTCTGATTGACGGGGTTTTTCGATTATTTGCTGCACTCTACCTGTATCATTGAAGTCAACCATACCTGCTTTCTCTGGTTGATCAGTAGGGAATAATCCCAAAACCACATCTGCTTGAGTTCCCTGTTGACGTGCTAACACCTTTACAAAGGCATCTTTGGGTTGAAATAAAATATCAGGAAAACCCAATGCAATTATTGCATCCCGAACAAAAGGGTAAGCTTGATCTAAGGTAAATGGTACACCATAAGGTAAACCCATAATTAGATAGCCCAAGCTCATAGAAAGCATAGCACCATCCCGAAAATACTCCGGAATATCCCACTTCCCCGGACGCAAAATAAAGTATGCCTGATTAATGCCTGCCAGTTGCATTTTTTCTAGCAGATACTGACAAACCACTTTCGGTCGCCAGTTATTTGGCTCACCAAAATCTTGAAAACCGACAGGATATAACTCTTTGCTTAATGGTAAAGGAGAAATCCGTTTTGCCTGTCCACCTGCTGGTAGCAGTCCAATAACTTGGCGATCGCTCATAAATTCTTTATTGGTTGTGGTCATTTGTCATGAGTTTAGTAGTTATTAGTTTTTCTCCACCTCTCCCTTGTCCTCTGTGTCCCCCTTCCCTTCCAATCCCCAATGCAAAATTGTATAAAAAATACCCCCTTCCCAAGCCATTCTGGCAACAGAAGGGGTGATTCAATTTTAAGATTCGGTTGTAACTACTTAACAGAAACTGCATCAACATCTACAGTCGTGCTAGAGGTAGAATCCTTAGTAGTATCAGTGGCTTGAACTTCTACATTGGCGTCTATATTATCTCGACGCGCTTTGAAACCTTCAATTACCAGCCCTGATACCTCAGTTACCAGCAAAGTTAAAAGAAAAACATCGTCAATTTGTCCCACAATCGGTAAGAAGTCTGGGGCGATATCAAATGGACTGACAAAATATAATAGTGTTCCTAAAATTACCCACCAACGGTATTTAGGGTTACGAATCAAGTCGCGATACCAGGTATAAAGAGATTGAACTGAAAATTTCATGACCATCACCTCTAGTTATTTTTAATTTTGGCAAATGATTGTTGATAGTTCTTGGGGAAATAACCGTCATAACATGTCTGGAAGTTGCTACCAAAATTGGGAGATAGGGGATAGGTGATAGGGAAAATGGAAGGAAGTATTTTTCTTTTTGTCTCCCCAATTCCCGATACCTAATCCTCGATCCCCTATCCTCAATCCCTAATCCTAAACTCCTAGTTAAACTTGTATGTCTTCCCAACTCTGGCCCTACCTAAGTCCTGGTATTCCCGATGATTTATTTGAGCATTTGCCAGGAATTCCCCTTAGTCAAAGAGAAATTAGACTACTGTTAATTGCTCAATTACGCCTATTACCCAACACGGTTTTATGGGATATTGGTGCAGGTACGGGTACTATTCCCGTAGAAGTCGGATTGCTATGTCCCCAAGGACGAATCATTGCAGTAGAACGGGATGAAGAAGTTGCTAACCTAATTCGTCGTAACTGCGATCGCTTTGAAGTCAAAAATGTTGAAGTTATCGAAGGTAGCGCTCCTGAATGTTTGCATAATCTCAAAGAAACACCCCACCGTGTCTGTATAGAAGGTGGACGGGCTATCCAGGAAATTTTGCAAGCAGTCTGGGATTATTTGCCACCATCAGGTAGAGTGGTCGCCACAGCTGCTAATCTAGAAAGTCTGTATGCGATTTCTCTAAGCTTTGCCCAGCTGCAAGCGAGAAATATTGAAGTTGTACAGTCTGGGATTAACCGCTTGGAAACACGTGGTTTTTCTCAAACTTTTACTGCTGTCGATCCAATTTTTATCCTCAGTGGTGAAAAGTTAGATTAAATTCAATAACAACAAGCTAGGAGATTACTCAATTCAAAATTAAAAAATCTTAATTGATTAGTCTCCAGTCCCTAGTCTCTATTTTCTATCTATGCCTTGGTCTCGAATTTTTAGTGGAATTGTTGCGATCGCTGTTGCTTTATCAGCAACTGTTTTGGGTGGATGGTACTTTACTATCGTATTTGCAATCATTATCTTTTTAGGTCAAAACGAATTTTTTGATTTGGTCAGAGCAAAAGGCATAGCTCCTACTGTCAAAACCACTATGGTTGTCAGTCAAATTCTCCTAGCAATTTGTACACTAGATGGCTATTTGGCTGATGCTGTTATGCCCTTGGCAGGTACTTTTATCTGTTTTTACTTGCTATTTCAACCCAAAATGGCTACGATCGCGGATATTTCCGCTTCAATTTTGGGGCTTTTTTATACCGGCTATTTACCGAGTTACTGGGTAAGATTGCGAGCATTTAACACCACAGATAGCAATCTTCCTCTGGGAGGCTACTGGCCTCCAAGTTGGGCAGATTTCTTCGCACATAAACACTCAGTTACTTTACCAGATGGTCTCACAGCTACACTGATGACTTTCCTTTGTATCTGGGCAGCAGATATTGGTGCTTATACCTTTGGTAAATTTTTTGGCAAAACCCCCTTATCTGATATTAGCCCGAAAAAAACTGTAGAAGGTGCTGTGTTTGGTGTTGCTGCGAGTGTGATGGTTGCATTTGCTACGGCTTACTATTTTAACTGGCCTAAATACCCTATTACTGGTTTGATATTGGGCTTGTTAATTGGGATCGCTGGTCTTTTAGGTGACTTAACTGAATCAATGCTAAAACGAGATGCTGGCGTCAAAGATTCAGGGCAACTAATTCCTGGTCATGGTGGCATTTTAGACCGTACTGATAGTTATATTTTTACCGCTCCTTTAGTTTACTATTTTATATCTCTTCTATTACCGTTATTGATTTAGTTAGTGGTTAGTTGTTAGTTGTTAGTTGTTGGTTAGTGATTGGTTGTTCATTAGTCATTTGTCACTATTTATTCTCCTCACACTCCACCCTTACGGGAAGCCGCTACGCGTCTACACACTCCTCACACTCCTCACATCACCCCATCACCCAAAGCCTAGCTTCATAAATCTAATTGAATTTCTAGTGGTGCTGATGGCAAAGATTAGAAATTTCAATTATTGACTTTAAAAAGCAACCCTAAAAAATATACTTTAATAAAGATAAGAAATATTATATTATCTCAATACAACTCAATACAACAGACAACGTTGTTACATAACAGTTATTGACAAACCATATCAATTTATAGGCTGCATTCGACCAACCACTTCGTACTCATACAAATAATTTTTTTGAAAAAGTGGCAATAACAGCCCAGCGGCAAAGGAGAAGCTAATGCGAGGGGAACAGTCCCTGGCCATTGATGTGACTAGAGTAGATGTTCGTAAGCATGTTCTCACCAAACCGCCCATGTTATCAAGCCATGAATCAGGATGGGAAAAACTGGGTTTGGAGTATCACGTCCAGCCTGCCTATGAAAGCCCGGAACATTACTCTACTAATTATGTGCTTGTAATCAGGATTAGATGTCAGTTATCATTGGAAAGGTGGCTAGGTGAATGCCATAAAAGTGAGATCTCCATGCCAGGGGATGTTGCAGTCATTCCACCCTACGTAACTCACAGAGCAATCACTGTAGAGGAATCTGAATTTATTGCTTTGACTTTGGATTCTGAATTAGTCGCCAGAATTGCCAATGAATCACTTGATTCAGACGTAGTTGAAATCATACCACACTTTTCCAAACCTGATCCTTTGATTTATCAAATTGGGCTTGCTCTCAAGAGCGCACTAGAATCTAACAATTCTGTTAGTCGTCTGTATGCTGATTCTATGGCAACTGCATTGTCAGCCCATTTGTTGCAGCATTACTCTGCTCCAAAACACTCTCTGCAAGATTACCGAGGAGGTTTACCCAAACACAAGCTACAAAGGGTAACAGAATATATCATTGACCATTTGGCAGAAGATTTGTTGTTGGGAGCAATGGCTCAGGAAGTTGGTATGAGTAGATATCACTTTGCCCGATTATTCAAGCAATCCACAGGCCTTTCTCCCTATCAGTACGTAATTCACTGTCGAATTGAGCGTGCTAAGATGTTACTCTTACAGAGTAAACTCAAAATATCTGAAGTTGCTTCGATCGTAGGTTTTGCAGATCAAAGCCAATTTACACGTCATTTCAAGCGTCTATTGGGAGTTACACCCAAAGAATTACGTAGGAAATAGCAATAATATTCTAAAAAAGCAATAATCATCTATACAGCAACAATCAAGTTCATCTACGTTTAGATAGAAGATTTAAAATCCCTATTGGTATCGGCTAGTGGTGTTCAGCCCTAGCAATCCCCTCAATATCTGCCCTAACAGGCAGCTAGCTGTCTACAACCCAAAGTAAACCGATGGGTAAAGTTTAAATATTAAGGGTAAAGGGACTTTTCATCTATAATTAACCCTTTCCCTTTTTCCCCTCTTCTTTACCCTAACCTCTGCAATGAGTCTGGTGCTTGTAAGGTAATCAACAGGTGTGAGGGGGAGCAAAGCTTTAAGCAAAAGTCTGAAAGTGCATCTCAACAGATACTTGTGCCAAAAGCGCTAGCTGGGCGTTCTACCACTAGATATTTTTCCTTTCTTCTCTAAGGAGAGCGAATGAACGGTAGTAGTGAGCCTTGTGGTAAGCGCCTGGATACATATGAAATTAGTCTACCCTTACAAGTTCGAGCGCAACTTATTGATATTCTCAATCAAACGCTGGCAACCACGATCGATCTCAAGACTCAAATTAAGCAGGCATATTGGAATGTTGATATTACAAATTCCCACAATCTGCACGAGTTGTTTAATGAAATCGCAGTTGAATTAGATTTGTATATTGATTTGCTAGCGCAGCGAGTCACAACTCTTGGAGGTTTGGCAATTGGTACTGCTCGGAGTGCAGCAGGATTATCAGTTTTACCTGAATATCCCCTTCATATTGTAGAAGGTAAAGATCATGTGAGTTCGATCGCAGAGCGTTTGGCTATATACGGAAATTTACTCTGGGAAAACATTGATCGAACAGCGGTTTTGGGGGACGCTGACACAGCCTATCTTTATGCAGAAGTTTCTATGGTGGTTGATAAGCGTTTATGGTTCCTAGATGCTCATCTGGTCAATTCGGTTTTGCAAGTGAGTAATCAACTGGCAGAATATAACTAAATATTATGTTCGCTTCAATACTTATACTGTCGCGCAGGCTGATAATGGGTAATTAAGATACTGATGATTTTTCCATGCCCGATGCTTAATGCCCAATACCCAACAACGAAGCATAATATCGTAACCAATTAGCCGAACTTGATATAAGCTTCGCAGGTCAAGAGGATAAGGGTTAAAGGAAAAAGGTATCTTTCTTTCCTTTTCTCTTTCCCCCTGATTAAGGGTTAACACTAATTCGTCCGTGACAAACTAATTTGCCTGGGAACAGTTTTAGGTGTTGGATATCAACATCTGAACCCAAATTGAGATAGTGTCCATTGTGGCTTTCTAGAACTATTCCCCTATTGTTTTTTGCCTGGATGTATGATATGTGCAACTCATGAGCGCTGAGTAACTCAATGTCTGCACACACTTCTAAAACTGTGGGGTTGGTTTCAGTAGGTTGAGAAATGTAAAGTATTATCCGACTGTCATCAAGAATAATTTTTTGGTAAAAAATTGACTTGGATTTTGGACACTGTTCTGGTAAAAGTTTATCCAGTACATCATTTAAAGCAGTTGACAACAAAGAAGATGAAACAGAAGCGTTAAGTTCGTCCTCCTCTACTATGACTTCGCCAACCACTGGTACAGTTTCTAACAGCCGTAGTGGCTGACCCTTGAGTACTGAGCCAATGTTGATACGAATATTTTGTGCCACCAGTTGAATTTGCGTAAGATGAATATCTTGGTAAACGACGTGACTAGCAAAAATCGACACCCAAGGAATGTAACCAGAGAGAATATCGCGATCGCTCGCCTTAATCTCGACTTCCAACTGAGAGACTTGGCTAACTTGGGATTTTAGCCATAATTTGAGTGCTTTCGTCAGCACATTCGTAATGATGTGAATTTTTTTGTTTTGAGTTAGCCTTTCCAAGTTGTTTTGTGCCATCTACCACTCTATTATTTGCTTATGATTAATTACTTACAAATCTATAAATATTTAAACAAGTCTTAACTGTATCATTTGCGGCTACTCAGTACCAACCGCAAAGGTAAAATCTTGTGCAATTAATCGTGTGTTTTATTATTGACTAAAAGTCAAGTAATTTCCGCATGGAGGAAAGGTTACAAAAAATCTTATCCCAATGGGGTATTGCCTCACGCCGTCAAGCCGAAGAAATGATTAGGCGATCGCGCGTCCGGGTCAATGGTGATTTAGCACACTTGGGCCAAAAAGTAGATCCTCAAAAAGATACAATCACGGTTGACGGCAAGCCAGTATCATCTGAGCAGCGTCCGACTTTAGTGTATCTGCTACTACACAAAGGCATAGGTGTAGTTTCCACTTGCCATGATCCCCAAGGAAGAAAGACTGTTTTAGATCTGCTACCACCAGAATTGCACTTTGGTCAAGGTATTCACCCTGTTGGTCGCTTGGATATAGACTCCACAGGAGCAATCATCCTGACAAACGACGGAGAGTTAACATTCTGGCTTACCCATCCACGCCATAGTATCCCCAAAACTTATCGTGTCCTAGTAGAAGGACATCCGACCGAATCAGTACTACGTACATGGCGTCAGGGTGTGCTGTTAGACGGAAGAAAGACACGACCAGCACAGGTGAAATTAATCAAAAATTTTGCTGATACTACTTGTTTGGAAATCATTTTAAAGGAGGGAAGAAATCGTCAGATTCGCCGTGTCGCTGAACTGTTAGGACATCCAGTCATTAAATTGCATCGTACCGCCATAGGCCCGATTCAACTACAATCGCCTGGAAGTAAATCTTTACGTGAAGGTGAATATCGTCACCTAGAAGAAAGTGAAATTCGCTTTTTACAAAAAGTTAAAGCAGATTCCTATTAACGATTTAGCTAGGTTTAAGGAGTAAAAATAAAACATGAATTGGCTAAGTAGTAAAAAGAAGCATGAGTTTACAATTTCATTAGAGCAACAGCAAAGGGAAAAGTTAACAGCAATGGGCGCACAACTTAGCTCCTCACGTCAGGAAAAAGGTTTATCATTAGACGAAATGGTTATATTGACCAGGATACCCCGACGACTATTGCAAGCAATTGAAGAAGGTAATTTAGCAGAACTACCCGAACCAGTTTACATTCAGGGTTTAATTCGGCAATTTGCTGATGCATTAGGTTTGAATGGTGCAGAATTTGCCAGTAGTTTTCCGATTGGAACTCATCGAGTGAGCTTAAAATCTAGTTGGAAACGTGCACCAATAGGTGAGTTACGTCCATTGCATCTTTACATACTTTACATATTTATGATTTTGTTTTCTGTAGGTGGCTTATCTCAGTTATTAAATGCTAATGCTTTGCAAGCAGCAAAAAATAATCAAAATCAGCCTAACCAGAATCAAGAGACTGTAATTCAATCGCAAAAGTTTCAGCCTGTTAGTGATATAAATAAAAGTGTAAATCCTCAAGAAGTGCAAATTGGTTTGACCCTCACAGAAAAATCTTGGATTCAGGTATTAGTTGATGGCAAGGTAGAGTATGAAGGGGAACTACCAGAAGGAACTCACAAAACTTGGAAAGCTCAAGAGCAACTAACAGTCAGAACTAACAATGCTGGTGGTGTATTAGTAAGCATCAATAAAGAAAAAGCTAAGCAACTGGGAGAACCAGGAAAACAAAAAGAAGTGACGATCGCTGCTAATACGAGGTCTTAGTTAAATTGTGGATAATAAGCATGTGCTGTCATGTTTTGGACATGGCAGCACTATTTTTTAGTATCTTAACTCCCAATCTAGAAGTTATAGGTAATCGTAAAGAGTTGCGATCGCTGTTCATATGGGTGTCTTCATGGGCAAATTAAACATAGGGTTTACACATTGGTTAACCTTTGAGGGCGAAGCATTTGTATAGAGATACTTCTTTTTGACCAAAAATTATGGCAACAAATGCTTCGCCCCTACAAATCGCATGTTGGTTGAATGAATGCAAAGACTTTAATTAATCATGAAATTTGATGCACAAAAACATCATCGTCGCTCAATTCGCCTCCCTGAATATGATTATGCGAAAATAGGAGCATATGAGGAACATCGCGTCTGTACAATAGTAGTTAGTGGTTAGTTTTTTATTTTCTCTCGTATCCTCCCCATCTCCCCCTCCTAATCATCATCAATGCCAGATTGTTCTTCATTATTTGTGATTTTTTTGACTACTAAATCATCTGTTGCTTTTGCAGTTTCCTCGTTTAATTTATCAGAAACTATGACAAATTCAGTTTCTCTTTTAGACTTACCATTCCATTTATCTAAAACATCTTTCACAAAAACTTCTTCCAACCAAATTTTAGCTACAACAGTTAGTGGTAGAGCTAAAAATAAGCCTAAAAAGCCAAATAAATAGGCGAAAAATAGTTGGGCAATTAAAGTAATCGCTGGTAGTAAGGAAACCTGATGCGCCATCACCACTGGCGTGATGAAATTGCTTTCAGCTTGTTGAATAAAAAAGTAGAGTCCCAAGACAGCCAGAGATTTCCAGGGAGCATCCAAAAGAGCGATCGCCATTGCTGGGATGACGCTGAGTGTTGGGCCTAGATTAGGAATCAAGTTTAAAAATCCTGCTAAAACACCTAAAGCTAGGGCGGCGGGAACTCGCAAAATTGATAAACCAATGACACTCATCAGTCCTACTACAGACATGGCGATAAAAGCGCCTGTAACCCATCCTTCTAAGGAAACTTCACATTTATCCAAAATTCCATCTACTCGTCGCCGATAGAAGGAAGGAAATAACCGAATAAATAACTTGCGGTACGCTTGGGGTTCAGCTAAGAACATCCCTGTTAAAACAAGCACTAATAATATTTTGAGAACAGCTTCCAAAGAGCCAGAAACAACGGCAAAAGAAGTACCAACTGCACGATTAATAAATGGTTGTGCTTGTTGGCTTAAACTGTTGATATCAGGAATGTATGGAGTTACCTGGCTAGGAAGGGCTGATCTGAGATGGAAAAGCCAAGTATTAAAACGCTCTATACCTCTAGGAACCTGATAGGTGAGTTGTTGAAACTGAACGGCAAAAGGCGGGACAATTAGCCAGAAAAAACCAATAATACCAGCTATAAAAATGCCTACTGACAAAGCTACAGCAAATCCACGTCTCATTCCCGAACGTTGAAATCTGCGAGCGAGCCGATTTAAGGTAGTTGCTAGTACGATCGCAGCAAACATCAGTAGAAGTACTTCTTTTAGTTGCCACAATATATACAATGATAAAAGTATGGCAATTAAGCCTATCCATTGACCTAGATTCACGCCTTAACTCCTGGCAGTTAATAGACTGCTATCTGAAATCAGTCATCACCTACCAATTTTCAGTGAACAGGCAAATCTGATAACTGTTAACTGATAACTGATAACTGTAAAAAGCAGCTAGGTTAGCTGATTTTAGCAACTTTCACCTTGTAGGGATAAGCTAACTTTGTTTGTGGGCTTGAAATCGACACAACAGAGCGATCGCCATCATCACAGTCGGGAATAAAACTATAATCAAAGCGTTGACTGACGTCGCAGGTATAAAGATAAAAGGACCCACATACTTAATCAATAGCGAAATCACAACAGAGAGTAAAAATACCTTTAAAACAAAGCTAAGTTGATCTTTCATAGAAAGTACGGCTATTGCCATTGTGATAGGGGGGTACACACGAAAACGAATTGTAACACCCAATTTTTACAATAAATTCAAGCAGAGCAAAAGCAAACTCCCTGCTTGCACACCCTTTATGATCTATTTGCCAGTTTCACTACTATTATTTCTGCTGCTGCTGCTACTAGTCCCTTTTCTCTGGTTAGCGCTAGCAGTAGATGTGGTACAAATCGCAGTAGCTAAGTTGGGATTTTCTCCTAATATAGCTTTTCTATTATTGACGCTGGTGATTTTAGGCAGCACCATTAACATACCTTTGTACCGCACTCAATCTGAGATTGTTGTAGCAAACGATTTTATCGATTTGTGGTTAAAGGAGTTTTGGGGTATTCCTCTGAGAAAAGTGCAACGTTCCACTATCATAGCTCTCAACGTAGGTGGCGGCTTAATCCCTGTACTATTAGCGCTGTATCAATTTACGCAAGGAAATATATTAGCTATTTTGTCAGTGACTGCGATTGTCACAGCAGTAAGCTACTATGCAGCGCGGGTAGTGCCAGGAATTGGTATCCAAATGAACCCCTTACTAGCACCCTTGACTGCTGCTGTGTCAGCTATGTTAATTGCTTCTTCCCATGCAGCACCTGTTGCTTTTGCAGGCGGCATTTTGGGAACTTTAATTGGTGCTGATTTATTGCACCTGAAGGATATTGTCGCTAAAAGTTCAGGAGTATTAAGTATTGGAGGTGCTGGCGTATTTGATGGTATCGCTTTGTGTGGTTTATTTGCGCTTTTATTAAGTTGATGGTTGGTAGTTAGTTGTTGATTGGTGATTCCAACAACAAACAATTATTGAGTTCATAGTTGGTAGTTAGTTGTTGATTGGTGATTCCAACAACCACCAACAAACAACAAAACAAACTTTTCAATCGGAGAGTAAATCAAAAATGCCTGTAGAAACTAACAATAATAAAAATCCCATTAAACCCTCAAGGGTACGACAGTTTGGTGGTAGTTTACTGATCCTTTTTACCCTATTGTTACTCCTTAACTTTATTGTTCCCAGTTTTTTTGGCCCCAGGTTGCCACAAGTCCCCTATAGTGATTTTGTGGCTCAGGTAGAAGCAGGTAAAGTTGATCGAGCGGTTGTGGGTAGCGATCGCATTGAATATTCCATTAAAACTCAAACGCCCGATGGCAAAACTGTTGAACAGGTTTTCCAAACCACACCCATAGCAGTTGATCTGGATTTACCTAAGATTCTCCGCGACCATAATGTCGAATTTGCAGCACCGCCACCAAACCAAAATGGTTGGATTTCCACTCTTCTGAGTTGGGTTGTACCACCATTAATATTCTTTGGAATTTGGGGCTTTTTACTCAATCGTGGTGGTAGTGGCCCTGCTGCACTTACTGTAGGTAAAAGCAAAGCTCGTATCTATTCCGAAGGAACAACAGGTGTAAAATTTACAGATGTTGCTGGTGTAGATGAAGCTAAAGCCGAACTAGAAGAAATCGTAGACTTCCTGAAAAATGCTGCTAAATACACCCGCTTGGGCGCGAAAATCCCCAAAGGTGTATTGTTGGTAGGCCCTCCCGGAACTGGTAAAACCCTGTTAGCCAAAGCCATTGCTGGGGAAGCAGGTGTTCCCTTCTTCAGCATCTCTGGTTCCGAATTTATCGAGCTGTTTGTGGGTGTAGGTGCAGCCCGTGTGCGTGACTTATTTGAACAAGCGAAACAACAAGCACCCTGTATCGTCTTTATTGATGAATTAGACGCCCTGGGTAAATCTCGTGGTGGTGCAGGCCCAATCATGGGTGGTAACGATGAACGGGAACAAACCCTCAACCAGCTACTCACCGAGATGGACGGCTTTGATGCGAATACCGGTGTCATCATTATTGCTGCAACCAACCGCCCAGAAGTCCTTGATCCAGCCTTGCGCCGTCCCGGACGTTTTGATCGTCAAGTAGTTGTGGATCGTCCTGATAAAATTGGTCGAGAAGCAATTCTGAAAGTTCATGCTCGCAACGTTAAATTAGCTGAAGATGTAGACTTGGGCAATATAGCCGCTAAAACCCCTGGTTTTGCTGGAGCAGACTTGGCTAACCTGGTGAATGAAGCTGCACTGATGGCTGCACGGCAAAATCGCCAAGCAGTGACAATGGCAGATTTCAACGAAGCGATCGAGCGCCTTGTAGCTGGTTTAGAAAAACGCTCTCGCGTCCTCAATGAAACCGAGAAGAAGACTGTAGCTTATCACGAAGTTGGTCACGCCATCATTGGTGCTTTGATGCCAGGATCTGGTAAAGTCGAAAAAATCTCTGTTGTACCTCGAGGCGTGGGTGCTTTAGGTTATACAATCCAAATGCCGGAAGAAGACCGCTTCTTGATGATTGAAGATGAAATTCGTGGTCGTATTGCTATCCTTTTGGGTGGACGTTCCGCAGAAGAAACAGTGTTTGGTAAAGTCTCCACTGGTGCTAGTGACGACATCCAAAAAGCCACTGATTTAGCAGAACGCTATGTTACTCTCTACGGAATGAGCGATAAACTTGGCCCTGTGGCATTTGAGAAGATTCAACAGCAGTTCATTGAAGGTTACGGTAATCCGCGTCGCTCTATTAGTCCACAAGTAGCTGAGGAAATTGACCGTGAAGTAAAGCAAATAGTAGATAATGCTCATCACATAGCTTTAACTATTTTGCACGAAAACCGTGACTTGCTAGAACAAACCGCTCAGGAACTGTTGCAAAAAGAAATTCTCGAGGGTGCAGAACTGCGCGAGAAACTCAATCAAGCCAAAGCACCAGCACAGTTAGAAGAATGGTTGCGGACAGGCAAGATATCAGAAGATCAGCCTTTAATGCAAACACTTCTAGTTTAATGATTTAAGGCTTCCCCTAATGTGAGTTAACTGTTGTGGTAGTAGTACTCGACCACATGGGTATTAACTCTTCGCAAGGCGTCAGAACCCCCACTTTTTTAAAAAATCAATGAATCCCAAAAAAGCGATCGCCTCTATATGGTAGATATGCGATCACTTTTTTGTCTTTTGAGGAGACCCCATTTTCCCACCTCCCTGTTTACGCCAGAGCAGGAATAACTTTCTCACCAAACACTTGGATAACAAAAATACATCACAACAATGCTCAAATTGTGGAGCAATTGTGAAAAATCCCTATTCACACACCCACATCTTTATAAGTGTAAGTATGTTTTGGGTAGGGATACAAAAGGTATACAAACGACACTAAAAATGTATTGAAGTTAGATATTTGCAACAGCAACTTTTAAGCTGATTTAGTTCAAAAAGACCTGACCATCCTGTTGAATTCTCAATGCACTCCGACTATTATTGAAGTTAGTTGTTTCATCCAGCAAAACTGTTAGTACTCCCTCTGGGGAATCAGAGGTGGGCTGAACTTGGAGTAATCCTCCATCTTCACGTACCATTGTTATGGTTACAGGTGTTGGTAGACCTTGCAGGACAATTTCTTCTCTACCTGCAAGTGATCGCGGCTCGGTATGTCCGATCGCTTGATAGGAAACACTGACATTAGTGTTATTTTTGATTCTCACATCTACCGTACCTGCTGTTGGTGTGATGGTGGCGATCGGATTCTGTCTAGTTTCTGGCAAAGGTGGTTGTATCGGAGTTACGCCTGTAACACCAGGAGCAACAGGAGTAGTCTGTTCTCCAGATACTTGACCTTGCTGTCTCAGGGTTGCAGCATTCGGTGGACATCCCTGCGGAACCAAAACTCGATTATTATGTGGCTCTTCGTAGAAAATTCTAGGACAGGGGTTGAGTACAGAAGAAGGAGCTGCTGATGCAGCTAGGGATGTAACTGACAAACCGATTAATAAACCGCCAAACATACTTCCTAATCGCCCTATATGTTTTGTCGTTTTGAGATTTTGTTGATTCATAGATATCTCCATTGATTCAATATAAATTGGCAAGTACAAGATTTAATTTTGATTTTTATTTCTCATTTAGAATAGGTAGAAATATTCCTTTAATTGCAGCTTAAATTCCAATAGTGAAAAAATTGTGACTTATGGAATATAAGTTTAAAAATTACTACTTAAGAAATAGTATTCATGCATTTATGATATTTTCTACTCTTCTGATGGCTGACAAATTAAAACTACAGATAGATAAAGATTTGACTCTCAAGAGAGAAGTCAAAATGAATAATTATACTGCGTAGATAGTTGAAGTTGGAGAAGGAACAGCAGGCGAAAGAACCTGTTTAGATAAATTTCTTGTGCAGCTACTCAAAAATCCTACTGTTATTCCTACAAAAGGTAATAGTAAATAAGCTATTTTTTGATTTACCGAATGCTTGTACCATCTTGCAGAAGTCGAGAAAAAGGTGAAAAAATAACTAGGAATTCTCATATAGAGGAGATTATAGACAGGATTATTAATTATTAGGCAATGATAATGATAGTTAAAATTCTTGGTGCTTCACTCCATCTGTAGTTAGTTTTGGGTGTGTTATGGATGGTAGGAAAAATGACCAATCATATCATGTTCGCTTGAATACTTAATACTGTCGCGTAGGCTGGTAATAGGTAATGGGAAAAATCAATGACCAAAAGTGAAACTTTGCCACCCGTGCCTCATCGATCCAAAAATTGTCTGACTATAGACTGTGTACAATCAAATACATAAGAATATCTTATTAACGTGCATTTTTGATTGCGAAACATTAAGGAATATTGCAATTCCGTGAAATCCCAAGAGACAAAGAGAAATGACCCAAAAGTCCGTGATACGATGCTTTCGGTAAAAGTTAAGATTGGGAGTAGACCTTTGACACTACGGGTTGCTGTTGTTGGGTCAGGCCCAGCTGGCTCATCTGCCGCAGAAACTTTGGCAAAAGCTGGGATTGAAACCTACTTGTTCGAGCGCAAGCTAGACAATGCCAAGCCCTGTGGCGGTGCAATTCCCCTGTGCATGGTCAGCGAATTTGACCTGCCTCAGGATATTATTGATCGCCAAGTGCGGAAGATGAAAATGATTTCACCCTCTAATCGTGAGGTTGATATCAATTTAGTAAAACAAGAAGAATATATAGGAATGTGCCGTCGCGAGGTGCTGGATGGTTATCTGCGGAATCGTGCGGCAAAGCTAGGCGCAAATTTAATAAATGCGACTGTTCATAAACTAGATATACCCAGAAACAACACTGACCCCTATACCATCCATTATGTAGACCATACAGAAGGTGGGGCCCAAGGCATTGCCAAAACCCTCAAAGTTGATTTAATCATTGGGGCGGATGGGGCAAACTCCCGTATTGCCAAAGAGATAGATGCTGGGGATTATAATTATGCGATCGCTTTCCAAGAGCGGATTCGCCTGCCCCAAAAGCAAATGTCCTATTATAATGATCTAGCAGAAATGTACGTCGGTGACGACGTTTCTACCGACTTCTACGCTTGGGTTTTCCCCAAATACGACCACGTAGCTGTCGGTACTGGCACAATGCATGTAAACAAAGCCAGCATCAAACAACTGCAAGCTGGTATCCGCGCCCGTGCTGCCCGTAAACTAGTAGGCGGTCAAATCATTAAAGTAGAAGCACATCCCATCCCTGAACACCCCCGTCCCCGTCGCGTCGTCGGTCGTGTCGCCTTAGTCGGAGATGCAGCAGGTTATGTTACCAAATCCTCTGGAGAAGGTATTTACTTTGCTGCTAAATCTGGACGCATGTGTGCTGAAACCATTGTAGAAGTGTCCAACGGCGGTATTCGCATCCCCACGGAAGCTGACCTTAAGGTTTACTTAAAGCGTTGGGATAAGAAATACGGACTCACCTACAAAGTATTAGACCTGCTACAAACCGTATTTTATCGTTCCGATGCCACCCGCGAGGCATTTGTGGAAATGTGTGCTGACCTTGATGTACAAAGGCTAACTTTTGATAGCTATCTGTACAAAACCGTTGTGCCGGCTAATCCTATTACCCAGCTCAAAATTACTGCCAAGACCATTGGTAGCTTAATTCGCGGTAATGCCCTTGCTCCCTGATCTCAGAAGTTGAGACAAAGGGTTATTGAGAAGAGGACACATAAGACGCACCTGATTTGGGGAAATTCTCCGTTTTGGGTGCGTCTAGTCTTGAGGAATAAACCACTATCAAGCAGTAGACTTGACTCATAAATGGTTTTCTGACAGCGTCGACTTAGCTAATTTTTTCAGGGTATTTTTGTCCTTTGGATAATGATTTTGTTCAGCTACCGACTTAATTACCGAAGCGATCGCTCACTCAGAATTTTCTGGAGTAATTGGTGAGATTTTTGCTTGTAGTCTTTCAAAAACTGCTTTGGCTGAAGCAAGAGAAACTTGTTGTTCGAGAATGATTTGAATGAGAGTGGCAAAACCTGGTTCTCGCATCCACAATGGAGGTAAGCCAAAAGTATTGAGAATGTAGTCTAGGTCTGGATCTTTTGTTGCAAGTACATTCAAAGCGTGAGTGAAGTTGTTTTCATTTAGTGTTTCTAAATAATTCATAGTTCACGCTTGATGTGAATTAAAGCTGTAGCAAAAATCATTTTTTGGTTAACGAACACAGTGCAAGGCGATAAACACCGATTGACACAGATAGATTAGTCGCTGGGCGTTGATTACATCATCAACCTCTTGCACCTGTTACATAATATGAATCGAAAGCGCACGTCCCGAATCTAGTAGCGATTCTGGCATTCGATCAACTTAGCCACTAGTAAAAATTAATGCCGCAGTCTCCGCGATCGCTCGACCAATACCCAGAACCAAACCGGGGACAGCAGCAGGTAACAACAGTTGAAATAACGTTGTGGAGAATCATCATCACGCCATCACGGGCGATGGAAAATGCTTTTAAATCCTTTTGTTCCGGTTTGAAGGCACGGGAAACCATACCAATATCAGCCACGCCTTGACGAGCATCAGAAATACCGCGAGAAGAACCCCCTGATTGGACATCAATTCGCACGCCGGGATGCTCGGATTCAAAGCGCTTACCGATTTCAGCTGCTAAAGGTGCAACTGTACTGGAGCCAGTAATACCAATTCTCTAAAATCCTGCTACACATAAATTTCCCCGTCACGTGTTCCCGTGTCATCATCTGTAGCCATCTTCAGAGAACGGGTATACTTTATGGCAAGGCAGCTGCTGGACTTAAATCCAGGAGACTGAGCAAACGAGTAATATCAAAATGTTCAGCCATTAAATTACGGATGCAGTGGACTTTAACCGGTTCGTGGACGCGCACTTGCCCAAAAGTCCGATCCACAATTTCTACAGTAGTTAATGTATCTAAATCTACTGATAGGATGGGGATTTCTAGTTCTTCAGCGCGGGTGAGAATGAAATTCGGTGGTGGTAGTTGTCCAGTCAGAATCAGACATTGGGTGGAAGTTTCCAAAGCTGCTTGCTGAATTTCGACGCGATCGCCCCCTGTCACTACTGCCATATTCCGACGCTTGCGAAAATACTTAACAGCAGCGTTGACGTTCATTGCTCCAATAGCTAAACTTTCCACCATTAAATCTAAGCGATCGCTGCGACAAAGAACTTCGGCATTTAATTGATTTACTAGTTCACGAACGCTGACGCTACGTAACAAGTCGTTTTTCGGCAATATTCCTAACACAGCTATATCCTGCTGTTCCAAAAATGGACGAATAGTTTTATCTAAAGCTGGTATTTGTTGTGCAGGAACGTCGTTGATCACGACACCAATTAGACGTTTTCCTAGTCGCTGTTTAGCAGACAGCAAGGACTCAACCGAGAGCAGCGATTGATAGCGGCTAACTAATACCACAGCAGCATCAATTATTTCAGCCACTTGTGGTAAAGACAAGTTAAACAAACTGCCTTCTTCCAGATTACCTGGCCCTTCTAGCAACACCAAATGACCAACCGATATTTGTAGATATTGCTGTACTAAAGCTTGGCAATAATCGGTTTTGTCTTCCCCGCGCAGACGTTTTTGAATTGTGGCTTCATTTAAAGCCAGCATGGATGGTACGATGCGGTTTTCGGGCAGATTGAGGCTACCTGCAATAAACTGGACATCTTCCTCAACCATGCTACCAGCAGACTCACTTAAACAAGTTCCTATGGGTTTGCCATAGGCAACATCCAATCCTTTTTGCTGTAGCAGATGAGACAAACCCAGGACAGTTGCAGATTTGCCACTGTAAGCCTCCGTCGAACCAATTAGCAAATGTTTAGCAGATTTTGGCACACATGCACTCCTAAATTCAAAAGTCGGCACAACCTTTGCTTGGTGTTTCCTAATTTTAGGGCGAACTAGTGCGATCGCGTTGTTGCCATAGGAGACATTAGGGGATTGGGAGGTGGGGGGAGTGGAGGAATAACCACTAACCACTAACTACTAACCACCAACCAATATCATTCATCTATCCGTAAGAGTTTACGGTAAAAGCTCTGAGAAAAATCGGTAAGTCGATAGCGTTTATAATTTTCCATCATCTCAATTAAAAAATTTATGAACTCGAAGCTAGCCATCATCACTTCATAGCTTAGCTCTGCGTTACCTTCAAACTGGATTCGACAACGGGTTAAGTCTGAGGGTAGGGTGGCAGTATTCCAAGTTGCCACAAAAGGAATATTCTCACTGCCTTCTATTTTTCGTTGTCCTTCCAAAACACCTTTGTGATAGAGGCTGATGGCATAGGGTAAGAAATTGCGCTTGCTGCTTTGAATGTATGGCAAGTAGACATTTGTTTGTTGTGGCGTCGCAGGCTGAAGTTGCTCAAAAGACATACTGTAATATTCCTCACGTAAGTTGACAACGAAGGATACTAGTGGTCTTACATAGTGTTCCCAAAAGGAGTGTTATTATACACACTTTCTATTAAAGAGGTGGGGAGGTGGGGTGATGGGGAACTCGGGGCCCCCACGACCGACAGGGAGTGGGGATTAGGGGCAGTGGGGAGACAAGGAAAGGAGGACAAGGAGGACAAGGAAGAAAACAAACAACTAACCACTAACTAATGTAGAGACGTGCCATGGCACGTCTCTACAAAAACCAACAATCAACCACTAACCAATGACAAATGACAAATAACTAAATAATCATTGACTGTGTGTAAACTACGTTTAAAGATGTCTTAAGGAAAACTTTAGTGGTTTAACACTATAGGATTTTATGGCACCACTGGTTGCAAACTACTACTTGACTTATCGTTGTAATGCTCGATGTCATTTTTGTAACATTTGGGCATTAGAGCCAGGAAAAGAAGCTGATTTTGAGACGATCAAACATAATTTGCAGGATTTACGCCGTCTGGGAGTTAAATATGTAGACTTCACAGGTGGTGAACCACTGTTGCGGCAAGATGTGGGTCAGATATATACCGAGGCGAAGCGCCAAGGTTTTTATACTAGTATGACCACAAATACAATTTTGTATCCGCACAAAGCAAAAGAAATTCAGGGTTTAGTGGACTTTTTGAATTTCTCTTTGGATGGGGCGGATGCAGAGACTCACGATCACTCGCGTGGAGTGAAAATTTTTGACAATTTGGTCGAGTCGGTAAAAATAGCTAAGTCTCTGGGAGAATTTCCAGTACTCAATCATACCGTCACTGCCCAAAACTACGAATGTATTGATGAAGTGGCTGAACTGGGTAAAAATTTAGGCGTGCGCGTCTGGCTGAACCCTGCTTTTACAGCCCATGAACACTATAACTCCAATAAAAATCCTACTCCTCAAATGGTGGCGGCAATAGAAGCTACTGCCAAGAAATACAAAAATGTCGGGTACAATAAGGCTGCATTGGCTTTTATTGAAGCTGGGGGCAATGACACTAAAAATCCCCGTTGCAAAGCGGTAGATGCAGTCATTGCAATTTCTCCTAATGACGAGCTGTTGCTACCTTGTTATCACTTTGCCCAAACCGGAGTTCCTATTCGGGGGCGGCTCTACGAACTTTATCGGGAGTCGGAGGAGGTAGAAAATTACCGCCAATCTCAAGGTAAGTTAAAAGTGTGTGAGGGGTGTACAGTTTGGTGTTACCTAATACCCAGCTTCTTTATGGGTGTTGACAAATACTGGTGGTTAAATCAAGTGACCTATGCCAGCGAATTTCTGGCCCGAAAACGATTCTTACAAAGAGCTTGATCCGCTTGACTCTTTGCTTTCTGAGCTAGCGGTGGAAGAGGAGTTAGCACAAGAGACATCGCCTTGTGTGTCTCATCCGTCCCGGTTTCAAGGTCGCAGACGCAAAGCGGCTCTAGTTCTAACTATGATCTGGAGTGGCACGATCGCGTTGCATCTTGTTTCTTGGGGTTATTTGTTCGTACTAGGACTGACTACTATCATCGGGCTTCATGTATTTGTGCTGGTGTTTGCTAAACCCCGCCGTACTCATGAGCAATTAGAGGGTGATTACCCCTATGTTTCGGTGTTAGTAGCTGCCAAAAACGAGGAAGCTGTGATTGGCAAACTCGTCAAAAATCTTTGCAGTCTGGAATACCCAGAAGGAAAGTATGAAGTTTGGATTATTGATGATAACAGCAGTGATCGCACGCCGCAGTTTTTAGCAGAACTAGCCCAAAAATACGATCAATTAAAAATTCTGCAACGTTCACCAGGAGCAGGTGGTGGCAAATCTGGAGCTTTGAATCAGGTTTTGCCACTAACTAAGGGTGAGGTTTTGGCGGTGTTTGATGCTGATGCTCAAGTTCCACCAGACATACTGCTACGAGTTGTTCCCTTGTTTGAACGTCAAAAGGTGGGGGCGGTGCAAGTGCGAAAAGCGATCGCCAACGCCAAAGAAAACTTTTGGACAAAGGGACAAATGGCAGAAATGGCATTAGATGCCTATTTCCAACAAGGGCGGACTGTTATTGGTGGATTGGGTGAACTACGGGGTAACGGTCAATTTGTCCGGCGAGAAGCACTCAAACGTTGTGGTGGCTGGAATGAAGAGACGATCACTGATGATTTGGATCTAACATTCCGTTTACACCTAGACAACTGGGACATTGAAAATGTCTTTGATCCCGCAGTTGAAGAAGAGGGCGTAGTCAGTGCGATCGCTCTTTGGCATCAACGTAACCGTTGGGCAGAAGGCGGTTATCAGCGGTATTTAGATTATTGGGATTTAATTGTCAAAAACCGCATGGGTAGCCGCAAAACCTGGGATTTACTGGTTTTTCTACTTAGCCAGTACATTCTGCCCACAGCAGCAGTACCAGATTTATTGATGGCGATCGCTCGACATCGTCCACCGATACTTAGCCCCATGACAGGCTTGACTATTACAATGTCAATGGCAGGTATGTTTGCTGGTCTGGTACGGATCAGAAAACAAAAGGGGCTAAATTTGTCTAGTTATTTTATGCTGCTGCTTCAGACTGTGCGTGGTACTCTTTATATGCTTCACTGGTTAATAGTAATCAGTAGCACCACCGTTCGCATGTCTGTGCGTCCTAAGCGTTTGAAATGGGTGAAAACTGTACATACAGGAAGTAAGTAGATTACCCAGCGCTCACGCTTAGCGTAGAGCGCGGGCTTCCTGTTTTATTTGAGGATTTTGTTCAAATTCCCTAATCTTCCATCGTAAAGGTTTCTCATATCTTCCACCACCTTGATATCCCCCCCTCTTGGAATTTGGGGCTTACCAATAGCTCTCCCAAACTCTTATTTTTGGTGCAGAATGTGGCAATTAAATAAGAAAATTTTCAGTGCTCCTAGCCTTACTTCATCTGTCATGCTTTTAGGTTGCCTGTTACGACTTCAAGAAAGAGGTTGGAGGTGAGGTTCAGCAATGCTCTATCGAACTGACATTTATTCAGCCTCCCCGATCAGAGTAAAAGCTGCCCAGTCTTTTGGGTTGGGGTGTTTATCCTTTGCCTTCAGCATTGCTTGGCGTAAAGCTTGCACCTTATTCATGCCCTGCTGTAGGTAGTTTTGATAAAATTCCTTCATCAACTCGGCTGTAGGGGCATCTGGAACAGACCACAGGGAGACGATCGCACTCTTGACCCCAGCCGCCATTAAGGAGCGAGATAGACCGATGACTCCATCTCCGGTAATTCGACCCTGCCCTGTGTTACAGGCACTGAGAACAACCAGTTCTGCATTTAATTTTAGTCCTAGAATATCGCCAGAGGTGAGGAAACCATTATCGCCCCCAGAGGGAGCTAAAGCGATCGCTCCTGGTACTCCTAGTTGCTTGAAATCGTCCAATAATCCGTGAGTTGCCAGATGAATCAGTCCCGCTTGTTGCATCCGGGGTACGATATTAACTTTTGTCGCTTGCTTGCCGAGGAAGGGTTGGGTATTTAGTAGTTCAGCAATGGCTTTTGCTTCTGCTTCTGCTCCTGGTAGGGAGGATAATCGCTGTGGCGGTTTGGTTAAGGGAATAGTTGGCATTGTTGGATTGCCCACCACCAGAGCCGATCCTAATTTCTTCCCACGAAGCTTGTTCCTTTTCCTATGTGTCAATTCCAGCACCTGAATGGAGGGAGCTATCAGCATCGTGTGTTTTTCGATTAAGTATTTTCCGTCGCTGTCTTGGAGAGCAGAAAAAGGAATCAGAAACAGTTCCCCTTGGGGGATAAAGATGACGCGGTCATTTGGATTGGTGGGCAACAGCTCGGCAATGGGTGCAATTAGCAGTTGATGGAGATTTTGTAATTGCTGTTGGTTAGTTCGGGAGGACTCCACTTTGGCGATCGCGTCGCTGATTGGACGTGAGATTTGTACCCCGTCATCAAACTGGGGGTGCATGAGGATCAGCATAGCTCTCTCCGAATCAACTCCGATCACCTGCCAAGGTTCTTTGAGACCACTTTCCTCATCGTCCTTGAGTCTGACTAAATCACCTGGAGTGTAAGCTAACTGTTGGATAGCACCGCGACTGTTGATACCCAGAGATTCACGCATCTTGGGAACGACGTCTGCTAGAACAGTACCTTGGGAGATAAGGTCAACTGAGCGAAACTTGATTTCTCCTGTCGGTTTAATGACCCAAATAAACAGCTTTGATTCCAGGTATTTACCCTTAGTTCTAACATCATTGTAAGTAATTGAATATTCGACAATCGTGGCATTTTGCTCTTTAGCAATTCGTTTGATCTGCTCAATTGTTGGTTGAGCAATTGTAGGTTGATCGGTTTCGTCAGTGGATAGCTGTGAAGCTAATAACTCTATAAAAGCACGTGCGCGACCGCGTTCAGAGATTTCTAGCGCTGCTTCCGGTTTATTCTGAGCAATATAGACTCGTTGTAGTAAGCGGTAGGTGTTAGCTTGACTTTCAAAAATTGATATTTTAAAAGCGTCATTATCTTGCAATCCAGCTCGAAGAGATTCCCGAATAGCCATTGCAGCCAGTAAATTTTTCTCTGCTTCTGCAAGATTACCGGATTTCAGGAATGCCCGTCCTAGAATACTGAGGGTATTGCCTTCGCTATCCCGCTTGCCAATCGCTTGGAAAATCTTCAAGGCTTGCTGTGAGAATTCTATTGCCTGAGAATACTCTTGCTGATTGAGATAAAAATCTCCGATATTCATCAGAGCAGTTCCGGCACTATCTTGCTTGCCAATTTTCTTGTGAATCTTTAAGGCTTGCTGATAGAAATCCAGTGCCCGCGAATCCTCTCCCAAAGAGGCGTAAACAACCCCAAGGTTATTGAGGGTACTTCCTTCATCGCTTTGAGCGCCAATGTCTTTGACAATTGCTAACGCTTGTTCAATAGACTGTCGTGCTTCTGTATATTTTTTCTGCTGATAGTAAATCCCCCCAATGCCGTTCAAGGATGTTGCTTCGCCATGTCTACTACCAATTTCTTTATAAATTGCTAAAGCTTGCTGATGGAACTTCAAAGCCTGGGAATACTCTCCGACATTGTCGTAAACACCTCCAATACTATTGAAGATAGTCCCTTCGCCTGCACGGTTGCCGATCGCTTTAGCAATTTCTAACGCTTGCTTATAGGACTCCAATGCTCGAAGATACTCCCCTAGTTGGTTGTAAACTGACCCCATGTTATGTATACTTGCCATTTCTCCATCTCGATTGCCAATTGCCTTTCTAATCTCTAAGGCTTGGTGATGAAACTTCAAAGCCTGGGAAGACTTTCCTAAATCGCTGTAAACCACACCAATGTTATCGAGGGTAGTTGATTCTAAATTGCGGTTGCCAACAGCTTTGGCAATTTTCAATGCTTGCTGATAAAACTCTAGCGCTTTGAGATAGTCTGCACGTTTGTGGTGGATTAGTCCAATCTTGTTGAGGGAACTCGCTTCGCCATCCTTGTTACCAATGGCTTTCTTAATCTCCAACCCTTGCTGATAAAACTCTAGCGCTTTAGCATACTGGCTGAGATGGGTGTAAGTTTGCCCTATGTTACCAAGAGTAGTGGCAGCACCTGCCCGTTTGCCTATGGCTTTGCTAATTTCCAATGCTTGCTGATAGAACTTCAAAGCTTTGGCATACTGACTCAAATCGTTGTAAACATTCCCGATGTTATTGAGGCGAGTTGCTTCGCCATCCTTGTCGCCAATAGCTTTGCTAATTTCCAACGCTTGCTGATAAAACTCTAGCGCTTGGGGATACTGGCTCAAGTTGGAGTAAGTTAGACCAATATTACTGAGGGCTGCTGCTTTGCCCGCCTGGTTGCCAATGGCTTTGCTAATCTCCAATGCTTGTTGATAGGACTTTAGCGCTTGGGGATACTGGCTGAGGTTGTCGTAAACTGCCCCAATGTTATTGAGGCGAGTTGCTTCGCCATCCTTGTCGCCAATAGCTTTGCTAATTTCCAACGCTTGCTGATAAAACTCTAGCGCTTGGGGATACTGGCTCAAGTTGGAGTAAGTTAGACCAATATTACTGAGGGCTGCTGCTTTGCCCGCCTGGTTGCCAATGGCTTTGCTAATCTCCAATGCTTGTTGATAGGACTTTAGCGCTTGGGGATACTGGCTGAGGTTGTCGTAAACTGCCCCAATGTTATTGAGGGCTGCTGCTTCGCCTGCCTTATTACCGATCGCTTTGTGAATTTCTAATGCTTGCTGATGGAACTTTAATGCTTGGCGATACTGGCTTAAACCTTGGTGAACTGAGCCGATGTTATTGAGGGTAATTGCTTCACCTGCCTTATTGCCGATCGCTTTAGCAATTTCTAATGCTTGCTTATAGGACTCCAATGCTCGAAGATACTCCCCTCGTTGTTTGTAAACAACTCCGATGTTATTGAGGATAACTGCTTCGCCTGCCTTATCGCCAATAGCTTTGCTAATTTCCAACGCTTGCTGATAAAACTCTAGCGCTTTTGGGTAATGACCCAGACTCTTGTAAACTCCTCCTATGTTATTAAGGGTATTTCCTTCGTTAGCACGATTGCCAATTTCTTTGTGAATTGCTAGCGCTTGCTGATAAAACTCTAGCGCCTTGGGATACTGGCTTTGATTATCGTAAATATTCCCAATATTATTCAGCACTGTCGCTTCACCACTGCGATCGCCGATTCTTTTACTAATCGCTAGGGCTTGTTGAAGAAACTCTAGTGCTTGGGAATATTGACCTTGTTTAATATAAAGATTACCGATGTTATTGAGAGTTGTTGCTTCTTCTGCGCGATCGCCGATGGCTTTGCGAATCTTCAAAGCTTGCTGATAAAATTCTAAAGCTTGGGTATACTGACTTTGATTATCGTGAACAGCTCCGATGTTATTCAACGCTGTGGCTTCACCACTGCGATCGCCCAGTTCTTTGGAAATTGCTAGGGCTTGTTGAAAGAATTCCAGTGCTTTGGAATACTCACCTAGAAGATTGTAAACACTCCCAATGTTACTGAGAATAGTTGCTTCTTCTTCACGCTTGCCAAGTGCTCTGTGAATCTCTAACGCTTGTTGCAGCACCTCTAGCGCCCGATTGTACTGCCCTAGATCAATGTAGGTAGTTCCTATATTATTTAGGGCAGATCCAATGCCAGAGCGAGCCTCCTTCGGAGGAGCTTCGCTAACGCCTAGTTCTTTATAGATTGTTAATGCTTGTTGATATTTCTCCAATGCCTGAGAATACTGGCTTAAATCCTGGTAAATTCCGCCAATGAGGTAGAGAGTAGAGGCTTCACCCTGGCGGTCATTAATTTGCTTAAAAATTTCCAAGGCTTTCTGAAAGGACTCTAACCCCTGGGAATATTGATTTTGTTTGCTATGAGTGAGTCCAATGAAAAGGAGAACAGATGCTTCATCCTGGCGATCGCCTACTTCTTGAGAAATCGCCAAGGCTCGCTGATATAACTCCAAAGCCTGGGTATATTTACTAAAATCGAAATAAGCTAGCCCCATCTTGCCGAGCATCGCACCTTCACTGTAGCGATCCCCAATTTCTTTGAAGATCGCCAAGGCTCGCTGATATAACTCTAGTGCTTGCTGATACTTACCTTGACTGTGGTAAACGTCTCCAATGCTGTAGAGAGCATTCGCTTCACCAGTACGAGAACTCATGTCTTTGAGCATCACCAAAGCTTGCTGATGTAATTCCAGCGCCTGTTCGTACTTACCTTGACGGTTGTAAACCAATCCAGTAAGAAGAATCGTCTGGCTTTCCCAAAAGCGGTTTCCTACCTCCTTATTCTTTGCTAAAGCAAGCTTCAGCAACTGTAGCGCACGGGAATTTTCACCCAGAAGACCGTATACTACTCCCATCCTGGCAAGAGTTTCCCCTTCTCGGAAGCTATCTCCCACTTCTCGACGGATCGCCAATGCTTGCTGTAAAGTCTCCAAAGCTTTGTGATGTTCGTTTTGACTGGTGTAAACTGCTCCAATGTTGTTGAGCGTTTCGCCTTCACCAACCCTATCCCTTACTTCCTTGCGTATCGCCAGCGATTGCTGCAAAGCTTTCAAGGCTTTGGGATATTGACCAAGATCGATGTAAACTTCTCCAATGTTGTTGAGCGTTTCCCCTTCTCCCTTACGATCTCTTAGTTCCTTCCGGATCGCCAACGCTTGTTGCAAAGTTTGCGAGGCTTTAGGGTATTGGCTCAGATGGGTGTAAACTGCTCCGATACTATTGAGAATTTCGCCTTCGCCTGCCTGATCGCTAATATTTCGATAAATCTGCAATGCCTGTTGCAAGGACTGTAATGCCGCTTTAAACTGACCGCCTCGAAATTGTTGGACACCTTTTTGAGACAGATCATCTGCTTTGGCTTTTTGGTCTTGAACTGCTGGTGTCTGCGCTACTAAAGACTCCAGGCTTCTGGCAATTGGCAAGAAAGGAGAACCTAGAGACAAAACCAGTGTGACAGCAACAATCCTGAGAAGACGAATTCGATAATACATAAATAGGTAAGTACAAATAAACGTAAAACCTCATCTTTTCTGCTCCTCGAACAGTCTTAATATGCAAATTAAATGTGGAACAGCTTAGTACCGCTACTGCTAGGGAGTGCAGCAGGGAACCAGCGGTTTTGAGCTGATATACTCCAATCCCACACCCTGCCATAAATCGGCCCAGTCAACCTTGAGCGCTTCATCCTTCGGATGGGTGCGATAAAGTTCAGTGAGATGGGTTAGGGTGTCAAACCACAGCCCATTTTCTGCATATAGAGCAATGCGCTCTCGTGGAGTGGCTGCCGCTAACTGACTCTTCAGGGCAGGAGCAAGCGGAACCCGTTCCACTTTACCGTTGACAAAAACATCTTCCGCCCGGTTAGTTGGATTGCAAATGACAGAGAAGCGCCAACTGTAGAGCTTTTGAATCTCCAAGGGAGGTGTCGTTTCCGGGAAACGGACGCTGATAATTCCTGGTGTTTCCAAAAGCGGTAACGTCTCCCTGTATACTTCATTATCTTCTTTATCCCGCAGCAAAAACTCTACAGAGAGTCGGTTTGTCGGCGGATAGGGAACATAGAACCAGAATGTAGGACGCTCGGCGACAGTTAACCCCAGGTTCGTACCTGGTACCAAGGCAGTGAGCGGCTCATTTTTATTCGCCAGCTCTGGGCAAGAATCACGAGTAGCCGCACCTGTTCTCCGCTTGCCAGGTGCGCCTCTGGGCGGTAGTTTTAATTTCAGTGCTAGTTGGAAGGAGGATTCGCTAACGGCTGTTGTCAGCAAGGGTTCTGGTTCAGCCTGCCGTGCCAGGACTCCCGTGCCGCTGGCGAGTATACCAGTGAGAATTAAGAATAGAGTTATCTGCTGATCATGCCTTTTTTTACCATTCATAATTGATGGCGCGAGCCGCTCTAAATAACCTGGCGGGCCACCAATACTACCCATCCCCCAGTCACCATCAAAGCCAACACAGACGGTACCAGCGGCACCCACCAACCTCTAATTAAAAGAATAAAGCAAACACCCGATAAAATAAAGATAACAATTCCACCCGCAGGGAGCAGGTATTTTAGTTGTCGATAGTGCCAAGCCAGCAAGCCACCCCCTATTGCCCAGCCCAAAACCCAGAAGGCTTCCTCCCACCATTGCCATACGGACAATAAAGGTCGCCCATCTAGCACTGCGCTGAGAATTTGACTGATCATCTGCCCTTGAACAAATATCCCCCGCATCGTTTGGTCTGGGTCGCGACTAAAAGGAGTAAAGAAATCATCTTTCTGGCTCTTAGCGGTGACACCAATGAGGACAATCCGGTCTTTGACCCAGTTAGGATCGAACTTACCCTTCAAGACTTCTGTAAGGGTGACACTCCGGGCGATATCACCGCGAGTGCGATAATTGAGCAGCATTTGATACCCCAAGTCCTCCTCTTGCTGGTAACCTCCGGCAGGAAAATGCCAAGGTTTTAAGCTAATGTTACCTACCTGCAAGTAACCTTCTGGAGTTTCTCGAACTTTGATCCCCTTTTCTTGTATTAGGTAATAAAGCGCTAACTGGAGGCTGAAGGACAGCTCTGCTGGACAAAGAGAGTCGGAGTTGAAAGTGGCATACCACCAATGGCGACGAAGAATATTATGCGGGTCTACCACAACATCACTGAACCCCAAGCGGTCTTTTGGGACTTCCGGCGGGGGCGCAACGCCAATATGGCTATTTGTCGGGTTACTGCCTTGACACACAGCAAAGAAGCGATCGCTCTGCCGTAGCTTGGTTGCCAAATCTTTATGACCATCACTTACCTGGAAATCGCGATAGATATCCAAACCAATAGCACTAGGTTGATGGGGTTCCAGTTTCTTCAACAACTGAGCCAGTGCAGCATCGGATAGGGAACCTTGCCGCTTCATTCCCATCTTGTCCTGATAGTTAAGATCTTCTTCAGTAATAGTGACCACTAAGAGACGATCGTCTGGCCCTTCATCAGGGCGCAGCCGCATCAACTGGTCGTAAGCCTGCAATTCCAGTGACTGTAGCAATCCGAAATGCCGCACTCCCAACACTAAAGCCGTCACCACGACACTAGCTACAAGTGCAGTGCGAAGGATACGCAACCGCGACGCCTGTTGATTCCCATAGCGCAATGAGTGCCAAGTCGGCGGCACAGCAGCAGCATTCTGGTAGATCGCTGGCAACCAACTGGCACAGGGAAACTGATTCTCCAAGCCTTGCAGCCGCTTCCTGGCATTTCCCACAGCCTGATAAAGAGATTTTTCACCAGCAAACTCGCTAAGAAAATACTTTAAAAACTCTTGTGCTACTCGATCCGCTACGGGTTCGCGCATGACGATCGCTTGCGGAATGTGCAATTCCTCTAATTCCCACGCTAGCCCCATTCCGTCACAAGAATTGAAAATTGCTAACTGCAAGCCTTTTTTTACTGCTATCTCCAGACCATGCTTCAAATCTCCCACGCTCAGACTTTCGGTGCGATTAATATAAATCCGACCTGTTTGGGCTTCAGTTTCGCTATGACCTGCGAAAAACAGGATGTCCCAAGCTTGCTCCCACAGCTGGTCGTTAATCTCTTGGCGCTGCGGCTCTACCAGAAACCGAATGTCTACTCCAGGTAATTGCTCTAGCATCTTTTGGTCTTTCTGGATATTAATGCCACCACTATGACCCAAAATCGCTAGAATTCTCACCTTATTGCTGTCAGTGGAGGTTTTGATTTTTCCCTGGCATTCAGACTCAGGAGGGCTAATAGCAATTTCAATTTGACCGTAACGCTTGACTAAATCCCACTGATGCCAGGGGAGTTGCTGCAATGTTCGACAAGATGTGCGAACGATTACCCGTATCCGATCTTCGGCGGATAGAGTGAAATGCTCGATGCATTTCTCTCGAAGGTCGCGAAACGAGTCAGATAGGAGCCAGGTATTGAAGCGATCGCTCAACTCCTTAGCCGCCTGAGAGCAATCAGAGCGATCTCTGGTGAAGGACACGTTCGTCGTTTGCCCATTCTTGAATTTAATTCGAGTGCGCCCATTCAAACTACGATAGCTGAAGCGCCAACGTTCGTAGTATTCGGGTATTGCTAGACATGGGGGCAACTTGCCATTAATATCTGTTGAGGGTTGCTTCCCTTGTTCCCCCACTTCCAGGCTGACTCGAAACCCCTGTTCAAAGTCACCGTCTAGCTTCAACACTACTAATTTTTTCATCTGACAACCTCACTGGAGGCTGAGTAATCTCTGGTAAAAAGCAGAGGCGGGAAAACAATTGTTCCTAAATTATAAACTCTTGCGTCACCCTCACTTCTTTCAGGATTACAGTCACACTGAAGCTTTCCCCGTCTTTGGCACTAAACTCCAATTGGATAAAATTATCCGCCTCCCGCGATCGCGCTTCTAGTTGATTTCCCGACTTATCGCTCACCAAAAGTTGCACTCCCTGGGGCAAATGCGTTTGTCCGAGCGGATGCACCTGTACGACTATGTCTACTTCCTCATCAGCTTCTGGCGGGAGGATGACAACTAACGCCACCGACTCTCGTGCCAGTTGCATCCCCAGGTCAATCTTTTGAGTTCTAACAATGCTTATTGCATTTCTAAAACCAAATGCCAACTCAACTTGTTGCGGATCCAAAAGCTGCTCTATTGCTAGCCAACCCGCCTCAACCATTCCCGCAAACCATTGCCGCAAATTCACGTTTTCTGGTTGTTTTATTTGATTTAGAGCTTTGGTTTCGGTTATAGGAATTTCTCGTACATCTAATACAGAAACACCAAGCAATTCACTTAGCTCTCCTGATTTCAAGAGAGCCTGTAGATACTCGAATGCTTCTTCAGAAGCTTCAAGGGTTAGATGATTTATTCCTTTTTTGTTACTCATGTTCTTCATCTTCCTGCTCTATATCTTCAATTGTCAGATCGACATCACCCAAATATTGTTCAAATTCTTCCAAAATCTTAACTACTTTTTTCAGAAGTATTCTTCCTTCATAATCAATTACTATCCTTTTTCTTTGCCCTCGTTTTTGAATTGTCTCTACCTCTTTTTTGTATCCATTAGCTTTCAAGATATAAACTATTTTTGCCCAGGAGGGACGAGCCGCTTCTGGATCTATATCCTTATCCAATTCTGACAAGAACTCTTTGAGCGGCATACTTAAATTAATGGTAATAAAAGATTTAATACCACTAGCTTTCGCTCTGATTAATTCATTCACTTTCTGTTGGATTTCTTTTTCTGTAAACCCAGGGTGCTGACTTTTAACTTGCTGCTCAAGATATTGGAAATATTCTCTTTTGGCAATATCAAGAGGCTCTTCGCCAAGAAGTGATAGGCATATATACAGTTGTTCGCGGTCTGACAGCTTCCTCCTCTTATAGGTTTTCAACTTGTTGAATAAACGCTTTATATCTATTTCTAAATATCTTTCTACTCTTTGACATTCTGGGCAAATTTCCTTAGAGGAATCTATCATATTAGAATATGTTTATAAAGTAGCTTCATGTAAGTGTGGTCGCAAAATTTTGTCATTAGACCTATTGCAAAATTCTATATTTCAAAAAAACGAACACCGATAAACACCGATAAAATCTATGTCCATCTGTGTGCATCTGTGTTCCATGAGTGTACTTTACGGAAGCCGCTACGAGTCTACGTTATTAAGAATTATCCTAACTTTCGCAATATATCTATTAATAATCTCACATAATTCCGGACAGAAATAAAGTTAAAACAAGAATTAATATCGTCCACAATTTCTTTGAAAAGCTATGTAGGAAGAAGCTGCTAGTCCGGAAGCTTTTTGAAAGTAAGTTTCTCCAATATTACATATTGTCCTGTTTTCAGTAGAGATTAAGGCAATGGCTATTAGACAATTGCTAATCTTCGTCTGATATTGTAATGCCAATGTCGCGCCCAATCCCAGAAGAGAGCTATTTTGCGCCTCCCTAAGTCCAGAGACATAACTATCGTATAATGGAGGAGCGCATACTGTTTCAAAATATCTGTAGACTCCGCGATCTACAGCCTGGGCAAAAACTTTATTTCTCAAACATCCACTTGAAATAAAGAAAGCAATAATAATGACTGATGATAAAAAACGAAAACCTTTGCTAGTCAACATAGTCTTACTTAGCTCCTAAACAGAATTGATTCTCTTCATAAAACGTGTTACTCTCTTGCTCTGTTAATTAGGAAAGTGGCGTTCGCTGACTCTTTTCTTTGCAACCACTCCTCCTGCATACTCAGCCACTTAATCAGGCACAGAGAAAGATCTAATCGCTGCAACTGTCGCGCATTTGCCACACCCAGACTAGCTTCATGTAAAGCTTGAATGAGAATGTTTTGATCAAAGATGCCAAGTTCATCTATTGGAGAATTTTTTAACATTTCTTCTAAAAGTTGGAGATTCTTGGTTAGACCAAGATAATACACCTCATTGAAATGACCTTTGCGCTTTCGTTGAGTAATTTGGCGTGGGAGAAGGTCGCGCATCGCTTCACCAAGAATGGGCTTCATCCTACCAGGTTGTGGAGGAATTCGCTTCTGAATGCCCAAACCAAGTGCTAAGACGCGACTGTCAAGAAATGGGTGAGCGATCGCTATCCCCAAGGTTGCAGCTACAGCCCATCGCAGCACATCACCAGGTCTACTATCAATAGCATTCAAGGTAATAGAAAGCCCAACTTGCTCACAAAGACGATAAGTATTGCGGGCATTTTCCTTAGTACGGCTTTGTAGTGCATAGCGCTGGGCAAAATCTTGACGAATCCAGGGGGGAATACTCCAGTCATTCTGTGCGTTCAGTTGAGTTTTATTGCTTCTGGGTTGAAAAGGAAGCCAAGCTGTTACCAAAGGTTCAATCCCAAAAGGTTGGATAATCCCCCAGGGATTAGAATTCTGCGCCCGCGCCCATTTAACTGCTTCTTGCCATGCTTTTAGGAATCTACCCTGACGTAGCAAATCACTAAGATAATACGGATGCAAATCATGGATTTCATCAGAGCCAATACCTGTGAGTAAAGTGACTGCACCAACCTGGCTAGCAACCTCCACTGTGGCACAATCCATTGCCCAGCGCCAAAGACCTGCATACGGTTCATCGTGGGGCGGCGTGTCAATAAAGCTATCAAAATCTAACAATTTATCTGCTATTAGCCGATGAGCAACAATCTCTGTTTCGTTCTGGAGAGCAGATTCAATATAGGGTGTCTCGCGAACTAAGACAGGGAGTTCCTCGTAGACAAGGGATAGTGTGTGCAGTGGTGATGAGCCTCTACTAGTACCAATCTCATCTCGTGCTAGCAAAGCCACTGAAGTAGAATCCATCCCCCCTGATAAGTGGGCAAGAGTCCGTCCGTGCAGCCGCTCCCGCACTGCACTCCGCAGCACATCTGCATACTGCTGGGTGACTTCTGGTAAATCGCTGCTGTCTGGCAAAGTGAATTTTTGCTGCCAATCCCAATAGCGGCGGCGCTCAACCTGACAAGTATTGAGATGGGCAGAAACTATTGTTCCTGGTAAGACTCGGTGAATACCGTTATAGACACATATTTCAGTCGCACCCTCATTTCTCTGCCCTGACATGATTAAGAAGTCAGCTAGATATTCTAATGAGAGTGATCGCTGTGGCAACAGATCCAGCAGTCGCCGCATACTGGTACTAAAGGCAACCTTGTCTCCTTGCACAGTCCAAAACAGTGAATATCCTCCCATTGGATCTCGCATTCCAATTAACTGTGCCTTCTGTACATCCCAAACTACAAGTGCAAAATCACCCTCCAGTCGCTCCAGAGAATTTGCTCCGAATTGACGGTATATCTCTAGCGCAAGGGTAGCTGCATTCGAGGAGCATTCATGCAGCCTTTGAGAAGATAAGTGTGGCTTGAGGCTCACCAATAGCTCGTCTTGGTAGTAAAGACGACCCATAAGCAAAGCACAATGGTTAGGTAACTGGGCTAATGTCACTAAAGCCGTCTCTTTGTTGTTTTTCGGTTCGCTTAACTCCAGTTCAACGCCAGAGTCTCGCCTGATAGCAGTAAATCCAACTCGCATGGTATTAAAAATTTCTGATGAGTAATGACTAATGACAGAATTGAAAGAGGTGAGCTGCAATAGCCGCCCCTTTGTGAATAATCAATTACCCTCCACCAAAGTCTTCCTGAAACTTAGTCCAAACTACTTCATTTCCTGTTTTTGTTCTCAGGAGCAGCCTGGTGTCATTGTCCGTTAATGAAACAATTTTGAAGTAATCCTCTTCAAATACTTGACGCAGATTATTTAACAAATTTCCTAGCTCAATTCTCCCACCAGGAGTCGGTATATTGAGAATTGACTGGGTAAGTTCGTCAAAATTGAGGAAGAGAAATGGACCTGTGCGATCGCTTTCAAGTAATTCAGATCTGGCAGAACTATTTTGTTGCTCTTTGAGAAAAGGAGCCGTGAGAAAGCCAGTGGATATTCTGACAGAACCTCCTACAGTCTTAGTAACAGAACCTCCCACAGACGATTTAGAGTCAGAGGTTTCCTTAATCGTATTACGGATGTGCCAGTTTCCACGAATTTCGCTGCCTGTGAACAGTTGACGAAAGCGTTGTCTTACATCAGCAGCGGAACACGTATAGCTAAACTTTGAGCCAAATCCCATTAAAGTAATTGTCTCTGAATATTCGTGATGAATTGGTAATTGCCATGTTCCTACGATTTTGCGTTTGATGATAACGGGGTCGAGTGATGACATAATTTAGAGTTCCTCCTGAGTCATTAATGAGTTTGTCAATTGAATAAATGGAACTCTTGTCTGTGGTTTATTTCCAAATATCATCTCTTAAAATCAGAGATAAACAAGAGTTCCAGTCATTGAAAAATCAACGAGGACTAGGAACCCCAAACCCACCAGCCACCAGTGCCATCCTTGAGGTGTCCTCCAATGTCGTTACGAACTAACTCGACTGCTGTCCCAGCAACTAATAGTTGGGGCGTCCGGTAGGACGGTATAGAATTTTTAGCTTTCTCCAGGGATTGATTCTTCATCATCTTTCCTCCTAATTTGACTTACTTCCTTTGAGCTTAAAGAAGAATTTATTTACCGTCACTAAACGAGGGTTTTAAACGCCTCAACAAGAGTTTCAATCGTTTAGAAGCTAAGCTTGATAAATCCACCAACCGTTGTAACCATCTCTGAGTTGTCCCCCGCCGCCACTAATTAACTGGATTGCTTTTCCAACTATTAATAATTGCGGTATCCGATAGGAACGAAGATAATTATTTATTTGATTCAGAGATTGATTTTCCATCATCTTTTTTTCTAGTTTTAATTACTTAATTTCAGTTTAAATAAAAACTCATTTACTGTCACTAAACGACGGTTTACAACTACTATTTATAGATTTTAACTTCCTATTTTTCTAATATTTTATTGATGTGATTTAATCAATAAGTAGAAAATGATTAGGACTGTTATTTGGTTACCCAAAGTAGGAAAACCTCAACAAAATCACAGTTCCGTAGCTATTCCCACTTTTGAATTTGGTCACGCTGCTATAGAAATTGTGGATGGTTCTTATATCAGCAAGTGGCCCAAAAGACCAGAAACTCCTTATGGTTACACCATGTGTTATGAAGAAGATGTGGATTTATGCGGTCGAGAAGCTGACGAAATTATAGAGATTAATCATCTTAATGAAAAGACAATGGAAAAATATTGGGATTCCGTTCGTGACAAAGAATTTCACGATCTATTTCGCAATTGCTGCCGAATTGCTGGTAAGGCTCTAACTCAGGGTTATTATTGGAGCGAATTTAGTAATTTTAAGCTGTATTTTAGGCGTGTGAAGCGTCGATTTAAGAATTTGCCAGACGCTTTTCAGGACACTTTTGGGGAGCCATTTAATATGTTGATCACCTGGACACCTTATACTGTGTCTGGTCATGCCAAATATATTAAGAAAATAGTTGATTAGTCATATCATTTTGCCATCAAACTGCACTCTTGTTAGCCCGCACAGGCGTGCATTGAATGCAATAGCCCCAGTCTTATAGACTGAGGGTAACCTCTAAAGCTTGGGCGCTGTGAACAGTTCATTCGTAAGTAAGTACTGATGTAAAGTGTTCGCACCTTTCCTTATCGTCTCCAATTACTTCCGAACTAACTTCGCACCAGCAGTGAGTCGCAAACGGGAAGAGGTAAACACCCAGCTTGATCTGAGCCGGAATTCCAGCGAAACGAGCCAGCCACCAGCTACAGAGAGCGCGTTCTTTACATTCAACTTTAAGGAGATGGCAGGCTGTCGCCTCACTAACAGCTAAATCAACTGACTTCATCAAGAAAGTCATCTCTTGGTTGTCAGCAATTAACGAAGCTTGACGCTTGGGAGTTTGCCAAGCTTTTATTGTTCCAGGCAAACCAAATAGTCGAATGGAGAAATACGCTAGCGCTAAAGCTAACCATGTCCTAATCTGCAAGGATGCAGGCAAAGAGCTGATTAACCAGAGCAACGGTAAAGTAAGTAATGACAAATCAAATCTTATGCCTTTGACTTGAGGCGAGGAGTCTTTGGGATGGTAAATGACACCTTTGTTTTCCAACCCTTGAAGAAATACCAAAACGTCATTCAGGGCTTGTGTAGTATCTAACTCATATTCAGCTACGAGTCTATTTACCGCTGTTGTCGAACCTCCTTTGAGCGTTTCTTTGAGAATCAAAGCGCCAGTGGCAGAGATAGCGTAGAATTCACCATCCAAATTCAGTAGTCTGGCTGTACCATCTTGAAGAAGTAACAGAATCGCATTCGGTACTAAGAGATAATCTACCTGCTGATTCTGTAAGGCTATAGCTTCGGTACGAATAATTTCCACTATCATGCTGCTCACTTAGTATGAATGAGGTAAATTCGCAATGAAATTAGTAACACCTTCCCGAAGTTGCTCGCCTCCAACCTCAAAAAACTCATTGTGTTTAGCTCTCGGAATAGGCAAAAAACTCACAGCTATCCCCTTAGCTTTTGCCTTAGCTCTCAGAGCTTTTGCCATAGCAAAAGGGACAATCTCGTCCTCAGTTCCATGACTAATGAAAATAGGACATTTGACTTTAGCTATCCTCTTTAAGTTGTTAAAACGTTCAGGAATCAACAATTCAATTAACCATTTGGGAATCAACCACTTAAGTACATTAGGAAAAATTTCTACTGCTTCATCAGGAATATTTGTAAAAGCACTCAATAGAATCAGAGCAGCTACTGGTTGAATTTCTGCCAGGTACGTAGCTACTGCTGCTCCCAGCGACCATCCGGCTACAATAATTTGGTCAGGCTGAACTCCTTTAGTCTGAGTAAGATATTGATAAGCTGCTCTGGCTGTCTCGTAGCAGCCTGATTCGCTTGCAGTTCCGCTACTCATCCCAAAGCCGATGTATTCAGGAATGACGACGTTCAAACCAAACTGACGGAAGTAATTTAAATCAAAATTTGCGTCACTCAAACACATGGCATTACCGTAAAAGTAAAGCAGCCAGGTTTGTGATGGTTGTTTATCATTTGATAGTGCTTCCCCAGAAAGGAGGAAGATTCTATTACCATTGTCGGTGTCAATCGGACCCTCAAGAGAGTCTTGGAATTCTGGAGGTATTTTTATCTGTCTTCCCTGTGTCTCGCTACCAGGAAATATTAATGACTGCCTGATTTTAGATATAGATAACACAACCATTTCACTCCTTGGGTAAAATTCCCAGAGCTATAGTTTAAAAACCTTCAGTTTTGGATTTGTTGTCTGTTTGAGCCAGATCGCTCCTGATGTGTCCAATTAAATAATTAGAACTCTTGTCTGGGAATGGTTTCAAGATTAAGCATCGCTTGGGTCTATGCCTAAAAAGGAAGCTACACCAGCTAATACGGCTGTTCCAACTCCTTTCATAAAACCGTTGCTGATTGCATTAAGCATATTCGGTTGATTCTCGTTCAATTCACGGGAGAGCACGGGAGAGTTGGATGGTTCTGGCTAAAACCAGCTGTGTCACTTCTTGCATTCGTTCATTGAACAAATCTTTAAAACTACTGAAAGAGATATTGCCAGCAATTGAGGCAACGAACCATTTATTCTCTCCATCGTCAAGATCCTCAAGCACGATCAAAGCACCCTGCCTATAAAGCTGTTTTACTCCGTTGTAGAGTAGTGCTGCAAGTGTCGGCCAAGTTTCAGCGATCATCTCAAAGGTATCTTCATCTAGATTGCTAACTAATTTATCAAAAGTGTGATCCCAGCAAGTAGCAACGAAAGCTGAATTTTGATTCCTGGGAATGACATAGATGACATAAGAAGAATCGTCATCCACAGGAAACTCAATTTCAATATAGGTATGAGTGATTTTGCTGCCAATTTCATCACCAATAGCAGTCTTTCTCTTATCTAGAAAATATCTCATAGTAAATACCTCATAATTTAATGTTTTTATCCAGGTTTCACCGACTATTGCTCTATTTCCTCAACTTCTCACTAATGCTTTTTGTCACTTTGAAAGCAAATTTCAATTCTTCCAGGACTTGCGCACACTCTACGAAGAATTCTTGGTGTTCTTGGCGTCTACCCTGCGGGAAGCCTATGAGCGCGTCTATGGCGGTACCCTGCGGGAAGCCGCTGCGCGTCTACGATCAATTAAGCTTTTTGGCAACTTTTGCGTAAGTCCTATCTTCTACTGTTGGAATCGCAAAAATTATTTTTGGAATTGAGCCAACCGCAGATAGACCTTGTTTGATCGTGAAACCAGGCTGATCGAACTGTTCAGCAATGAATATTCCTAATCTTGCTTTATATAAGAAAATTTAACATCTGGTTTTAGATCCAAAGAAAACGGTAGTTTAGAAAGTTTATAACTATCGTTATTAAGGGAAAGGTATTGTGTCTGAGAAAAATTTGATCGCAAATCTAAAATTCCGAATTCAAACCGCCAACTAAAACCACTAACTAGAGTTTTATTGGTACAACCAAAATAAGCTTTTTCCGTGTGCTGAAACATTTATGGCATTCTCTAAAGCCATAGCTACTGGGGAACGTGGACTCAGTGCGTCCACCCTTGCTATAAAAATCTGCCCAGTGCCCCCACCAGAAGCGATCGCATCTTTTCAATGCAACCTGCACAACTTAGACACCCGAATCCCAGTTAAATACAAAGTTTTTAAAATTATGCCCTGCTCACTCCGTCAACCCAGTTATGCTGGATTGAAGGCTGTCAGTCCCAAATTTATTTCAGGACGAGATTTGGGCTTATCAAATCTATCGAACTTAGGTTAATGAGCTAGGTTTCTATTATTTTAATTATTATATGGTAACTATAAAAACTATAAATCATAAATAGTGTTAACTGATCATAAAAATAGTATTTACTAGAATTTAATACTTACGAAAAAATTCACACAGTAGCCTAGTAAATCTCAGTGAAATAATTTCCTGGGTTAAAAATGTAAAGCAGGCAATATTCCTTTGCAAAATACGGTTTACATCTACTTGTTTATTGGTGTTAAATATCGTAGTCAAATTTTCCATATCTTCTATATATCTGTGAGGAGTGATCATGATAAGGTATCTGCTAGCCTCTGCTTGTGGAGCAAGTTTATTGTATTTAATTATGGGATTGTTACCAGTACAAGCCCTGACTAATTTTGAGATTGCAGATAACAAGCAAGTACGAAATAATTCTGAAAAAATAGCAATTTCTCACGTTGGTAACACCCCTGAAAAAATAAATATTAATGACGGAGTGAAACCTAATAATTCTCCAAACAAAATAATTATAGCTAGTGAGGATGAACAAAATTCATCTGTTTTAAATCAGAAGCAAGAAGACAAAAATTTAGAGCTAACTTCAGCTGCTAATTCTTCACTACCAACTTCCTCACAATCTACAAATTCACCTCAAACATCAGACAAAATCGCACAAGTCACATCTGTATCGCAACTATCTGATGTGCAACCAACAGACTGGGCTTTCGGTGCATTACAATCTTTGGTTGAGCGCTATGGTTGTATTGCCGGGTATCCCAATGGTACATATCGCGGCAATCGTCCGATGACTCGCTATGAATTTGCTGCTGGCTTAAATGCCTGTCTTGATCGAGTCAGCGAACTAATTGCTACGGCGACTACTAATTTGGTAACAAAAGAAGATTTAGCCACTTTGCAGAGATTGCAAGAAGAGTTTGCTGCGGAATTGGCGACACTGCGGGGTCGGGTAGATGCGCTGGAAGCCCGCACCGCGGAACTGGAAGCAAATCAGTTTTCCACAACTACCAAACTGAATGGTGAGGTAATTATTGCAGCTATTGGTGCTACAGGAGGTTCTCCAGATACGGATGAGCCTAATATCATCCTGACAAATAGAGTGCGCTTAAATCTCAACACCAGTTTTACAGGTAAAGACTTACTAATTACTGGTTTGCAATCTCATAACTTTTTGGGCGGTTTGGATGGTAGCGGTAGCCTACAAGAATCTTTGGGATTAGCTTCGCCCATACTCAGCGCCAGTAGCGCTCGTACTAGTTTTGAACCTCAGTTTCCTGGTATTGACGTTAAGACTTTATCAGATGTCAGTGCTAATGATGTTGAGCTTTACAAATTGCTTTATATCTTTCCAGTTGCTGATAAATTAACTTTGTTTGCCGGGACTGCGGCGGAAACATCGGATGCTTTTCCTGCGATCACACCTTTCTATGGTGAAGGACAAGAGTCAATTTCTCGCTTTGGGAATTTGAATCCTGTAGTACGTGTCTCCGGTGGTACTTCTGGTTCTGGCTTGGCTTCTGCTGTAGGGTTTATTTTTAATATTTCCGACCAGTTAGACCTAAGAGCTTTATACGGTAGCGTTAATGCTAACATTCCTGAAAATGCGCCAGACATCCAACCAGGAGTTTCTGGTACACCTTTAGGATCTGGTTTTTTTGGTGGTAGTAGCGTTATAGCCGCACAATTAACCTTTAGACCAACTAGTTCTATAGATATTGGTCTCAACTATGCCAATAGTTATCACGAAATCAATATCTTGGGTACAGGATTAACTAGTAGTGATATTGGTGCTTTGGCTAATGTTTCACTGGGAACACCTGTCAAACTTAATTCTGTTGGTGGCACACTCACTTGGCGTTTCTCCCCAAAAATTGCTTTATCTGGCTACGGTGCAGCAATATTCGTAGATGATTCTTCAGGTGATGTTGACGCTTCTACTACCTTCACTAGTTGGATGGTGGGGCTTCACTTCAACGATTTGTTCAAACAGGGAAATAACGCAGGCATTCTGTTTGGACAGCCACTATATCGCACTTCTGCTGATGGAGATGCTGAACTTGCTCCAACAGGTGTAGATCGGGCTACTCCTTATCATTTAGAAGCGTATTACCGCTTGAAACTAAGTGATAATGTGAGCATTACCCCTGGGGCGTTTGTGCTGTTTAACCCCGAAGGCGACAACAGAAACGATACAACAACCGTTGGTGTACTCCGTACTACCTTCACTTTTTAAAAGTCATCATCTGTTTCTCCTTCGTTTTCCCACTCTGAAGTCGTGCTAGAGTCAGTGAATTCCACTACATCATCAGCAAAGCGGATAATTTCGCCATCAAAAAATTGTGCCAGACGTTGGGCTGCGATCGCTGCTTCATCACTCTCCCAATTGGCTGATGGCATCTGAGGCTGTGGTGGGAGCATTTGCGCCACAGCAGCATTTGTTACTGATTCTGTTTTTGTGATGACTGGTTTTACTGGTTGATGATTATCAACTACAGGTGGTTGTTGATTGTAACTAGGTGGAGGCGGCTGATGAGCTTGAGGAGTATTATTTTTAGGAATATCTTTTTTTTCATTACTAGGTGCAGTTTTTCCCTGATTTGCAACCAAGCTCACTTTATATTTTTGCTGAAAAACTTTCACAAAAGCAGCTTCCACATCGGCTAATTTGCCTTGAGCCAATTTGATTAGCTTTGGTGGTACACCCACAACAGCGGCATTATCACCAATACTTAATAAGCGTCCGTGTTGATTTAATAATGCTTTGGCAGGTATAGGCAAAGATTCTACTATTTTTTGCCAAGTTGCTTCCAATGATTCTTGAGTGGAAGAGTTTAGTTCCTTTTGTTCAGAAGGTGGGGGAGTGGGGGGAGAGAGGGAAGATTTTTCGTTGTTGCTGTGTTGCTGTGTCGTTGTGTTTTGTTGATTCCCAGCGTCACGTTGTACCTGTGTCACCTTGCCGTTAGAAACTGGGGAAGGTGGGATAGAAGGATTTGGTGATACTGGGGAAGTGACACGGTTTGTTGTTGATGTCTGAGTGCTAATAGTTGCTGAAGGTAACAATCCCAGCAAGGTTACTTCTAACCACAAACGGGGTTGGGTGGTATTTTTTAGTTGTAATTCAGCAGTTCTCAGGTGTTGTTGTCCCTGTAAAATTGTGCTGATATCTAACTGTTGAGCAAAACTAACCAGTGCTTGCCAAGTTTGGGGAGTGCAAGCAACTAAGTTTTGACGACTGGGTGCAGTTTTAGCTATGAGTAAATCGCGGTATAGAGCGGCAAAATTTTGGAGAATAATCAGAGGTTCTCGACCACGATCTAGGATTTGACGAGTACAATCAAGAACAGCTTCAGGGTTGTCTGTGGCGATCGCCCCTAAAAGGGTGAGTAAGTCCCGTTCGCTGACTGAACCCACCAAATCCCACACTTGGTCTGGTGTGACTTCCCCTGATAATAAACTTAATTGGTCAAGTAAACTTTCAGCATCCCGCAATCCCCCCTGAGCAATTTGAGCTACAAGGGTAATTGCTTCAGGATTAATATTAATGTTTTCTTTTGTAGCAATAGTACTCAAATGCTGCACCATTGCTTCTAGAGGGATGCGGCGAAAATCGAACCGTTGACACCGGGAAATAATTGTAGGTAATACTCTTTGGGGGTCAGTTGTTGCCAGGACAAAAACTACATGTTTAGGTGGTTCTTCTAGTGTTTTAAGTAGTGCATTAAATGCCGCTGTACTGAGCATGTGACATTCATCGACTACATACACTTTATAACGACACTGAACAGGGGCAAATTGCGCTCTTTCGATAATCTCTCTGATGTTGTCTACGCCTGTGTTGCTGGCTGCGTCAATTTCAATTACATCCAAGGAGTAGCCTTTGGTGATTCCTTGACAAACATCACACACACCACAAGGTTCAGCTGTAGGTTTGTCACTTTTAAGACAATTGAGTGATTTAGCTAAAATGCGGGCGCTGGAGGTTTTGCCTGTGCCTCTTGGCCCTGTGAATAAATAGGCCGGTGCGATTTTGGATGCCCGGATAGCATTAGTCAGGGTGGTAGCGATCGCTTCTTGTCCCACCAGTTCAGCAAAACTCTTTGGGCGGTACTTATGGTGCAGGGGTTCGTAAGACATGGATGGCAATGCCTTTTCAATCTTTATGAGTCGCACCCAGTCGAGTTTGGGATTCAATCATTTTAGCTAAAGAGGGGAATTTTCAAGAACAGGGAACAGGAAACGGGGAACGGGGGATGATAATTAGAATATTGATCATTTTTCCAATCCACACTCCCCACTGCCCCTAATCCCCACCAGGGGTCCCGAGTTCCCCATTGCCCCACTTCCCCATTCAAACGCGTAGCGACTAGTCGTAGACATCGCTACAATCTTAGGGTAAACAAAACTCGGCGGGTGCCAGAGAATGCTCAAACGGCTCATTTTATGGCTAAAAAGGTTTTTTCAACGCTTATTTGGCAACCAAAAAGTGCCAACAACATTTGCGGGTAATCATCCCAAAGAACCACCTCCACCTTTAACTGACACAGATTTAGAATTTTTGTTCACCGAACTGTTAGAAGGAGTACATCAAGCTCGAGGACAACAATGGGCGCTGAAGTGGCTACATAATATAGAGCATCGTGTCCCAACAGAACGTTGGATAGAGTGGTTGCATGGCTTTGGTGAAAAACTACTGGCATCACCTACTCCCAATAATGAATTAGCCGCTCGGATGGTGCAACTAGGGGAATTGGAAGTTGGAGAAGTGGGAGATGTTGCCCATGATATTGGGATGCAATTACTGACACGCAATCAAGGAGAACCTGTATGGGAGTATGAAGGTCCAGATGCTCAAATTGCAACTTTTGGTTCTACAGAAGACATTGATGTAGAAAATTTCCCATCCAGTCAAGTTTTCCAAGCAACAGATGACGTAGGAAGTCTCCCAGAAGGAGAATTCCAAACTGTAACTTTAGACGAATTACTGGTGATCATGCAGCAGGATGAAAATCTACGCCAGATGATTGCTCAACAATTGGGAGTTGATACGGAAGATCCGCAAATGATTATCCAAGCATTGATTGATCAATTTCATGCTGCTAACCAATCAAATACAGAACAAGGATAAATTATTGCGCTCCTTGTGGGCGCAGTTCAAATATTGTAGTCGGAGGCACGAAGTTGTTAGATTTGTTTCATTCTGGTGTACGCAGTTCATAATAATTGTTCAATAGCTGCATTTATATTTGTATTTATATTTAGTAGTACATAAATACTAAATTATCAAAAGACAAAATGTCAAACACTGGGAAAGAACTGTTCATAAAACAATACGGTTCAGTGGTTGAGAGACGTACCATGGCACGTCTCTAAATTGCTGTATCGGTTCATAAAAAAGCAGCCACTTCCGACAGGAAATAGCTGCTTTTTTATAGAGATGAGTATCTTACTCACCCTTTGCAATATTTTAGTAATCGAAGTCGCCGCCCATACCAGCGCCAGCACCAGCAGGTGCATTATCCTTAGGCTCTGGCTTGTCAACAACGATACATTCTGTAGTCAATACCATACCAGCGATGGAAGCTGCGTTTTGGAGTGCAGAACGGGTGACTTTGGCGGGGTCAACGATACCAGCAGCCAACAAATCGACGAACTCATTGGTGGCTGCGTTAAAGCCAACGTTGAATTCCTTCTCTTTCACGCGTTCAGCGATGACAGCACCATTCTGACCAGCGTTTTCAGCAATCCGCTTCAGGGGAGCAGACAAGGCGCGAGCAACAATTAGCGCACCAGTCAACTCTTCATCTTTGAGGTTACTATTTGCCCACTCTTCTAGTTGAGGAGCTAGGTGAGCGAGAGTTGTACCACCACCAGGAACGATACCTTCTTCTACCGCAGCTTTGGTAGCGTTGATCGCGTCTTCAAGGCGCAGTTTCTTGTCTTTCATTTCGGTTTCGGTAGCAGCACCAACTTTAATTACTGCTACACCGCCGGACAACTTAGCTAAACGCTCTTGCAATTTCTCTTTGTCGTAGGAAGATTCGGTTTCGTCCATTTGACGACGAATCTGTTCGCAACGAGCTTTCACAGCTTGCTCGTTACCTTCAGCAACGATGGTGGTGTTGTCTTTGGTGATGGTGATGCGACGGGCTTTACCCAAACTATCCAGCTTGGTGTTTTCTAGCTTCAAACCAGCATCTTCGGTAATCACTTGACCACCAGTGAGAATGGCGATGTCTTCCAGCATTGCTTTGCGGCGATCGCCAAATCCAGGAGCTTTGACAGCAGCTACGTTCAGCACACCCCGCAGACGGTTAACTACCAAGGTTGCCAAAGCTTCTTTTTCAATATCTTCGGCAATAATTACTAAGGGTTTGCCTTGACGTGCCACTTGCTCCAGAACAGGGACTAAATCTTGTACCAAAGCTATTTTCTTATCGGTCAGCAGTAAGTAAGGATCGTCAAATACTGCTTCCATCCGCTCAGCGTCGGTGGCGAAGTAGGGAGAGATGTAGCCTTTGTCAAAGCGCATCCCTTCGGTGATTTCCAATTCGGTGGTCATAGATTTCCCTTCTTCTAGGGAAATTACGCCTTCCTTACCGACTTTGTCCATTGCTTCGGCAATCATCTGACCGACTTCTTCGTCGTTACCAGCAGAGATTGCACCAACTTGAGCGATCGCTTTGGAATCTTCAACAGGACGAGCGTGTTCTTTAATTTTTTCTACTAAGAAGTTGGTAGCTTTATCAATACCACGCTTCAACTGAATGGCATTTGCACCAGCTGCAACGTTCCGCAAGCCTTCTTTAACCATTGCGTGTGCCAAAACAGTAGCGGTGGTGGTTCCGTCACCAGCAGCATCGTTGGTTTTGGAAGCAGCTTGGCGGATCAAAGAAACGCCTGTGTTTTCAACGTGGTCTTCTAATTCAATTTCTTTAGCAATGGTCACACCATCATTGATGATTTGGGGTGCGCCAAATTTTTTCTCTAGTACTACGTTACGACCTTTGGGACCGAGGGTAACAGCCACAGCCTCAGCCAGGATATCCATGCCCCTTTCTAGGGCGCGACGAGCGTTTTCGTTGTAGATAATGCGCTTTGCCATAATTTCTTAGTTGTCCTTTGTCATTACGTTATTTGTCATTTATTTTTTGTCTTTTGTCATTTGTCATTTGCAATAAACCAATGACTAATGACCAATGACCAATCACTAAGAAACAATTGCTAAAATGTCTTTTTCAGAAAGCAATACGTATTCGTCGGTTCCTAGCTTGATATCAGTACCAGCATATTTAGAGTAGAGAACTTTATCTCCTACTTTGACATCCATTGGCTGACGAGAACCATCATCTTTGATTTTGCCTTCACCAACCGCAACAACTTCGCCAACTTGGGGCTTTTCTTTGGCGGTGTCGGGTAAATATAGACCACCAGCGGTCTTTTCTTCAGAGGCGCTCACTTTTACAAACACGCGATCGCCTAAAGGTTTTACAGTAGAAACGCTAAGAGATACAGCTGCCATACGAATTTCTCCAGAGTTAGCACTCTCAACTCCTGAGTGCTAATTTAGCGAACCACTGGATGCAATGGCAATATTTGGGTTTGTACGGGTTCCCGAACTTTGGGAGAGGTGATGGGGCGTGAGGGGTGTGAGGAGTAAAACTACTAACCACTAATAACCACTAACCACTAACCACTAACCACTAACCAATTCAAGTAAAAATACTCAATTATTTCAAGATTTCAGGTTTTTTTATATAAGTAACGAATAGTTATATATGGTCAACTTTATTTGCAAAGTTTAGAAATTGTTATAGAACAGAAATCAGAAAGCGCGAGATGGGTAACAAAATAGTGATCCAGTCCAGCCACAAAATAGAGAAAGCAACTCCACCACCAGGAAATCAAGCCCTAAATTACTCTATAGAAACTTTAGGACTGACAAAAATTCAGCGACATGTTTTTATCTGTGCTGATCAAACATTGCCTAAATGTTGTTCAAAGCAAGCAAGTCTAGAAGCATGGGAGTATTTAAAAAAACGTCTGAAGGAATTAAGGTTAGATGTTCCTCAACAAGAGCGACCTAGCTGCATATTCAGAACCAAAGCTAATTGCTTGCGAGTTTGTTGCTCTGGGCCGATAATGGTGGTTTACCCGGATGGTGTCTGGTATCGCCAAGCAGCCCCGGAAGTCATTGAGCGGATTATCCAGGAACATTTAATCGAAAATAAGATTGTGGAAGAATATGCTTTTTTAGTTCATCCTCTGTCAGAAACCTCTGTGGTTACTGAGGAGCAGCACAATAGGAGCTTAACATCCAAGGGATATGGTGAAGCGGTGAGTCACACAAGTGCGGGTTAAGTGTTTACCAGGAGCATCTTAGAACTAGTGAAGTTTGATAATCTATAAGGATTATTATTCTATTGAAGTTTTTTGCTCGCTCCTTTCAAAGCGATATATAATAACGCATTATAAATACTACTGCTCTACGTATCCTTACTGGACTTTTGCCGTTGATAGAGTAGTTTCAGGGAAAGTAAATTTCAATTTTGAAACATTTACTCAACATAGGCAAGTTAAGTGGGAAAAAGCACAACATCACAATCATCCACCAAAAAGGATCGCTATACAAGGCCCCTATGGATCTACGCGCGACAAGTGCCACTGCTATGAAAGAACCCAGCATGAAAGAATACAAACGACTTCTACTCATTGATGATGACCCTAACCTCATCTTGCTGGTGAAGGATTACTTGGAATTCCGGGGATATGAAGTCATCACCGCAGAAAATGGTCGAGAAGCTTTGGAAATTTTAGAGCAGGATGTTCCAGATATGATCATCTGCGACGTGATGATGCCGGAAATGGACGGATATACTTTTGTTGAACAAGTCCGGCAAAACGAACGCACTAGTTGGATTCCTGTTCTATTTCTATCCGCAAAAGGACAAAGCGCAGACCGGGTTAAAGGACTGAATAAAGGTGCTGATGTATACATGGTCAAGCCCTTTGAACCAGAAGAGTTGGTGGCGCAAGTAGAATCGTCTCTCAAGCAAACCATTCGTTGGAAAGAACACCAAGCCAAAGGAGGAGACAACGGTTCACGTATTCAAGTTCCCTTTGATGTGCAGTTAACCCCAACCGAACTGAAAGTAGTTCAGTTTGTCGCTAGGGGTTTAGCTAACCGCGAAATTGCTGAAGAACTAAATGTTAGTCAGCGTACAGTTGAAAGCCATGTGTCCAACATGTTGGGCAAAACCAATCTCCACAATCGTACTGAGTTAGCACGGTGGGCGATTGAAAATCAAATGGCATAGATCAAGCTCTAATTTGTGAGTGTTGAGTTATGAGTTGATTTGTTACGATTTCAAACTCATAGCTCAATTCCTTGTTTATTCTAGCTGTCTGGTGAGAAAGTTTTTATATTAAGTCTATGAAGCTTGTTTTATCGACGTTTTAGCTTTCATGTCGCCCCCTCAGTACAAATACAGATGGTGTAGAGACGCGAAATTTCGCCTCTGGTACAAATTTATGTGTATCGTGATTAACGTGAAATGGTATGAGCAGGATTCCAATGCTGCTTGGTTAAGGATTTGTTGTCATAATTTTGGGCACTTAGAGACGTTGCTGTAGAGACGTTGCTGTAGAGTAGAAACGTTGCTGTAGAGTAGAGACGTTGCTGTAGAGTAGAGACGTTGCTGTAGAGTAGAGACGTTGCAGTGCAACGTCTCTACAGGTTTTAAATGTCAATCGATTTATTTTATCCAAGCAGTATTAGGTAGGATTCTAATCGCCTAGTTTTTTAATTCTCAAACTAAAACTCCGCACTCTCTGGTGTACGTGGGAAAGGAATCACATCACGAATATTCCCCATTCCTGTCATGAACTGCACGAGTCTTTCAAAGCCCAATCCAAAACCAGCGTGGGGAACAGTACCGTAACGGCGCAAATCTAGATACCACCACAAGTCTTCTAGTTTCATTCCTTGTGCTAGTACCCGCTTTTCTAACACTTCTAAACGTTCTTCCCGTTGGGAACCACCAATTATTTCGCCAATTTTTGGTGCAAGAATATCCATCGCTGCGACGGTTTTTTCATCGTCGTTTAAGCGCATATAAAAAGCTTTGATTTGGGCTGGATAATCAGTCACAATTACTGTTTTTTTGAATAATTGTTCACAAAGATAACGTTCGTGTTCTGATTGTAAATCTAAGCCCCAACTAACAGGATAATCAAACTGCACATCGGCTTTTTCTAAAAGTTTGATGGCTTCTGTATAGGTGATACGTTCAAACTGATTGTTAATTATATTATCTGCGGTTGCTAACACAGTGTTATCAATGCGCTGGTTAAAAAACTCCATGTCTTCTGGGCATTTTTCCAGTACATATTTAAAAATATATTTGAGAAATTCCTCTGCTAAATCCATATCCCCGTGGAGATCACAAAAAGCCATTTCTGGCTCAACCATCCAAAATTCTGCGAGGTGACGGGAAGTATTGGAGTTTTCGGCGCGGAAGGTAGGACCAAATGTGTAGACGTTGCTAAATGCCATCGCCATGATTTCGGCTTCTAGTTGACCGCTAACTGTTAAATATGTTGGTCTGGCAAAGAAGTCTTTACTATAGTCTACTGCTTGATTTTCTGTGCGGGGAATATTTTTTAAATCTAAACTAGTGACGCTAAAAAGTTCTCCTGCACCTTCACAGTCACTGGCGGTAATAATAGGAGTATGTACCCACATAAAACCGCGTTCTTGAAAGAACTGGTGGATGGCGGTAGCACAAGCATTACGGACACGGAAAACCGCACCAAAGGAATTAGTGCGCGATCGCAAATGTCCAATAGTCCGCAGAAACTCAAAGGAATGACGTTTCTTTTGTAGAGGATAAGTTTCGGGATCAGCTTCTCCATAAACTTTGACGCTATCTGCTTTTAATTCTATACGCTGTCCTTTGGCAGGAGAAGCAACTAAAATCCCAGATACTTCCACAGAAGCGCCTGTATTTAACTTTTTCAAGATATTTTCATAATCTGGCAAATCTTGATTAATTACTACTTGTAGGTTAGCCAGAGATGAGCCATCATTTATTTCTATAAAAGCAAAACCTTTTAATTCGCGTTTAGTACGCACCCAGCCTTTAACTTTTAGTGACTCATCAGGCTTACCATTTCGTAAAATTTCGACAATTCTTTGATTTAGCATGTTTGTATCAGAGCATAAAATTTAGAGTTTGACATTTTTAGAATTGTAGACTCTAAATTTCAATTTAAAAGAATTAAATCTTAAATAAATTGCCTATCTGCGATCCCTACCCAGCACAAGACTTTAATATCCAACCTATGATAACGCCCATTCCGCCAAAGCGTATGGCTTGCCAAAAAGGTTCTTTGATACTGCGCCAGGAAAACAGTTGACTCTCTAAGCAGACTTCTAATACTTCTAATTGCTGTTGAATTTGCCGTAACTCAGCTTTTATTTCTGGTGTGGGTTTTTTATCTTGACTGAGTTTATAAAGTTTGTATTGCAGTTGTTTTTGTTGACGAAGATCACGCTGCACCTGTTGGTGGCGTTCTCTTAAAGCTGCAAGCGATCGCTCGACTTCTAAGAGTTCTTGTTCAAAATCAAGTTCTTGATTATGCTCTTCTGGTGGTTCTGACGGTTTTTGAGGCTGCTTCATTAAAGTAGTAGAGTAAAAGTAAATGCGACAATACCTTGGAGTGTATGTCTCAATCTACACAGCCACTTAAAAACAGTCAACTGAATGAATTTACTACTTTAGAATTAGCTCAAGCCCTCATGGAGAGGTTGAGTATTTCTCCTAATGATTGGCATCGTCTCAAATCTAATCGTAAAGCTCGCGCTGGTGAGCAAGCAGCAGCAGCTCTTGTCTTCCTCCTCAAGGAAGAACCACAAGAAGCTCTCGCGAGGTTAGAACAAGCAACAGGTTGGTTAGATCACTCTATTTCTGCACCACCTTGTCCGACACACGGAAGCAATATGGGGTGATGGGGTGATGGGGTGATGGGGTGCTTTTTTTTCCCCATCTCCTAAGCTCCCCATCTCTAGCGCAGCAATGGTATGCGCGGTCGAGCTTGCTCCAATTGCTTACACAGTCTTAATTCTGTACCTTTAGTATTCCACTCTACTTCGTCAAAAACAAGATGCAAAATCGATAAACCACGACCGCATTCTGACTCATCCGGTGGCAGGTACTCGGTTGGATCTGTATCACAATCACAAGCAGGAGTGAAGCCTCCGCCTTGGTCTGAGATGATCCACCAATATTTATTATCTATTAAGGAATAACGTACTATTACCTTCTTACTAGGGTCAAGATTGTTGCCATGTTTAGCTGCGTTGACTAAAGCTTCTTGAAGCCCTAGTCGTAATTCGGCTTGCATGGGCGTTGGAATTTCTGCCAGAAGCAAATCTAATATTGGACAGAGATATAAAGTTGAGGCGAAACTAATAGTACCCCAACTACGTCCAACTGGACGAAGTGAAATGGTGATCACAAGAGAAACCCCGCAGCTTCAGAGTTAGCTAGACATCAGTTTGCTGTCACAGGCACCCTGATTATTTGTGAGGTGGTCGTGTTGCCTTCAAACCTAACGTCTTTGGAACTAAATTTTGAAAATGCTAGGGAGCATTGGCTCTCCTAATGATTTTGGGCTGTTCTCACATAAAACGGCTGATGTAAACTTACCCAAGCAAATAGCAATTCAAAAAAAAGCTTTGCTTTCACAAATAGAGTATAAACATACTCTTTTATTTACCGAATTTTAGTTTAGACGACCCAATTCATATCTGAGAGTAGCCCATGCAACTTCTATTTTTTGCACAATTAGAATTATATTTTTAGCTTAATTCAAGTTTAGCATTTTTACTATCAGTTAGACTACAAATTTTCAATTTGAGTTTTTTAAAAGAACCATATATTTTTGTTTAACGCAACTGTGATCGCACAAGAAAGGCTGCTGCTTCTACATGGGCAGTTTGAGGGAAAAAATCTGCTGGTTGTACACGTGTAAGAGTGTATACACCTTTTTCGCAAAGTAGTTTCAAATCGCGTGCCAGAGTTGCTACTTTACAGCTGACATAAACGATACGTTCTGGTTGAAATGTTAATAGAGTTTCGATTACTTGGCGATCGCATCCTTTGCGCGGTGGATCTAGCAAAACAATATCCGGTTTAATTTCCAGTTGGGGCAGTAATTTTTCCACTGCACCCGTCATAAAAGTCACATTATGAATTTGATTGTTTTGAGCATTGCAAATCGCCTGTTCTACTGCCTCTGGTTGTATTTCCAACCCAATCGCTTGGTGAACTTGTTTTGCTAGGGGTAAGGTTAACGTACCGATACCGCAATAGGCATCAAGTAGCACCTCTGTTCCTCTTAAATCCAGTTCTGATTGAATAACCTGTAACAATGTCTCCGTTGTCTCCGTGGAAACCTGGAAAAATGTGTCTGGACGCACCTGAAATTCTAACCCAGCAAATTCTTCTCGCAGATAATCAGCACCAACGATACAAAGAGTTTCACTGCCAAAAATAGTATTTGTGCGTTTAGGGTTATAGTTTAAACAAACTCCTACTAAAGTAGGATAGCGATTTAACCATTCCTGTGCTTGCTCTTTTATGCCTGGTAAATTCCAATCTTTCACAACTAAAGTCAATAATATTTCTCCTGTCCGCCGACCGATGCGTAACCCAAGATGACGTATTGTTCCTGTGTGGTCTTTTTCGTTATAAATTGCCCAATTTCGCTTTTGAATATCTTGTTTAATTTCTGCCAATAAAGAATTTAATCGTGGATCTTGGACTGGACATTGATTTAAATTAATTAATTGATGGCTACCTTTTTGGTAGTAGCCTGCTTGGACATTTCCAGTTGCAGATACACCCATAGGATAAGTGGCTTTATTGCGATAACCTAGAGGTGAAGCAGCCCTTAAAACCAAATCTACAGGTGGTTGGACAAAACCACCAATACGTTCTAAAGCTTGAAGAACTTGATTGCGTTTCGCTTCTAGTTGATATTCATAATCTATATGTTGCCACTGACAACCACCACATTTATCAGCAACTATGCAGCTTGGTCGAATGCGGTGAGTTGAGGGTTGTAATACTTGTTTAAGCTTGGCGTGAGCATAATTAGGCTTGACGTGTACTAGACGGACAATAGCGCGATCGCCTGGTACAGTATCTGGTACAAACACCACCCGTTCATGCGATCGTCCTACACCATAGCCTGTATCAGTTGTGTCTGTGATCTGAACTTCTATTAATTCACCTTGTTTCCAAAAAGAATTTGTCATTTGTCAATAAGTTGTTGATTGTTGGTAGTTAGTAGTTTAGTAGTTAGTAGTTAGTAGTTAGTGGTAATTCCTCTACTCCTCATACTCCTCATACTCCTCATACTCCTCATACTCCTCATACTCCTCATACTCCCCCCATCTCCCAGTCCCCCTTCACTTGTGTCCACAAGACTCGTTAAACTAGCAAATAATAAATCTCGTGATTCAATATCATGACTGTAGTAAGCCAAGTTATTCTCAAAGCCGACGACGAACTGCGTTATCCCAGCAGTGGTGAACTCAAAAGTATCAAAGAGTTTTTGCAAACTGGCGAACAGCGGGTACGCATTGCTAGTACCCTAGCTGAAAATGAAAAAAAGATTGTTCAGGAAGCTACCAAACAGCTTTGGCAAAAGCGTCCTGATTTTATCTCGCCAGGAGGTAATGCCTACGGAGAACGTCAACGTGCTTTATGTATCCGTGATTTTGGCTGGTATTTACGCCTAATTACTTATGGCGTACTTGCTGGCGACAAAGAACCAATCGAAAAAATTGGTTTGATTGGTGTGCGAGAAATGTACAATTCTTTGGGTGTTCCTGTACCTGGAATGGTAGAAGCCATCAACTGCTTGAAAAAAGCGTCCCTTGATTTACTCAATGCAGACGATTCTGCTGAAGCAGCACCTTACTTTGATTACATCATTCAAGCGATGTCTTAATCATAAGTCAGTACCCACACTGTCTCAAGGTGTAGTTTCACTTGAGCTTGTCTAAGTGCAAAATAGCACTTGAAATTGATCATTATTTCTTAATACCATCATACTCCCCACACTTGCTAGTGGCTCTGGCGAAATCTCTGTCAAGTTACCAACCAGTTGTGGGGATATTTTATTTTGGGGTTGGTAATGGAATGGGTAATGGCTAATGGGTAATTAACCACTAACCAATAACCACTATCCACTAACTACAATGTAAATTATGGGGTTTTGGCTAGGTTAGAAAATGATGCTGGTGGAAAAACTTGAGCAACTTAAAGCTATATTCGCCCAGATGAACCAAGCGTTAATTGCTTACTCTGGTGGTGTTGATAGTACTTTGGTTGCTAAGGTTGCTTATGATGTCTTGGGCGATCGCGCTTTGGCAGTGACAGCTGTTTCGCCGAGTCTGTTACCTGAAGAATTGGAAGATGCTAAAATTCAAGCAGCAACGATTGGGATTCCCCATCAAATCATCGCTACACACGAGATGGAAAATCCTAATTACACTTCTAACCCAGTTAACCGTTGTTATTTCTGCAAAAGTGAATTGCATGATACCCTCAAACCTTTAGCTGGAGAAATGGGTTATTCCTACGTAGTAGATGGGGTGAATGCTGATGATTTGCATGATTATCGCCCAGGAATTCAGGCGGCTAAAGAGAGAGGTGCGCGATCGCCTCTAGCAGAAGTTGGGATTACCAAAGCCGAAGTGCGGCAAATTTCCCAACAACTTGGTTTACCTTGGTGGGATAAACCCGCCCAACCTTGTTTAAGTTCTCGTTTTCCTTATGGCGAAGAAATTACTGTAGCGAAATTACAACGTGTAGGTAGGGCAGAAATTTTTCTGCGTAAGTTAGGATGGCAGAATTTACGCGTTCGTTCGGAAGGCGATACTGCTAGGATTGAATTACCGCCAGAAAAAATCAAAGATTTTGTCTTAAGCACAGATTTAAACACAGTTGTCACCAAATTTCAAGAGTTTGGTTTTATTTACGTAACTCTAGATTTAGAAGGTTATAGCAGTGGCAAATTAAATCGGGTTTTAAAGTAAATTCCGCGCTTTGAGTTGCAAATATCTATCTACTAGTTGTTCTGTAATTTGATTGGCGGGTGCGTCGAGTACTAACACACCTTTTTGCTTGAGTTGGGCAAATGCTACTTGGCGCTGTGCTAATAAGTCTAGAGCAACTGCGCGGGTGTAAGCATTTTTTACTCCTTCAAAGTCTGCTGTCGGGAAAATATGCGCCAGACGATCTACTTGGGGATCGCGTAAAGTGACAGCAAAGGATAGATAGCGGGGTGTAAGTCTGGAAAGGGCAGCCAACAGTTCCGCAGAGGCTGTATTATCAACTATATCGGTGATGACTACAATTAAGGCTCTACGAGTTTGTTGTTGGACAACATGAGTTACCGCACCCATGTAATCTGACTCTAGTAGCACTGGTTGAATTGGAGTCAAGCGATCAATGAGAGCTCCTAAATGATTTTGTCCCCTCTCTGGTGCAATCCATGTATGTATCTGGCGATCAAATACACCTACTCCGACGCGATCGCCTCGATGTAATCCTGCTAAAGCTAAAGATAAAGTCGCATTTAAACCCCAGTCAAACCGTCGCAAACGCTGGACTTTTGCTGTCATCAATCTTCCCCGATCCAGCAAAATCAACAAAGTTTGCTCTTGTTCTGGTTCTAATACCCTGACTAATGGCGGTGTATTTCCATAACCAACCCGCCGCGCCGTTGCTTTCCAGTCAATCAACCGCAAATCATCACCCGTACGATAGTTTCGCAATTCTGCAAACTCCGTGCCAATTCCCAACTGGCGAAACTGACGCATAGCACCAGAAGATTGCAATGTCAAGCGAATAGAAAGCGATCGCAATCCGACTAAATCTGGATAAACCCAAACTTTCAGACTTTGGGGAATCTTGCGATCATCCCAGGCTAAACCCCAAGCACCGAGTTGTCTGACTTGGATATCTCCCCAAGAAAATTCCCCGCGTTGGGTTGGGTGGGCTGTATAAGTTAATTCCTCAGTAGTTTGACTCGGAATCGCAGCCTGCAATGTTGGTGTAGATACGCCAAACTCACTTGGGTAATAGTCGCGAATTTGAATGATTGCTTTAGCTTTTCCCGAAGTAACTCGCAATACTACCAAATTATCCCGTCCTACAGACAAGCGCGGTAGTAATTCCCGTGACACCTGCACTCGCTGACGACGAACTAACAAACCATCCACAACCATAGATGCCAAAACTACGGCATCATATAGCAAAGTTATGGTGATGCTGGCACGAATACCAAAAAAGATCGCTAAACTAGAAGCGATCGCAATTCCTAAAATTAAAAGTAAATAAACTCGTTTTGAGGGAATCATATTTTCAAGGGTGAAGGATGAAGGATGAAGGGTGAAATTTTTCTTCATCCTTCATCTTGGTACTGGTACTTTATTTAAAATTGAAGCGATCGCAGCATCAATTTGCAAACCATCTAATAGTGCTTCTGGTTTCAAAAGCAAACGATGACGCAACAGTGGAGTTGCAACCGTTTTGACATCATCGGGAGTAACAAAATCCCTACCTGCTAAATACGCCGTTGCTTGTGCTGTCACAAACCAAGAAGTAGCAGCGCGGGGTGATGCACCCAAAGCTAAATCTGGGTGCTGTCGCGAGGTTCTTACCACTGCTAAGAGATAATCTATGATTGCCTCAGACACTTGCACTTGTTTGACTTCTTGTCGCGCCTGTAAAATTTCTGCCACATTCGCCACTGGTTTGAGGCTAGCAATATCCAAGCGTCGTGCTGCAAACCCCGCCTGTCGATTTAGTAAAATTTGTTTTTCTGCTACTTCATCAGGGTAATCTACTACCAGCTTGAATAAAAATCTGTCTAGTTGTGCTTCTGGTAAAGGATACGTACCCTCAAACTCCAAAGGGTTTTGTGTAGCAATTACCCAAAATAAATCTGGGAGTGGTAAACTTTCACCATCCAGCGTTACCTGCATTTCTTCCATTGCTTCTAGTAGCGCCGCCTGGGTTTTGGGGGGAGTGCGGTTAATTTCGTCTGCTAACAGCACTTCAGTAAATACTGGTCCCTTTTTCAGGGTAAAACTGCGACTATTTAAGTCAAAAATATTAGTACCAGTAATATCTGCGGGTAAAACATCCGGCGTCAGTTGGATACGACGGAACTCTGCTTGGATGATCTGTGCTAAAACTTTTACCACAAGTGTTTTACCAGTTCCTGGTACACCTTCCAAAATTACGTGTCCACCTGCTAGCAGTGCGATGAGTAGCTGTTGTACAATACTAGATTGTCCGACAATAACTCGGTTTAAAGCTTGACTTAGGCGATGAAATACAGAATGGGTTTCGCTCATTTTTTGAATTGTTAGTTGTTAGTGGTTAGTAGTTAGTGGTTGTACTAGACACGTCATGGTACGTCTCTACATTGGTTAGTGGTAATATAGACTAACCAACTACCAACCAAAACTATTAACCAACCTTTATAGTCATTTTTTTAGTTAATCCACAGTTATCGAATTTAAGCAACAAATTATATAGCGGTTTGCAATTAGGTGGGAAAAGCGACCACCGATGCACACAGATACACACCGATCAAGCAGTATACCCTATTGTTAAGCAAACAAAGACCAACACATAACATAAATACCTACGGGTAATCTATCAGTGTCTATCTGTGTACCCTACGGGAAGCCGCCCTTGGGGGCGTCTGCATCCGTGTGCATCGGTGTTCGATGTCTCTAAACCTCAATTTACTTCTAATGTGAATTGAAGAAGCAACATTAAGGTTGTTTGGCAATTGTCCAGAGTTTGATTTGATTAACGAACACAGATGAACACAGATGAACACCGATAGATTATTTGTATCGCTGCTCTAGAAACTAACGATTAATTCATCAGACGTAATTCATAATTAAGTATTGTTTTTAACTCTCCTTAGGGTTTGCCACTTTCCTAACCAACTAATCAACTCTCGTTCACTCATGCGACGCTTTTGAGATTTTTGCAAAGCAGCATCAAGTTCCGTCGTTGCAGTACCGATTTGTTGCTGCCAAGTCTTGACTAAAGTTTGTCTATCGAGTATCTCTGAGCCTAAACCTAAATTTTTTTGCAGTTGTAACTGCTCTTCTTTGCCGATCATTTGTACCAAAAAATCGGTGGATTGAGTCTTATGCAGTACTCCTGCTAGTGCTTGAATATAAGCTTCGCTATTATCTAGTTCTGGTGTCTCCAAAGCTACAGGCTTACCAAAGCGGCGATTTTGCGCCCAAATTAACACGAATAATAAGATACATACCTGAATAAATGCTGCCAGTAATGGGGTTTTAGCTAAATAACTAAACAAATCCCCTTCCCCTTGACTTTTTCTAACTTCGGGATCTTTATAACCGTGAATATACTCATCCACAAACAATAAGTTGTTTTTTTGACTGACTAAGCTTGCTAAATACTGGAAATTACTGAGATAATCTTGGTAGGCATTGGCGGCTAAATAGGGAGTAGTAGAAAAAATTATTTTGCCTTTACCGCGCCTTTGTTCCCAAACAACAGCACCAAAGCGATCGCCTAAAGATATTTTTTCCTGATCAGATATAGATGCCAATCGTCGTCGTGTTTCAATTTTGATATCGCCAAAGGGCGAATTTTGCATGGTGCTAAAGTTGGCTGCTGTTACCCGTTGGCGCACACCTAAAACTACTAGAGTATTACCAGCTTCCACCCATTCTCTTTCTTGGGATAATAGAACCGGGTGGTTTAGTTGGCTGTAAATTTGCAACAGTGTTACAGGACGTTTTTCTTTCTTTAATTCATCAAAAGGCTTTTGCCAGCGCTGGATTGTGATTCCACGGTCTTGCATAAAAGCATACCAGGCTCCGTAGCCATCGGGAGCAAGACCATAAGTAGAGCCACTGTTAATTTTGCTATTACTGGGAGCAGCAATGATGGTTAGTAAAATTAATACTGCAATAGCGATCGTACCCAGCCAGATTAGGCGATTTGAAGGTTTCATCTAATACTATTCTTGAAAGATTTCCCGATATGCTTGCTGACAATGCTCGTAATTTTCAGCAAGCATCTCAGCATCACTAAAGCATAACTGCTCATGAGTGGTAATGAGAGTTTCATAGGGCTGGATTTGGGGACATGACAAGCGCAAAAGTTGTAAATACTCGCCATCGGTACGGCTTTTTTTATGGGGTAGAATACCTTTTTCGTGCAAGTGCTGTAACATCGCTAAGTAAAGATAGCGACAAGCGTCACGATAGTTACCCTGACGGTAAAATTCCTGCGATCGCATCAATAATTTTGCTGCTGACAATTCAATATTTGCTGTTTGGGAAGCAGAGTCAGAACCTTTAACCCCAGCTAGTCTCGAATATAAGTAAGGACTAAATTCTCGCCACAACCACCAAACTAGCCAAACCACAAATACACCGACTCCCAACCACAACAAAAACTTTAATAACGAGATAAACCAAGAATCTATCGACCAACCAGAAGGCAATTCTGGTAGTGTAGGATGAAGACGAGACCACTGGTATTCCAGCCACTCTCCAATTTGTTGCTGAAATTGAGAACTCTGCCAACCTAAACTTGTTTTTTCAAATTCTGTAGTCATTTGTCAATGGTCAATTGTCAATTGTCATTTTTTAGTAGTTAGTGGTTATTCCTTACTCCCCCCACTCCCCACACTTCCCCTACTCCCCCCATCTCCCATCCCCAATCCCTATTCTCCTGGATTATCACCTTTGTTGACCAGGTTTTTTTCTCGTTTGAGACTTTCTTCGAGGGCTTGAATTTGTTCTCGACGTGCTTCTAATTCTAGAGTACGCCGTGCTAAGTCTTGGTTTTGCAAAGTAAGACTTTGTCGCCACTGTTCAGCGCGTTCTGCTTCTTGGCGCAAGAAATCTGGAGTAATACCAGTGGTGAGGTAAGTACCTATCAAATCCAGTACCCAGTTAGTAGCTTCTTCTATTCTTTCTATATCGCCTGTGGGGGAAAGCTCAACTAAAACCAGCAATTTTTCCGTCAGAGTTTTTCCCTTTCCCAGGAGAATAAAAGCTTCTTCTGGGATTCTCACCCATATATTTTGAGCTTCCTGACGTGCTAATAAATGTAACTGGAACTGGTCTAAAAATTCGTTTTTGTGTACTTGGGCTAGATATAACATGACTTTAGAAAAATTATGAATTATGAATTATGAATTATGAATGATCAGAAATTTCATAATTTATAATTCATAATTCTTTATTGTTATGCTAGCTGACGCAAGCGATCGCGCAAAATTTCAGCTTGTTTTTGGGCTTCTGCTAAGGCGTCTCGTGTTTCCCTTACCACATTTGGCGGGGCTTGTTCTACAAACTTAGGATTACTTAATCTACCACTGAGGGATTTAATCTCTCCTTCCAACTTTGTTAGGCGCTTTTGCAGTTTGGCGACATAAGCATCTATATCTACCACGCCAGCGAGGGGTAGTAGAACTTGTACCGTACCAACCACACCTGCGATCGCTTTTTCTGGTGCTTGTGGTTGTGGTGATACTTCCGATGATGCCATTTGCTCAGCACTTGGTTTGAACAATTGTTGCCAGAACTTTTGTCGAGCCTCAGCAGATAGTATATTTTGGCCAACAAACCACGTAGCATAACCAAAACCTATCACTTCAAACAAACTTCCCAGCAAAGGAATATCATCAACTGCATCAGCGATCGCTAAACCAAGTCGGAAAAAGTAGATTAACGCAATAGTTACAGCAATATTCTCCCAACCAATCCGGGGTTTTTCTGTTGGTTGCTGACTTTCACCACCAGTAATTGTTAAATTCTCAACCTTCGCCAAATCTTGAATATAAGATTGTCCGGCGGTGAGAATTTGCCTTTCCTTCTTACTGTCAGTTTGCAAGTTGACATTTACCCTTGCTCCTGGTTTTACATCTGCTTCGGCGCGCAAGTTGCGGATTGTGCGGATTGTAGCAATCAACAGTTCAAACTGTTCTTCTAATTCAGAATCAATGAAAATTGTCTGTGCTTCTGGATACAATTGCCGAGATAAACTTTGCTTAGTCTCTGCTCCTTGTTGAGTGAGAGTGTGCCAAATTTCTTCTGTAATATGAGGCATAAAAGGACTAAGCAGTTTCAAAATCCCTTCCAGCACGTATGCCAAAGTTTGTTGTGCTACCCGTCGTGATATCGCATCAGCATTCTTTTGCAGGCGAGATTTGACGAGTTCAATATACCAGTCGCAAAAATCACCCCAGATGAACTCATACAAACTCTTAGCAGCTTCACCCAGCCCGTAATTATCCAGATAATTGCGGGTTTGCTGCACAACACGATGGTAACGCGAAAGAATCCAGCGATCGCTTAACTCTGTGGGATTTGGTTCTCCTAACTGCTGCGGCGTCTGTCCATCCAAATTCATCATCACAAACCGCGCCGCGTTCCACAGCTTATTGGCAAAATTGCGGGACGCTTCCACCGACGGCGACTCATCGGTCTTACGGTTGTAGTCCATGCGGATATCTTGACCCGCGCCAGCTACTTCCTTAATCAGCGTGTAGCGCAGGGCATCCGTACCGTACTTCTCAATCAAAATCAACGGGTCAATACCATTACCCTTAGTCTTAGACTGCTTTTGACCATTTTCATCCAACACCAACCCGTGGATGTAAACATCCTTAAACGGCATTTGCCCAGTAAAATGTCCTGCCATCATCGTCATTCTGGCAACCCAGAAAAAGATAATGTCGAAGCCGGTCACCAAAGTACTAGTAGGGTAATAAGTCGCTAAATCCGGTGTTTGTTCCGGCCATCCCAAAGTGGAAAACGGCCAAAGTCCAGAAGAAAACCAAGTATCCAGTACATCTGGATCCTGTTCTATCTTGACATCCTCTCCAAATTGTGCTAATAAATTTTCCCGTGCTTCTGCCTCATTCCGTGCCACCACAAACGGCGTGTTCTCAGTAATCTCACCGCCCGTTTCACTCACAGCGTACCAAGCCGGAATTTGGTGTCCCCACCACAATTGCCGTGAAATACACCAATCCTTCAACTTCACCAACCAATCACGATAAACCTTCGTCCAGCGTTGAGGTACAAACCGGGGGGAATTTTTCTCATCCAGGAATTCCAGCGCCCGGTCTGCCAGTGGGCGAATTTTGACAAACCACTGGGTTGACAGCAAAGGTTCCACAGGCACTTTACCACGCTCACTATAAGGAACCGAATGCTTATAATCTTCCACCTTCACCAGAAAACCATCTGCTTCTAGACGAGCAACCACATTCTTTCTGGCAACAAAGCGGTCTTGTCCTTGAAACTCGCCGGCATTCTCATTCAGAGAGCCGTCCTTATTCATAATATTGATAAACGGCAGACTGTGACGCTTGCCCATTTCAAAATCATTCGGATCATGGGCAGGAGTCACCTTCACACAACCAGTTCCGAAAGTCGGGTCAACCAACTCATCGCCAATAATCGGAATTTCCCGATTCATAATTGGCAGCGTGATAGTCTTCCCAATCAAATGCTGATAACGTTCATCATTGGGATTCACCGCCACCGCCGTATCACCCAGCATGGTTTCTGGTCGAGTCGTCGCCACCTCCACATAACCAGAACCATCACTCAACGGATAACGCAAGTGCCAAAGATGACCATCAACCTCTTTCGCATCTACTTCCAAATCAGAAACAGCTGATTGTGACTCTGGACACCAGTTAACTAAATACTTACCACGATAAATAAGCCCTTCTTCGTAGAGACGGTTAAAAGCTTCCAAAACAGCTTTGGTTAAACCTGCATCCAGGGTAAAGCGTTCCCGCGACCAATCTACAGATACACCCAAACGTCGCAGTTGGTTGACAATTGTCCCCCCAGATTGCCTCTTCCACTGCCAAGCCCGTTCTAGAAACTGCTCGCGTCCTAATTCATAGCGAGTTTTGCCCTCTACCTTGAGTTGCTTTTCCAGCATTGTATGGACGGCGATACTAGCGTGGTCAGTTCCGGGCAGATAGAGAGCATTATCTCCTTTCATGCGGTGATAGCGCACGAGGGTATCAATCAAACTATTGTCAAAAGCGTGACCCATATGCAGGCTACCGGTGACGTTGGGCGGTGGGATGACGATGCAGTAAGGTTCACCGCCTGCGTGGGGATCGGCTTTGTAGGTTTGATTTTCTTCCCAAAATTTTTGCCATTTGGCTTCGGTGGTAAAGGGATCGTATCGATCAGGGAGATTAGTAATTGTTGCGGTCATGCTGGGAAAACTAAGTGCGGAACGACTTTAATAAATTTTGCCACAGGGTTGGAGTGTGTTTTATGGAAATGAACCGCGAAGGCGCGAAGTACGCGAAGGAAGAAGAAAGAAGGATGAAGGAGTTGGGTGATGAGATAGAACGTTTAGCTTATGCAGTAATTGGTGCAGCGATTGAGGTGCATCGGTTATTAGGACCGGGGTTTTTGGAGTCGGTGTATCACCAAGCTTTAAGGTTTGAGTTTGAGATGCGGGGGATACCTCACAAGTTTAAGCACCCTGTAGCAGTTAAATATAAAAATCATCAAGTTGGCGAGGGCGAATTAGATTTTCTCGTTGGTGATCTCCTCATCGTTGAACTGAAAGCTGTGGAAAGGTTAGCCCCCATTCACGAAGCACAAGTCATCTCTTACTTAAAAATGACTAAACACCCTCTCGGTCTACTCATCAACTTTAACGTTCCCCTCCTGAAAGAAGGTATAAAACGCATCATCATTTCTTCTTAACTCTTCCTTCGCGCACTTTGCGCCTTCGCGGTTCATTAAAAAATAACACCATAAAGCGAAATCTACCCCCAACCCTTGTATTTATTTATTGATCAATTTCTATTCAGACCATGAAACTGAAACCTAGCTTATTCCAACTCATCATTGTCTTAATGACGGTATCACTACTGGCTTCCTGTACCACAAGCTCAAATACAAATCAGTCATACTGCAACAATCCGCAACAATCTGCACAGCAAGCTGATGACTGTGATGATGACTCTGGTGGCTATAGCAGCAGTCGCCATCGTTCTAGCACTTACAGAAGTAAGTCTGGTACTTCCACGAGAAAGAGCAATTCTAGCAGTTCTAAAGTAGGGCGTGGTGGTTTTGGTAGTTTCGGTAGTGGTAGTCGGGTGAGTGGATAAAGTGAGTAGTGCGATGAATATTTTTGATTGTCCCCAACGCGATCGCTTGTTTGGCTCGATGAAAATGGGTTGGTATAATGTTTGCCCAATTGATGAAACAACAGGTATGCTGTTGACTGAGCAAGCAAGTCCTTATGCTCTTTACCATTGTCAGCAAGTTTCGCCGCAAACTATTAGGGAAATTAAGCAAGCTTCGGAAGTTGTTGGTTGTGTACTGATGCAAGCTTGGTCGGTGATTCGCAATCTTGATGAGGAAGCGTTACTTTATTATGGTTTTCCCCAAGAAAGTATCAGGTTGGTGAAGTATGATGCGCTTGCACCTTTTTGTATGCGTCTTGATTGGTGCTGGAATGAACAAACTGGTGTGAAGAAGGTTGTGGAAACTAATCCCCAAACGCCGAGTTTCTGGTTTGAATGTACGGTGGGGAATCATAGAGTTGCGGAACATTTTGGCTTGCGATCGCCTGATGTAAATGCTCACGATACGCTCAAGTTTACACTCAATCAGCATATAAAAAGGGCAGCAGTATTTTTAGATAAACCGTTGGAGGAATGTGAAGTTGTTTTTACTACTTTAAATAATGCGGAGGATTTAGGAACGATGCAATGGTTAAGTAGCCATGTGCATCGAAGTACTATTATGCCGCTGGAATTTTTGCGGATTCAAGATGGTAAATGTTTATTTGACCAAAGAACTGGCAAATCTATAGATATATTATTTATGTGGTATCCGCTAGAATGGGCAATCCATGATACTGATGAAAATGGCGAAAGATTATGGCCGGCTTTGGAAAAGTTGATTTTGGAAAGAAAGGTTGTGATTGTGAATTTTGGTTCGGCTTTTGCACTGCAACCAAAGAGTGTATTTGCTTTAATTTATGATTTGGGATTGGATTTTTTTAGTGGTAAAGATGCAGAGACAATTTTTGAATATTTCCCTAAGACGTCATTGAATAAAAATGATATCAGGGATTCCTATTTTGCTAAACCAATTTTAGGTAGGGAAGGTGAGGGTGGATTTGCTGTCAATTCTGGAAGAATAACTGCAAAAAGTACCAGTAATAATCCATGGTACACGGAACAAGCTTATGTTTATCAAGAGTTATTAGAGTTTCCCAAGGTAGAAATTGTTGGACAATCTATGACTGCTGTTTGGGGTGCTTGGTTATATAACAATGGCTATGACAAGTTTATCGCTGGTGGTTTAGGAATGCGCGTTTCTGAGGGAGAAATTACAGATAATATCGCCTATTGGTGTCCGGTTGGGTGTTAATCTGTAGTATTAACTGTTCCTGGTATGATTTCTGTGCTATTTATTTATTCAAAGGAAGAAAAAATAGTATAGTATTTTAGGTGTGGGAAGCGATCGCATTCTTCGTTCCATATTGTTTTACAATCTCAGATTCAAAATAATATGAGTTTATGTTTTAGGAATAGATGGTGCTAGCAGTATGACATAACTGAGTGGTCGTTCAGTCCCTCGGCTAAGAACAAAGTATAATTATGACAAAAGTCACAGCGCAAGAAATAGCACAGTTTCGCTCTCAGTTAGCAGAAAACTCCACGGTGATGGAAGCATTAGATGTCATTGAGGATTGTGATGGTGATTTGGAAGATGCAACAATGACACTAGCCATTCGAGCCGGACAACAGCCAGAAACAGGTAACTCAGAGTGGTTGGACGCTTTGGCGAAAAAGTGGCGTGCTGTAATTTGCGAACAAGAATTTCGTGAGGACTTGCTTCAAGGTTCAGTCCAAGGGATGATGACACAGTTAAAAACAATATCCACGTTTCCGCAAATTTTAGCAACACCAGTTTTGATGTATGTCCTCAAACAAGGTGTTAATACTTTTTGTGAACCACTAGATGAAGTGTTAGAGTAAGGGTCATTGTTGTTTGTTATTTGTTGTTTGTTCCAATCAACCACCGACTGCTAAGCACTAACTAATCAGTACTGATACCCTGTTAATTAGGGCAAATTTTACTTGAGACAACTGTTGTTATATCAATGAATTACCTGATTGCCGTATTAGCAGACCGTATTCAAGCCGAAGCAGCTTACTTAGCCTTAGAAAAAGAAGGCATAAAAGGTACTATTCTCGGTAAGGGTTACAAAAGCGCCGATGAATTTGGCTTAATTGACCCCAAAGAAGTTGCTCAAAAGCAAGCAAGACTGATGGCTTTTTGGCTAATACCTTTTGGATTTTTTGCAGGAGCTACTTTTAACATTATTACAGGGTTAGATACCTTTGCCTGGGCGGGTGAAATCGGCAATCATGTTGTTGCAGGGTTGCTGGGAGCTGCGAGTGGGGCTTTAGGGAGTGTATTTGTTGGTGGAGGAATAGGTCTAATTGCTGGTAGTGGCGACGCTTTACCTTACCGCAATCGCTTGAATGAAGGTAAATACTTGATAGTGGTGCAAGGTTCAGATAGTGTTCACCGTCAAGCAACTGGGATTTTACGTCAGTTTGAGCCTGAAAATATTCAAGGTTATAAAGAGTAGTTTTAGTTGTTTGTTGTTTAGAAAAATAACCAACTATCAACTACCAACTATCAACCACCAACGACCAACCACCAAAAGAATGAAATAATGCTACCAAGGGAAGAACTTTTAAAAGGTATTGAAAATAGAGATACTGTTGCTCGTGTAATTGATCAAGCTGAGCAAGCGATTAAAACTTGGGAAGTAGTTTTGACTGATTTTCTTTCTCCCCCAGAGTTGGCAGAAATTCAACGGTTATTTAGTCGGTTAACTGAGGTGCAGTTATTAGCGTGGGGAGGATACCCGCAAGCAGAACGTCAAAGAATGGCGATCGCACGCTCGGAATTTCCTTTAGATTTATCTCAAGTTGCGATCGCAGCGTTAGATATTGCTGGAAATTTTCTGTTTGATACTGCGACTCACCGCGACTTTTTAGGCGCAATGTTGGGAACTGGTATTATCCGCGAAAAGACGGGGGATATTATTGTTTTAGGTGAACGGGGAGCGCAGGCGATTGTTGTACCGGAATTGGTAGAATTTTTGGAAATGAACCTCAAGCAGGTACGTTCAGTTCCTGTCAAAACTCAACGCATTGATTTAAGCGAGTTAAAAGTACGAGAACCGAAGAAAAAAGAATTAACTACTGTCGAAGCTTCTTTAAGATTAGATGCGATCGCCTCAGCTGGGTTTGGCATGTCCCGCAGTAAAATGGTGGAGTTAATTGATGGTGGTGATGTACGCGTCAATTGGAAAGAAATCACTCAAGCTAATTCTCAAGTCAAAACAGGGGATTTAATTGCCATTCGCGGTAAAGGACGTTTAGAAGTTGGAGACATTGCTGTTACAAAAAAAGACAGATATCGCGTGCAATTGACTCGTTATATGTAGTTGTTGGTTTGTAGTTGGTTGTTGTTTGGAAGAATCAACAATCAACTACCAACACTTTTAAACTTTTAAGCTTTAAACTGCTTTTCCAAAATATTTAGCAAAGTCTCACGTGGAACTACACTAGCTACTTTGGTAATCAAGTGAGTCGAAAATCCGCCAATTACAACAGTAGAATCTCCTTTTTCCAAAGCCTTAAGAGTTTCCTTTACCACTTCTTCTGAACTTGATAATTGAGTATTTTTACTTACAATTGCTGGCGGAAATTTTGCTTCTGTAAAAAAGTTTGTTTCCGTCGGGCCTGGACAACAAACTAAAATGCGAATGCCATATTGACGATTTTCTGCCCACAATGCTTCACTAAAATGACGCACAAAAGCTTTACTAGCAGAATAAACAGAAAGATATGGTATCGGTTGAAATGCAGCTATAGAAGAAATATTAATGATGCTACCTGAACGTCGTTGTCGCATCAGTGGTAAAAATTTATGGGTTAAATCTACTAATGTCAAAACATTTAATTCTACCATTTTAATTTGCCGTTCTTCATCTGTTTCGGCAAAGTCTCCGTAATCTCCAAAACCGGCATTGTTAATTAGTAAATCAATTGTCAATGCTTTTTCTTTGGTAAACTCAAAGACAGTATTAGTAGCACCTGGTTCTGTCAGATCTTTAGCTATTACATCAACTTGAATTTGATATTTTTGGTTTAATTGGTTGGCTAGTTCGTTTAATTTATCTTCTGAACGAGCAACAAGAACAAGATTATGATTTTGTGCGGCTAACTCCTCAGCAAAGGCTCTGCCAATACCACTGGAGGCTCCTGTAATTAAAGCAGTCGGCATTTTAAATGAAACGATAAATTTTAATTATTTTATATATATTAACAATACTTGCTTGATATTGAACCTGCCCAGAGTCATAAGCCGAAAAACTCAAAAGCAGGCTGCTCACAGTAACAAGAAAATCCTCGTATCCTTAGTATTCTAGATACAATCCCTACCTAACTCTCAGCATACTTAGATCTTGCACCTACTTTTTCCTCCACCAACAAATAAATTTCCAGAGTATTGAGCTCAAGTAATATCAAATTCGGCTAATTGCTTACAATATTATGCTTCGCTGTTGATCATCCGGCATTGGAAAATTATCAGTATCTTAATTACCCATTACCCATTACCAGGCTACGGGACAGTATAAGTTAAGTATAGGTAGTGTAGTTCAATTATGACTATGCTACTTCCCTTAGTTGTGGCTTTTCGTTGACGTCTGAAACATTCAAGGATAATTGTTCGGTCTGAACTACAGTAGCTTGTTCTAAAACTTTTACTTCGATATTTACACTCACCAAATAGCTACCTGTGTCAGCGCCAACAGCTTCAGCCACTAGTTTGGCAAGATCTGGACGCTTGGCTGTCAGTGGATCACGTAGAATACATCGATCCCAGTCATGTTTAGCTGTTGGATTGAGGCTGAGAATATAGTGCTTAATCATATGGCAAATCCTTGATCCATCTCCAGAAGTCTGTCTAGTTGGAGAAAACGGGAAAGGGAAAAGGTAAGGGGATTTAAAATCCTTCCCCCTTTGTCCTTTCCACATTTGACTGAGTGAATCCTTTTCTATTATAGTACATAAGTACTATAAATTGGTTATCAGTTATCAAATTCTATGACTCACTGTTAAATGATTTCTAACCATTAGCAACCAACCACCAACAACCAACAATCAACCACTACTACTGATGACCATTGACTTTTGACTGTTGATCTCTGACTCTTGAATCTGGACTAACTAACAGTTGAGCATCATTTACCCAGATGGCTTGTTGGGGGACAGGAATAAAAATTCCGGCATGATCAAAGGCGATTTTGAGACGGCGGCGAAACTCTCGCGCGACATCCCATTGCTTGAGTGGCTGAGTTTTGATCCAGACACGAATTAATAAACCGCGATCGCCAAAGTTATCTATCCCCAAAACCTGGGGTGTTTCGACAATTTGATGTTGCCATTTGGGGTCTTCATCCATTTCTATGGCGACTTTCTTAATTAAATTCAAAGCCTCATCAATATCAGTTTTGTAGTCAACCGGAACAGTTAAATCAGCGCGTGACCAACGACTCGAGAGGTTAGCGACGATTTTAATTTCACTGTTAGGAATGGTGATCAAGCGTCCTTCTGCATCTCGAACTTGAGTCATCCGCAGATTCAGATTTTCTACTAAACCTCCTACAGTCCCCACAGAAATGACATCACCTAAAGCGTACTGGTCTTCTAGGATGATCAAAAAGCCGTTAATCGCATCTTTAATCAAGTTTTGGGAAGCAAGAGATACAGCCACACCAACTAAACCAGCACCGGCTAACAAAGGAACAACGTCTATACCTAAAGCCAGCAGCGCACATAGAATACCCACCCCCACGCAGACAATAGTAACTATACTTTTTGTTACACCAGAAATCGTAGAAACTCGTAGTTGTAGACGTTCAGAAGTTTCTGGAGTCAGTAAAGCACTACTACTAACAAAAGCAGAGGTGAAACGATCAATAAGTAAATAGCTCAAACGCACCGATACATAAGTTCCAATTGCTACAGCACCTAAGATCACAGGAAACTGTAAACCGAGGAAAATTCCTAACTGGAGCGATCGCGTATGGGGAAACAAACCCAGGATAAATAATGCTCCGCCTGCCCAAATACCTACTTGGCCGATCTGATACAACCGTTTTGTGACTTCTTGGATATGGCGTTGTTGCTGTTGATTTAGCTGTGTTGTAATTGGTCTAGCTGTTGGTGAAGCGGTAGAAGCTAGTTGCTGTTGGATAAAAGTCCTTTGTGAGCGGTTTTTCCAACGAGTCAGTCCCCAACTAATGGCAAGGATACTTAGTCCACATCCAACAGCAATTGCACCCTGACGGACTAAAAACTCTGGTTCTCGCTCTTGTTTTGCCTGTTCTAGTTGTTCTCGTAAGCTTTGGGAGATTTGATTTGCTAATGTCCAAGCATCTACTTGTCGTAGTCTTGCATCTTGGTCAGTAATAGTCATTAACTGTCGGTTGTTGACATAAATTACTGGCAATCCGTTTTCGGTCTTAACTTGCACATCCAGTTTTGCATGTGGATTTTGAAAGTATTCTTGACTAATTTGATTGATATTTTCCTGGATATTCTCTAAACGCTCCGTAAAGTTCGCTCTTGGTGCAGTGATCTGAAATAAACGCTTACCATCCAAATAAACCCAGCCTGTAACTGTTCTGCTATCCGATTCACTAGTCCGCAAATTCGGGGGTTGCAGGTTGGGTATAAAGGGAATCTGCGCTGTAGCTTGTGGCATTACTCCAACAGTAACGACTATTGAAGAGAAAGCGATCGTCGCTACGAATCGAGAGCGCAATGGATACCTCCTTTATCAGTAAACAGTGAACAGTGTAGACGCGCTCATAGGCTTCCCGTAGGGTACAGTAAACAGTAATCAGTAATCAGTGAGTAATTTAATTTGATAACTGATAACTGATAGCTGATAACTGATCACTGATTAAATCCATACTGCCAAATCTATTTCAGTGATTATACCTGTCTACAGTTGAGTATTTACCCCTATTTACTTTAGAGGAAGTTTATTCTTTTTTCAAAATTATTTTTGTTCTACGCAAGCTCAACGGCTGAAAAGGAACAGGGAAAGGTAATGAGGACAAAGGGAATTAGTTACTAGTTACTATATTATTCTCCTCACACTCCACCCTTACCTTAAGCCGCGCAAAGCCCGTCTACACACTCCACGCCACTCCCCACCTCCCCATCGCTGTTGCCTATTTTCACAAAAATTCTGGTTGAATTCGGTAGTCTTGGAATAATCTAGTAGAGTGCGTAAAAATTTACGTAACTTTATTACTTTGAATAGAGGAACTATTTGATGACCGCAACATCTCCCCGATTAAAGCACGAGGTTAAAGACCTCGCCCTCGCTCCCTTGGGAAGACAGCGCATTGAATGGGCAGGACGTGAGATGCCAGTTTTACGGCAGATTCGCGATCGCTTTGCTCAAGAAAAGCCCTTTGCAGGCATTCGCCTTGTAGCTTGCTGCCATGTCACAACTGAGACAGCAAATTTGGCAATTGCCCTGAAAGCTGGTGGTGCAGATGCTGTGTTGATTGCCAGCAACCCCCTCTCCACCCAAGATGACGTAGCTGCTTGTCTCGTCACTGATTACGAAATTCCCGTCTTTGCTATTAAAGGCGAAGACAACGAAACTTATAATCGCCACGTTCAAATCGCTTTAGACCACCGTCCCAACATTATTATTGATGACGGTTGTGATGTGGTTGCCACTCTCGTAAAAGAACGCCAAGAGCAACTGGCAGACATCATTGGTACAACAGAAGAAACCACCACAGGCATTGTGCGGTTGCGTGCTATGTTCAAAGATGGCGTTCTCAGTTTTCCAGCTGTGAATGTGAACGACGCCGACACCAAGCACTTCTTTGACAACCGCTACGGCACAGGACAATCAACCCTGGATGGGATCATCCGCGCTACAAACATCCTGCTAGCTGGTAAAACTTTGGTTGTTGCTGGTTACGGCTGGTGTGGGAAAGGTACAGCCCTACGCGCCCGGGGACTTGGTGCAAACGTAATTGTCACTGAAATTGACCCCATCAAAGCGATTGAAGCTGTAATGGATGGTTTCCGTGTCCTGCCAATGGCAGAAGCAGCACCGCTAGGCGACTTGTTTATTACCGTTACTGGTAACAAGCACGTGATTCGCGGCGAACATTTCGACGTAATGAAAGATGGTGCGATCGTCTGTAACTCTGGTCACTTTGATATTGAAATTGACCTGAAAGCTTTGGGCGCTAAAGCCACAGAAATCAAGACAGTCCGCCCTTTCACCGAAGAATATCGCTTACAAAACGGCAAGTCAGTTGTAGTTTTGGGTGAAGGACGCTTGATTAACCTTGCTGCTGCCGAAGGACATCCCAGTGCAGTAATGGACATGAGTTTTGCTAACCAAGCTCTTGGTTGCGAATACCTGGTGAAGAATAAAGGCAAGCTAGAACCCGGTATTCACGCCATTCCTACCGAAGTAGACCAAGAAATTGCCCGGTTGAAATTACAGGCAATGGGAATTAAAATCGACACCCTAACACCAGAACAAATCGAGTACATCAATTCTTGGACTTCTGGAACCTAATCTTTACCGATAATTTACCAAAAGTCATCAAAGAAAAGCTTAAGCTATAGCTAGGTTTTCTAAGGCTATTGCCTTGGGGTAGGCACACCGCCTATCCCTTTTTTTATTTGTTGGTTGATAGTTGTTGTTTTGTAACTTGGTTAAAGTTTGGGTACACGACACTACGAGGCTTCGCCTCTAGCGGTGATATAGGTAATAGGCAGAAAAAATCGGCTCACGTAAATAAACAAGAGTGTAACACACCGGGCATTACTCACCCTATAGCAAAGAAAACTCTTGCTAGCTTCTTCCGAAAAGTGCTGCCTCACTTGGTGATTTACCAGAGTGGCGATCGCGTTCACTAGCGCATCCGGTTCTACGGGTTTAGGAATATGCGGTTGAAATCGAACCTTTAGAGCTTTTTGTTGGTTAACCTCAGTTCGGGTTAAGAAGATTTTGCTGTTGAACTTAAGCACCAGTTCTCAAACATCGAACCACAAAGACACGGAGATCATAAAGAAATGAGAGTTTGAGAGGTATTTTGCACGTGGCGTCACCTGGCGTGGAGGATTTGTATCAAGATTTTTGTGAAACGGTATAAGATAGAAAGGTGCGTTATGGACAGAACGTCCTCACGCACCGAAAACCACTAAATGGTGCGCTGCGCTGTGCAACAACACACTCTACAGTACTGGATTTGGCAGTAATTCAATCACTTGTGTGTACACCGTAGTCAAGATTGGGGAGTGTTAAAGTGGCTAAAACCACCATTCATAAGCTATTTCAGACTTGTGTGTACACCGTAATTGAAGCGGGGAGACTGAGAGGTTAATTAGACTTTCGCAAGAGATCTATTGATTTTTATTTGTTGGTATTCCCTAGATTTCTACACTATATTTTTTGGCAATTTGACACAGCTGCTCAAACTGTTCTTTTGATGCTAAATCTAGCTTCTCATCAGGTGGCAATTCATTTTTTGAACCTTTCGGAACTAAGTACTTGACATACAGAGAAATAAAATCAACGATCGCTGCTATACCAGGCAAAGCATGAGTATCAGCTTGTTTTCCTGCCACTAAGATAGCCATACTTCCTTCAATTGATTTCCTGGTAGCATCAGCAAATTGACCAACCAATTCTTGAATATAATCTACACTTTCCAGGTTTTCTAACTTCACTAGATCTGGGGTGAATTCGTATCCTGCTGCTGTTGCTTGTTCGAGCACACACCATTGTGTGAACTCTTGCAGCGCTGCCTCGGGAAGACCAGGAAGATAATTATGTAATTCTGAATTAGACACTAATTTTCCTTTTGTATAGATGTAGGGAGTGGGAGGGAGGTGGGGTGATGGGGAGGTGGGGAGGTGGGGAGTGTGAGAAATATAAAAAGTCTTTTCTTCTCATACTCCTCATACTTCTCATACCCCTCATACCCCTGACACCCCTCATACCCTCTCTAAGCAGTGCGGAAGCGCGCCAACTCTTCACCTGTTTTGGCATCGTGGGCGTGAACTGTACACACCAAGCAAGAATCAAAGGATCGGGCGACATGACCTACTTCTATAGGGTCAGCTGGATCAGCAACGGGTATACCCACCAAGGCTTCTTCAATGGGGCCACGCTTTTGTTCGGCGTCCCGGGGCCCGACGTTCCATGTTGTCGGTGCAATAACCTGGTAGTTCTTGATTTTGCCATCTTCTAGTTCTACCCAGTGACACAGGGAACCGCGCGCTGCTTCTGTTGCACCCCAACCGCGCCCATCTTTTTGTTTGGGTTTGATATACCAAGGTTCATTTAATTTAAACTCCCGCAGACAGCGTTCGGCTTGACGATACAACTTGACAATTTCATGAACCCGTGCTAACTGACGGACATGGACGCTGGGGCCGCCCATACGCTTGAAAACATCAAGGATAAATCCATCATAATGTTGCCAAGATTCGCCATGTGTGCCACCTGCGACCAATTGTCGTGCTAAGGGGCCAGCTTCTAAACGTCCATATTCGATGTGGCGTACTGCACTTGACCAGGAATAAGCACCGTTGAAGTCTTTGTGATTTTTGGTGGTGGGGTTGGTGGTGCGGTCGAAGGGATGAACATCTGCCGTACCTTCGTCGTACCAGGCGTGAGTAGTATTCTCTCGAGTAAAGGTATGATCCATCAAAGTGTGAGTGTCGCTGTAACTGTCGTACACCCCACTCTTCATGATCATGGCAGCGTTGCGGTTTTCAATAGTTGGTTTTTGGTATTTATCTTCATGGGGTAGATACCCCCAAGTGACGTATTTACCTACACCACCACCAAATTTATCTAAACCAATATCTAAACCCATGCGCCAGTAGAAACCCAAGTCTGACTGACGATGGTTACGGTTTTCATGCAACCAAGCCATAAAGTCATCATAGGTCTGGATTTCTTCGTAGCGTTCTAAAGAACAGCCTAACCACACAGGTTCTAACCAATTAGTGCGGAAGTATTCTAGGATTGACCAGGCGCGGGTAATATCTGTGAGGGTGGGGGCGCACATGACGCCACCAGGAACCATGTAACTAGAATGGGGCCATTGACCACCCAAAAGGGCATAAATTTCTACAGGTTTGGCAGAAATAGTCACGCCAATTTCGTAATGCTTGCCAGTAAAGGCAGCAAAGCGGCGGACAGCTTCGTTATAGTAGCGGCTATTTTGGTATTTTTTGTTAGTGAGGTCAATGGCAAATAGACCGTAAAAATAGCGGGGTATACTTTGAATTGTTTCGACGATTTGACCGAGGTTTCTAGCTAAAATTGCATTGCGCGGCACTTCGGTTTCCCAGGCCGTATCCAATGCCCAAGATGCACAAGTGAGGTGAGAACCACCGCATATTCCACAGATACGAGGTGTAACAATTAAGCCAGCTTGGGGGTCTTTACCGCGTAGAATCACTTCAAAGCCTCGAAAAAGTTCGGCATGAGTCCAAGCGTTGACTACATAACCATCTTCGATTTCCACCCGCACATCTAAATCGCCTTCGACCCTCCCGACGGGTGAGATGTCTAATGTTTGAGTTCCCATAATTTATCCTTTTGGTAATTGCTAATCGGTAATTGGTAATTGGTGAGTCAGCGCGCAGAACAGGGGCTTCCTCCCCCAACCCCAAAGGGGACCCCTAGCCCCCAATCCCCACTTCCCCATGAGCGACTGGCGAACCCGTAAGGGTAATTGATGGTTTTCTTTCCCATTACCTATTACCCATTACCCATTACCTAAACTAAGAAAAAGTCTTCATCTGCCCAAGTTGGGGCGGTGTCTTTTGCCACTACGGTGAGTAAGGCATAGTCTTTCTGCTTCACCCCTGGCGGTAGTTCTTTGGGAACTCCCATAACAGTTTGGGTTTTAAATACCGTTCCCGGTTTAAGGTCAAAGAAGGGAAATTCTGGTTCGGTGCAACCCAAACAAGGCATTCCAGCACGAGTTTTGGAAGAAACGCGGTTCCACAAAATCCGGTTACAGGAAGAATGAGTCATCGGACCACGACAACCCAAGTCGTAGAATAGACAACCTTTACGTTGACCAAATTCGGCAGTTGTAGCTTTATAGGCAAAATGAATGTTGCGAGTACAACCAGTTTGGGTAAAGGTTTTGAAGAAAGTTTGGGGACGATGGAATTCGTCAAGGGTAATATCGCCAATGCGACCTGTGGCGATCGCAACTAATATCTGCGTTATCCAGTCGGGATGAGCAGGACATCCAGGTATATTAATTACAGGTAATCCAGCTTTGGAACGGTAATCTACCCCTAAAAACCCACCCTTTTGCCGTTTGAGAAATTGTAAACCTTGGGATTGGCTAGGATTAGGGTCCATAGCAGGAATTCCTCCCCAAGTAGCACAGTCGCCGACTGCAACCACATACTTAGCTACTTTTGCTAAATCACTAACCCAATTTTTCATCGGACGATGGGCAAAGCGGTTCCATTCTCCCGTACCATTAGGGGCATTAACTACCGTACCTTCAAATACCAAAATATCTACAGGGATTTTACCTAACACACAATTCCACAACATCCCTTGCAAATTTTCTCCTAATTCTAGCCCCAAAGAAGGATGCCACAGTAGGTTGATACCAAAGTCAGAAATTAAATCGCAGACAGTTGGTTCTTCTGCATTTAAAAATGACATGGTGTTACCTGAACAGGCGCCACCTTGTAGCCATAATACGTTAGTCATTGGCCGCGTGTTTGTATTGTTGACAATAGACTTGTTGCAGAAGTTGAGGAATCAGGAACAGAAGAACTTTTACCTATTAATTCCTTAACCTTTCCCCTATCCAAAAGGCTATAGCGAGATTTGTAGAGTTTTACCTGTGAAATCTCGTTTATCTTCCAATATCAAATACTTTTCTTTCCAATAATATTATATTTAAAAAAAATTAAAGTATTAAACAAAACCAATTAGAACTTATAATCTAGCTCTTTAGTAAGAAAAAATACAGAATATCCAGTTGCTTTAAATATCATTTAATTCAGTAAAATTCACTATATTAAAAATGCCAAACTCTAAATTTTATAATTACAAACAAGAGATTATAACTGAAGAGGGATACTCAAATCAGTGATTAAATTATCATATTAATAACATCTTAAGCTTTAGATAAGCAGTAAAACTAACATAATATTTACGTATAGACAGCAAGTCTATTTTATAAATTTTGCACTTGACAAAATCAAAAAAAATTAAACAATTAATAGTAGGGACAAAGCATTAACCAAGAGATTTTTCCATCAAGTCGGATATTTTAACCCAAATGCGATGTCCATAAACAAGTTATCAACAATCAAAAACTTTGATCATTATTATTGATTGCACCTAGCTAACATGAAAACACTTAGTGTCTTAGTGTCTTAGTGGTTAAAAATCATCTTGAACCACCAAAGCACAAAGACGCAAGGATAAAAGAGTTTTCTTGCTTTTGCCAACTTTACATCTGCCATGAAACAAACTATTACAGATACTGCCACCAAAGCAGCGATCGCTGCTATTGCTTCTGAGTCAGCATCAACAAAAGATAAAATTGAGATGCTAATTCAGATGGCACATGGTTTTGTCAAAAAAACAAAAACTGCTCAAGATTTGTGGAATGCGATCGCCCTATATCAAGAAGCAGAAAATTTATGTGGTGAAGATTACTTTTTACTAAAAGCGCGGGCAAAAGTAGGAAGGGCTGGGGCGTTACAGTCAATACCCCAAGACACAGAAGAATTGTTATTACAAGCACAAGTATTATACACGGAAGCATTACCAATTTTACAAGAATTTGCCTCATCTGAAGAAGTGGCAGAAGCCCAAATGAATTACGGCTTAGTGCTACAATCTTTAGTACCATTCAACATGGCAAAAATCGAAGATAGCATCCAGGTATATCAAGCGGCTTTGGGAGTATTCACCTGGGAAAATTATCCACAGGAATATGCAATTTTACATAACAATATTGCGATCGCCTACCTTTCGATGTCAGGAGGTTTGCAGCAACAATATTTATTTGAAGGCTTAGCGGTACAAACTTTTGAGGCTGCACTCAAACACATTAATATCATTGATCATCCCAGGGAATATGGGATGTTGCAGAATAATTTAGGCAATGCCCTGCAATACTTACCATCATCTCATCCCTTGGATAATTTAGTGCGAGCGATCGCAGCTTATGATCAAGCATTAAAAGTGCGTAATCTCCAAGATACACCAATAGAATACGCTAACACCATTGCTAACAAAGCCAACGCTTTACTTAATTTACCCGACGACTTGAGTAAACCAGAAACAGGTAATCGACAAAACTTCAGACAAGCGCGTAATTACTATCAACAAGCTTGGGAAATTTTTACTCAGTATGGACAAATAGAGAAAGCACAAGCAGTAGCCCAAGTATTGGCAGAACTATGAATTATCAGGAGAATAAACTATGACAAATTTACTTACAACCTTAGCATCAGGTGATATTAACCTACTTACAGGATTGATCTGGTTAATCACAGCAACTGGATTATCTGTAGTAGGTGGTGCAATTGGTGGCATACTTTTAGCCGGAGAAGAATTAGGTTATAAATTTGCTGCTACCATCGGTGGATTATTTGCCCCTGCGGGTGTCATTCCAGCTATGGTATTAGGATTGTTACTTTTGAATTTTTGTCCTAAGTTTTAGGAGGTTTTATGTTAGAGATCGGCTGGTTTTCTGCTAAATTATTTCTCAAGGGTAAACTCATACGTGATCCGCGGTATTTTTGGCAGCAAACGGCTATTGGTGCTGCCATAGGTTTATTGTTACTAATAATACCGTTATTCTTGCATTTTCCCTTATGGCTAACAGTAATATTATCTAGCGTCACGACGGGTACTATTATGCCTTTCTTGCTGCAAGATTTCAAAATGAAATGAGTTTTTGATTGTGAGTAGCTAACATGAACTGCGTACACCAGAACATATAGAAACTCTTTGTGTCTTGGTGTCTTGGTGGTTTAAGATTTTTTACCACCAAGGCACAAAGTCACCAAGTTACGGCTTTGCTATCATGCACTATAAATCAATACAGTTCGGTTAAGGCTAGCACTCTTTGTCAAAGTTATTTTTTCTAATGAACTGCACCAGGTGCAGAGGACACAGAGAAAGAAGAAGGAGAAGGGAATATTGCTTCACTAAACTGTATTGCACTCTAGCTAACAATCAATAATTAACCAATGTATAATGATTTCACTAGAAGAGTTAGTAGAAGAAATTAGCCGTTTTGAAGCAATAATATCTGAGTGGGAAGAGAGTCAAAGGTGCGTAGCTATAGGCTTAAAACGTGCTATTGAAGATTTACATAAAGAAGCTTTAACTCGTTTAATTAAAAGTGTTAAACAAGAGTCATTATCAGCTTTGCGTAATGCTGTTCAAGATGAAGTGGTTTACGGGGTATTGCTTTATCATGAACTAGTAAAATCACCAACACTACCTTTACAACAACGAACACGGATGCACACAGATAAACACAGATGATTTATCGTGTGCATCTGTGTTTATCTATATCTTTGAATTATGCAAAATGACTACTGAAGAAATTAGGGTTCGCGGTACTGTTCAAGGGGTAGGATTTCGCCCGACTGTATATCGACTCGCAAAGGCTTGTGGGTTGCGTGGTGATGTTTGTAATGATGGTGAAGGTGTTTTAATTCGTGCTTCTGGAACTGATGAATCTATAGAAGAATTTATCAAAAGATTACAGCAAGAATGCCCACCATTAGCAAGAATTAATCAACTCACACGCAAGCGTTATGAAAAAGAATTTTTCTTCCATGATTTTGTGATTGCTCATAGTATCAGTAGTGCTGTCAAAACGGAAATTTCCCCTGATGCTGCTACTTGTTCCCAATGTCGATCAGAAATATTTGATTTTTATAGTCGCTGGTATCGCTATCCCTTCACAAATTGTACTTATTGCGGTCCCCGGTTGAGTATTATTCGTGCTATTCCTTATGATCGCATTAATACCAGCATGGCAACTTTCGCCATGTGTGCAGAGTGTATGAAAGAATATAACGATGTCGAAAACCGTCGCTTTCATGCCCAACCTGTAGCTTGTCATGTCTGTGGCCCAAAAGCAACATTAGAACGTGCTGATGGTAAACCAATTACAGCTTCAATGTTTTCCATGTTGGATGATGTCGATGCTGTGTGTACTTTATTGCAGAGAGGCGAAATTGTCGCCATCAAAGGTATCGGTGGAATTCATCTAGCTTGCGATGCTACAAATGAAACAGCTGTGCAAAAACTCCGCCAGCGTAAACAACGATATCACAAACCCTTCGCTTTAATGGCGCGGGATTTAGAAATCATAGAGAAATACTGCATTGTCAGCGACAAAGAAAGAGAATTATTACAAAGTTCCGCCGCACCGATTGTCTTGTTGCAGAAAAAAGAACCAAACACTCCTCATACTCCTCATACTCCTCATACCTCACACTCCCCCCACACCCCCATCTCCCCCTACGTCGCCCTAGGACAAAATACCCTTGGCTTCATGCTACCTTACACGCCTTTACATCACTTAATTCTCAAGCGCATGAACCGCCCAATTGTTTTAACAAGTGGCAATATTTCTGATGAACCACAATGTATTGATAATGATGAAGCGCGAGAGAAACTAAGCCAAATAGCTGATTATTTCCTGTTACATAACCGAGAGATTGTTAACCGCGTAGATGATTCAGTAGTGCGCTTAGTTGGTGAGCAATTACAAACCATTCGTCGCGCCAGAGGCTACGCACCAGCACCGATTAAATTACCACCTGGATTTGAGCATTCTCCTGCAATTTTAGCAATGGGTGGCGAGTTAAAAAATACCTTTTGTTTATTAAAGGATGGACAAGCAATTTTATCTCAACATTTGGGAGATTTAGAAAATGCAGCCACCTTTACAGCCTATCAAAACACCCTCAATTTATACTTAAACTTGTTCGAGCATCAACCAGAAGCGATCGCCATTGACAAACATCCTGAATATCTATCTACAAAACTCGGTCAAGAACTAGGATTTACTCATCAAATTCCTATTTATTCTACCCAACATCATCACGCCCATATTGCCGCTTGCATGGCCGAAAATCATCTTCCTCTAGATTCACCACCTGTATTAGGTATCGCCTTAGATGGTTTAGGTTATGGTGAAGATAACACAATTTGGGGAGGTGAATTTCTCTTAGCAGATTATCACCAGTTTCAGCGATTAGCAACATTTAAACCAGTAGCCATGATTGGTGGAGAACAAGCTATTTACCAACCTTGGCGTAACACTTATGCTCAATTAATATCAGCATTTTCTTGGGAAGAAATCATAAGAAAATATGGTAATTTAGAAATAATTAAATTTCTCAACCATAAACCACTCACACTCCTCAATCAACTAATATCAAAAAAAATCAATTCCCCCTTAGCTTCCTCCGCAGGACGTTTATTTGATGCTGTAGCTGCTAGCATCCGTATATGCCGAGAAGAATGTAACTATGAAGGACAAGCAGCAATGGAAATGGAAGCTTTAGTTGATAAGAATATCTTAAATAAATATAAAGAAAAACAAAACTATCCTTTTGAAATTAACATTTTAGATAATATTTACTGTATAGACCCAAAACCGATGTGGCAAGCCTTATTAAAGGACTTACAGCAGCAAACTTCTCCAGGAGTCATAGCTGCAAAGTTTCACATCGGTTTAGCTCAAGCCATTGGGAAATTAGCTACTTCATTGTGTCAACATCGTCACATTAAAACAGTCGTCTTAAGCGGAGGAGTATTCCAAAATCTTATCTTATTAGAACAACTGACTAAATATCTCAAAAATTCAGGCATCAACACACTAACTCACAGCCTAACTCCCTGCAATGACGGCGGATTATCACTAGGGCAAGCAATAATTGTAGCCGCTAAAACTGTTAACAAATAACTATATTATATCATCTTACTCTTTCTTCTTTGCGTTCTTTGCGTTCTTCGCGGTTCATTAAACAGGAAAATCAACAATGTGCTTAGGCATTCCCGGTCAAATCATCGAAATCACAGACCAAAATCATAAACTAGCCATAGTCAACATCGTTGGTGTCAAACGCCAAATTAACATTGCTTGTATAGTTGATGAACAACATCCTCCCGAATCTTGCATTGGTGACTGGGTATTAGTTCATGTTGGCTTTGCTATGAATCGGATTAATGAAAAAGAAGCATTAGAAACCTTGCAGATGCTGCAAGAAATCGCAAATTGTTGATTGTTGATTGTTGGTTGTTGTTTGGAACAACCAACAAACAACTACCATCCACCAACCAATATTCATATGAAATATGTAGATGAGTTTCGTGATTCTAATAAAGCTAAAGCACTAGCTTGGCAAATAGAAAAATTATCTTGCCAGTTAGGTAAACAAATTAAAATTATGGAAGTATGCGGCGGTCATACCCATTCTATATTTAAGTATGGCATCGAAGCAGTCCTACCCAAGTCAATAGAATTGATTCATGGGCCTGGTTGTCCGGTGTGCGTTATGCCCAAGGGTAGGTTAGATGATGCGATCGCGATCGCCCAACATCCTAGTGTCATCTTTGCTACCTTTGGTGACGCAATGCGGGTTCCTGGTTCTCAAACGAGTCTGCTGCAAGCGAAAGCAACAGGTGCAGATATCCGCATGGTTTACTCGCCCTTAGATAGCCTAAAAATTGCCAAAGAAAACCCTAACAAAGAAGTTGTATTTTTTGCCTTAGGTTTTGAAACTACAGCCCCTAGCACTGCTTTTACCATCCTCCAAGCATCCGCAGAAAATATTCACAACTTCAGCTTATTTTGTAATCACGTTCTTGTGATTCCTGCTTTACAAGCACTGTTAGATAATCCTGATCTACAACTCGATGGATTTGTCGGGCCTGGACATGTCAGTATGGTAATTGGTACTGAACCTTATCAATTTATTTCTCAACAATATCACAAGCCAGTCGTCATTTCCGGGTTTGAACCTTTAGATATTCTCCAATCAGTTTGGATGCTATTACGACAGTTAGTAGAAAAGCGCTGCGAAGTTGAAAATCAATATCGCCGATTGGTAGAAAATCGGGGTAATCAATTGGCATTAACTGCTATGAATACGGTGTTTGAAATAAGAGAATTTTTTGAGTGGCGTGGCTTGGGTGATATACCTTATTCTGGGTTAAAAATTCGTTCTGAATATGCTCAGTTTGATGCTGAGTTAAAGTTTATTATTCCTAATTTGAAAGTAGCAGATCATAAGGCTTGTAAGTGTGGAGAAATTCTCAAGGGTGTGATGAAGCCTTGGGAGTGCAAGGTGTTTGGTACTGCTTGTACGCCGGAAACACCAATTGGTACTTGTATGGTGTCTTCGGAGGGTGCGTGTGCAGCTTATTACAAATATGGTCGTTTTTCTATGGTTGGGAGAGAGGGGGTGGGGGTTTAGCGAATTGCAGAATATCTTTTTTGGACGAACCGCGAAGACGCGAAGTACACAAAGAAGGAAGGGAAAATAGGGCTGTCTGTGGGTTTGGCTGATCTTGGTGTGAAGGTGATTGTTGGCGATCGCAATTTTGACAAAGCAAAAACAAATTGTCAATTTTACACCAATGGCACGTTGTGGTAAGCCAGAGGAATTAATTAGTCCATTGGTTTTTTTAGCTTCTGATGCAGGTTTTTATGTTACTGGTGCTATTTTATTTTTTGATGGTGGATACACTGCTGCTTGAAGGTGAAGATAAGTGACCACTAACAACCAAAAACCAACCACCAACTCACAACTAATTATATGAATTTTTCGTCTGCTAATTCCTCCCAAATTTCTCTGTTTCAAAAAATTGAAAAAATCCGCCGTCACAGAGGAAAAATACATGATCAAAACATCACTCTCGCCCATGGTAGCGGTGGTAAAGCTATGCGCGATTTAATTGATGATGTTTTTGTTAGTAGGTTTGATAATCCAATTCTTGCAGAATTAGAAGACCAAGCAACTTTTGATTTAGCGAGTCTTCTCCAACAAGGAGATAGACTGGCTTTTACAACTGATTCTTATGTTGTAGATCCTTTATTTTTTCCTGGTGGTGATATTGGAGAATTAGCTGTTAATGGTACGATAAATGATTTGGCTGTGAGTGGTGCTAAGCCTTTATATCTTAGTTGTAGCGTTATTTTAGAAGAAGGTTTATCAATAGAAACATTAAGGCGTGTTGTTACCAGTATGCAAATTGCAGCCAATCAAGCTGGTGTACAAATTGTCACTGGTGACACAAAAGTTGTACATCGTGGTGCAGCCGATAAGCTGTTTATTAACACAACTGGTATTGGCGTCATTCGTGCAGGTGTTTCTATTTCTGCCCATTATATTCAACCCGGAGATGTAATCATTATTAATGGTGAATTAGGCAATCATGGTACAGCTATTCTCATCGCCCGTGGAGAATTAGCATTAGAAACGAATATAGAAAGTGATTGTCAACCATTACATGATTTAGTCCAAAATATTCTTGATGTTTGTCCCGAAATTCATGCTATGCGGGATGCAACACGGGGTGGTTTAGCTACCGTATTAAATGAATTTGCCCTCAGTTCTAATGTTGCAATTCGCCTTCATGAACAATCAATTCCAATTCGGGAAGAAGTGCAAGGGGTTTGCGAAATTTTAGGTTTAGATCCGCTGTATTTAGCTAATGAAGGTAAACTCGTCGTAGTAGTAAAACACGAACATGCTGATACAGTTTTATCAGCAATGAAATCCCACCCTGCTGGAAAAAATGCTTGCATTATCGGGGAAGTTATTCCTTCCCCCCCAGGTATCGTTTTATTAAAAACTATTTTTGGTACAGAACGGATTGTAGATATGCTTGTTGGCGATCAATTACCACGCATTTGTTAATAATGCTATGTTATATAGACATTTTAAAAAACGAACACAGATGAACACAGATAAACACAGATAAATTATCTGTGTGCATCGCCTTGCACGGTGGTCGAAAAATTGAAACTTTGGGCTAATTAATAAATTAAAAAATTTATGCATGAACTTAGCATTACCCAAAATATCGTAGCAATTATAGTCGAACATGCCCACGGTTTAAAAGTGCAACGGGTACTATTAGAAATAGGTCAGCTTTCAGCCATCATGCCCGATGCAATCCGATTTTGTTTTGATATTTGTTCTCAAGGAACAGTTTTAGAAGGAGCGAAATTAGAAATTTTAGAAATATCAGGTTTGGGAAAATGCTGCCAATGTGGTTCAGAAATTCCTCTCACACAACCCTTTGGCCAGTGTCAATGTGGTAGTCAGCAAATACACTTAATTGCTGGTCAAGAATTGAAAATTAAAGAAATAGAAATAGAGGAAATATGTGTGTAAATTGCGGTTGTTCCAATGATAATGAAGCCAAAATCTCTAATTTAGAAACAAGTCAAGTTATGGCAATAGATACTAATGGGCATAGTCATCATACTCACACCCACACTTTAGCAGATGGTACTGTCATCACTCATTCTCACAGTCACGACCATACTCACGAAACCACATCTCATATTCATGCTAAAATACATGGCACAACAATATCTTTAGAACAAGATATTTTAGCTAAAAATAACTTAATAGCAGCCCAAAATCGCGGCTGGTTTAAAGGCAGAAACATTCTTGCATTAAATCTCATGAGTTCTCCAGGTGCGGGGAAAACCACCCTCTTAACTCGTACTATCAATGATTTAAAAAAACAGTTAAATATTAGCGTTATAGAAGGCGATCAAGAAACTGTCAACGATGCCAAAAAAATTCAAGCTACAGGCTGCAAAGTTATCCAAATTAACACAGGTACAGGCTGTCATCTTGATGCAGCCATGATCGAAAAGGGATTACAACAACTCAATCCACCACTAAATTCAGTTGTGATGATTGAGAATGTTGGTAATTTAGTTTGTCCAGCATTATTTGATTTAGGAGAAAACCTCAAAGTCGTAATTCTCTCTATCACAGAAGGAGAAGACAAACCTATCAAATATCCTCACATGTTCCGCGCTAGTGAAGTTATGCTTCTCACTAAAATTGACTTGCTGCCTTACATCCAATTTGATGTGCAAAAATGTATAGAATATGCCCAGCAGGTCAATCCTCAAATTCAGATTTTTCAAGTTTCAGCATTGACCGGAACTGGGCTAGAAAATTGGTATGAGTGGCTAACTCAAAAAGCGGCTAATTGTTAAGAGGAAACAAGCAAGGTTTTTTGGTAATTGTCCAGAGTTTGATTTAATTAACGCAGACGCCTCCAAGGGCGGCTTAAGGCAGGGGTTCAACGATGCATACCGATAATATATCTGTGTTCATCGGTGTTCATCTGTGTTCGATTATCAAAATTTTAATTCACATTAAGCGTAAATAGTTATCTAACTGATCACTGATCACCATTAATTTATCGTTGACTTGGCTATCAGCTGCAATTGCAACCCCTGGGGATAACTTCCTTCGTCTTTAATTCGCTTAATTTCAGCATCAGTGATCCGCAAACCCAGATTTTGCGCTACTGTTCGGACAATATCCCCTCGATCAATGATACCCGCAACAGCACCCGCAGGCGAAAGCACGGTAACGCAGGGTAACTGTTCCTTTTCCAGTTTGTTAATGATTTCAGCGATACTAGTTGATTCCTCAACACTAGGAATTTCTGTCAAGGGATGCACGATCGCATCAACAGTCCTGGTTTCCCACTCGCTTCTTTCTACTGTTCGCAAGTCATCAATGGCTACCATACCCCGATAACGTCCATCAGACTCAGCAAAATAAATCTGTGTAGGATTCGTTTCTAATAAGTATAAGTCGGCAAAGGAACGTAAGGTTTGGTTCGCATCGACTATGCGAAAATCACGAGTCATAGCATCAGTTGCTTTCAACTTCAGCAAGGTTTCTTGCAAAATGGTGACCCGATCATAAGTAGTGGCGTTGCGGATACCAAACCAACCCAACAGGGCGATCCATAAACCTGTAACTAACTCGCCTGTAAAATAGTCTACTGCCAAGCCCAGGGCGATCGCAGCATAACCTAAAATTTGTCCTGTTTTTGCTGCCCAATGTACAGCTTGAAAGCGATCGCCTGTAGCTTTCCATACAGCTGCTTTTAACACCTGTCCTCCATCTAAAGGTAAGCCAGGAATCAGATTAAATAAGGCTAATACTAAATTTATTCTCGCTAAATCTCCTATCATCATTCGTAGCGCACTTGTTTCAGGTAATACATCAGTCCCTAGATGTAGCAGCACAAATAAGGCAATGCTAACTGCTGGCCCAGCGATCGCTACTTGAAAGGCTTTACCAGGTGTTTTAGATTCTTCTTCAATAGCAGCAATCCCGCCAAATAAAAACAAAGTAATGGAATTTACTTTAATGCCTTGCGATCGCGCCACCAAGCTGTGGCCCAACTCGTGTAACAATACCGAAGTAAATAACAGTAGTGCCATGACTACTCCTGCACTCCAAGCCCAAACTGTTCCTAATTCCTGATAAGCTACACCAAAGTTCAGGGTTGCCAACCCTAGAATCAAAAACCACAAGGGGTCTAAAAATAAAGGAATCCCGAATAAAGATCCTATTCGCCAATTTGTATTTGTTTGCATTTTTATTTCCTAGATTATTAAGATTTGTTAGTAGTTGTACAGACGTGCCATGGCACGTCTGTACATTGGTTAGTTGTTAGTTTTTAGTTGTTGGTTATCTTTCTTCTATAGGGATTTAAAACCCCATCCCAAACCTTCTGTTCCCTGTTCCCTTTCATACCACTGACTACTAACCACTATCGACTAACAGCCACCACGAAAATACATCTATGTTATTGACTTACCCAATTTCTAGAATAGACAATTCCAGTCAAGCACATAAACACACAAACAAAAACAGCAGACAAAGCCTTTCCCAAAGCTCAAACATCTGCTGCTTGATGTATTGCTTGTAGTATAACCAAAACCTACAGGATACCCAAGTTAGTCAACCCCAAAACTGCACCAACACCAAGGATGTGACCAGCAGCCATCGCAGCCAGGAATGTAGCAACACTAGGATTATTGAAAACTGAAGGGAAAGGTAAGGGCATTTCTGGACCGACGTGAGGATACCAAACAACGCGGGGAATAATCAAAAGACACAACAGACAAGCACCAGTAATGTACAAAAATTCCGACAAGCCCCATGAAGTGTAGGTATTGGGAACAGTGCTTTGAACTGCAAATAAAATTGATGACATCACAATTGTTTCTCCTACATGAATAAATTATTTAGCTGTAGAAAGGCGAAATCCCCTATGAAACCCCGCATCTCTACAGCCATGTCCATGCTCTATCCAATTAAGTGGGGTATCCTCTTTCCCTGGAGAGGTTAAATCCTCTTTCCTTGGTTAGGATGACCGAAACAATTGTGTATTTGGAATTGGAAATTCCGAATTTAGATCTAGCTAAATCTTACCGATATTTGTCAATCCCAAAACAATGGCAACGCCAATGACATGACCAAAAGCCATCGCAGCGACAAAGGTAGGAATGCTTAAAGGTAGTCCAGGCATTTTTGGACCGACTTTGGGCTTTTCAATCCTGAAACTTAGCAAAACAGCCACCAAACAGCTGATGCTAATAATCAGCGCCACTTTGGGACTCCACTCGGGTGTAGGAGGAACTGTGGCTGCGGCTGCTAGTAAGATTGATGACATCAGGCTTTTGTCTCCTATAGAAAAATTTTGGTGTAGACCACACAAATTATAAGATTGCTAGGGAAAAATTAACTTTTTGTATTAGGAAAAATCTCGAAAATTTTTATGCGGATTAAAATTTGCGGTATCACGCAACCACAACAGGGAAAAGCGATCGCTGATTTGGGTGCAACAGCATTGGGATTTATTTGTGTTACTACTTCCCCGCGTTATGTTACTATCAAACAAATTCAGGCTGTAGTAGAAAAACTGCCCAGCAAAGTTGACAGCATAGGTGTATTTGCTAACACGCCTCCTGAAAAAATCAAGCAGGCTGTTGTTGATGGTGGTTTAACCGGAGTGCAGTTGCATGGAGATGAATCACCAGAATTTTGTCAGCAGTTGCGTGAGTCTCTGCCTGAGGTAGAAATTATTAAAGCGTTGAGAATACGCACAGCCACAGATTTTGACAAAGCAGCTGTCTATAATCTCTTTGTAGATACACTGTTACTTGATGCCTATCATCCGCAGCAGTTAGGTGGTACTGGTAAAACTTTAGATTGGCAACTACTACAAAATTTCCAGCCCAGTCGCCCTTGGTTTTTAGCTGGAGGACTTACACCCGATAACATTTTAGAAGCTTTAAGTCAAGTAAAACCCACAGGCATTGACTTATCTAGTGGAGTAGAACGTGCGCCTGGGGATAAAGATTTACAGAAAGTAGCTCAGTTGTTTGAAAAGTTAGGAAATAGATAGTCGTTAATTGTTGCTTGTTGATTGTTGTTTGGAATAACAATCAACAATCAACTACCAACTATCAACAATTTCTTAAAATATCGCTGCCTGGTGACGAATCAAATTAAAGAATTCTTCGCGGGTTTTGTGTTCTTCCTGAAATACGCCAACCATTGCACTGGTGACGGTCCACGAACCTGGTTTTTGCACACCCCGCATCACCATGCACATATGGGTGGCTTCAATGACAACAGCCACACCTTGGGGTTCTAAGATTGTCTGGACTGCTTCGGCTATTTGGCGAGTTAATCTTTCTTGTACCTGCAAGCGACGAGAATACATCTCCACAATACGAGCAAGCTTACTCAATCCTACGACTTTTTGATTGGGGATATAAGCGACGTGAGCTTTGCCCATAAATGGCAACATATGGTGTTCACATAAGCTAAAAACATTAATATCTCGGACTAGCACCATCTCGCTATGTCCCTCATCAAAAATCGCTCCATTCACCAGTTCTTCTAAGGACTGGTTGTAACCACTGGTTAAAAACCGCAAGGCTTCTGCTACCCGCTTAGGAGTTTTCAGTAGTCCTTCACGTTCTGGATCTTCTCCTATACCCAACAGTAGAGTCCGCACGGCTTCCACCATCTCATCTATTTGTTCTTCTTGTGGTGGGTGTAAGTCGGGTTTTCGCCCGTCGTGAGTATTGCGATCAGGTCTAGTGGTGATGGCTTCTGTCAAATCGGGAACCAAAGGAGACTGAAAACGATTGGAACCGTTGGAGCTAACAATAGTCATGGTATGAGTCTTGAATAGTTTTGGAATTTATAGATGACTGAGCGATGAAAACAGTTAACAGCGAATAATCATCAGTATTTACTGATAACTGATAACTGTTAAAGGACGCCAACACTAGGCATCAGGGTCAACTCATCAATCACTGCCTGCTGTGGTAACAATGCAGTGTGTAGAATCGACTGAGCAACAATTTCTGGAGATAGCATTTTTGAGCGGTCAAAGTCAGCACCGACTGCATCCCAGAGTTCGGTATTGACTGCACCAGGACATATAGCACTAACACGGATGCCGTGGGGGCGCTCTTCTTGTGCCAAAGTTTGAGAAAGAGCCAGAAGACCAGCTTTGCTGGCGCAGTATGCTCCCCAATTGGGAAATGCTTGTTTGCCGGCAATTGATACAACGTTGATGATTGTGCCTTTCTTGCGATCGCGCATTCCCGGCAAAATTCCCATAATACACTGAAACACACTGGTAAGATTTAAATTTAGTACCTTTTGCCAGTCAGATAGGGAAGTTTCGCTTAGACTAGCAACATAACCTATGCCAGCATTGTTGACCAAAATATCTATGTCACCAAAGTCATAAGCGATCGCCTGTATTTGTTTTTGTACTTGCTCTACACAAGCCAAATCCACAGAATATGCTTTCGCATTGACTCCTACATGCTGAGCTGCTTGTGCTACTACTGCTAACTTCTCAACAGAACGGCTTACTAAGGCAACATCAACTCCTGCTTTTGCAAAAGCCAAAGCAGTTGCTTTACCAATACCGCTACTTGCCCCGGTAATCAGAGCGCGTTGTTTTTGCTCAAAACTCATGCTGTGAATTCCAAATTCTTTGGCAGATAAAATTGCATTGCCACTCACTTTATTAAAATTCTTAAATTTACTGCTGAGATTAAGTAAATCTAAAGATTCGACTAGTCATGCTTGACAAATGCTAATATTCATTGCCAGTACGGGCATATACTTTAGTTAATTTTCCCAGACAAAACTGAGATGTTTGCCTTGGAGGCAAGGTAGTACCCTTTTGGTTTTGTTATTGGCACAGAACAAATATACAAATCATTCCTCCAGGCGAGTTAATTTGCCAATAACGCCAATGCCTATGGTTAAAAAGATTGTTAAAAATCTTTAAGAACCATAGGCAATTATAGCATTGCTCTTATGCTAATCAAGAATTTCAGTATCCTCAGTGGGAAACTTCAGTAAAAACACCAATTTTGCGGAATTTTTCATAACGTAGTTGACGACGTTCAGCAGCAGTGAGACGACCCAATTCATCTAAATTGTCCAACAAAGCACCTTTGAGAGTTTGAGCAGTCTTGATGGGGTCAGAATGAGCGCCACCTACAGGTTCTGGCAGGATTTGGTCAATAATTCCTAAGTTTTTGAGATCCTGAGAAGTCATTTTGAGAACTGCTGCTGCTTGGGGAGCCTTGCTAGCATCTTTCCAGAGAATAGCAGCGCAAGCTTCTGGGGTGATCACCGTATAAACCGAGTGTTCAAACATGAGGAGGCGATCGCCTACACCAATACCCAGCGCACCGCCAGAACCACCTTCACCAATCACCGTGCAGATGATTGGCACATCCAAGCTAAACATCTCCCGCAAGTTATAAGCGATCGCTTCTCCTGCCCCTTGTCGTTCAGCTACCACAGTGGGCAAGGCCCCCGGCGTATCAATAAAAGTTAAAATAGGCATTCCGAACTTATTGGCGTGTTTCATTAACCGCATTGCCTTACGATAGCCGCCAGGAGTAGCCATACCAAAATTCCGGGCAATATTATCTTTTGTGTCACGCCCTTTTTGATGACCCAACATTACCACAGGTTGTCCTCCCAAACGAGCAACACCACCAATTAAAGCTGGATCATCAGAACCACAGCGATCGCCATGCAACTCCATCCATTCGTCAGTAATAGCCTGAATGTAATCAAGAGTACTAGGACGACGAGGGTGACGAGCGACTTGTAATCGCTGTGATGGTGATAGACTAGTAAAAATTTCCTCACGTAATTGCATAGCACGAGCTTCTAGTTGACGAATTTGACTAGAAACATCGACGCCATTTTCTTCCGCAAGTTGACGGATCTGCTCAATCCGGTTTGCTAATTCTGCCAAAGGTTTTTCAAAATCCAACAGAAGTGGTTTGCGCTCAGTAGTTGCCATATTTTACGAATAGGAAATAGGGAATTGGGGATTGGTAATTGGTAATTGGTAATTGGTAATTGGTAATTGGTAATCATTTTTACCCATTACCCATTACCTCTTACCTACACCAACAGCGGTCTAAATCCGTGTTTTATGGAAATTTGACCAATATGTTCCATCTTTTCTACGGTAATCTGATTACGTCCCCAAGAGAAGTTCGTATGCAACTTCTCAAATTCCAACAGCATTGATTCTGCAAAACAAGCAAACAATTGTCTTTCCGGGACATCCATATTGACGATTTTCATGATCTTCCAGTTAATGTCAAGAGAATGCTCCACAATGCCACCATTCAGAACATGCACGTCAGGATGCTGGATCTTAGTAGCTAGATTTTTTGGATAGCCTCCATCGATCAACAAACAGGGTTTTTTTAACACTGTAGGATCGATTTCCATGCCTTTGGGCATACTAGCAACCCAAACTATAATGTCAGCAAGAGGCAATGCTTCTTCCAAAGCTAGGATTTTTCCCCGCCCTAGTTCTGCTTGCAAATTTGTCAGGCGTTCTTGGTTTCGGGCTATTAGTAGCAGATCCCTAACATCTGTTTTTGCCTCTAACCAGCGACAAACAGCACTACCAATATCTCCAGTTGCTCCACACACAGCAACAGTTGCATCAGATAGTTCAATCCCTAATTGTTTTGATGCTTGTTCTACCTGCCTACAAATAATGTAAGCGGTGTGTGTATTACCTGTGGTAAAGCGTTCAAACTCTAGCTCGATGTTGCGGACTTGTTTGAACTGCTCTAAATTAAAATTTTCAAAAATTATCGAGGAAAATCCACCCAAAGCCGTAATATCTATATCATGCTTTTGAGCAAGAGCCATAGCATTCAGGACTTTGCGTGTAGCTGCCTTAATTCGACGGTTTGCTAGCATTTCCGGCAAAAAGCAGGATTCTACATACTTTCCCTCTATTTTCTGACCAGTGATGCTGGTTACAGTAATGTGATCAACAATTTGGGGCGGGGCGCTGCACCAAAAATCTAGACCTTGATCTGCGTACTCCGGATAGCCTAAGTCTCTGGCTACCGCTTGTGCGTGTTCCAAACTAGTGAGATGTCCGATTAGACCAAACATGAACTATTCTATTAGGCGTATGCTTTTTAAAAGCGTGGTGGCAAGGAATTTTGGATTTTGCGAAAAGTTTGAGCCAGGGCTTGGGGCGTTAGCGTCACCTCCGAAAGCGATAGCAAGGCTCAAAGCTTTTCAAGACGGATTTTGGATTTTAGATTTCAAGACGGATTAACCAAAAGATAAATCCGGTGGCTGGAAAGTTTTGGATTTGTGATCTAACTGAAACACCAATATGTCATCGAACCAGAAAAACAATCTTCAACCAGTCATCTAAAATCAGAGTAGTCAGTGGGAGAGAAATTTATAACTCGTGAAAATTCTACACAAAGCCCAAGATTTCTCAACAGTTGGATAGTGATTCATGCCAAGACGAGGTAAAAGTTAAAAGGTCTATCGATTTTGAATTTCAAATTTGCGATTTTAGTTGATTATTCCAAAATCGAAAATTAGCACGGTCAAAATCTTAACCTTATTCCTTCTAACTTTTACCTTGAGATTACGCAGCTCTAAGTCCGTAAGCAGACAGACGCATAATATCACGGGTATTGAAGCCAATATTACTTAAAGCTTCACCGTACTGAATCATAAAGTCTTCTACCAACGCTTCTTTTTCCATTGCCAATACTTCGGCGTCATCTGCAACTTGGTTAAGCATTTGCCAAACAATCGGAAGATTTTGGCGATTTGCTTCTTCTAATTCGGCTTTTGATTCTTCAAAATGTTCTTTCAACCAAACTTCTCCAAAATTTAGGTGACTATATTCATCTTTGACAACGCCTTCAGTAATTTTACGGGCAAAATCATCAGCCACAGGGATATAGATGTTGTATGCTGCGATCGCAAAACATTCAATGATTAAGGATTGAATCAGCAAGCAAGTAACGATTTTGCCTTCTTGGGCTGCTACTTGAAAATTGTGATGCAGTTGGGCAAAAAATTGTTTAGCAAACTCTATATCTGGGGTTACTTGGAGATTGCGCCCACAGGCTTCAAATCCCTTTTTGTGACGACTTTCCATTTTGGCAAGACGAATTAGCTCATCTTTGTGTTCGCTCAGCAGTTCAGCAAGTTTCAGGTAATTTTCATGCGCTTCTTGTTCCCCTTCAATCACGATTGCATTAATGCGGCTATAGGCATCTTTATAGGTTTCGCTGTGAAAATCAATTTCTGGTTGATCTGCTAGCTGCTGCATTTGATGTTCGCTCCTGGATATATGATACATTTGATACCAAGATTTTATTTAACCCTATGAATATAGGGCAATGATAAAGTGATGAAATATGTAGACGAGGCAGTGCGGTGGACGGGTTTCCCGGCATAAAGCATCTGCCGTGCCCTTTGGGCGGCTCCCCAAAGGATAGGGTAAAGTGTGATTTGTGAAGGATGAAGTTTGAAGTGTGAAAATTTTTCATCCTTCTGCCTTCTGCCTTCTGCTTTCAACATAGCTGCCTTCATGTTTCATCCTTTATCCATAATCCTTATTTTTACTCACTGTGGTTTAATTTAACTTAACAAGTCACTATGTTATAGATTAGCGGTTGCCGGCAGCGTTAGCGTAGCTCCTCCGGAGGAAGGCTTACTCTGGTCACAAAAAACAAATGGTTGGATCTTCAAATTCAGTACATGTCCAAACCACTCGGAAATCTTAAATATTCTTCTTTTTGGAGTCTGGCAGTACTTTTGTTAGGGGGCCTGATTGTCTTGTTACCCCTTTTTGTAGTTTTCTTGACATCTCTTGCACCGCCTGGCACTACTCCGAATCTGCTTCTTCAGAACGGTTGGTCTTTAGCAAACTACCATGAAGCTTGGCGACGAGGTAAATTCTTACTGGCATTCGCTAATTCTAGCTTGGTAGCATTAGCTGTCACGGGTTTTCAAATAGTGACTTCTGCCTTGGCAGGTTATGCCCTGGCAAGACTCAAATTTCGTGGTAGACAAGCATTACTATTGATTGTCTTAGCAACACTGGTGATTCCCTTTCAATTACTCGTGATTCCTATATTTTTGGTCTTGAAATGGGGACACTTGATTAACACTTACTGGGCTTTGATTTTACCGACGGCTGCTAATGGTTTTGGTATTTTCTTATTACGGCAGTATTTCTTAACAATACCTGTAGAGTTAGAAGAAGCAGCAGCAATAGACGGGGCAAGCCGAGTCCAAATCTTGTGGCAAATAGTATTACCTTTAGCACGCCCAGCCTTGGTAACTTTGTTTCTGTTTACCTTTATCGGTGAATGGAATGATTTATTTAAGCCGTTAGTATTTACTACAAAACCAGAATTGAGAACTGTACAGCTAGCTTTGGCTGAGTTCCAAGAACAATTTACCAATAACTGGCCTTTGCTAATGGCCGCAGTAACTATAACCACTGTACCGATTTTATTTTTATTTCTCCTTGGCCAGCGTCAATTGATCCAGGGTATTGCCACAACAGGAATTAAGAATTAAGCGAATCAATTATGGATTATATATAAAGGTTTCAGTATTCAAAATTTATTATTTGTATCCTCACCTGTTCCCCAAACTCTAATCCCTTGTCTGGGAGTTGTCACAATTCTTATTGTGTAATTTTATACAAAATACTTGTCTCAAATTTTGTTAAACATACCAGTATTAATTTTATACCGATTTTAAATTTTAGAGATTAGATTGGGTGGTATAGCTTAATACGCATACTTCCTGATGAAAGGCAAAGGAAAAAGGGCAAGGGATGGAAATAATACCCTCTCTTTCACCTTTTACCTTTTGCCAGACGCAATAGTGTTAATCCACATAATCAACCTTGTCAACCACTAATGGATGCTTGCGGGAATGTGTGTTTGTTTGTCAGCAATTCTCAACAATTCCAACTCGGAATGTGAAATTATCACTGACAACTCAAATATTAATGAATATTAAGTATTTTGCTAGCAATCACTAATTGCTTAGACTAAAACCCACGAAAATGCTTCTTTTTTCTTTACTTAAATCATCGCTATTTTTATACTCCAAAGCCAAAATAGGTTTGTATCCTGGTAATGGCATTGCCAGGTAAATGGTGTACCAAATAAACTTTGTTAGATAGTAAAAGGGGAAAGGGTAAGGGAGAAAGGATTATTTCCTATTACCCTTTTAGGAAACAAAACCCGTCTATCATGCGTTGGTGAAACTATTGTGCCTCTCCAACTCGGCTAATCATAAAAGTAAAATCCCATGAGTAAATCTCTCAAGCAAAATTATAAATCTCCAACTAACAACAAGCGTGTATGGTTGCTGATATTGGGTCGTAGTGGCATCGCTTTAGGTGGAATTTTACTAATAGGACTTATAGGTGGTGCTTGGCGGTTGTGGAGTTTTATCCAGAAAGATTTAACACCACTAGCAGAAAAAAGTCTGACCACTACACTCAATCGTCCAGTGAAGCTAGGAGAAGTTAAGGGATTTTCGCTCACGGGAGTAAAGTTTGGGACTTCAGCCATTCCAGCAACACCCACAGACCCTGATAGTGTTGCAGTCGATACCGTGGAGGTAGGTTTTGAACCGTTACAGTTACTTTTTAAGCGTGAACTGAAGTTGGATGTAACCTTAGTCAATCCAGATGTTTACGTTGAACAGGATCAACAAGGGCGCTGGATTACCACTATTATCAAAAGACAAGGTCAAGGTCAACCAATTCAAACAGATTTGGATAAAATACGGTTCCGCAATGCCCAATTAGTCTTAGTGCCACGCAAGAGAGATATAGAAGACATGGGGGACAAGGGGGACACGGGGAATAACGCCTCTTCTCCCCTCTCCTCTCCCGTGACACTTTCACAAGTAAACGGAACTGCCCAACTATTGGAAAACAACCAAGTGATTCGGTTGGACTTGACAGGAAAACCAAGCAGTGGGGGTGATGTTGCCTTGAAGGGAGATATCCGCCCACAGACATGGGCAACGAATTTACAAATACGCGGGCAAGAGTTGCTAGCCTCTGATGTGACGGGCTTAGTTAAGTTACCACTATCATTACAAGCCGGTCGAGTCAATGGTGACTTGCAGATGCAGTTTCAAATTGGGCAAACTCAGCCGCCTATATTATTTGGTAATGTTGATTTGCAAGCAGTTCAGTTTCAAGTTCCAAAAGTTCCCCAACCATTTTTGAATACCCAAGGAAAGCTGTACTTTCAAGGCACAGAAATTAAGCTTGACAATGTCATCGGCAGCTACGGCAAAATCCCATTAATTGCTAACGGTATTATTGACACCGAAACTGGTTATAAGTTGGCAGGGCGTGTAAATGGCGTCAATGTCGCTGATGTCCAAGAAACTCTCAAACTGAAATTGCCTGTACCTGTAACTGGGGAAGTACAAGCAGATTTGCAGTTTACAGGAAAAACGACCGAACCGATTCTTACAGGTATCGTTACCACTAACAAGCCTGCCCAAATTGATAAAGTTGATTTTGATAGTGCCAGTGGCAAGTTTGAGTTTGCACCCAAAGATCAGGTGATTGTCTTTAAAGATATTCAAGGCAAAGCCAAAGTCGGCGGTGAAGTCAAGGGTACTGGCAAGGTTGAGTTGGGGACAGTTCCCCGTTTGAATTTTAATTTATCGGCCAAGGATGTTCCTGGTGATGCGATCGCTCTTGTTTACAACTCCCAACCAGGGTTGAAAGTCGGTACTGTCTCTGGTACAGCCCAAATGACTGGCACTGCTGACAATGTGCAAACAACAGTTCAATTCCAGGCTCCCCAGGCGCAGTATCCTACCACAGGTGAAGTTGTTGTCAATAGCGATCGCACTCTCAATTTCCGTAATGTTGTCCTCAGTGTCGCTGGTGGTAAAGTCCAGGTTGCCGGCAGTTGGAATAACCAGAATTGGCAAGCAATTGCTGATGCCACGGGCGTACAAATAGAACCTTTTGTCAACCCCCAACAACTAGAAAATATAAATCTTAATGATGCCCGCTTCAACGGTCGCCTCATCCTCTCTGGCAGTTCCGCACCCTTCAAACTGGGTAATATTCGCACTCAGAACGCCAAAGTTAAAGTCGCAGATGGCACAGTGGCAGTTTCTCAAATCCAGCTAGGGGAAAACAGCTTTTCTGCCAAACTTGTAGCCGATAGTGTGAGGTTGTCACAGTTGCTGAAACAGCCTGTCCCTGCATTACAACCTGCATTACAAGCTGCGATGGCGGGTACATTCCAAGTATCAGGTAATACCAACAATTTTGACCTGAAAACTTTACGTGGAAATGGCTCAGCTAGTTTAGCTGTAAAAACTGGTACAGTTACTGCTACGAATATTCAAGTAGCCAACGGTGTATATCAGGCACAACTGCAAGCAAATAATGCACCACTGCAACAATTAACACTTGTTCCTCAGCAATTACACGGTCAAATTACTGGTAAGTTTAATGTTACTGGTTCTGTAGAGTCATTTCAACCAGAAACAATCCAAGCTAACGGTCAAGCCAAACTTAATGTTGGTGGTGGCAGTTTTACAGCCACAAATATCCAAGTAGCTAACGGTCGCTATCAGGCTGTAGTTAATGCTGCTGGCGTGGACTTAAATCGGTTTCATGAGCAGCTAGAAGGTAAATTCGGTGGCAAAGCCCAAGTTGCTGGTAATTTAGGAAGCTCTAAGTTAGCAGATATCCGGGCAACAGGTCAGGTAAACTTTTCTCAAGGTCTAGCTAGTATTGAGCGACCACTGACTGCGCTTGTCGGCTGGGATGGAGAAAAGTTGCTCGTTGAACGAGCAACAGCCCCTGGTTTAAATGCCAGTGGTTACATATTAGCCAATAGCAATCAAGCTGGCATACCTGAAATTACGGAGTTAAATCTTGATGTTCAAGCCCAAAATTACGATCTGCAACAGTTGCCATTAAAGTTGCCTCAGACAGTAGATCTAGCTGGAAAAGCTGATTTTAACGGGAAAATTACTGGCAATCTGCCTGTGCCAAATTTGGTAGGAAAACTGACACTGCGGGACTTGAATGTTAACAACTTAGCTTTTGAGTCGGTGTTAAACGGTAACATCCAATCAGTGCAAGGACGTGGTTTAAATTTAGATGTCACTGGCAAGCATGACAAAATTGCTGTCAATCTCGATGGGAATAATCGCCCCAATTCCTTTACAGTGCAATGGCAGCAAGCTTCGGCAATAGGTCAAGCACAAGGCGATAATTTAGCGGCAAAAGTAGAAAACTTTCCCTTAAAAGTGTTGAATTTGCCAGTACCTGCAAGTACTTATTTGGGACAAGGGGAAATAGCAGGTTCACTGAGTGGAGATTTTCTTATTAATCAAAATACATTAGCAGTAGCCGGGGATGTAGCGATCGCTCAGCCACAAGTAGGTAGAATTAAAGGCGATCGCTTACAAGCTCTGTTCCGTTACGAAGATGGTAAGACAACCCTGACCGATAGCGCCTTCATCAAAGGTAACAGTCGCTATGCCTTTATTGGTGAGTTTACACCCACAGCTACAACTCCCCAAATCAAAGGCAAACTAAACATCAGTCAAGGTGAAATCCAAGATATATTAACAACACTCCAGTTTTTTGAACTGCAAGATTTCCAACGGGGAACAGCTACCCCAACCTACGGTAAAGCTAGTGACCTCAACACCGTAGCAGTCGGTTCAGCAGGACAGCCTATACTAGATCAAATTCGCCGTTTTTCCGAAATTAAAGCACTGATTGCACAACAGCAACAACAACGGCGTGATGTTGCTTTAGTACCAGACTTAGCAGATTTAAAAGGGACTTTTAACGGCGAAATTGATTTTGATACTGCCACAGAAAATGGACTAACAGCAGATTTTAAATTGAATGGTCAAAACTTCGTCTGGGGACGAGAAAGCGAACCCAACCACCTATACACAGTAGAACAAGTAATTGCTCACGGTAGCTTTGAAAATGGTGTTCTCAGGTTACTACCTTTGCGAATTGAATCTCAAGATCAGCTGATCGCTTTCACTGGTAATCTAGGCGGTACAGAACAATCGGGTCAGCTACGGGTGAAAAATTTCCCCCTGGAGGTGTTGAGTAATTACGTCAATTTGCCAATGGGTGCGACAGGTAAGATCAACGCTACAGCAACTTTAGCAGGCAGTGTCAATAATCCCCAAGCCAGAGGAGAATTACAAGTTACACAAGGAACCCTAAATCAAAAAGGTATAGAATCGGCGACTGCAAGTTTTAGCTACCACGATGGACGTTTAAATTTTGGTAGTAACGTCATGGTTGCTGGCTCCGAACCTGTTACCATTACTGGCAGTGTTCCTGCAAAATTGCCTTTTGCTACTGCTGCACCAGATAGCGACCAAATCAATTTGGATGTGCAAGTGAAAAACGAAGGCTTAGCAATTTTAAACTTGTTGACAGATCAGCTAGCTTTTGAAAAGGGACAAGGGGAAGTCAATCTCACTGTACGGGGAACAAAAGAACAACCAATTGTGAATGGTATTGCTGCTGTTAAAGATGCCACATTTTCAGCTCAGGCTTTACCAGGAAAATTGACTGATGTCACAGGGAAGGCCCAGTTTGATTTTGACCGTATTAAAGTTGAAAGTCTGCAAGGCAATTTTAGTCAGGGTAATATCATAGCTCAAGGAGAAATTCCGATTTTCACTAACTCTCAAAAACAAATAGATCATCCTCTGAATGTGTCTTTGAATAAATTAGCAGTGAATTTGAAGGGACGGTATCAAGGAGGGGTGAGTGGCAATTTGCAGATTACTGGTTCTGCTCTCAGTCCAGTTATTGGCGGTAATCTCAAGCTAGCTAATGGTCAGGTTTTAATCACAGAATCAGCTAACAACGCCATCAATGCTGGCAATAGTCATCAAGAAATTAGTTATGCCAAAACAAATAAACCAGAAAAATCTGAAAATTACACCACAGTCACACGATTTAATGATCTCAAATTAGAATTAGACAAAAATGTAGAAATTGCTTTACCACCAATTCTAAGTTTCCGCGCTACTGGTTCGCTGAATGTCAATGGTTCATTTAATAATCCAGAACCTGAAGGAACTATTCGCCTACGGGGTGGAGATGTGAATTTATTTACTACTCAATTTAACCTTGCTCGTGGTTATAAAAACAGAGCGGTTTTTAGAGGAGATCAAAACCCCGACTTGGATATCCGCCTGTTTGCTAACGTATTGGATGTCAACCCTTCCCAAGTAACTACCACTCCTTTCTCTTCTGAAATCAGTGATGAAAACATTACATCCTTTCAACCTGTAAATACTGTGCGTGTCGAAGCCAGAATCGATGGTCCAGCTAGCCAGCTTAATCAAAATCTCGAACTCACCAGCAATCCTCCCCGCAATCAAACAGAAATAGTTGCTTTACTAGGGGGTGGTTTTGTACAAACCTTGGGACGTGGTGATAGCACCTTGGGACTTGTCAATTTAGCAGGTTCGGCTTTGAATATTCAACGCGCTTTTAACCAAATTGGTAACGCTTTCGGTTTAAGTGAACTACGTATATTTCCTACTGTTGCTTCCGATGATCCAGATAATCCAGAAGTAACAAGGAGAAATTTTTCGATGGATCTGGCAGCGGAAGCTGGAATTGATGTTTCCCGTAATATTTCTTTTTCTGCTCTCAAAGTTTTGACGAGTGATGAAGCGCCACAATTTGGCGTTAACTATCGTATTAATTCTGAGTTTCGCCTGCGTACTTCCACTGATTTATCTGGCGATAATCAGGCGGTGCTGGAGTATGAAGATAGGTTCTAGGCAGGTAGAATTCCTTAAATGTCTGGTAGTCAGAGCCATGAAAAGCGATCGCAATAGTTCTTTACGATCATTGTGCCAATGGATTAAATGAAATCAAGTACCACATATCACTAAAAATTAAAAAAAGCTTATTTTTTAATATTGTCTTAAGAATCTACTTGACTTTTGCTCAAAAGTTGTATAGAATCAAGTCACATGAACGACAGGCACACGTTAATATACTTAATCCACAGGCAAAGGCTTGTGCCTCCTGCCTAAGCCCAGCGCTGCAATAGTTCACCTAAATATCACATTCGCTTTCAGTTGCACTGTTTAATTTTTCACTCAGTGAATGCTTTGTCTTGAGCTTTCTATCGTAGATGAGCTAATTTGCAGTGTCCTACTGTCCACCCTTAGTTGTAATTACTCCCATCGATAACTCTTCGTGACGCAATGCATTTTTAATTAATTGCGATCGCCTTCCAAATAAAATTTCCGGTCTAGTAGGCTTCTGCTAGACCTCATTTGTTTTAAGTAAATTAGATGAATTGTAGCAATATTTGATACAAAAACCACACTGATGGGAAAACTATTATAGAACAGAGCATCAGTGGATGAAATCAACATGGTAGAAGCTACAGTTACCAGGGAAGAAATTCCGCAAATACTGTCAGATATTGTGACGAAACTAATGGCAAAAAATGCCCAAGATCGCTATCAAAGTGCTTTTGGTTTAAGGTATGACTTGGAGTTGTGTCTATGACAATGGCAAAAGATCAAGCAAATCACTACTTTTGAATTGGGAACTCGGGATATTTGCGATCGCTTATTTTGATTCTCAAACATCGTCTCAAAGCGAATAATACTCGTCCCGCCATTGAAGTTGTGAAAAATTATGGTGATATACCTCCCATCCCATGTTTTGCCGGACAATTGAATCAAGTATTCATGAACCTACTAGCAAATGCCATAGATGCTTTAGAGGAGTCAAATTTTGGACGTAACTTTCAGGAAATTCAAGCCCACCCCAATTGCATTACTGTTTCGACTAGCATGAGTCAAGATAAAAATTCAGTTTTGATCCGCATTCAAGATAATGACGGTTCTTTTTTACCCCTCAGAACTAATGACACAGACCACTAGAACCCTACCCAATCCTCAACCCCCGATCCCAAATCAATGACTATTAACGACTTTCACTGATACACTTGAACTTTCCGCCTTCCCAACTAGTCAGCGCCTATGGTGCATATAAAAAGGGTTGAACTTACCAATTTTAAATCCTTCGGTGGCACTACCTCCGTTCCTCTGTTGCCGGGGTTTACTGTCATTTCTGGACCAAATGGTTCTGGGAAATCGAATATTCTTGACTCGCTGCTATTTTGCTTAGGACTCTCTAATTCTAAGGGAATGCGCGCCGATCGCTTACCCGATCTCGTCAACACCACCCAAACTAGCAAATCTCGTGCTGCTGTCGAAGCTAGTGTGACGGTGACGTTTGATTTATCGGATCATGAACCAGATGAATTTTTAGAAGTTGAACCGATTGTTTCCACCGTCGAAGTTGAAAGCCTCGATGACGATACCTCCGTTGCAGAGAAGAATACACAAGAGGTTGAACAAACAGAAGACGAAAAAAATCGTAAACAAAAAATCCGCGCTATACCGGGTGGAGAGTGGAGTGTCACCCGCAGGCTACGCGTGACTCCCCAAGGAACTTATACATCAAACTATTACATTAACGGAATTTCCAGTACTCTGACAGAGTTACACGAAGAATTAGAACGTCTGCGCGTTTATCCAGAAGGTTACAACGTCGTTTTGCAAGGGGACGTCACTAGTATTATTTCGATGAACGCGCGGGAAAGGCGCGAAATTATTGATGAGTTGGCAGGGGTGGCAGCCTTTGACCGTAAAATTAATCAAGCGAAAGATACTCTCGAAGAAGTTCGGGAAAAAGAAGATAGTTGCCGAATTATTGAAACAGAGTTAACAGCACAGTGCGATCGCCTCTCTCAAGATAAAGCCAAAGCCGAAAAATACCAAAAACTCCGCACTGAGTATCTAGAAAAACAAAAGTGGGAAGCGGTGTTATCTTGGCGTACCTTGCAAAATCACCAAGAAAAGTTAGCGAACCAAATTCAAGCAGGCGATCGCACCTCCACCGAACTCACCGAACAACTCACCCACCTCAACACCCAAATTACCCAAAAAAATATCCAACTTGCACAACTCAACGCCCGTGTGAAAGCATTGGGAGAAGAAGAACTTTTAGCAGTACAATCCACCCTCGCTAACCAACAAGCCGAACGTAAACAACTCCAGCGCCAGCAAACAGAATTAGAAACAGCATTCCAAGAAACAGCCAAGCGTCTAGTTCAAACTCAGCAAGAAATTCAACAGCACCAGCAAACTATAGAACAACTAGTGCAACAACACGGTGTAGAGACGTTGCATGCAAAGTCTCTACAAACGGAACGAGATGCAACCCAACAAGAATTAGAAAATTCCCGTCAAGCAGCAGCAGAAATTGCTTCTGCTTCGGAAGCGTGGGTACAACAACAAACAGCACTCAATCGCCAAATTGAAACTTTGCTGCAAACCGTCGAACCCCAGCGCACCGAACAAGCACAGCTAAGGGAACGAAACAACCAACTGCAACAGCAAATTCAAGAACAAACCCAGTTAATTCAAACTCTAGAACCACAACTTGCAGAAAAACAAACTGAGTGTAGTCGCCTAGAAACAGAATTTAATTCCTCCAGTGAACCAATTCAAGCATTAGCGGAAAATATCACCGCCACAGAACAAGAATTACAAATTCAACAAGAAACCCAAAAGCGCCTCTTACAAGAACAACGGGAAAAACAACGCCAATTAGATAAATTAGAAGCACAAGCGCAAGTACAACACGAAGTCCAAGGCACAGGCGCAAGTAAAGTCATTCTACAATCAGGAATGCCTGGTATTTGTGGGATGGTTGTCCAACTAGGACGAGTGGAACCGCGTTTTCAACTCGCTTTGGAAATTGCTGCTGGTGCGCGGTTGGGACATATTGTGGTGGAAGATGATTCCGTCGCCGCCGCCGGAATTGAATTATTAAAGCAAAAACGTGCTGGGAGAGCAACTTTTTTACCGTTAAATAAAATTCAAGCTCCGAAATTTACACCAGATGCAACCCTGCGTTTAGCTCAAGGCTTTATCGGCTATGCTGTGAACTTAGTGGAGTGTGAGCCGCGTTATCGGGATGTGTTCGCCTACGTTTTTGGCAATACAGTTGTCTTTTCCACCTTAGAACACGCTCGTAAAAATTTGGGACTTTACCGGATTGTCACCCTCGAAGGCGAATTGTTAGAAACTAGTGGTGCGATGACTGGCGGTAGTGTCTTCCAGCGTTCGGCGTTGCGGTTTGGAAGTGGCGAAGCAGCGGAATCGGAAGAAGTCTTGGCGCTGAAAAAGCGCTTGGGAGATATTGATCGAATTTTAGAACGTTGTACCGAGGCGATCGCATCCCTTTCAACTCGCGCCAAACAGCTTTCCCAAGAATTAACACAAGCACGTCAAACCCGGCGCGAACAGCAATTACAGCTAGAACAGTTACAAAAAGAAATCAAAACCCTCACTACTCAGTTAGAAACTACGCGATCGCAACTTAGCCAAAATACCGAAAGACTTAGCACTGCTCAATCTCGTTTGGAAGTTTTAGATCGGGATTTACCAGGACAAGAGCAACAATTGCAACAAATGCGCCACGCACTGGCAGAGTTGGAAGCCTCCCAAACTCCCCAGGAATGGCAGCAAATTCAAGCAGTGATCAAAAAACAAGAGCAACAATTACAACAACAAGAACAAGTATTACGGACAGCCGAACAAAACCTCAAAGACTTAGAAAATCAGCAACAGCGCTTACAGGAGAAAATTGAAGCAGCAGAACAGCGTATTTTAGAATACCAAACACAACAATCCTCCTGTAGAGATGCGATTCATCGCGTCTCCACAGAAATAACCACAATTAACGATCAAATTTCCCAGACTCGCCAGCGTTTGAGTGAAATGGAAGCGAATTTAGGGGAAGAAAAACAAAAACGCGATCGCGCTGAACAGGAATTGCGTGCTGACACCCAGCGTCAACAACAGCTAGAGTGGGAAATTCAAAAACTCCAAGAAACCCAGCAAACGCGTCGGGAAGAACTAGCAAACGTCCAAGCCCAACTGCAAACAGTGGCGGCAGATTTACCATCACCTTTACCAGAAGTTCCAGATAAAGTCGATTTAGAAGAATTACAAAAAGAATTGCGATCGCTTGCTAAGCGCCTACAAGCAATGGAACCAGTGAATATGCTGGCGTTAGAACAATACGAACGCACCCAAAAACGTTTAGAAGAACTCAGTCAAAAATTGCAAACATTGGAAGCAGAACGTACAGAATTATTGTTAAGAATTGAAAACTTTACTACTTTGCGTCAACGCGCTTTTAAAGAAGCATTCGACGCCGTCAATGAAAACTTTAAATCAATTTTTGCCACCCTTTCTGAAGGCGACGGCTATTTACAACTCGACAATCCCGAAGATCCATTTAGTAGCGGCTTAAATTTAGTCGCACACCCCAAAGGTAAACCAGTACAACGCCTTGCTTCCATGTCTGGGGGAGAAAAATCTCTCACAGCTTTAAGCTTTATTTTTGCCCTGCAAAGGTATCGTCCCTCGCCATTTTATGCATTTGATGAAGTAGATATGTTTCTGGATGGGGCAAACGTGGAACGATTAGCTAAAATGATTAAACAACAGGCGCAACAAGCACAATTTATAGTTGTGAGTTTGCGTCGCCCGATGATAGAATCAGCCGAACGCACGATTGGCGTTACTCAAGCAAGAGGAGCTTTTACTCAAGTGTTGGGTATTAAGTTACAATCGTCTAATACGTCGGCTTGAGTTTTTGTTAATAATAGTGTATAGATAAACCGGATTCGAGATCAGGACTCGGTATAGAATGACCTCTGAACAAATAATTAGGCGTTCCGATATTTTAAATACCCAGGTAATCACCCGTGACAACGGGAAAAGACTAGGCATAGTCAGTCAAGTCTGGGTTGATGTAGATCAGCGAGAGGTTGTGGCTCTTGGCTTGCGAGACAGCCTGATCTCCGTCTCTGGCATACCGCGCTATATGTACCTCAGCAACATCAGCCAAATCGGGGATGTGATTTTGGTTGATAACGAGGATGTCATCGAAGACATTGAGGTTGAGGCACTCAGCAACCTAATTAACTGGGAAGTAATTACAGAAACAGGTGAAGTCTTAGGTAAAGTCCGCGGCTTCAAATTCAACGGCGAGACAGGGAAAATACATTCTATCACTATCGCCTCCCTAGGACTACCCCAAATTCCTGATTCTTTCCTGAGTACTTATGAACTCTCGGTAGAAGAAATAGTCAGTACAGGCCCTAACAGGTTAATTGTATTCGAGGGTGCTGAAGAACGGGTAACTCAGCTCACAGTCGGTATTCTAGAGCGTCTTGGTATCGGTAGAGCGCCTTGGGAGCGGGAAGACGTAGAAGATTACAACTACGCTCCCCGAACAGTTGCACCTTCCAACCAGTTACCGAGTGGAGTGCCAATAGAACCAATTAAGCCTAAAGTTCGCGCTCCCGAACCTGTGGTAGAACAGGAATGGGACGAAGACTATTATGAGGAAGAACGACCTCAACGACGGGTGATGGAAGCACGATCTTACGAGTCCATCCGCTACGAAGAAGAAGAGGAAGAAGACAATTGGAGTGAAGCCACGGGTAAAGATAGGTATGAAGCCCAACCCTACGAACCACCCCAACCTTACACCAGTAAATCATCATATACAGAAGAATATGATGAGTATGACGACGATCTCAAGCGCGATGCTTGGGATGATGAACCACCAAAGCCGGTAAACATTCCCAAGAAAGTCAAAGAGAAAATGCCAGAGTACGAAGAAGAAGGCGGATATTAAATCAGTGAACAGTGAACAGTTATCAGTGATCACAAACTAATAACGTCCAGAGTCTTAATCCCTGACTTTTTAGAAGATACCGCTGGCGAAGGGGAGTCAGACTCCTCAAGAAAAAACAGATTGAGAAGAAGTTCACGTGGGAGCAGGCTAGTTCAAAAAGTGCAGTATAATACTGCACTTTTTGAGTATAAGAATGTAAGACCAAAGCACAAGCAAGTGTACCTGTACTGGCGCAAGGGTAAGAAAAACAGGCATTGCTGAATCAAGATATGAATTTACAATTCACGGATATATAGAGACGTAGCAATGCNACGTCTCTACAAAAATGTATACAAACATAATTCATGACCAGATTCAGCAACGCCGAAAAACAGATAGTTAATTAACCCTGTTTTGTTAATCCCCAATCCCCGCTTCCTTCCCTCTTACACCATTAAACGAGATTTCCTCAATAACCAACTTGCGATCGCCACAGCTGTAACTAATAATAAAAATGTCACCACTACCAGCGCCGCTCCATAGCCAAAATCTAAATAACGCATGATTGTCGAGTAGATATATAAAGATACAACTTCCGTAGCGCCACCAGGTCCACCACCAGTCATTACAGCAATTAAATCAAAAATCCCGAAAGCTTGGGCAAAGCGAAACAGCATGGCAATCAGAATTTGTGGCATCAACAGTGGTAAGGTAATTTGATAGAAACTTTGCCAAGGTTTAGCACCATCAATGGCATGGGCTTCGTACAAATCTGAGGAAATTGACTGCAATCCAGCCAACAACAAAATACTAATAAATGGCGTAGTCTTCCACACATCTGCAAACACAACTGCAACCATTGCTAGGGTTGGTTCCCCCAGCCAATTTATTCCAGTTTGAATTACACCCAACCTGAGCAAAATATCATTTACCACCCCGAATTGATCATTAAAAATCCACGCCCACGCCAAACCAATCAAAGCAGTAGGCAAAGCCCAAGGTATGATAGCAACAGTTCTGACTGCACCTCGTCCAAAAAATCGTTGATTGAGAATTAAGGCGATTCCCAACCCCAACACCAATTCAAAAATCACAGATGCGGTTGTAAATACAGATGAAATCCAGAAACTTTGCCAAAAACGCCCATCCCCAGCCATCCGCACATAATTATCCAAACCAGCAAAATTAGCCTGTAGCTGAGTTCCCAAATTCTGAGCAAACAAACTCAACCAAAAAGCCCGCAAAATTGGATAACCAAATACTAACAATAACAGCAACAGCGCAGGCAACAAGAAAAGCCACGCCGTTCTGTGTTCTCGACTACGCATTGTACTTAAATTGGTCATTGGTGGTTAGTGGTTGTTGGTGGTTGGTTGTTAGTTGTTGATTAGTTATTTACTACTCCTCACACTTCCCCCACTCCCCTAATCCCCACCTCCTCAAACATCCCCCAACAACCGCCTCGTCTCCTGGGCTGCTGCTTTCATGGCTGCTTCCGGAGTCATACGATTTGTTAATGCTGCACTCAGGTAACGTTGCAAAATATCTGAGGTTTGGGCATACTGAGCAATGGGTGGACGCAAAACAGCTTGTTCCACTACTTCTAGTAACTGGGGGTAGTGGGGATAGGTGGCGACGATTTGCGGATCTGTAAATAATGAACGCCTGCTAGGTACAAAACCAGCTTGGAGAATAAATCGACGCTGTGCTGCTTCGCTGGTAAAGTATTGAATTGCTTTCCAAGCTTCTTGGGGATGTTTAGTCGTTTTAGAAATTCCCAAACCCCACCCGCCTAAGCAAGCCCCTGAATTTTCACCAGAGGCGCTAACCATTGGCTTAATGGCAATTTTACCTCTGATGGGAGAATCTTTTTCATTCGCGAGGGGCCAAACATAGGGCCAGCTGCGTAAAAAAACCGCTTGTCCACTCTGAAAAATGCGTCTGGTTTCTTCTTCTTGGTATGTTGTCACACCAGGAGGAGAAATACCTATTTGAATTGTCTGTTTGAGAAAAGCGATCGCTTTTAAGGTTTCTGGTCTATCTAATCCTACTTCTAGGGTATTAGGATTCACCCAAAATCCCCCGAAACCTTCAAGAATTTCGACAAACATCGCCGCTAATCCTTCATATTGGCGACCTTGCCAAATATAACCCCAATTTATCTTGTCTTGCTGTTTTAATGCTTGGGAAATCTTGATCAAATCTGTAAAAGTTTCTGGTGGATTAAACCCCGCTTGTCTAAGTAAATCTTCTCGGTAGTAAAGCATTCCCACATCACTCCGCATCGGAATTCGATACAACCTACCTTTGTAACGTCCACCTTCTACATCCTTAGGTGAAAAAGCTGCTAATTCGGATTCTGTAACCTTGTCTGTTAAATCTAGCAGCCACCCAGCCGCAGCAAATTTAGGTGTCCAAATGACATCCATATTAATCAGGTCATAGGGAGAATCACCTAAAATAAAAGCTGATGTATACAGGTCTTCGAGTAAATTCGTAGCGTTTGGCCCTTCAATAATATTGATGCGAATACCAGGATTTTTACTCTCAAAGTCTTTGATGATACCCTCTTTCCAAGGTTGAGCATCAGGGGCTGTCATCAACAAATTGAGAACCACTGGTTGTTGGGTGTGGGCTGGCGGAACAGATACAAAAATAATACCCAACAATACCACAACAAAAATTACTATTGAAAATTTCAATTTTGCTAGGACTTTTACCATTAGCTTTGCTGGCTGACGGTTAAATATTCACTTTACTCTGAAAAAGTAAGTGATTTGATGAAATATTAAGTAGTTGTCAGGAAATTTTAAAAATACGTAATCTAATTTATTATTTATTTTTGTTATCAATTAGAATTGCAGCCATGACAAAAATCAATGAATACGAACACAGATAAATCATCGGTGTTCATCGGTGTGTATCGGTGTTCGCTTTCCCAAAAAATATTGGACTATCGAGATGACTTACAGCCACAACAAAAGTCAATAAATTACGAACACAGATGCACACAGATACACACAGGTAAATCATCGGTGTTCATCGGTGTGTATCGGTGTTCGCTTTCCCAAAAAATATTGGACTATCGAGATAACTTACAGCCACAACAAAAGTCAATAAATTACGAACACAGATGCACACAGATACACACAGATAAATCATCGGTGTTCATCGGTGTGTATCGGTGTTCGCTTTCCCAAAAAATATTGGACTATCGAGATGACTTGCAGCCACAACAAAAGTCAATAAATTACGAACACAGATGCACACAGATAAATCATTGGTGTTAATCTGTGTGCATCCGTGTTCGATAACAAAATACTGTTGTTACCGCTTCAATCCACATTAAACGTAATTTAAATTTAATCTATAAAACTTTTATCAAAAATAATATAGTTAGCCTTTCCTTTTACTTTGGCACGATACATTGCTGTATCCGCATCCCGCAATAGATTTGTCGGTTCTTCGTAACCACTACAACTTAAAGCTATCCCAATACTAGCTGTTGTGGAGATTTCATATCCATTGAGGTGCAGAGGTAAACTTAAAGTTTCTTGAATACGTTTGGCAATATTAATAGCATCACTAACATCTTTAATATCCTCTAACAACACTGCAAATTCATCGCCACCAAATCTAGCGACAGTATCACCACCACGCAAACACGACTCCAAGCGTCGAGCGATCGCCACTAATAAATCATCACCCATGCGATGCCCAAAGCGATCGTTAATTATTTTAAAACTATCTAAATCTAAAAATAAAACAGCAAAATGATAATTAAAGCGTCTTTTACAACGTTCTGATGCTTGTTTTAGCCTATCCAGAAATAACACTCGGTTAGGTAGTGCTGTTAGTCCATCATAGAAGGCGTTGCGAATTAGTTGTGCTTCTTTTTGCTTGCGTTGAGTAATGTCTTGAAAAACTATCACAGCACCTGCAATTCTACCCATATGATCACGAATTGGTGCAACAGTATCTCCAATCGGTATTTTTTTTCCATCCCTGGTTATGAGAAGACAGTTTTCTGGTAGTTGCAAAACTATACCAGTTTCCATTGCTTGCTTTACTATATCAACAATCTCTTCTCCAGTGTCTTGATCAACTAAATTTAAAACATCTCTCCAAAATTTCCCCAAAGCTTCTTTTTGCTGACAACCAGTCAGTATTTCCGCTATTGGATTCATCATTTGGATGCTAGCATTTATATCTGCCATCACTACTGCGCAGCCCATACTATTAATAACCGTCAGTAGTTTTTGATTTTCCTGTTGTAGTTGGTTTTGAACTTTCTCTTTATAAAGAGCCATTTCGACTGCATTATACAATTCTTTTTCCGTGAAGGGTTTAATAATGTAGCTAAAAGGCTCTCCTAAGTGATTATTACTAAATGTTTTATGTTCTGGATCTTCTGTTAAACAGAGTACTGGTATTTTCAAATTAAATTTAATCGTATCTATTACTTCCACACAATCTAATTCTCCTATTGAACAGATACAAATTAACACTAAGTCAGGACTGATTTCTACTATATTTTGTATTGAATTTTCTCCAAAATTAATTATTTTATGAACCTCATATCCTAACTTGTGTAAAGTATTTGTAATATCCACAGCAAGGATTTCTTCATCCTCGATAACTAGGATTTTTGGAGCCGCCATGCTAAAGTTACCAGTTCTACAGGAGCGAATTTTGTTGTCGATGTCAGCTAAGTTTGGAAGACCGTAATCCTATCATAATAAATCCCCTATCATACTGTGTCTTACTTAACTAAATTAATCACTACCTCTTGCTGTTTTTGAGAAAATAGTCTATTTTTTAACTCTTAATTAACCAGCTAAAAGTAACTGAGGTGTCTCATATCAAGTTAATATAATGTTGTTTAACAAAAAATTTTATTTTTTAGATAAGCTTGATAAATATTGGCAGCACATAGCACATTTCTTCTATTTATCAAATTTAAAATATACAGTGGCCCAATTTATTCTAACTTATTAGATATATTAGGGATCTACGTTCATAAGTATTTTGGTATAACTATTGCCTTATGATATGTATGTTAATAGTTAATAGTTAATAGTTAGTTGTTAGTTGTTAGTTGTTAGTTGTTAGTTGTTTACCACTTCTCACACCCCTCATACTCCTCACACCTCCCCACTGCCCCTAATCCCCAAAGGGGGCCCGGGGCCCCGAGTTCCCCACCTCCCCACTTACCTGCTTCTAGTCACACAAATGCTGATTTTGCCAGCAAAGTCTGGGATTGGTGCAGCAGGTTTACTGAGGGTAACTTGAACTTGCGTGAGACGATCGCACTCTTGCAAAATAGAATCTGCAATTACAGCTACCAGTCTTTCAATCAAAGCAAACTTTGATGTTTTGATCAGATGTTGCACCAAATTAATAACTTGACGGTAGTCTACAGTATCTGCGATCGCATCAGTTTTGCCTGCTGATTTGAGATCCAACCATAACTTCACATCCACCTCAAACCATTGTCCTAGCACCTGTTCCTCTGCTAGATAGCCAGTGTAGCCATAAGCCCGAATTCCCGTGACATCAATGCAGTCCATATGAAAATAAAAGAGCGAATTTTGCCTTTAGGATTGTAAAGCAAGTCATATATTGTTGGTTGATGGTTGATTGTTGGTTGTCATTGGTTATTAGTTTTTCTCCCCATCACCCCATCTTCCCTACCCTACGGGAAGCCGCGCAAAGCGCATCTACACCCCATCACCTATCCCCTATCTCAAAAAATTCCATGCAAGTTGGTTTCAGAAACACAAATGAACTCTGGGCTTCCGTATTGACACAAACGTTGCAGCACTTGGGCTTAACAACTGCTATCATTTGTCCTGGTTCTCGTTCCACACCATTAGCGGTTGCTTTTGCTCAACAAGCACCAGAAATAGATGTTATTTCCATTCTCGATGAACGTTCCGCAGCTTTTTTTGCCTTAGGAAGAGCAAAAGCCACAGGATTACCCCCGGCTATCGTTTGTACTTCTGGGACAGCGGGAGCGAATTTTTACCCAGCAGTAATTGAAGCGAAACAAACTCGTGTACCACTGCTAGTTTTAACCGCCGATCGACCACCAGAATTACGGGATTGTCATTCTGGACAAACTATAGACCAGTTGAAATTATATGGCAGTTACCCCAACTGGCAAACAGAGTTAGCTGTACCCGTAGCAGAAATGGGAATGCTAGCTTATTTACGGCAAACAATGGTTTATGCTTGGGAGCGATCGCTCTACCCTGTCCCTGGCCCCATACACCTAAATATACCCTTTCGCGACCCCCTTGCACCGATTCCTGAGGCGAATGTAGAGACACAAAATTTGGCGTTTCTACAGTCACAATTTAACCCAGAAGAATTTTTTGCTCACGTTACAAAATTCTCCCCATCACACCATCTCCCAATCACCCCATCTGTTCCCCTTAACGATTGGCAAAACTCTGAGCGAGGAATCATTATAGCTGGAGTTGCCCAACCACAACAGCCACAGGAATATTGTCAAGCGATCGCCCAACTTGCCCAAACTTTACAATTTCCAGTCTTAGCTGAAGGATTATCCCCTGTCAGAAATTATGCTAGTATCAACCCTCACATTATCTCTACTTATGACCTGATATTGCGGAATCAGCAACTAGCAAAACAGCTCACACCAGATATAGTAATTCAAATTGGTGAAATGCCCACCAGTCCAGTACTGCGTAACTGGCTAAAATCCACTGCTGCTAGACGTTGGGTAATTGACTCTAGCGATCAAAATCTTGATCCTCTCCACAGTAGGACAGTTCATCTACGGGTGAATGTAGAAGAATTAGTCAGCAAACAAGAGGGTAAATTCTCCTTATCACCCCACCACTCCACCACCCCATCCTCTTACTTGCAACTATGGCATCAAGTCGAAGTACAAGTTAGAACAAATGTTGATCATACCTTTAAGCAAATAGACGATTTATTAGAAAGTAAAATTGCTTGGTTACTTTCCCAGAGTCTACCGCCACAAACACCTTTATTTATTGCCAATAGTATGCCTGTACGAGATGTAGAATATTTCTGGCAACTCAATCAATCTGGTATACGACCCTTTTTTAACCGCGGTGCAAACGGTATAGATGGGACATTATCTACCGCTTTGGGAATTGCTCATCGCCATCAAAGCAGCGTCATGTTAACTGGAGATTTAGCACTATTACACGATACAAATGGCTTTTTAATTAGAAATAAATTTGTTGGACATCTAACAATTGTGTTAGTTAACAATAATGGTGGTGGCATCTTTGAAATGTTACCTATTGCTAAGTTTGAACCACCATTTGAAGAATTTTTTGCCACACCCCAAAATATAGACTTTTCCCAATTGTGTGCTAGCTACAGTGTGGAACATGAATTGATAACTTCCTGGGAACAATTACAAACAAAATTAAATCCTCTACCTACCAGTGGCATACGAGTGTTAGAGTTGCGAACAAATCGCAAACTAGACGCTCAGTGGCGTCAGGAAAATTTAGGTAAATTTGCCAAATTTTGAATTTGGCAGAGGTCTCTCAAATCATCAAGCGAGCGTAAAACATAAACCACGCCTTTAAATTTTCCTGCATAAACGGCTCTGAAAGACGTAGCATTGCTACGTCTCTACAATGATTTGGCATCGAACTACAAAAATGTATGCACACATAATTCATGACCAAAGTCAGCAACGCCATTTATTGCACTATTAAATACGTAATATCACTTATCGAAAGTCAGTTCCTAAAGTGTACTGTAGTAGAAACACTCTGCATCTAGTTGTTACCCTATTTTTAGACCAATGACAAATCACTAATATGTTAAAAGTTTTTGCCGATCGCGGTGGTACATTTACAGATATTGTTGCCGTTACTGATAATCAAGGAATCATCAACAAACTCTCGCAACATCAAGAACGGTTTTTAATTGTTCCCCTGCCCAATCAGCAATGGATTATAGTTTACAAATTACTCTCAGAAAATCCCGAACAATATCAAGACGCAGTCATTCAAGGTATTCGAGATATCATCGGTCTTTCTCGCAATCAACCCATACCCCAAGAAGCCATCGAAGTGGTAAAAATGGGAACAACAGTTGCCACAAATGCCCTGTTAGAAAGACATGGCGATCGCGTAGTTCTTCTCATTACCAAAGGGTTTAAAGACGCATTGCGAATTGGCTACCAAAACCGCCCTCACATCTTCGCCAGACATATCATCTTACCCACAATGCTTTATGAACAAGTAATTGAGGTAGACGAACGCTATGATGCTAACGGCAACGAATTAACCCCAGTCAACATTGCACAGGTCAAAAAAGACTTACAAACAGCTTACAACACAGGTATTCGTAGTTGTGCCATTGTGTTTATGCATGGCGATCGCTATCCTCGTCATGAACAACAAGTCGCCCAACTTGCCCAAGAAATTGGTTTTACGCAGATATCCATCTCCCACCAAGTTAGTCCTTTGATGAAGCTGGTCAGTCGAGGAGACACAACAGTTGTAGATGCATACTTAACTCCAATTCTGCGTCGCTATGTCAACCAAGTAGCTAGTCAGTTACCAGGCGTAAGATTAATGTTCATGAAATCCGATGGCGGCTTAACCGATGCACAACAATTTCAAGGTAAAGATAGTATCTTAAGTGGTCCGGCTGGGGGTATTGTCGGCGCAGTCCAAACCAGTAAAAGAGCAGGTTTTGATTTAGTTATAACCTTTGACATGGGCGGAACAAGTACGGATGTTGCCCACTTTAAAGGAGAATATGAACGTCAGCTAGAATCAGAAATTGCTGGCGCACGGATGCGAGTTCCCGTATTAGCAATTAATACTATTGCTGCTGGCGGCGGTTCAATTTTGTTTTTTGATGGTTCTAGTTATCGTGTCGGGCCAGAATCAGCGGGATCAAATCCTGGCCCTGCTTGTTACCGTCGTGGTGGGCCATTAGCCGTCACCGATGCTAATGTCATGCTAGGCAAAATTCACCCCCAATATTTTCCCCATGTCTTTGGCGCAGACGGCAACTTACCCTTAGATAAAAATATAGTTGTTGAGAAATTTACTCAGCTAGCTCAAGATATCCAAAATGCTACAGGTAACACCCGTACTCCCGAACAAGTAGCCGCCGGATTTATTGCGATCGCTGTCGAGAATATGGCAAACGCAATTAAAAAAATCAGCTTACAACGAGGCTATGATGTCACTCAATATGTACTTTGTTGTTTTGGTGGTGCAGGCGGTCAAGTTGCTTGTTTAATCGCCGATACTTTGGGAATGAAAAAGATATTTTTACACCCTTATGCAGGAGTTCTTTCAGCTTACGGTATGGGATTAGCTGATGTGAGGGCAATCAGAGAAAGCGGAGTTGAACGACCTCTCACCCAAGAACTAATCCCACAATTACAACAATTAATGCAAGTTTTAGAAACCCAAGCTAGAAGTGAACTAGATAGCCCCCTTACTAAAGGGGAACAGAGGGAGGTTAAAGCAAGCAACGAACAAGAAATAGTCCGAAAAGTTAACTTGAAATATGAAGGAACCAACTCGATTTTGACAATTGATTTTGCCTTAGATGTAGCAATGATGCGGCAAGAATTTGAAGTCGAACATAAATCGCGCTATGGTTTCATTCAAATAGAAAAAACCTTAATTGTCGAATCCGCCTCAGTCGAAATAATTCAGAAAATGGACACACCAGAAGAACCCTTAATTACCCGTACCCGTCCTCTTAATCAACCTCCCAGTTCTGTCGACACAGTACAGATGTTTACTGCTGACCAATGGCATAATACACCTGTTTATCGGCGAGAAGATTTACAACCAGAAGATAATATTAATGGGCCAGCAATTATTGTCGAAAAAATTAGCACAATTATAGTTGAGCCTGAATGGCAAGCAAGCTTAACTGAACGCAATCATTTAGTTTTGCAACGTCTTGATTAGGGCTTATCGTTGTGTTCAATGCTAGCTTTGAAATATATAGTACCAAAGCAGTCTAGTTTAAATAATACTTCGTTCCATCATCCTTTTATGGACTTCCAATTTTTTGAAAAAGCTGATTATTTTGCCACAGAACAACTCGGCAGTCGCCAAACCCTAACCCAGCAAATCCTAGCCTTCCTAGCAGTTGCAGATCAGCGAAAAGAAAAAGTAGTAGTTCATTGTTCCGGGGGAGTGGGACGCACAGGACACGTCTTAGCCTCTTGGTTAGTCAGCAAGCGAGGATTCTCAAACCAACAAGCGATCGCAGCAGTCAGAAAAACAGGAAAAAACCCCTATGAAGCAGCAATTGCTGGCGTCCTCAAAGGAAAAAATCCTTGGAAAATGGTTGCAGAATTAAACGCACTTTTAGATGATTGTCGTCGCGCTGGAGAAAGTTAGAGTTGTAAGTTAGGTAGAACAAAGTGTACTGCCTTGCCTGAAACCACAATGTTGTAAAATAGTCAAAAACTAACCTTAACTTTATACTCATGAGTTTCCATCCTCTCTTAAAAGTTGACATTTCTCAACTCAGCGTTGCGGAACGTATTCAACTTGCTGAAGATTTATGGGACAGCATCTTAGAACAGCAAGAAGAGCTTACTTTAAGTGAAGCGCAACAACAAGAGTTAGACCGACGCTTAGAAAGTTACAATAAAAACCCCACAAATGGTTCTAATTGGGAAGAGGTTAAAAAACGGTTAGGCTTCTCCCAATGAAATATAACCTGATTATTCGGCCAGAAGCAGAATACGATATTCAGGATGCTTTTGAGTGGTACGAATCCCAAAATCCAGGCTTGGGTTCTGAATTTGTCCGTGCAGTCGATGCTTGTCTGTCAGGAATTGGACGAAACCCCCTTGCTTACCAAGTCATCCACAAACAGGTAAGAAGAGCATTAATCCGTCGATTCCCATACATAATTCTCTACATTTTTGACCAAGAGACAGTTTTTGCTCTTGCTTGCTTCCATGCAAAACGCGATCCAAAACAATGGTTGGATAGAACTTAGTACAGCGTTAATACTAAGGTTCTCTTTGATATATAGACTCCTCAATTTTGATATGTAAATAAACTATAGGTTAATAATTTTTATCTAACTTAGTAAACCAAAAAATCCACACTTTCCTCTGCCTTCTCTGCATCTGGTGCGGTTATTTTATAAATTATAAATAAAAATATGTACACAACATCTCAACCCGACCCCGTCCGCCTCGAAATCTTCAAAAACCTCTATCAATTTATCGCCGAACAAATGGGAATTGTTCTGCAAAACACAGCAGCATCAGTCAATATCAAAGAACGCTTAGATTTCTCCTGCGCCATTTTTGATGCTTCCGGACTACTAGTAGCTAATGCCCCACACATTCCCGTACATTTAGGCTCAATGAGTGAAAGTGTTCGTAGTTTAATTAACGATAAAGGTGAAACTATCAAACCAGGAAATGTTTATCTATCTAATAATCCCTATAACGGCGGCACCCATCTCCCCGATGTCACAGCAATTACCCCCGTTTTTGATGAAGAGGAAAAACAAATTATTTTCTATGTAGCTTCCCGCGGACATCAAGCCGATATCGGCGGAATTACCCCTGGTTCCATGCCTCCCCACAGTACCACAGTCGAAGAAGAAGGAATTCTCTTTGATAATTTCCTCTTAGTTGAACAAGGCAATTTTCGAGAAAACCAAGTACGAGAAACACTCTTAAATCATCACTACCCGGCTCGTAATCCTGACCAAAATATTGCCGATTTTAAAGCACAAATTGCAGCCAATGAAAGAGGAGTACAAGAACTCCGAAAAATGGTTTCTCAATATGGACTCGAAACAGTCCAAGCTTACATGAAATTTGTCCAAGATAACGCCGAAGAATCAGTAAGAAGAGCGATTGATGTTCTCAAAGATGGCTCATTTATCTATGAAATGGATGACGGCGCACGTATTCAAGTCAAAGTCACAATTAACCGAGAAAACCGCAGTGCTACCATCGATTTTACAGGCACATCTCGACAATTAAATACTAACTTCAATGCTCCCAAAGCCGTCACCCAAGCAGCAGTTTTATATGTTTTTCGGACTCTAGTTGATGATAGTATTCCCCTCAATGCCGGCTGTCTTAAACCTCTAGAAATTATTATCCCTGAAGGCTGTATGCTGAACCCAACCTATCCAGCAGCAGTGGTAGCCGGAAATGTAGAAACATCGCAAACTATTGTCGATGCTTTATATGGTGCTTTAGGCGTCATGGCTGCTTCCCAGGGAACCATGAACAATTTTACTTTTGGTAACGATCGCTATCAATATTATGAAACTATCTGCGGTGGTTCTGGTGCAGGGGCTTACTTTGATGGTACTCATGCAGTCCACACCCACATGACTAACTCCCGCCTCACCGATCCCGAAGTTTTAGAAACTCGCTATCCTGTTTTAGTAGAAAGCTTTAGTTTGCGTCCTGATAGCGGCGGTAAAGGAAAACACTCAGGTGGGAATGGCGTTATCCGTCGCATCAAGTTTTTAGAAGTGATGACAGCTAATATTCTCTCTGGACATCGAGTTATTCCTCCCTTTGGGTTAAATGGTGGAGAAGCCGGACAAGTTGGACGCAACTGGATACAACGTCAAGATGGAACCCAAGAGAATTTAGACAGCACAGCGACAGTGCAAATGCAGCCAGGAGATATTTTTGTCATTGAAACTCCTGGGGGAGGAGGATTTGGTAAATTATCCTGCTAGCTGAGTTAGACTATTTCTTTGTGTCTTTGTGTCTTGGTGGTTAAAAATATTATAGAAACCACAAAGACACCAAGCAAAATTTATAAATTCGTATTATTTATTTACATATTCATCAGAATCTATTTCAGTTTGTAACTATTTGCCTATCTCGTTATATCTATTCCTTTAGACTGATCTAAAAAATAGAAAAAAATTTGGAATAAAGAAAAATGCCTTCAGTAAACTTTTTTTGTCATGATTTTTTTGTTGCTGTTTCTTGCTTAGCCTGTATTATTGGTTTGCTTCTACTATGGGAGAACAAACAGCAAAAAGAAAAAGATGATGCAGATGCAACAGAGGTAATTTTATTTAGAATGACCTTTTGTTACTGGCTAGTTTACTGCGTTGCTTTTGGTATTGAAAAATTACTGTTACCTCATTGGGAAGCTGTACATATGACTTTGAGGATTACAACAGCTTTGTCGTATTTCTTAACATTTTCTTGTATTGTGAGCCTACCTCTACATAAGTTTGCAGTCCGCCAAGTTGAGGAATAGTGATTAGTTTGTAGTAAGCACAAAGCGTGCTTACTACGAATTGAGTAGAGTAGTGATTTTAAACACAGAGGAGCGCAGAGTTAGCGCGGAGGTTCGCAGAGTTTTTCACGGTTGTAATCGATTTTATTTGAGCAAGCTGACTAAAGCTTCAATTAATGTTTGATTCTGTTCATCTGTACCGACTGAAATCCGCAGTTTGTTGTCTAATCCCGGTTGTTTGAAGTAACGCACTAGAATTCCTCGTTCTTTCAATCCTAAATAAAGCTGTTCTGCATTGTCTTCAGGGGGTGTAGCCAGGACAAAATTTGCTTGGGAATCAAGAACAGTGAAACCTAGGTTTTTTAAGTCAACAGTCAGTTTTGCTCGTGATGTTTTTACTTTCTCAGCACAAGCATTTTTATAAGCTTGATCCCGCATCGCAGCTGCACCAACTAAAGTGGCGATCGCATCAATGTTGTAACTATCTTTGACTTTAAACAAGCCTGCTAGTAATTTGGGATGAGCTACAGCAAAACCCATGCGTAAGCCTGCCAGAGAGTAGCCTTTGGATAAAGTACGCAACACAATCACATTCTCAAATTCCTGCACCAACGGCAAGGCAGAAGATTCAGCAAAATCAACATACGCTTCATCGATCGCGACAATGCCTGCAATTCGCTGTGCTAAAGTACGCAAATCATCCAACGGTACAGAATGACCAGAAGGACTGTTGGGAGAAGCAATAAAGGTAATCGCCCCATTAGCAGCAACCAGATCATCAATAGGTAGCGTAAAATCTTGGGGATAGGGAACTTCGACAACTTCTGCTGGTTGCATCGCTGCTAGGGTACGATACAAAACGTAAGTCGGCATTGGGTAAACAACTTTGCGATCGCCTCCTTCCGCACAAGCACGCACCAACACATTTAGCACATCATCACTACCGTTACCGACAATGATCCAATCTGCGGGTACACCTAATGCTTCACTGACAGCAGCACAAAACTCGCGCGCAAAGGGATCAGGATAACGCCGTAACCACTCACTGTCTAAGTTTCTCAGGATATTGAGTGCGTCTGGTGATGGCGGGTAAGGATTTTCATTGGTATTCAGCTTAATAATTTTGGTTCCCGGTTTCGGTTGTTCTCCGGGAACGTAACCAGTCATGGCATCAATGGCGGGACGGAAGTAACTCATGAAGTTCAAGTTCGCAGACTACTAGGATGATTATCGCTTCAGATGCTCTACTGGAAAACACAGCGAGTTATGGGTTTAATTGCCAAAACTCTAGCTATTTATGCTGTTGGGATGAACAATAGTAATTCCTTCGACTTCTATAAAGTCTTTTGGATTTAAAGTCAGAATATGGCCGATGTTATGGGCAAGCACTATTGCTTGTATGCGTAAATCGTGGATGCGTTTCCCTGAAATCTTATGAGTTGTAGCGAGGCTCAACCAAATGCGAAATATATCTGGTGTTTCTTCCAGCCACTCAAACTGATTTATGAGCATTTGCACTGCTCGTTCGGTTGCTTCTGGTGTCCATCCCAATCCATTTACAGCAACGGGACGGGTGGCTACAACCCAAAATTCAATTAAAACTTGAGGTGTAATAAAACACTGACCACCTTGTAGCAAGATTTGAAAAATAGCATTATTAATAATTTCGTATTCAGAGGAATAGGTATCAGTAAATCTAAGAATAATATTCGTATCTAGTAAATAGCTGGTCATACACCGCGATCATCATAAATATTCTCACGCAGGCTTGCTTCAGCAGGCAAACTTATACTACTTTTCGGGAATTGAGCCATCCATTGACGAAACTGCTCGGCTTTTTCTGTTGGTGTTAAGTTTTTGTGAGTTGCTTTCTCTAGCTGTCTACTATGGAGTCTTGATTGAAAGAGTTTCTGGTCTTCGGGGGAGAGGTTTAATACCACTTCTACAAGGGAATTAACAAGTTGTACATTCATGGTTATGTGTGTGATTTACTCTTTCTTACACTACGCGATGCGGTAGCCACTCCTATAGAGTATCGCTTTATTATAATATTCCAATCCATTCTTTTCTTAGCAACGCTAACCTACCCCAAAAAATTACATTTTTTCCGTTTCTGTAACACAATCCTAAATAAACTAAAGAGAAATTGTCTAGTAAAAAACACTAAAGTAGTCTTCTCTACTTTCAGTATTATTTTTTCTGATAATACTTTTCACTAATGTAGGCTATCTGTCATCAAGAGCTGATAAAGTACGTAACGAAAGTAAAATCGCGGCTTGTCATATTTAGACATCCGTAGCGGTTGAATTTACTTGCAAAAGTAGCCGTAAAATAAATTTCCGGCTTCTATATTCAACCTGTTAAAACGGGTTTCTACTTTCAGCTTGAACTTTAGTTCCAGGCTAGGAAGCCGTGATCGAGGAGTTGAGCGGAATTTTATTTAACATGAAGCGTAAACGTCTAGCATCTCGTCACTACACCTCTTTAATTAGTCTCACTCTCATTTCGAGTTTTGTTGCACCTGACACTGCGATCGCAGCACCACCCAGAACACCAGACAAAACGGTAAACTGTGACATTCTGGTTGTTGGTGGTGGACTGTCTGGTGTAGCAACTGCTTACGAAGCTTTACTTGCTGGGAGAACGGTTTGTCTCACCGAAATTACCGACTGGCTGGGAGGACAGATTTCTGCTCAAGGAACTTCGGCGTTGGATGAACGACCAACCCAACGAGCAAAGTTATACTACTCTCGCGGTTACTTAGAACTGCGACAGCGGATTGAACGCAAGTACGGCAAACTCAATCCTGGTGACTGCTGGGTAAGTGATTCCTGCTTTCTGCCCAAGGATGGGCATGAAATCTTGAGTTCCATGCTCAAAGATGCCGAAAGAAAGGGTAAAGGGAAGTTGCAATGGTTCCCAAATACAGTCATCAAAGACTTGAATATCAGTTCTGATGGCAAAATCATTAATAATGCGATCGCCATCCAACATAAACCAGCACCCAATGCTCCCCCACTCAATACTTTTACCCTATCCCAAACCATCCAAGACGCCTATACCTATCAAAATTCTTCCCGCTTTACCAAAACTATTATTCGCCTGGCTCCCAAACAAGCACAAAAAGGCAATGTTCCTAACTGGTATGTTGTAGATGCTAGCGAAACTGGAGAAATTGTCGGTCTTGCTGATGTTCCCTATCGTCTGGGTATTGATGCACGTTCTTATTTGGAACCTTCATCCTCCAGCGCTACCAACGATCCCTATTGCACTCAAGGCTTTACTTACACCTTTGCAATGGAGGCAACTAAGGAACCGCAAAAGCAAACCATGCCCCCATTTTACATGCAGTACTCGCCCTACTACAGTTATGAATTGCAACGACTGGCAAGCTTTCCTTTAGTGTTTACCTACCGTCGCATCTGGAGTCCCCGCAGAGGCGAACAAATGAAATTTGGCGGTGTAACTTTTACGGCTCCCGTACCAGGTGACATTTCCATGCAAAACTGGACTTGGGGAAATGACTACCGTCCGGGAACCGCCAAAGATAACTTGATTTATACTCGTGAGCAACTCCAAGCTACCGGACAGCTTAACCCTGGTGGTTGGCTGGGTGGACTACGGGTAGAAACTTTGCGTAAAGGTGAGGAAAATGCGCTTGGTTATTATTATTGGTTGACAGCAGGAACTACAGATTCTCAATTAGGGAATGGGGTTAAGCAGCCACAACCAAACAATCGCTTTCTTTCCGGGTTAGATTCTCCGATGGGAACAGCCCACGGCTTGTCAAAATACCCATATATGCGTGAAGGCAGGCGGATCATTGGCCGTCCCAGCTGGGGTGCGCCTCAAGGCTTTAGTATTTGGGAAGTTGATATTTCTCGCCGTAAGTACGATGACCCCTATTATCGGCAAGTGCTTTCACCTGCTGAATATCGTCGTTTACAAGCAACATTGGCGGGTTTAGAAGCTTTATCAGTCCTTTCAGGTCAAAAACCTCCAGAAACTGTTGCTCGACGCACTCGTTCTACGGTTTTTCCTGATGGTGTCGGTATTGGACATTATGCGATCGACTTTCATCCTTGCATGACAAAAAGCCCACCCGAAGCACCAGGAAACACAGAACGCGAAGGTGAAAGACGCGGTGCAGGCCAAGCTTATCCCTTCCAGATAGCTCTGCGGGCAATGATTCCACAAAAAATTGATAATTTGCTAGTCGGAGGTAAAAGTATTGCTACCAGTCACATTGCAGCAGCAGCTTACCGCGTCCACTCCTTTGAATGGTCTGCTGGTGCAGCAGCAGGGACTACAGCAGCTTTTGCTTTGAAAAACAACATCGCCCCCTACCAACTAGTAGATGAATTACCAAAAATAGAACCGCAACTGATTGCCTTGCAAAATCTGCTCAAGAAAAACGGCAACCCCACCGCTTTCCCTGATACCTCGATTTTCAATCAAAATTGGGAAGATTGGAAATAATTTTGTTGGGTGTTGGTAATTGATTGGTGGTTGTCCCAAACAACAAACAACAATCAACAATCAACTACCATAGACTAAACTGTTAATTGTAGTGTAGTTTTGTAAAGACCTGTTGGTTAATTCTTTTATGATTACCAAACTTTCAGCAGCTGTTTACGCGATGGCAGCGACACCAACTATAGCTCCTGAACGGTCAACTCAAGTTACTCGCAAGACCTATCCAAATTACAAAGTCATTGTTTTAAACGATGATTTCAATACTTTTCAGCATGTTGCTGAGTGCTTGGTGAAGTATATTCCGGGAATGACTAGCGATCGCGCTTGGGAACTCACAAACCAAGTACACTACGAAGGTCAAGCCATTGTTTGGACTGGACCGCAAGAACCAGCTGAACTTTACCATCAGCAATTACGTCGAGCTGGTCTCACAATGGCTCCTCTGGAAGCAGCGTAAAATTTATGACAAAACCCACCCCAGACACCCGCAAAGCAACACCTGTTAAAGATGGCAGATTAGTTTGGAATCACTCAACCCATATCCCTGGACTTATTCCCATCCTCGAACGTCTGTGCAAACTAGATGGCATTCAAACCGTCACACCAGGACAACTTGGACGAGTAAAAGGTCACAGCCCAAAGTTGCAATTGCGGGTGTCTGTACCCATTCGGGGCGGGTTTAAATTAATTGCACGTCACGGTAAAACTGTACAAGAAGTATTTATTTTAACCACCTTACCGCAACAACAACTCGAAGAAGCGATCGCAACTGTGATGCAAAAGTAGTCATCATTGGGGATCAGAGATCGGGAGAAAACACTACAAGAGTTCTTCCTTGTCCTCTATGTCTCCCCNACACTCCCCACACCCCTCACACTCCCCACACCCCTCACACTCCCCACACCCCTCATACTCCCCACCTCCCTATTCCCCTAACTCAGCAAACAACTTTGCCAAAATCACGTTAGAAAACAAAAAACCATCGGGATCACTCAAACGCAAATTTTCTCCCTCGAGTTTTACCCAGCCTTGGTGCAAGTACGGCTGTAAACATTTCTCAATCTCTTCTACCTTCTTTTCTCCAAACAGTTCTTTTAGCACTGCCAAATTGACACCTTCTGCTAACCGCAACCCTAGCATTAAGGTTTCTAACAAAATTTCATCGGCGGATGTCACTTCACAATCGATTACACAGCCAGCTTCTACCCACTGATAATATTCTTTGGTTTTACGGGGACGGGTAAATCTTTTCCCTTCTATGTAACTGGCTGCACCCATACCAAAACCATAGTAAGGGCGATTTTGCCAGTAAACTCGATTATGCCGACACTGGTGTCCTACTTGGGCATAGTTGGAAATTTCATAGTGTTCATAGCCTGCACTAGTGAGGATTTGCTGCGCCATTTGGTACATTTTGACTGTAGTTTCATCTGTAGGTAGGGGATGAGTACCCCCTTTGTAATAACGACCAAAGGCAGTTCCAGGTTCTATAGTCAGGTCATATATAGATATATGGGTTGGTGCGATCGCAATTGCTTTTTCTAATGATACCTGCCACCTATCTAGAGTTTGATGCGGTAATCCTGAGATGAGGTCTATGCTAAAGTCAGAAAACCCGACTTGCGAAATTAATTCTACTGCTTTGTAAATATCGTTAACAGAATGCGATCGCCCACAAGCTTGCAATAAATCTGCATCAAAGGCTTGCACGCCCAAACTCACACGATTGACGCCTGCGCTACGATAACCTTGAATATGTTCTAAATCAAACGTACCTGGGTCTATTTCCATAGAAATTTCCACCCCAGGAGAAATACCAAATTTTTGCTCTAGTGCTTTTAATATATGTCGCAATTGTTGCACAGATAAAAGCGAGGGAGTACCGCCACCAAAGAAAATCGTCTGCAAAGATTGACCAAAAACAGGAGCAAGGGCAATTTCTTGACAAAGAAAGTCTACGTATTGAGAGATTGTGCCTGATGTTTCTCCACGCAAGCGATCGCCCACGACAGAAATAGGAAAATCACAGTAAAAGCATCGGCGTCTGCAAAAGGGAATATGTATATAGGTAGAAGTTGGAAGATCTGAAAATATATCTTTTTGTGCCATTTTAAGTGAAAATTAAAATATGATTATGAGAATTACAAAACATGAAAATTAATAAGTTAAGTAAAACACATAAGACGGAACATATAAGGCAAAAGAGCAAATCTGCTCCCTGACAGTGTTTTTGTAGTTAGCATTTTATCTTAATTATTTCTAGCTATTTATTAACAATTTTTTATCGTTTTTCAGTCAAAAGATGGCAATAATAGAGCATAAAAATCATTAGTTATAATGAGTGCAGATGTTGTCAGTCTCAACATCTAGTATGAGCGTAAATATTCTAAATCGCTCTTAGCGATGAGATAAAAATTACTTTACTTATCGACTAACACTGTTGCAGGAAAACAACACAATTATGCTAGATGCAATTATCATTTTCTCATTCATCCTGGCAGCAGCAGGCGTAGGCTACTATAGTATCGAGTTTCTACCAAATGGGGCACTCGAACGGGTAACAAACCAAGAAGCTCTCCGCTTAGTTTTTGCTGCTTTTGCTGCTATTATTGGCGGTGCAGTTGGACTGAGATTTCAGACCTCATATCGCCGCCTAGAAAGTCAAGTCCGGGAGATGCCCTTTGAAATCATCTTAACCCGTGCGATCGGTCTAGTAATTGGGTTACTGATCGCTAACTTAATGCTAGCACCTCTATTCCTGCTACCGATTCCCACCGATTTTAGCTTTATTAAGCCATTGGTAGCAGTTGTTGGCAGCATCGTACTGGCATATACTGGCATGAATCTCGCAGATACCCACGGACGTGGTTTATTGCGTTTGATTAATCCCAATACTGTAGAAACAATGGTGGTAGAAGGAACACTCAAACCAGCTAGCACCAAAGTACTAGACACCAGCTGCATTATTGATGGTCGTATTGAAACACTTCTAGAAACTGGCTTTTTGGAAGGACAATTACTCGTACCACAATTTGTTTTGCAAGAACTGCAACAAGTAGCGGATGCAAGCAAAGACCAAAAACGTGTAAGGGGAAGACGGGGACTAGAAATTCTCAACCGGATTAAAACAGTATACCCCGATCGCATTTTGATTAACTCAATAGACTACGAGGATATCGCAACCGTAGATGCGAAGTTAGTCCGCTTTGCCCAAGAAATCAATGGCACACTTTTAACCAACGACTATAACTTATCGAAGGTCGCCAGTGTGCAAAAAGTGCCTGTTTTAAACGTTAACGATTTAGTTAATGCTGTACGTCCCACCTACTTACCGGGCGATAACATTGACCTCAAGATTCTCAAAGAAGGCAAAGAACCCAGTCAAGGCATCGGCTACTTAGACGATGGCACAATGGTTGTAGTTGAAGAAGGTAGCAATTATGTAGGTGGTGAATTGCGGGTAGTTGTCACCAGCGCCCTACAAACCTCAGCCGGTAGGATGATCTTTGCTAAACCCCAAGCATCTGCATTGGCATGAAGGAAATGTCCAGTTTAAGTTTACTAAATATTTTTCTCACCGATGCAACTAGAGTGCATCGGTTATTTTTTGGTTAATTGCTCAATATATACAAGTTGTGCGGCAGCAACTGTGGTATAAACTTTTTAGCAATAAATAACCGAAATTAAAAATCAAAAATTAATAAAGATGAAATATATAAAATATATTTGTTTGACAGCTATTAGTAGCATTGTTGTAAGCATAACAAACTATCAGGGAGCAATAGTAGCAGCATTACCACCAGCAGAAGACATACCAGAAGAAATATTACGGACAGAAATTATCTTAGCAGCGCGATCGCCAATTGATGGCAAACCCCTATCCGCCGGCGACTATGCACAACTGCAAGCCCAACTACAACAAGCCCCACCACCAAAACTAAGTTCTAACATCAGAGACAATATCTTTTTGCTGAGACTGCGTAAAGCTTTACTCCAGCTTTTCCCTTTTCTGGATACATTGATTTAGTCAATGGTCAATGGTCATTAGTCATTTGTTTCTCTCCTTCTCCCCCTTCCCTTGTCTCCCCAATCCCCCCAATTCACGATGACCATCAAGACAAAACTGCAAATAAATGTAAAGAATAATATATAGAACTTAAAAAAGTAGATTTACTTAACCACTTTATTCAACTAACATAGGTAGCTCCATGTCTATGACCATGATTGCCCCCGAACAAGTAAACCGCATCGTTTGGAATCAACATCAAGATCCTTTTGAAATATTGGGTTCCCACCTTGTAGAAGCAAATGGCAAAACTGTCTGGGCTGTGCGAGCCTACCTACCCAATGCCAGTCAGGCGTGGGTAATTCTTCCAGAAGAAAGGAAAGAATATCCCATGCAAAGCGTGCATGACCCCCATTTTTTTGAGTGCGCGATTGAAACAAAAGAATTAGCCAACTACCAACTCAAAATCAAAGAAGGAGAACACGAAAGAGTCATCTACGATCCTTACGCCTTCCGTTCTCCTCGCTTAACTGACTTTGATTTGCACTTGTTTGCTGAAGGAAACCATCACCGCATTTATGAAAAACTGGGAGCACACCCCACAGAAGTAGACGGCGTTAAAGGTGTTTATTTTGCCGTTTGGGCTCCCAATGCACGTAACGTTTCCGTGATCGGCGATTTCAATCACTGGGATGGACGCAAACATCAGATGCGTAAAGGACAAACTGGGGTTTGGGAATTGTTTATTCCTGAACTTGGGGTAGGAGAACATTACAAATACGAAATCAAAAATCTAGAAGGTCACATTTACGAAAAATCTGACCCCTACGGTTTCCAACAAGAACCTCGTCCCAAAACAGCATCGATTGTCACTGACTTAAATAGCTATCAGTGGAACGACGAAGATTGGATGGAGCAGCGGCGTCACACTGATCCTCTAACTCAACCCATCTCAGTTTACGAAGTACATTTAGGTTCTTGGTTACACGCCTCTAGCGCAGAACCACCTAGACTGCCTAATGGGGAAACCGAGCCTGTCGTTCCTGTTTCTGAACTTAATCCTGGTGCGCGTTTTCTGACTTATCGAGAGCTAGCAGACAGGTTAATCCCCTACGTCAAAGATTTGGGCTATACCCATGTGGAATTATTGCCTATCGCTGAACATCCCTTTGATGGTTCTTGGGGTTATCAAGTCACAGGCTATTACGCCCCTACTTCCCGTTATGGTAGCCCAGAAGATTTTATGTATTTTGTTGACCAGTGCCACAAAAACGGTATTGGCGTAATCGTAGATTGGGTTCCTGGTCACTTCCCCAAAGACGGTCACGGTTTAGCTTTCTTCGATGGTACTCACCTTTATGAACACGCTGATCCCCGCAAAGGCGAACATAAAGAATGGGGAACTTTGGTGTTTAACTACTCACGCAACGAAGTCCGCAATTTCTTAGCTGCCAATGCTTTGTTTTGGTTTGATAAATTCCACATTGATGGTATTCGCGTTGATGCGGTTGCTTCGATGCTTTACCTCGATTATTGCCGTAAAGAAGGCGAATGGCTACCTAACCAATATGGAGGTAGAGAAAACCTAGAAGCGGCAGATTTTCTGCGTCAGGTAAATCACCTTATCTTTAGCTATTTTCCGGGAATTGTCTCTATTGCTGAAGAATCTACAGCTTGGCCAATGGTTTCTTGGCCGACATACACTGGCGGCTTGGGCTTCAACTTAAAGTGGAACATGGGCTGGATGCACGACATGCTTGATTATTTCAGCATGGACCCCTGGTTCCGTCAGTTCCACCAGAACAATGTCACTTTTAGTATGTGGTATCACCACAGTGAAAACTTCATGTTGGCACTGTCTCACGATGAAGTTGTCCATGGTAAGAGCAACATCATTGGTAAAATGCCCGGTGACAGATGGCAGAAGTTTGCTAACGTGCGTTGTTTGTTCACCTATATGTTTACTCACCCAGGTAAGAAAACCATGTTTATGAGCATGGAGTTTGGGCAGTGGAGCGAGTGGAATGTTTGGGCTGACTTAGAATGGCATTTATTGCAACATGAGCCACACCAACAACTCAAAGACTTTTTTAAGGATTTAAACCATCTCTACCGCAGTGAACCGTCTTTGTATACCCTAGATTTTGCCCGCGAAGGGTTTGAGTGGATTGATTGTAGCGATAACCGCCACAGCGTTGTGTCCTTCATCCGCAGAGACAAAGACTCTGCAGATTTTGTGATTGTTGTTTGTAACTTCACCCCCCAACCCCATTCTCACTACCGCATCGGTGTACCGGAACCCGGATTTTACACCGAGTTGTTTAACAGCGACGCGCGTAAATACGGTGGCAGCAATATGGGCAATTTAGGTGGTAAGTGGACGGATAATTGGTCGATGCACAATCGGTCTTATTCGCTGGATTTGTGTTTACCACCTTTGGGTGTGTTAATTCTCAAGTTAGATAGGGAGAAGACAGCCGAGGTGATGAAGTCTCAACAAGAGTAATAATGATGTTGTAGTAGGCGGTTTAGCATCAGTAAACAGTGAATAGTTATCAGTGATTAGGCGTGTATTTCGGGACACATAAGCCCCAACAATGCTGATCATCAGTAACCATCAATTGCTGGAGTACTTTGATCAGTAGAAAAAACTGAAAACTGATAACTGTATAAGGTATGCTTACGCCTACTACATTTCTTCATATTGAGCGATCGCACTTAGCATCCGCCAATACGACCTCGGTATGGCGCATTTAATTCAAGCTTAACAATCGGATTCCATCCTTCTATTACTTTTATATAGTAAGCATCCGTGCGATCGCGCTGAGGAATAGTTTGATGTTCTGTAGGTATGGGAATACTATAGTCAGCGTTTTCCAACACAGGGTTGCGTTTAGCTGCTTTCAGGTTGACTTTAGAGTTTGGTAAACCCAGAGCTAAACAGTACCTGTTACCAGCATGAGTCCATCTTAACCTTAGTCTGTCTTGATGGTCTTCAACAGCCACAACTCCCTTCTGATAGGCATCCTGAGCTTTTTTAGTCATACCACTCTCATACCAATTAAAGGCTGAAAATGGCACTTCTTTACTTGTCTGCTAAATTCAAGAGAATGATTGAAACTTGCTTAGAGTAAGCTTTTTATCAATCGGAGCGGCGGGATTTGAACCCACGACCTCCACTACCCCAAAGTGGCGCGCTACCAAGCTGCGCTACGCCCCGGACACAACAATTCACAAGTTGGAATTGTTTTAGTCAACCTCCTAATTATAGCAATCAGCTCTGGAATAATCAACTATCCTACTCAAAAAACTTTCAGCATTCCCGCAGCTTGCAATAAACCCGGAACCGCCGCAGCATTCCACTTACCTTCTGCACAACGGCTTGTGTTGAGGATAAAACGCAGACTATAGGCGTGGGGATAACCTTCTACTTCCATCCATAACAAATCGCTTTCGGCTTCGCAGGCAATTTTTTCTTCATCCATTAATTCTGACGTCAGCTGCTGCATTGTGTCTGCTAACTGCAACAGTAGCCGACAAAAATCATTTAATTCCGCTTCTGTTAATTCTATTGCCCAATCATCTGTACCCACCAAACCCTTAAATTCTGGTGCAGATGGGTTCCAACCGATACGCCAACCAGCTCCACTTTTGATGAGACGTTGCATAACTTATGTTGGTTGTTGGTTGTTGATTGTTGGTTGTTCCAAACTACAAACAAACAAAAAACAACCACTAACTAATTTTGGCTAAAAGCATTGACTAATGCTTGCACGAGGGCATTGCGTTGCTGGCGAGTCAGGCGGCGAATGGCAGCGCGATCGCTTGCAAAGGGATTTTTTCGTAAAGTATCGTTACCTGGATACGATGATTCATACATTACTTCATTTGCATCCAGGTAATCAGCCAAAGTCAATTTCCAATCTAGCCGATAATTTGGTGTACGCCCTTTAACATAGACGTGATAACTAATCATGCGACTAACTAGGGTGTTGCTTTCGGCGACTTTCCCTGTTTGTTTGCTAATGAATTGATTTTCTTTTGGTAAATCAGGCAATTGTTTATACACCTGCTGCCAAACATCAGTCAAGGGTACTCTTTGAGCATAGGCAGGTGAGGTGGAGAGTAAATTAGTATGGAAAAATTGCTGGTGTTCTGAGCTAGACCAAAACCCACCTAAAATTAACATACATCCGACCCCCCTCAAAAAGTGGGGAGTAAATAATGCCCGCCAAAGCTTGAGCATAGTACACCACACCTTATTAAAATTAATTTATCTATACTTCTCCGATGATTTCTGGTTGAGTCAGTTCGTCTGACATTTCAATAATTGCTCTGAGTACTGGCTTCATCATCACATCATCATTACTCTCGAAGTCTTCATAACGCCGACGCTTAGCACGATTTGCCACCTGAACCGTAATACGGTAGCGATTTGAAGCTGCACTAATCAAATCTTCTGCACGATGCATAATTTGGGTTTGGGTTGTCTCGAACTTAGAACGCTTTAGCATATTTACTGGTTCTTTGGGTCTTTTTTAGTTTAGCAGTATTGTCATTTGCCATTGATTAGACTTCTTGTAGAAGTCGGGGAAGAGGTTAATTTGATTATTTTATTATTTTCTTTTTGTGTCACTGATGTTGCTGCTGCGCGTGGAGGTTGTTTTGCAGGGGGAACTGCTATTTTGACAATTGAGGGTTATAAAGCAATTGAACAACTAGATCAGAGCGATCGCATTAACAAAGGCATTGTGCTTACCGTCGTAGTTTTGTGATCATGGCGGTATTTTTATTAATGCACTCAGGTAAATTTGTTTTCCACATCAATCAGATATTTGTTTTTAGATATTTCCTCTAGATAAGCTGATATATTATCACTTTGACACTTATTTTCAAAACAATCGATAGATTAGTGCTTTACATAAAAGCAAGACAATATTAGAAGTAAATGATTTCCTCAATCATCTACTCGTTTTTTCCCTAAGGTTTCTTTTACTAATGTCGCGATTCTGTGGATCGCGACATTATTTTGAGGGCGATCGCAGTGAGTTCCGTATACGCGATCGCTGCAATTACTCCTGGGTAGGAGTAATCAATAACGGAGATTATACTGATTGCAATACCATTGATGGTTGCAGTGGCAGCCCCCTCATACCTGCAACCCCCCAGCTAGGAAACATCAAGACTGTTCACAAGCACCAATACTTACCCAACTGCTAGAACCATCTTGCCAATGTTCTTTTTTCCAAATGGGGGCGTTATGTTTGAGAGTGTCGATTGCATAACGACAAGCTGCAAATGCTTCCGAACGGTGAGGACAACCCACCGCCACTAAAACACTGATTTCGCCAATTTGCAAATGTCCAATGCGATGGTGAATGACTACACGATTGACATCAGTCCATTTTTGACGAATATCGGTAGCAATTTGATAGAACACTTGTAGAGCCATTGGTTCATAAGCTTGGTATTCCAAGGAAACAACTGGTTTACCATCAGTTTGATTGCGAACTGTACCGCTCATCACCACTACAGCCCCGTTTGCTGGATCATTAGCTAATCGATAGATTTCCTCAACTAGTAACGGTGCAAAGGTAATGACAAAGCTATCTTCAGATTTAGGTTTTATGGAAAAGGGAAATGTTGTTATCATAGCAAAAGTTATTGGGTATGAAGCATTGGACATTACAGAAGTGTGGAGTGTGAAGAGTAGGGAGAGCGTGTAGACGCGCTTTGCGCGGCTTCCCGTAGAGTGGAGTGGGCGAAGTAGAGAAATAACCACCAACCTACCTTTACGGGAAGCCACTACGCGTCTAGGTGTCTACGTGACGGTAACCGCCTTTTTGGGGAGCTGGACTCACCACTAACAACCAACCACCAACTATTATCAGTTACCCTACACCCATAGTAAGTATCTTTGATCCTGTTGTTGCCAGCTTATGTCAGCTTTATCCAAAGATCATCCATAACAAAAGTGCTTATAACTGGGCAATTTTTGGATTTTTTAAGTAGTTTTACCCAATTTAATAATTATTTTGTCATCTCCCCTAAGGCATATTACTATAGTTGAAGTGACAAAGTTGTCTAATTGTCTCTAATTTAGATGGCTGGATAGTAACTTGAACTAAACTACCAACTTAAAGTAATCGTAAGGTGAATTAGCAAGCAATTTTCCCGTTAGGGTATTTGTGTATAGCAGTTGCAAACACACTCATGACTGATGTCGCTCTTTTATTTCTTACCGCCCTACTTCAGTCATTTCAACAGCCATAGGTTACACGAAGGCAAGCCGTAAATCAGGAATAGTGGGAAAACATCTCATGAAAACTTTAGTGCCTAATAATGAAGTGAAGAGGCTTGAAGCTCTTCATGAGTATCAAATTCTAGACACTTTACCAGAACAAGTGTTTGACGATTTGGCGTTTTTAGCGGCTCAAATTTGCCAAACACCGATCGCTCTGATTAATTTTATTGATGCTAAGCGTCAGTGGTTCAAGGCTAAAGTGGGATTATCGGTGGGAGAAATGCCAAGAGAGATGGGATTCTGCCCTATTTGTATAGAAATGAAGGATATTTTGATTGTCCCTGACACTTTGGCTGATGAACGGTTTGCCAACTCGCCTGTAGTTACCTCGGAACCACATGTCAGATTTTATGCAGGTGTGCCTTTGTTTGCACCAGAGGGAGAAGCAATTGGGACTGTTTGTGTAGTTGATTACATTTCCCGTGAAATTACCTCAGAACAAATACAAGCACTACAAGCTATTGGCCGCTTAGTTATTAGGCAATTAGAATTACGACGAAATCTCTCCGAATTAGTCAGTATTAAAAAGGAATATAAACAGTCACAAACAGCACTACAGCAGAGCGAATCTACCCTCCGTAGTTTCTATGACAGTGCCCCTATGATGATGGGAGTTGTTGAACTCCGAGGTAATGATATACTGCACATTTCTGATAACGCGACTAGTGCCAAATTTTTTGGGCTAACTCCAGAAGCGATGCAAAATCGCTTTGCTAGTGAGTTAGGTGTACCAAAAGAGTCCGTGAATGAGTGGATACATTATTATCGTGAGGCTGAATATACCAAATTACCTGTCAGCTTTGAATATGCTCACGATCACCCCCAGGGTAAAAAATGGCTTAGAAGTACAGTATCACCAATTGCTGCCTGTTGTGGCGGCACTCCACAATTTGCTTATGTAGTAGAAGATATTACTGATCGCAAACTTGCCGAAGAACATCTCTGCTGGCAAGAAGCCCTATTACGTTCTATGACTAGCGTTTCACCCCTAGCATTTTATGTTGTCGATAATCGTACAGACAATATTTTGTATTTCAATGATCGATTTTGTGAAATTTGGGGTATCCAACACCTCAAACCATTGATGGAACGTCGTCAATTAAAGAATCAGGATATCATACCCGATTGTCTACAATTAATAGCAGATATTCCCGCTTTTGCTGAGTCCTGTAAACCCTTACAAAGCGAAGACAACCACTGTGTTGTTGAAGACGAAATTTTATTTACCGATGGGCGAATCATACGGCGGTTCTCAACCCAAGTCCGCGACGTTAATGATCAATATTTTGGACGTTTATATATTTTTGAGGATATCACTGCCCGCAAACAAGCAGAACAACAAGTCCGCGAACAAGCAGCTTTACTCGATATTGCCACTGATGCCATCATTCTGAAAGATTTATCTAATCAGATTTTACTGTGGAATAAAAGTGCAGAAAACCTTTACGGCTGGCAATCAGAAGAAGCTATAGGTAAGTATGCTGATGAACTTTTTGCTCACGAACCATTATCACTACTAAGAGAAATTAATAACACAGTTTTAGAACACGGTTTTTGGCAAGGAGAATTACAAAAAACTCACAAATCTGGTCAACAAATCATCATTGAAAGTCGTTGGACACTGGTAAGAGATGAACATCAACAACCAAAATCCATTCTGATAGTTGATACAGATATCACCCAAAAAAAAGAACTAGAAAAACAATTTTTACGCGCCCAACGTATGGAGAGTATTGGGACTCTTGCTAGTGGCATTGCTCATGATTTAAATAATGTCTTATCGCCAATTTTGATGTCGGTACAACTATTAAAAGCTAAATCCCAAGACAGACGCGATAGCCAAATCTTATCAATAGTAGAAAATAATGCCAAGCGTGGTGCAAATTTAGTGAAGCAAGTACTGTCATTTGCAAGGGGGATAGAAGGCGATCGCACTGTTCTCCAAGTCAAACACCTGATTTTGGAAATGAAGCAAATTGTCGAACAAACATTTCCCAAATCAATTACTGTTGACACTGAAATTCAAGCAGATTTGTGGAGCGTTTGTGGAGATAGTACCCAACTACATCAAGTATTAATGAACTTGTGCCTCAATGCGCGTGATGCCATGCCCACTGGTGGAAAGATCACAATTGCTGCTCAAAATATTGTCATTGATGAAAACTATGCCAAAATGCATTTAGATGCAAAAGTTGGTTCTTACATAGTCCTGAAAGTCACTGATACAGGAGTCGGCATTTCTCAAGAAATATTAGACAGAATTTTTGAGCCATTTTTCACAACCAAAGAGTTTGGTAAAGGTACAGGACTGGGACTCTCAACAGTCATGGGTATTGTCAAAGGTCACGGTGGTTTTATCACTGTGTCTAGTACCCTTGGTAAAGGTACAAAATTTAAAGTATTTTTACCAGCAGTTCCAACACAGACTGAAGCACCATCAGAAAACATAGAAATGCCAAAAGGTCAAGGACAATGGATCTTGGTTGTAGATGATGAAGTCGCCGTCAGAGAGATTACAGCAACTTCTTTAGAAAATCACAACTACAAAGTATTCACTGCTAGTGATGGCATTGAAGCAGTAGCACTGTATGCCCAACACAAAGACAAAATTAGTGCAGCAATTATAGATATGATGATGCCAAATATGGATGGCACAACCACTATTAACACATTGCGGAAAATGAATCCGCTTTTACGTATTATTGCTGTGAGTGGCTTGGCAACAGGTGAACAAATTTTACTAAATAACAATACAAAGCGTACAGTTTTCTTACCAAAACCCTATACTGCACAGGAATTATTAAAAACATTACATGTAGTTAATAGTCAATAGTCAATTGTCATCTGATGTTGAATTATAAGTTAGCAAAATGCTTATCTGATGCAGAAAGTAATAGAAAAAGAAGCAAAAAATACATAGAATGGAATAAGTAAAAAAATAATATTAATTTTTTTATCAAAATATTTTAAACATCTTGACTATTAATCATTGACTCTTAAAAAATGACTAATTTAATTTTGGTTGTCGATGACGACCATTGTGTACGTAAACAGTTACATGAATTGTTAAAAACAGCAGGATATAGAGTACTAGAGGCAAGTAGTGGTGAAGAGGCCCTAGCTATTTATACTCAACAGCAACCAGACATGGTGTTACTAGATGTTTTGATGTCGGGGATGGATGGATTTACCTGCTGCGCCCAATTAAAAAGCCTTCCTGGTGGCGATCGCACTCCTATATTAATGGTTACAGGTCTTACTGACCAAGAATCTATAGAAAAGGCTTTTGCGGCAGGTGCGGCAGATTTTATTACCAAACCTGTGAAATGGCCAATATTGCGTCAACGAGTGCAGCGTCTTTTAGAAGCTAGTCACGCCATGCAGGCGCTACGACAACAAACCGAACAGCAGATTCTAGTAGCAGAACTCAGTCAACAGGCACTAGCTGGCACAGATATTACCTCCCTGATGCAGCAAGCAGTCACCTTTGTTGCCCAGTGTCTAAAAGTAGAGTATAGCAAAGCTTGGGAACTGCTACCAGATAACAACACACTACTGTTGCGAGCAGCAGTAGGTTGGCAACAACAACTAGTGGGAAAGGCAACTATCCAAGCTGGAAACAATTCTCAAGCTGGCTACACTCTCAAAGTTAACGAACCAGTGATTGTAGAAGACCTGCGCACAGAAACACGGTTCAATTCCTCACCGTTTTTTCAGGAACAGCCATTAATTAGTAGCCTCAGTGTCGTTATTCATGGTAAAGACCGTGCTTTTGGTGTTTTAGGCGCCCATACAACCAAATATCGTACTTTTAGCAAAGATGATATTTACTTTTTACAAGCCACTGCCAATGTTCTAGCAACAGCGATCGCCCGCCAGACAGCTGAAGAAGCCCTCAAAGAAAGTGAGCAACGTTGGCAATTAGCTGTGCAGGGTAGTAATGATGGCATTTGGGATTGGAATGTCAAAACCAATGAAGTTTTCTTTTCCACACGCTGGAAAGAAATGCTTGGTTACGAAGAACAAGAGATTTCCAACCACTTGGATGAATGGTCAAGCCGAGTGCATCCCGATGATCTTGGTTGGGTGAGACGAGTGATTCAAGACCACTTTGATAAAAAAACTCCTTTTTACATCAGTGAATACCGCATTAGATGTAAAGACGGTACTTACAAATGGATTTTAGATCGCGGTCAAGCCCTGTGGGATGAAGATGGTAACGCTGTGCGGATGGTAGGTTCCCATACAGATATTACCGAACGTAAGCTAGCAGAGGAAAAATTACATCAAAGTGAAGAACGTTTTCAAATCCTTGCCCGTGCTACCACTGACGTGGTATGGGACTGGGATTTGTCAACCGACCAAGTGTGGTGGAATGAAAATGTCCAAACATTGTTTGGTTATCCACCAGAAGAAAGTAGGAATAATACTAATTGGTGGTATGAATGCATACATCCAGATGACAGACAGAGAATTATTGCTGATATTCACGCTGTTATAGACAGTAGACAACAATTTTGGTCTAACGAATATCGTTTTCGTCGTGCTGATGGTTCCTACGCACACATTTTTGACCGCGGTTACGTTGTTCTTGACCGTGCAGGTAATCCTGTCCGCATGATCGGTGCCATGATGGATATCAGCGATCGCAAACGGGTACAAGAAGAATTACAACGGCAAAACATGCGATCGCGGTTATTTGCTGATATCACTCTCAAAATTCGCCAATCATTACAAATCGATGACATTCTGCAAACTAGCGTCACAGAAGTCCAAAAGCTATTAGGTGCAGATCGGGTAGTAGTTTTTCGATTACGTCCTGATGGTTCTGGGACTGTAGTAAAAGAAGCCGTGGTTCCTGGTACACCCATGATTTTGGGGCGAAACATTGTTGATCCCTGCTTTCAAGAAGATTACATCGAAAAATACCGCCGGGGACGAATTAGCGCTATTGAAGATATTACCCAAGCCGATATCCAACCTTGTCATGTGGAATTTCTCCAAGGATTATCAGTTAAAGCTAACCTAGTTGTGCCCATTATCATGCAAGATCAACTCTGGGGGCTGTTGATTGCCCATCAGTGCGCCCATCCCCGCTACTGGAATGAGTGGGAAACCGAATTGTTGCGCCAACTAGCAGATCAAATTGGTATTGCCCTCGCCCAAGCTAAACTCCTAGAACAAGAAACCAGACAACGACAGGAACTCAGCCGTTCTAACGAAGAACTGCAAGAATTTGCTTTTGTCGCCTCCCATGACTTGCAAGAACCACTACGGAAAATTAAAACCTTTGGCGATCGCCTGAAAGCTAGTTATGGTGATGTCCTCAATGAACAAGGACGTGACTATCTAGAAAGAATGCAAAATGCTGCTCGTCGGATGCAGACATTGATAGAAGATCTATTGACCCTTTCGCGAGTTACCACCAGAGCGCAGCCTTTTGTGGCGGTGGATCTTTTACAGGTTACCCAAGAAGTGTTGTCTGATTTGGAAATTAGCATACAGCAAACCGGAGCAACTATAGAAATCGGAGAATTACCCGTGATCGATGCCGACCCGCTGCAAATACGACAATTATTGCAGAATCTCATTGGTAATGCTCTGAAGTTTCATCAAAAAGAAATACAGCCTATTGTGAAAATCTACAGCCAACTCCTGTATGATCCAGAACATGTCAGTGCTGAACAATGTCAAATCATTGTGGAAGATAATGGTATAGGGTTTAATGAGAAATACTTAGACCGTATCTTTAACGTTTTTCAGCGCCTACATGGTCGTAGTGAATATGATGGCACTGGTATAGGGTTAGCAATCTGCCGCAAAATAGTTGAGCGTCATCAAGGGACCATCAACGCCAGGAGTGAACCAGGACAAGGGGCAAAATTTATCGTCACTTTGCCTATTCATCCTCACTCTTGATTTTTTCTGCTACTAATGGGTTTATCATACCCCATATGATAATTAGCAGTTTTGCATTTTTACCCATTTATTTGTTGCAATTTAATAATGAATTAATCCTAAGAAACCTCATAAAGGAGAAAATGCAGGGTGAAGGGTCGGCAAACAACCGTCACTATTTTAATGGCCGATGATGATGAGGACGACTGTATGTTAGTTCGTGAAGCATTAGCAGAAAGTCGCTTGACCATTGAGCTACGGATCGTTCGGGATGGAGAAGAGTTAATGGATTATCTGTATCGGCACGGCCGATATGCTGATCCTCATATTTCACCTCGTCCTGGTCTGGTTTTGTTAGATTTGAATATGCCGAAAAAAGATGGTCGTGAAGCACTTAGGGAAATCAAAAATGATCCAGAACTAAGGTCAATTCCCGTTGTGGTACTCACTACCTCAAAAGCCGAGGAAGATATCTATCGTACCTATAATTTGGGAGCAAATTCGTTCATCATTAAACCGGTGACATTTGCCGCCTTAGTAGAAGTAATGAAGACTATAGGAAAGTACTGGTTTGAAATTGTAGAACTGCCGCTATAAGCGTGGGAGGCAGCAATGAAAAACAACTTAATCAGGGTTCTGCTGATTGACGATGATGAGGATGATTATATATTAACTCGCGATTGGTTTAAAGAATTTCAAGTAGCTACCTGTACATTGGAATGGGTAGATAATTATCAAGCAGGCAGAGACGCGATCGCCTCTGGGCAGTATGATGTTTATCTAGTAGATTACCGTTTAGGCGATGGCAACGGTCTAGAATTATTACGTGAAGCTGTTGATCATGGCTGTACAGCTCCGATTATTTTTCTTACCGGTCAGGGAGACAGAGAAATAGACATCGAGGCGATGAAAGCCGGAGCCGCAGATTATCTGGAAAAAAGTCAGTTAGCAGCACCTTTACTAGAACGTTCGATTCGTTATGCCCTAGAACGTAAACAAAATGAGCAAAAAATCCGAGAACAAGCCGCTTTATTAGATGTAGCAACTGATGCTATTTTTGTCCAAGATTTAGAAGGAAAAATTTTATTTTGGAATAAAGCTGCTGAACTACTTTACAAATGGAAAAAAGAAGAAGCTATTGGTAAAAAAGCCTCAGAACTTTGGCAAGAAAAAGATTTATCAAAATTACAAGCTGCCCTCTCGATTCTAATGAAAAATCGTGCCTGGGAAGGTGAATTACAGCAAATAACAAAAACGGGTCAGGAGATTACAGTTGAAAGCCGTTGGACACTCGTAAAAGATTTTGACAACACAACCCAATGTTTTTTAGTTGTAAATACTGATATTACCCAAAAAAAATTATTAGAATCACAATTTTTACGCGCCCAAAGATTAGAGAGTATAGGTACTTTGGCTAGTGGTATTGCCCATGACCTGAACAATGTCCTAGCACCAATATTGATGACAGCGCAACTTTTAGAATCACAACTAGATGATGAGCGCAGTAAGCGACTTTTACCAATTTTAATTAGTAATGCCAAACGGGGAGCAAATTTAGTTAAACAAGTATTATCTTTTACTCGGGGGATGGAAGGCGATCGCACCTTGCTGCAACTCAAGCACATAGTCCGAGAAATCCAGCAAGTAATTAGAGAAACCTTCCCGAAATCCATTAACGTTTCTACCTCTATCCCTCCAAATCTCTGGACTATATATGGTGATGCTACCCAACTGCATCAAGTACTGATGAATTTATGTGTCAATGCCCGTGATGCTATGCCCAACGGTGGTAATTTAACAATCTCCACAGAAAATTTTTTAGTCGACGAAAACTATGCCAGAATGCATTTAGATGCCCAAGTAGGGGCTTACGTAGCAATTACTGTTGCTGACACAGGAGTGGGTATTGCCCCGGAAATCCTCGACCGGATTTTTGAGCCATTTTATACGACGAAAGAATTTGGCAAAGGAACTGGTTTAGGTCTTTCTACAGTACTAGGAATCGTCAAAAGTCATGGCGGCTTTGTTAATGTCTATAGTGAAGTTGGTAAAGGCAGCCAATTTAAAGTATTTTTACCAGCACAACAGACACCAGAAAGTCTAGAAGAACCAGAAAAAGAATTACCCACCGGCAATGGTGAATTAATTTTGGTCGTTGACGATGAAGATTCGATTCGGGACATCACCAAAACATCCCTAGAAACCCACAATTATAAAGCAATCACAGCTAGCGATGGTATTGAAGCGATCGCTCTTTATGCAGAACATCGTGACGAAATATCTGTAGTATTAACAGATATGCTCATGCCATCTATGGATGGACTGACAACCATCCGCACCTTGAAAAAAATTAATCCCAACGTCAAAATTATCGCCGTCAGTGGACTGGCTTCCACCGAAAAGGTAAACGCCGCAGCCGACATCGGTGTCAAAGCCTTTTTATCTAAACCCTTCACCGCCAAGCAATTATTGCAAACCATTGGTGTGGTGAAAAGTGGAAAGTAGTTTCTGATGTGGTGATGGGGTGATGGGGTGATGGGGAGGGGTGTGTAGACGCGTAGCGGCTTCCCGTAAGGGTGGGGTGTGAGGGGTGTGAGGGGTAAGTATTAAACAACAACTAACTACTAACAACTAACTACTAACCAATGAAAAATGACAAATAATTCTGAAATTTTAGCTGTGAATGATGCTTTTTATCGGGCGTTTGAAAAAAAAGATATTGAGGCTATGAGTGCAGTTTGGTCTCAAGGAACTGGTAGTCTTTGTGTTCACCCTGGCTGGGATATACTCCGGGGTTGGAAAGCAATTTCTACCTCTTGGCAGAAGATATTTAAAAATACTCCTTATATTGAAATTAATGCCGAGATAATTAGTGTAGAGATACGCGATCATCTTGCCTATATTGTGTTAGTAGAAAATGTGATGCAAGTGATAAACGGTAGGAAAATCGAAGCGCGATCGCTTGCTACAAATATTTTTGAATTTTTGGGAGGAAAATGGTACTTAATCCATCATCATGCCAGCCCGATTATGCGATGACATGCGCTAACGTAGTGATATAATTGTCACTATAGCAAAGCAATGAAAAGAATCGGGGTGTTAATCTCTCTGGGAATATTAACGTTTATTTTTATTTGGGGTGGTTTGTTTTCTCATCCTGCCGCATCGCAACAAATAGAATCTCGACTTAACAATTTAGAAGCTGATTTTAATCGCTTGCAGTCAGAAGTAAATCAACTCCAATCCCAGTTATCAAATCGTCCTTCTTCATTACCCAGAACAACCATAACTCCGTCGCCATCCCGACGAAATCTTTCCCAACAAGAAAAAGATAAAATGTTTGATAGACTGGCGACATTAGTAGTCGAAGTTAAGCGCCAAGTCCAAGGATTAGAGAAGCGAGTTACTAAATTAGAGTCTCGTTAAAAGTGTAAGAATCAATTAATTTGATAAACTATTTGGTTGAGTGTTCCGTGAAAACATAGCGTTTTTCAACCCAAATGGTCGTGGAGTTTTTCTGCATTTGAATCTTTGAATTAGGACAGTTTAGTAGCTTTATTTTTGTCGAATTAAACTTCAGTTTCAAGATGATGTGCCCTTGTCTGGTTTGCACAAAAGGCGAAAGATATTACTGTGTTAAGGTGTAGACGGAAATTGGAAGTTGTTTTTACCTACTAACTACTCACAGCCTTAACCAGCCATTTGTTCACACTAACTTATATCAAGTTCGACTAACTGCTTACGATATTATGCTTGGCTGTTGGTCATTAGTTTTTCCCATTACGGATTACCAATTACCTATTACCAGCATACGCGACAGTATAGGTATTCAAGCGAACATGATATATATTAACTAAAATCTCTGTCCAGCAAAAATTGATCGCACTTCGCCGTTGCGGCGGATGATTGCTTCTTTGTTTGCAACATCTACTAGTGTCCAACCACTAGAACCGATGCTTTCACCAATACCAACGCGCTGAGTTACACCATCGATTTGAAATAAAGCAGCAGATTTGGATTTATTCTCTGACTCTAGCAATCCCTCAAGAACATAGGCAGGAGTAGGAGCAGATGCAATAGCTGTGACTTCTTTGATTGGTGTTGGTTGTGATTGCGGTGCTGTAGTTGTAGGTTGTTGTACAGGTTTTAACGAAGTTGACAAAGACGGTAGCGTTGCTTTAGGTGCTTGTCTAACTGTAATTGGTGCTGTTTTTATATCTACGGGTTTCAGGTTTTGTTGCACTACTGCTAAGACATTTGCAGGTTTAGTTGGTTGAATCCCACTATTTGCAGAGGGTTTGACAACGGATGGTGGTTTAGAGGTATTTGTTGTCTTTTGATTCACGGCAGATGGCAGTGGTGGCAAAGTGTTACTAATGCCAGAAACTTTTGGAGGTACATAGCGCATTGGTAATGGCGCTTTATAAACAGGGATATAAATTCGCTCAACAACGTTCGTAGAAGTAGAAGTCGGAGCAGGAGATGTATTGTTAGCGGTCAAAACTGGTGGTAGGCTGGGAGGAGGTTGGTCATTCCTGACATAAGCTAAGGCTGTGCGGTTAGTTGTTACTCCTGGTGTGAGTGCAACGTTGATGGGTTTGATTTTGGTTTTCGCTTCTTGTCTGTCTATGGCAGCAAGCGAACCCAACATATAATTCACAAAATCTGCTTCTATTTCTGCCTTTGTGGGCAGTTTCGGTTGGGGTGCTTCTAAGGCTTGCTGGAAAGATGCTAATCTGAAGCGGTGGAACAAACCAGAGTTCATTAACCAGACAATGCTAGCGATCGCCACTGCCAAGTTTGTTCCTACACTTAGCATCCGACTGAACCAGTGTCGTGATTTTGGGCGTACTCTTTTCACAACTTTTCTGACAGGAGCAGTATTCACCACCACTGCATTCGGGTTGTTTCTGTAGTGCGTTACTGTTTGTATGTTTTGCCACGGTTGATTTGGCAAAACAACTGGCGGCATCGGGTTTGTTTGCTGCACCGTGTGCGAAGGTAGATTGGCACTACTATCCAAAATTGAGTCTATTTCGGCAAATAGATCATCCATAAAACCATCTGCGTAGGTATCTATCGTCCAAGGTTCAATGGCGATTAATTCCTCTGATGGTTCTGGAATAATGAGGTTGGTACTGGCTTCTTGAGACATAGCGATTTTTCAGTTTTAGCTTCGTCGTAGCGAACCAATAGACTTCTTGTAGAAGTTGGGAAAGGATAAAGTCTACCGGATGGAGAGGTGGGCAGGTGGGGTGGAAATTTCCCCCTATCTCCCCATCCCCCCATCATCTAGTTTTCCCCTTTAACCTTTCCCCTATATTTTGTTAGCCCTGGTGCTGATCTGGGAGCAAAAGTCTATTATCCCGTCTTAGTTAGACGAGTTAATGAGGGATTTGGTATTAAATTCGACTGGAGTCAGGAAGCTAGATGATTATTCTCAGTATATACTGATGTCATCAATCATACTCAACTATACCCTGATATACCCTACTACTATACTCCTGCTTCATAAAGTTTGTTGGGAAGCTAAAGCTGAAAACTCAGTATCCGTCTTTGTTCTACGCAATTCTAAATAAATTAACAAAGCGTTAATATCAGCCGGATTCACACCACCAATCCGTGCTGCTTGACCGATGGTCAACGGTTTTACCTTGGTGAGCTTTTCCCGTGCTTCTTTAGAAAGGGTATCAATTGCTCCGTAATCTAAATCTGGAGGTAAGTGGCGATTGGCTTGACGAGCAATTTGCTCAATTTGATTTTGCTGTCTCGCCAGATAACCAGAGTACTTGATATCAATCTCTGCCCCTTCTGTTTCAGCACGGTTGAGGTGGGGATTTGCGAGTCCGTAGACATTGAGGTCTGTATAATGAAATCCAGGACGTCGTAATAAATCAGCGAGGGTAATCGAACCCTTAATTGCTTGTCCTGTGGCTTGAGCGATCGCTTTGCCAACTTCATCATGTTCTTTCACCCGGATGCTGTGCAACCGTTCTTTTTCAGCGGCAATATTTGCTTGCTTGCGGGTAAATAATTCCCAACGGCGATCGTCAATCAAACCAATTTCCCTTCCCAAAGGAGTCAGGCGTTGATCAGCATTATCAGAGCGTAAAATTAAACGATACTCTGACCTACTAGTTAACATCCGGTAAGGCTCCCGCAAGTCTTTTGTACACAAATCATCAACTAGTGTACCGATGTAACTTTCTTCACGCGGGAACACAATCATTGCTTCTCCCCGCACAAATCTTGCCGCATTAATTCCTGCCACAATTCCTTGGGCTGCCGCTTCTTCATAGCCAGTCGTACCGTTAATTTGCCCGGCACAGAACAGCCCCTCAATTTTTTTTGTCATCAGCGTGGGAAAACACTGAGTCGCAGGTAAATAATCATACTCCACAGCATAAGCCGGACGTAACATGATACAGTTTTCCATACCAGGAAGACTGCGCAACATTTGCAATTGCAAGTTTTCTGGCAATCCTGTAGAAAACCCTTGAATATAGAGTTCTGGTATATCTCTACCTTCCGGTTCGATAAAAATTTGATGGCTTTCCTTATCAGCAAAGCGTACTATTTTATCTTCAATACTAGGACAATAACGCGGTCCTTTCGCTTCTACCCAACCACCATACACCGGCGACAAGTGGAGATTTTCCCGAATCAGACGATGAGTTTCGGCTGTTGTCCGCGTCATGTAGCAGGGCATTTGTTCCCTTTCTATCCACACTTGGGGGTCAAAGCTAAACCAACGCACATCCGTATCCCCTGGCTGGGGTTCCATTTTGCTGTAATCTACAGACCGCTTGTCCACTCGTGCCGGCGTACCTGTTTTCAAGCGCCCAGTTTCAAAGCCCAAACGCTGTAGAGTTTCCGTTAACCCGACAGCAGCAAATTCTCCAGCCCTCCCCGCTGACATCGACTTATTACCAACCCATATTTTGCCACCCAAGAATGTACCAGTTGTCAGAATTACCGCTTTGCATTGGAAACCTACACCAAAATAAGTCTGAACACCAATAACCTCATCATTAGCACCCAGCACTAAATCAGTAACCATCCCCTCGCGGACAGTTAAATTTTCTTGATTCTCAACAATACCCTTCATCACCGCTGCGTATTCCCGCTTATCAGTCTGGGCGCGTAATGCCCACACCGCAGGACCCCGCGAAGAATTGAGAATCCGCTTTTGCAGGTAAGTACGGTCTGCCATCTTACCTATTTCTCCACCAAGTGCATCCACCTCATGGGTTAACTGAGATTTAGCAGGCCCACCTACTGCTGGATTACAAGGTTGCCAAGCAATTTTATCTAAGTTGAGTGTCAACAGCATGGTACGGCAACCAAGGCGTGCGGTAGCAAGCGCTGCTTCACAACCAGAGTGACCAGCACCAACGACGATGACATCAAATACGTCTTGGAAATCTATAGAATTGTGCATGGTCATAACGAAAAAACACTAAGCATGGAGACATCTAACTAATTCTAACTAACTCACCGTAAGTTCCCCACGCTCAACGGTAATCCATTCATATCATATCCGTTTGAACACTGATATTATCCGTTGGGGTCGGTAATTGGTAATGGGTAATGGGTAATTGGTGAGACTACTTGCCGTCTTGGCTTGATGCCAAATGACAAAATAGCCTAGACCGCGCGCGCTGTGCGGCTGCACTAAATTTTCTTTCTTTGCGTCCTTCGCGCCTTTGCGGTTCATTCCTCCTTATCAAATATTCGTGCAAGAGGTCAAATAGAAAGCGATCGCTCTGTCTTTGGAGAGATTTGCCACAATTATTCAATTCCCTCAATACTTGCAAATTTTACTTGTTTGAGGGAATGAAACACCCCTACCTACTAATCCAGATGATCTTCATCCAGTTCCTCAATTGCTGGTGGTTCATCACCAGGGGTTCGTAGTACTTCAACCATCTCTTGGACTTCCAGTGGTGGAGGTGGTGTGAGTCGAGAAACGCTCCAAGTGACAACGAAGTTGATTAACATACCAAGAGTGCCAATTCCTTCGGCAG
>NZ_MRCA01000002.1:433659-434844 GCF_001904645.1 Fischerella major NIES-592 | reverse complement strand
GCGCGTAATGCCCACACCGCAGGACCCCGCGAAGAATTGAGAATCCGCTTTTGCAGGTAAGTACGGTCTGCCATCTTACCTATTTCTCCACCAAGTGCATCCACCTCATGGGTTAACTGAGATTTAGCAGGCCCACCTACTGCTGGATTACAAGGTTGCCAAGCAATTTTATCTAAGTTGAGTGTCAACAGCATGGTACGGCAACCAAGGCGTGCGGTAGCAAGCGCTGCTTCACAACCAGAGTGACCAGCACCAACGACGATGACATCAAATACGTCTTGGAAATCTATAGAATTGTGCATGGTCATAACGAAAAAACACTAAGCATGGAGACATCTAACTAATTCTAACTAACTCACCGTAAGTTCCCCACGCTCAACGGTAATCCATTCATATCATATCCGTTTGAACACTGATATTATCCGTTGGGGTCGGTAATTGGTAATGGGTAATGGGTAATTGGTGAGACTACTTGCCGTCTTGGCTTGATGCCAAATGACAAAATAGCCTAGACCGCGCGCGCTGTGCGGCTGCACTAAATTTTCTTTCTTTGCGTCCTTCGCGCCTTTGCGGTTCATTCCTCCTTATCAAATATTCGTGCAAGAGGTCAAATAGAAAGCGATCGCTCTGTCTTTGGAGAGATTTGCCACAATTATTCAATTCCCTCAATACTTGCAAATTTTACTTGTTTGAGGGAATGAAACACCCCTACCTACTAATCCAGATGATCTTCATCCAGTTCCTCAATTGCTGGTGGTTCATCACCAGGGGTTCGTAGTACTTCAACCATCTCTTGGACTTCCAGTGGTGGAGGTGGTGTGAGTCGAGAAACGCTCCAAGTGACAACGAAGTTGATTAACATACCAAGAGTGCCAATTCCTTCGGCAGAGACTCCGAAGAACCAAGGCTGCATTCCGTAGAATTTCACTCCGACTATATAAAATATAGTGAAGCACAAGCCGACAATCATACCAGCGATCGCTCCTTCTCGGTTTGTCCTCTTGTCGAATACTCCCAAAATAATGATCGGGAAAAAGCTAGCCGCAGCTAAACCAAAGGCAAACGCTACTACCTGAGCCACAAAACCAGGCGGGTTCACACCAAAATAACCAGCGATCGCAAGCGCAAAGCCAACCATGACTCTACCTACCATCACTCGTCGGGATTCGGAGGCTCCCGGATTGA